>NZ_JBHFFP010000004.1:0-97953 GCF_042611105.1 Neorhizobium fuzhouense | reverse complement strand
CATCGAAGGCGAGATCCAGCAATTGCCGGCCGATCATCCGGTGACGGAACTTTGGCAGGTGATGAGCGGAACCGCACCCGGCCGGCAGACGGCCGAACAGATCACGCTGTTCGACAGCGTCGGCTTTGCCACCGAGGATTTTTCCGCCCTGCGCTATGTGCGCGACATCCTGATCGCCGGAGGAAAAATCGACTATCTCGACCTCTTGGCCGATCCCGACGAGCCACGCGATCTGTTTGGCATGCTGCTGCGCCATAAGGCGCGGCAGCAGACATAGGCTGAAGTGGGCTCAGTAGGATGCGGCGGCAATCGGCGGCGGCGCTTCGCCCCTGGCGCGGGCCTGCTGGATGGCCCGATACTCGCCCATGGCGGCAAGGCCGCTGTCGCGCAGCAGCGCCACGTCATAGGGGCCGGGAATGAATCGGTAGCCGCGTTCCAGCAGGTCATGCACATTGGCCCCCGCATTCGGCACCGTGCCCATGATCTTGCCGGCGGAAAGGATATCGCGCTCGGCCTTGCGGGCCAGCGCCTGCACTTCCGGATGGCCGGTCTGTCCCAGCCGGCCGATGGAGCCGGCGAGATCATTGATGCCGATGAAGATCACGTCGGCGCCCTCGATTGCCGAAATTTCGGCCGCATGCTCGACTGCCGTATAGGATTCCAGCTGTAGCACGATCAGCATGTTGGCATTGGCCTTCTCGAGGTAATCCGGCTCGGTGCCATAGCTTGAGGCGCGCACCACGCTTGCCGCATAGCCGCGAATGCCCTGGGGCGGGTAAAGGCAGGCCTTCACCGCATCGGCCGCCGCATCCGGCGTGTCGACCTGCGGGATCATCACCGACTGTACGCCGCCGTCGATGACGCGCTTCAGGAAGACATGATCGTTCCACGGCACACGCACGACGGGCGGCGTTGGTGTGGCCTCGATGGCGCGCAGCGCGTCCACGATGTCGCGCGTCTCACCCAGGCCATGCTCATGGTCGGCCAGCAGGAAATCAAAGCCGAGATGGCCAAGGATTTCGCAGTTGGTCGGTGAGCCGCCGCCGACCCAGCAGCCATAGGCGGCATCTCCGGCAAGGAGGCGGGCTTTGAGATGGTTGGGCTTGAACATGAGCAGATACCTTGCGTGGGAACCGGAATGATGTCGATGAAGGCTTCAAAGCCTCTGGTGCAACCTTAACCGCGCCGTGCGCGGTCGCCTACCGCAAATTACCGGCCGAAGGCGAGCGTGCAGCGCACTGCCGAATCCCAGCCGTCGAGCAGGCGCCGGCGTTCGTCCGCCTGCATCGAGGGGACGAACTGCCGCTCGCGGTGCCAATCGGCCGCAAAACCCAGCCGGTCGGGCCAGATGCCGGCGCCGTGGCCCGCAAGCCAGGCCGCCCCGAGCGCCGTCACTTCCGGCGATGCCGAGCGATCGACGGCAACGCCCAGAATGTCGGCCAGCCGCTGCATGGTCCAGTCGTTTGCGGCCATGCCGCCATCGACACGCAGCAGCGTATCGGCATTGCCCGGCCAATCCTTGCGCATGGCGCCAAGCAGATCGCGGGTCTGGAAGCAGACCGATTCCAGCGCTGCCCGGGCAAATTCCGCAGGGCCCGTGTTGCGCGTCATGCCGAACATGGCGCCTCGCGCCTCCGCATCCCACCAGGGCGCGCCAAGGCCGGTAAAGGCCGGCACCAGATAGACGGCCTGGCCTGGATCGGCGCTGGCCGCAAGCTCTGCGGTTTCCGATGCCTTGCCGATCATCTTCAGCCCGTCGCGCAGCCATTGCACGGCCGCGCCCGCGATGAAGATCGAGCCTTCGAGCGCATAGTGGATTTCGCCGTCGAGCCGATAGGCAATGGTAGTTAGCAGCCGGTTCTTCGAGGTTACCCGGTCCTTGCCGGTATTCAAAAGGGCAAAGCAGCCGGTGCCGTAGGTGGATTTCATCATGCCGGGCGTGAAGCAGGCCTGCCCGATGACGGCGGCCTGCTGGTCGCCCGCCACGCCGCGAATGGCGATGGCACCACCGAAGAGATCCGGGACCGTCTCGCCGAATTCATCGATATTGGAAAGGATCTCCGGCAGCATCGAGGCTGGGATGTCAAACAGTCGAAGCAGATCCTCGTCCCAGGTGGCGGTGCCGATATTGCACAGCATGGTGCGCGACGCGTTCGTCACGTCGATGACGTGGCGCCTGCCGCCGGTCAGCTTGTAGATCAGCCAGCTGTCGACGGTGCCAAAGGCGAGATGCCCCGCTTCGGCGGCGGCCCGAGCGCCCTCGACATTGTTCAGCAGCCAGGCGATCTTGGTGGCGGAAAAATAGGGGTCGATCAACAGGCCTGTCCGCTCTGCCACCAGATCGGCATGGCCGTCCGCCCGCAGGCGGGCACAATGGTCTGCCGTGCGCCGGTCCTGCCAGACGATGGCACGGTGAATAGCCTTGCCGGTGCGCCGGTCCCAGACCAACGCCGTCTCGCGCTGATTGGTGATGCCGATGGCGGCAATGTCTGCGGCGGTGACGCCGGCTGTTTCCATGGCTTTGCGCGCTGTCTCAAGCGTCGTCGTCCAGAGATCCTCGGCCTCATGCTCCACCCAGCCCGACTGCGGAAAATGCTGGGGGAATTCCAGCTGGCCGGTGCCGCGGCTCTTGTAGGCGCGGTCGAAGATGATCGAGCGGGTGGACGTGGTGCCCTGGTCGATGGCGAGAATAAAGTCCTTCATGCGGCAGATCCCTTGTCCGTCATGGCGTGCAGATCATGGAGGACCGGCCAATCGAACCGATCCTTGAATACGCCGTTTGGATGTGCCGGTCGCGGCTGTGCTTCGCAGGCCCGAGCCTGCATGCGATGGCATTGCCTGCTCGCCGACGTCATCTCCTCCGCGCCCGTCGCTCCCAACGACAGCCTTGACTTGGTAGCATAATTGGCGGGCGGCAAAAGCCCTCCGTGGCGGCTTTTGAAAGTGTTCGCGTTCACCAGGCATGACGTGGGACGGAAGGACAGGCCGGCACCTGGACGCCGGCGTCCCGTATTTTCCATACAGAAGCTGCGCGCGCGGTTCAGTCCCGCGCGTCGATCTCGATCAGGATGACGCTGGGGCAGCCCTCGAGGGAAACCGCGGGATCGCCCGCGTCAATCAGGACGCAGTCCCAGGTCTGCAGTGTCTCGGCGCCGTCTTCCGATGCCAGCTTCAGATTGCCTTCCGGGCAAAAGACGGCGCGGGTCGAGCGGGAGGGTGGCAGATCGAGCGGCAAGGACAGACGATGCACCGTGTGGCTGAGGCGCTTGCGCTGCGTCATCACGTTGAGATCGATCACCGGGCCATCGACAAGAACCGCGCCGGCCGCCACGTCGGCGTGGAACGGCAAGGGGGCGGATCCTCGCGTCAGCGTGACCTCCGGCTGATCCCCGATGGTGAGGATCATGCCGGCACCTGACAGGATCGTCAGGGTACGGTCCACATCCTCGAAAGTCGAAAATGGGCCGTCCGCGTCCACGGTTGCCATGCTGATGCGCCAGTCGAAGGCATTGAGGGCGGCGTCCGGCGGAAAGATGGCGATTTCCGCCGTCTCACCGCCGCCGTTCTTCCACGGCATGCGCCTGTAGTTTTCTGACTTGAGGATCTGCATCGTCAGTTGCCGAGGATGCCGGGCAGGCGCAGGCCCTTGTCCTTCGCGCAGTCGAGCGCGATGTCGTAGCCCGCATCGGCATGGCGCATGACGCCGGTGGCCGGATCGTTCCACAGCACGCGCTCCAGCCGGCGGGCGGCATCGTCGGTGCCGTCAGCGCAGATCACCATGCCGGAATGCTGGGAAAAGCCCATGCCGACGCCACCGCCGTGATGCAGCGACACCCAGGTGGCACCCGAAGCGCAGTTCAGAAGTGCGTTGAGAAGCGGCCAGTCGGACACCGCATCCGAGCCGTCCTTCATCGCTTCCGTTTCGCGGTTGGGGGAGGCGACGGAGCCTGAATCGAGGTGGTCGCGACCGATCACCACCGGCGCCTTCAGTTCGCCGTTCCTGACCATCTCGTTGAAGGCGAGGCCGAGCTTGTGGCGATCGCCGAGGCCCACCCAGCAGATGCGGGCGGGAAGCCCCTGGAAGGCAATGCGCTCGCGCGCCATGTCCAGCCAGTTGTGCAGGTGCTTGTTGTCCGGCAACAGTTCCTTCACCTTGGCATCGGTCTTGTAGATGTCTTCCGGATCGCCGGAGAGGGCGGCCCAGCGGAAGGGTCCGATGCCGCGGCAGAACAGCGGGCGGATATAGGCCGGCACGAAGCCCGGGAAGGCAAAGGCGTTCTCGAATCCTTCTTCCTTGGCGACCTGGCGGATGTTGTTGCCGTAATCCAGCGTCGGAATGCCCATGTTCCAGAAATCGACCATGGCCTGCACATGGACCTTCATCGAGGCGCGGGCGGCGGCTTCCACCGCCTTCGGGTCGCTTTCCTGCTTGGCGCGCCATTCGGCGACCGTCCAGCCGGACGGCAGATAGCCATGGATAGGATCATGCGCCGAGGTCTGGTCGGTGACGATATCGGGCTTCACGCCGCGACGGACGAGTTCCGGGAAGACGTCCGCCGCATTGCCGACCAGGCCGACGGATTTTGCTTCGCCCGCCTTGGTCCACTGGTCGATGAGGGCGAGCGCCTCGTCCAGCGTATGGGCCTTGGCATCGACATAACGGGTGCGCAGGCGGAAATCGATGCGGGTCTCGTCGCATTCGACGGCAAGGCAGCAGGCGCCGGCCATGACGGCGGCAAGCGGCTGCGCGCCGCCCATGCCGCCGAGGCCGCCGGTCAGGATCCACTTACCCTTCAGATTGCCGTTATAGTGCTGGCGCCCGGCTTCCACGAAGGTTTCGTAGGTGCCCTGCACGATGCCCTGCGTGCCGATATAGATCCACGAACCGGCGGTCATCTGGCCGTACATGGCCAGCCCTTTCTTATCCAGCTCGTTGAAATGGTCCCAGGTGGCCCAGTGCGGCACGAGGTTGGAATTGGCGATCAGCACGCGCGGCGCATCCTTGTGGGTGCGGAACACGCCGACCGGCTTGCCGGACTGGACGATGAGGGTTTCTTCCTCCGTCAGCGTCTTCAGCGTCTCGACGATCTTGTCGAAATCGTTCCAGGTGCGGGCAGCGCGGCCGATGCCGCCATAGACCACCAGCTCGTGCGGGCGCTCCGCAACGTCAGGATCGAGATTGTTCATCAGCATGCGCAGAGGCGCTTCCGTCATCCAGCTCTTGGCCGTCAGTTCGGTGCCCTGCGGCGCGCGGACCTCGCGAATATTGTGGCGTGGATTGGTCATGGGTCGTCTCCCCTCAGCGTGTCAGATTAAGCGCGATCGCTTCGATGCGCTCCAGAATGGTCTTGAGATGGGCCCGAAGCTCACCCGCCTTTGCGTCGTCATAGGCAAAGGGCGGCGCTTCGGTGGCGAGGTGGCTGATCTGCGCGAGTTCCATCTGGATCGCGTGAACGCCCGCCTGCGGCGTGCCGTAATGGCGCGTCGTCCAGCCGCCCTTGAAGCGGCCGTTGAGAATGCTGCTATAGCCTTCGGCCCGGGCGGCAATGTCCGCCGTCGTCTGCTCGATCGCCGCATCGCAACTTTCGCCGGAATTGGTGCCGATGTTGAAATCCGGCAGCCGCCCCTCGAACAGGAAGGGAATTTTGGAACGGATCGAGTGGCAGTCATAGAGCACCGCGACGCCGTGCAGCGCCTTCACCCGCTCGATTTCGGCGGCAAGCGCGGCATGATAGGGGGCGTGGAAACCCGCCAGCCGTTCGGCGATATCCGCCTCCGTCGGCTGCTGTCCATCCGTCCAGATTGGCTTACCATCGAAATCCGTTTCCGGAATGAGGCCGGTGGTGTTCTGCCCCGGATAGAGGCTCGTTCCCGACGGATCGCGATTGGCATCGATCACGTAACGATGGAAGGTGGCGCGCACCGTCGTGGCATTCGGCAACAGGCCGGCATAGAGGTGGTGGATGTGCCAGTCGGTATCGGCAAGCAGCTTGCCGTTGTCGTTCAGGCGGTCCCAGATGGCCGGCGGAACCTCGGTTCCCGTATGCGGGAAGGCGAGGATGGCGGGCGAGGTGCCACGGGTGATTTCGAAGGTTGTGGTCATCAACGCTCTCAAGTCTTGTTACAGGGGTAGGCCACGGACGGTGCACATCATGACATCACCCCTCCAGGCCCGGCAGGATGCCGGCGGAGACGCTGGCAACGAGCGTACCCTCGGCCACCAGCCGGCCGGCGGCCTCCAGATCCGGGGCCATGTAGCGATCCTCTTCGAGCGTCGGGACTGCGGAACGCAGGGCGGCCATGGCCTTCTGCAGTTCCGGGCTGGTTGTCAGCGGGCTACGAAATTCCACGCCCTGCGCTGCCGTCAGCGCCTCGATGCCAATGATGGAAAACAGGTTATCGGTCATCTGCAGCAGACGCCGCGCACCGTGGCAGGCCATCGACACATGGTCTTCCTGATTGGCGGAAGTGGGCGTCGAATCGACCGACGCCGGATGCGCCATCTGCTTGTTTTCGCTCATCAGGGCTGCCGAGGTGACTTCCGCGATCATCAGGCCGGAATTCAACCCGGGCTTCTTCGCAAGGAAGGCCGGCAGGCCATAGGAGAGGGCGGGATCGACAAGAAGCGCGATGCGGCGCTGGGCAATCGCCCCGATTTCGCAGACGGCAATGGCGATCTGGTCAGCCGCGAAGGCGACGGGTTCTGCATGGAAATTGCCGCCGGAGACGACGCTCATGTCGGAAAGCACCAGCGGATTGTCGGTCACCGCATTGGCTTCGATTTCGAGCGTGCGGCCGGCCATGCGCAACAGATCGAGACACGCGCCATCCACCTGCGGCTGGCAGCGGATGCAATAGGGATCCTGCACGCGCTCGTCCCCTTCCAGATGGCTCTGGCGAATGACGGAACCGTCCAGAAGCGCGCGCAGCGCCGCCGCCGTATCGATCTGGCCCTTGTGGCCACGCAGGGTATGGATGTCTTCGGTGAACGGCGCAGACGAGCCCATCGCCGCATCGGTCGAGAGCGCGCCGGTGATCAGCGCCGCCTTCGCGGCCCGGTGAGCGCGGAACAGGCCTGCGAGCGCGAGCGCGGTCGAAGCCTGCGTGCCGTTGATCAGCGCCAGCCCTTCCTTGGCCGCCAGCACGACGGGCGTAAGGCCGGCCCGGCGCAAGGCCTCGGCACCGGACAGGCGTTCGCCCTGATAAAAGGCGTCTGCCTCACCCATCATCACGGCGGCCATATGGGCGAGCGGAGCGAGGTCACCGGAGGCGCCGACCGAGCCCTTTTCCGGGATGAGCGGCGTCACCCCCTTGTCCAGCATGCCCTCGATCAGCCGCACCAGATCCAGCCGCACGCCGGAGGCGCCGCGGCCCAGCGACACGAGCTTCAACGCCATGATGAGACGCACGATGGCCTCCGGCAGCGGCTGCCCGACGCCGCAGCAATGCGACAGGATGAGATTGCGCTGGAGGGTCGCCGTATCGGCGGCATCGATCTTGATCGAGGCGAGCTTTCCGAAGCCGGTATTGATGCCATAGACGGGCGCATTGCCGGCCGCAATCTGGGCAATGCGGGCGGCAGCCTTTTCGATGCCGGCATCGAAGCTGCGGTCCAACACGGCGGCTTCGCCGGTCCAGTAGATCTGCGCAAGTTCCGCCAGCGTGACACGGCCGGGATGAAGGGGGATGGTCATGCAAGAACTCCGGCAGAGGAAAAGGTCGTGCGGCCGTTCCACACCCGCTGGACGAGCGGGTTGAAGCCGATGCGGTAGACGAGTTCGGCGGGGCGTTGGATATCCCAGAGCGTGAAGTCGGCGGCCTTGCCGGCCTCCAGCGTGCCGGTTTCGTCCTGCAGCCCCAAGGCCTTCGCCGCCTCGCGCGTGACACCCGCCAGGCATTCCTCGACGGTGAGGCCAAACAGCGTGGCGCCCATGTTCATGGTCATCAGAAGGGAGGTGAGGGGGGAGGTTCCGGGATTGCTGTCGGTCGCAAGCGAAATCGACGCTCCCGCCGCCCGCAGCGCCTTCACGGGCGGGTGCTGCTTTTCGCGCAACGTGTAGAAAGCGCCGGGCAGCAGCACGGCGACGGTTCCGGCCTCAGCCAGTGCTGCAGCGTCCTCGTCCGCCAGATATTCCAGATGATCGGCCGAGAGCGCACCATAGGCGGCGGCAAGCCTTGCCCCCTTCAGGTCCGACAGCTGTTCGGCATGCAGCTTGACGGGCAGGCCAAGCACTTTTGCCTCATCGAAGACGCGGGCGATTTCGGCCGGCGAAAACGCAATGCCCTCGCAGAAACCATCAACCGCATCGACAAGGCCTTCTGCATGGGCGGCACGCAGGCCGGGGATCACGATTTCGCTGATGTAATCGCCATTGCGGCCCTTGTATTCGGGCGGCGTCGCATGAGCGGCAAGCCAGGTGGTGAGAATGCGCACGGGGCGGATTTCGCCCAGCCTGCGGGCCGCACGCAGCATGTTCAGCTCACCCTCGATGCTGAGCGCATAGCCGGACTTGATCTCGACGGTGGAAACACCCTCCGCGATCAGCGTATCGAGCCGGGGCAGGGCAGCGGCCACGAGCTGATCGACCGTCAGCGCATTGGTGGCCTTGACGGAGGAGACGATGCCGCCGCCGGCGCGGGCGATCTCTTCATAGGTGGCGCCCGCAAGCCGCATCTCGAACTCCATGGCGCGGTTGCCGCCATAGACCAGGTGCGTGTGGCAATCGATGAAGGAGGGCAGCATCAGGCGGCCGCCGCAATCGATCACCTCGGCATTGTCGGCAATGTCTGCCGGCATGGCATGAGCCGGGCCGACGAACAGGATGCGCCCACCCTCTGCCGCCAGCACGCCGTTTTCGATGATGTCAGTCCCTGCCTCATTCGAAAGCGTGGTGATCCGCGCGTTCCGCCATAGCCTGCGACCGGCACTTGAAGACTCTCCTGAAAAATCGCGTCCTGCCATCGTTCTTTCGCCTTCCCTTTGCGATAACATGTATATACATTATGAGGCTCACGCAAGCGGAAATTCCGGAGCCGCGACGGCTCCAACCAGTCAAGGAACGGCGACATGCAGGTGATCCACGCAAATAGCGCTTTATTGCCAGAGGGTTGGCAAAACGATGTGCGGCTGACGATGGTTGATGGTCAGTTATCGAGCGTGGAAACTGGCGTGGCGGCAGAGGCGGGTGACCTGCGCTATCCGGTCATCGTGCCTGCCATGCCCAACCTCCACTCCCATGCCTTCCAGCGCGCCATGGCAGGCCTTGCCGAGCGGCGCGGCCCGGGCGCCGACAGCTTCTGGAGCTGGCGCACGCTGATGTACCGCTTTGCGCTGTCGATGACGCCTGATCAGGTGGAAGCGGTGGCAGCCCAGCTATACATGGAGATGCTTGAGGCGGGCTTTGGTCGCGTCGGGGAATTCCATTATCTGCACCATGATCGGGATGGCGGCTTTTACGCAAATATTGCCGAAATGGCAGAGCGCATCGCGGCGGCCTCCGTCGAAACCGGCATCGATCTGACACTGCTTCCCGTGTTCTATGCGCATTCCGGCTTTGGCGGTGCGGCGCCAAACGAAGGCCAGCGCCGGTTCCTGCATTCGCCCGATGCCTTTGCGCGCCAAATGGAGGACTGCCGCAGCCTTGTCGGCACCTTGCCCGGCGCAAGGCTCGGCATTGCGCCGCACAGTCTACGGGCCGTCACGCCTGGCGAGTTGCAGGCGATCCTGCCGCTGGCAGAGGGCGGACCGGTGCATATCCATGTGGCCGAACAGCTGAAGGAGGTGGAGGATAGCCTTGCCCATACCGGCCAGCGCCCGGTGGAATGGCTTCTGTCCCATGCCCCCGTCGATCATCGCTGGTGCCTGATTCACGCCACGCACATGACACCTGAGGAAGTGCGCGGAGTTGCAGCCTCCGGCGCGGTGGCAGGTCTTTGCCCGATCACCGAGGCCAATCTCGGCGACGGCATTTTTGATGGCGCAGCGTTTCTCGAAAAAGGTGGCCGCTTCGGTATCGGATCGGATTCCAACATCCTGATCTCGGTTGCGCAGGAATTGCGGCAGCTGGAATATTCGCAGCGTCTGGCGCTCACGGCCCGCAATGTCGTGGCCGAGGTCGAAGGGTCGACGGGCCGGCGTCTGTTCGATTCGGCCCTTGCCGGCGGCGCGGCCGCCATGGGCGCTCCGGCTGGCCTTGTCGCTGGCCAGAGCGCCGATCTGGTTGCGCTCGATGTATCGGCTGTCCCCTATCTTGCGGCCGACCAGATACTCGATCACTGGATCTTTGCCGGCAGTGTCGGCGTCGACGGTGTCTGGGTGCGCGGCCAGATGCAGGTTGAAAAGGGTCGCCACCGGCTGCGCGACAGGATAAGCCGACGCTTTGGCGATACGATGCGGGACTTGCTGTCATCATGACGAGCGAAAAAGACGGCACGCTGCACAGTCGGATTCTGGCTGATCTGGAGGGGAAGATCCTCTCCGGCACCTGGCCGCCCGGCCACCGGCTTCCCTTCGAGGTGGATCTTGCCGTGCACTATGGCTGTTCGCGCATGACGGCGAACAAGGTTCTGACGCAGCTGGCGCGGGCGGGCCTCATCGAACGGCGCAAGAAATCCGGCAGTTTCGTCGCTCAGCCGGTCGCGCAGGCCGCCGTCCTCGAAATTCACGATATCGAGGCTGAGGTTCGCTCCCTGAACCTCTCTTACGCGTTTGATCTCAAACAGCAGAAGGCGCGCAAGGCAAGTGCCGCAGATCGGCAGCGTCTGGACTTGAGCGCCGGTGCGACCGTGCTTGATCTCACCTGCCTTCACCGCGCCGGCACGCGCCCCTTCTGCCTGGAGCAGCGCCTGATCAACCTGGACACTGTAGCCGAAGCCGCAAGCGCCGACTTCTCAAAGACCGCTCCCGGCGCCTGGCTGATCAGCCGGGTGCCATGGAACGCCGCCGAGCACCGCATCCAGGCTTTTTCGGCATCCGCCGAGATTTCGGCGGCGCTCGAGATCCCGCGCAATGCCGCCTGCCTCGTCATCGAGCGCCGCACCTGGGGTGCAAGCGGGCCCGTCACCTTCGTGCGCTTTACCTATCCCGGCGACAGGCACGCGCTGGTGGCCCGTTTCCAGCCGGGCGAAAGTCCGGCCGGTTAACGTCCGATCGGTCTGGTCAGCCTGCCCAGAAGATCAGGCCCGACAGGGCAAAGCCGATCAGCCCGACCAATGTCTGCATGACAGACCAGGTCTTGAAGGTGGTCTTGACGTCCATGTTGAAGAAGCGTCCGACCAGCCAGAAGCCGGAATCGTTGACATGCGAGAGCATGACCGAGCCGGAGGCAAGCGCGATGACGATCGCCGAAAGCTGCAGACCCTGATAGCCGGCCGCCTGCACGGCGGGCTGGATGAGGCCGGCTGCGGTAATCAGCGCCACGGTTGCGGACCCCTGCGCGACCCGCAAGGCAGTGGCGACCAGGAAGCCGGCAACCAGAACCGGCAGGCCGATATCCGAGAGACCATCCGACAGGGCCTTGCCGATGCCGGAGGCGCGTAGAACGCCGCCGAACATGCCGCCGGCGCCGGTGATCAGGATGATCGAGCAGACCGGCCCCAAAGCCGAATCGAGAATGCGCTCCACCTTGACGGCGCTGCGACCCCGCATCGGCCCCAGCACATAGCCGGCGACAAGCACGGAGATGAGAAGCGCTATCGGCGTTGCGCCAAGGGTGCGGGCCAGCTGGAACCAGCCGGCCTCCTTGCTCACCCATCCCTGCACGCGGGCAAAATCAAGCCCCGTATTGATGAAGATGAGGATGAGCGGCAGCAGAAGAAGCGAAACGACGAGACCCGGGCTTGGCGGGTTCAAATCCTTGTCGGCTGCAGCGTCGGCCGAAAAACCGTCCGGAATGGGAAGGACGATCAGCTTGCCGATCCAGGCCCCGAACAGCTGGCCTGCGACCACCCAGGTGGGGATGGCAACGACAAGGCCGACGAGGATCAGAAGCCCGGCATCGGCGCCGAGAAGTTCGGCGGCGGCCACGGGTCCGGGATGCGGCGGCACGAAGACGTGCATGACCGAGAATGCCGTCGCAACCGGAATACCGTAAAGGAGCAGGCCGCCACCCAGCCGCCGGCCGACCGTGAAGACGACCGGCAGCATGACGACGAGGCCGGCGTCAAAGAAGATCGGAAAGCCGAAGAACAGCGAGGCAATGCCGAGCGCCATGGGAGCCCGTTTCTCGCCGAACCGCGCCACCAGCGCGTCTGCCAGTGCCTGCGCGCCGCCGGAAATTTCCAACATGCGACCGAGCATTGCGCCAAGGCCGACGAGAAGTGCCACGCCGCCCAGCGTGGAGCCGAAGGCGGAGGTGAGCGTCGTCAGGATATTGGCCGCCGGAATGCCGGCGATGATCGCAGTCAGCAGGCTCACGAGAATAAGGGCCACGAAGGCATGGACGCGAAACTGGATGATCAGCAACAGCAGCAGGGCAACGGCCCCGACCGCGATGGAAATGAGCGCGCCTGCGCCCAAGGTCTGTTCGAATTCTGGCACGTGGCCACTCCCTCTTCGGGTATCGGATCCCCAGGATCCCGATACGCGCTGTATTTATTGATGTATGTGAGACGTCAGGGCGAGCCCGGACAATGCGCGCTCGACAACGATCTTCGGCGGTGCATCGACGGTGACTTTCACCCCGTTTTCATCGGGCTGGAGAACCTGAAGCGTGGCAAACTGCGATTCGAGCAGCGAAGGCGGCATGAAGTGACCTTTTCGCATCGCCATCCGCTCGGCCACCAGCTTCTTGTCCGCCACGAGTTCGATGAAGCGCACATCCGCGCGAGCGCTTGCCAGAATGTCCCGGTAGCTGCGCTTCAGGGCAGAACAGGTAATGACCACGTTTTCGCCCGCGTCCGCCTTTTCGCTGATCCAGTCACGGATCTTTTCAAGCCAGGGCTGGCGATCGGCATCGTCAAGAGGGATGCCCGCAGACATCTTTTCAATGTTCGAGGCGGGATGGAAGGTATCGCCCTCGGCAAACTCCCACTTCAGCTCCTGGGACAGGAGCTCGGCAGTGGTTGTCTTGCCCGTGCTGGAGGGGCCCATCACGATGAGGGCTATCGGCATGCTCTTGGAGGTCTGGCTCATCTGGAGATCCCATGTGCTACCCCCCGCGCCCCCCGGCGAAAAGAAATATGACGAGCGCTCATATCAGGCGCTTGCGCCCCGATAAAGTAGTTTTTGCTCACTCAAGGTTGTTGGTCGGGGATAAAGGCACGGGAAAGCAGCCACATCGGCCCGATCAAGAGGCCGTGTTGGGCAAATGCCCGGGCTGCGGAGGCTGGCCGCAAACGGCGGCGATTGGCAGGCCGCGGTGCCAAACGCCGGCCTGCTGCGACGCCGACCGGGCAGGCTCGTGGCCCGCCCGGGGGCATATGTCAGGCGGCAGCGGTCTCCCGGACATCGTCCAGCAGGAAATAGACGGTCATGTACGGGATCGTATACTCTTTGCCGCTGTCGGACGTCATGGCGACGCTTCCGGCACTCGCCGGGTGCCAGCGATGGTAATGGGGATTGTTGACGATGAGGGTGATAGCCTTGCCGTGGAACTTTCCAGCCAGCCGGTAGCGTGCCTCCGCCAGAGGCCAGATGCTTTCATACTCCTCCTGCGTGAGACGCACCTTCAGGGCCTGGCGATGGGCCACGTCACTGTGTGCGCCTTCTTCGGCCGCCGGCCGGATATCCAGGGTCACTTCCTCTGCGTTGTCCAGAATGAATTCGAATTTCTCCGGCCACATCCGCTTCATGAAATTGCTCCTCCCAGCGTTTTCATTGGTTGACGCGTGAAAGTGTAGCGCGTCTTCGTCGCAAGACATAGGGGCTTTGCGCCAGCAATGACGAGCGAGAGGATTGCCCATTCGGCAATGGCATGAACTCAAAATTGTTCTTTATGAGAACGCCCACTTCGGCAATGATCCCGTCATAAATCTCGAAAAAGAGAGGGGATCCACATGTCGCAATTCACAGTCAGCAGAAGAGGCTTCATCACAACGGCAGCGGCCATGGGGGCTGTTGCTGCGGGCCAGTCACTGCTCTCGATCCAGCCGGCCAGCGCCGCCTCGCCGGCAAAGATCCGCCTGCAGCTGGGCTGGCTTGCCTCCAACGGCCTGCTGGGCGAGGTCGTCGCCATGAAGAAGGGCTATTATGCCGAACAGGGCATCGAGCTTGAAATCGTGCCGGGCGGCCCAAATGTCGATGGTGTCGCGGGCGTGGCGTCTGGCCAGAGCACGCTTGGCCAGATTTCCTCCAGTCCCTCCGTCATGCTGGCGCGCGGCGCCGGCGTGCCCCTGAAGGCGATTGCCGCCGGCTATCAGAAACACCCTTACGCCTACTTCTCCCGCAAGGGAAAGCCGATCCGCTCGGCGCAGGACATGATCGGCAAGACGGTCGCCATCCAGCCAACCGGTACTATCCTGCTGCGCGCGCTGCTTGCCAAGAACAACGTGCCCGAAGACAAGGTCAAGATCGTCAATATGGGTGCCGACATGAACCAGCTCGTCACCGGCCAGGCCGATGCCGTCGTCGGCTGGTTGACCAACACCAATGCGCTGAAGGTACTGGGCGACGACCGTGTCGACCTGATGCTGTGGGATACCGGCATCCAGCTCTATGCCAATGTCTATTACACGACCGACAAGGAGCTCGCCGACCACCCCAAGGAACTTGCAGGCTGGATGGCAGCCACCGCCCGCGGCTGGGGCTATGCCCGCGATCACCAGGAAGAGGCGGTCAATCTTCTCGTCGAAGCCTTCCCCAATCTCGACAAGGCGAGTGAATTGGAGGCCATCGGGCCGCTGATGAAATTCGCCTTCAACGATACCACGAAGACGGTGGGCTGGGGTGCGATGACGAAAGAGAACTGGGCAGCCCAGATCAAGTCCTATGCGGATCTCGGACAGTTCAAGGAAAAGGTGCCGACGGTGGACGAGATCATGACCTTGTCCGTTCTGGAAGCGACCGCCGACATCCGCAAACAGGTAGGATAATGCTCATGGCCATGGCTCAGCCTAAAATGGACCTTCCAGCGCAGGACGTGGCACCTGCTGCCGTGTCCGTCGAGCATCTGGACGTACGCTTCGGCACCGGGCTGTCGCAATTCACAGCGCTGAAGGATGTGTCGGTGACCATTCCGAAGGGGGCGCTCGTCACGATGATCGGCCCTTCCGGCTGCGGGAAATCGACGCTTCTGCGCTGCATTGCGGATCTGGTGCACATCAGCGATGGATCCATTTCCGTGCTGGGCCAGACGCCGCAGAAGGCGCGCGAAGGGCGCGACTTCGCCTTCGTTTTCCAGGAGGCGACGCTTTTGCCCTGGCGCAGCGTTCTCGACAATGTCCGTCTGCCGCTGGAAGTCGGCCGGCGGGGAGAGACGCAGAACTATGCCGATCCGGAGAGGCTTCTGGCGCTTGTCGGCCTCAAAGGCCGCGAGAACGCGCTGCCGCATGAACTCTCGGGCGGCCAGCGCCAGCGGGTGGCGATCGCTCGCGCGCTCGTCAGCCGTCCGCGCATTCTCTTGATGGACGAGCCCTTCGGGGCGCTGGACGAGATCACCCGCGACAAGCTGAACGAGGAACTGCTGCGGCTGTGGAAGGAGACGGGAACCACCATCGTCTTCGTCACGCACTCGATCCCCGAAGCGGTGTTCCTCGGCGAATATGTGCTGATGCTTGCCGCCCATCCGGGGCGCGTCAAGGAGTTCCTCAAGGTGGACCTTCCGTCCGAGCGCACACTGGCGATCCGCGATACGGTCGAGTTCATCCGCATCACCGCGCATCTGCGTCGTCTTCTGGAGGAATGCTGATGGCCGACACTCTCTCCTCCATCGCGCCCGTCCACGACAAGATTGCCGCTGACGAGCCCCGCCGGGTCTCGAGAGCAAGTCGTGTCCTCTCCTCGGTCGCGGACAACATGCCGGCCATGCTGGCCATCGCCGGCTGCATTGCGCTGTGGCAGCTGATCGTCTGGGGCTTCTCGGTGCCGACCTTCATGGCGCCCAGTCCCGTCGCGGTGCTCTATGCCTTCCACGACAATGGCGCGACCCTGTGGAACAACCTTTTGCCGACGCTCTTGGAGGCGGCGTTGGGCTTCCTGTTCGGCAATCTGGTGGCGGTACTGCTGGCGATCTGGTTCGTCTATAGCCCGCTTGCGGAAAAGGCCTTCTATCCGGTCGCCGTCATCATCAAGTCGATCCCGATCATCGCGCTTGCTCCCATTCTCGTGCTGCTGGTCGGCAATGGCATCGCACCGAAGATCATCATTGCGGGGTTGATCTGCTTCTTCCCGACGCTGGTCAACATGGTGCAGGGCCTGAAATCCACGAGCCCGGCCATGCTCGACCTGATGCGGGTGCTGTCGGCAAGCCCGACGGAAATCTTCTGGAAGGTCCGCATCCCCGCCTCCCTGCCGTTCCTGTTTGCGGCGCTGAAGATCGCCGCCACCAGCAGCGTGATGGGCGCCATCGTGGCGGAGTGGATCGGCTCCAGCTATGGGCTCGGCGCGCTGATCATCGAGGCGACCTACAATTTCCGCTCGCCGCTCCTCTACGCGACGGTGGTGATTGCCGCGACGCTGGCGGTGCTTCTGTTCTTCGCCGTGTCCCTTGCCGAAAGGAAGGTCGTCCGCTGGAAGCCCTCCAGCCACGAGTAGACCTTCCCCACAAACCCAATAATCGCGCGGCCCGTGAGGTCGCGCACCCTTCACCATGCCGGCACGACCGGGAGGAATGACCATGCACGCCACCATCCTAATCCCTCAACGCCCCGCGACCATTGTCGACCGGTCCGATGTTGTCGTCGTCGGCGGCGGTCCTGCCGGGATTTCGGCGGCCATTTCCGCTGCTCGCAACGGCGCTTCCGTGACGCTGATCGAGCGCTACCCCTATCTTGGAGGGCTCGCTTCAGGCGGCATGGTGCTCGTGCTCGATGACATGGTGAACGGGCTGGAGATTACCGTGCAGGGCATCTGCACCGAGATGATCGAGCGGATGCGCTCGAAAAACCTGTGCGTCGTGCCGGATGAAAACGACCGGCAGATCGACAGCCGCGACTTGCCGGAAAGCTGGCGCCGCTGGGCGCGCTGGGGCCTCTTCGACTTCCATACGCCGACCGCGCCGCATCCGATCTGCTATGCCGCCGCCTTCGATCCGGATGGCTTCAAGCAGGTGGCCTACGACATTTTTTCCGAAAGCCGCATCAAGCTTCGCACCCATAGCTGGTTCTCCTCCGCGATTGTCGAGGACGGGGTGATCAAGGGCGTCGTCTGCCAGACGAAATCCGGTCTTGAGGCCATCATGGCCGGTGTCGTCATCGATACGACGGGCGATCTCGATGTGGCGGCCAATGCCGGTGCCTCCTACATCGAGGACACGTTCATCCTGACCACCGTCTCCCGCTGGGGCGGCGTCGATACGGAAGCGGCCGAACGCTTCGAATTCGAGGAGCCGGACGCCTTCAAGGCGCTCGATCATGAAGCCAAGCGCCTCATTGGCGGCTGCTGGTCCTACTGGTGGCTGAAGACCCCGCTGCCGGGCGTTGTCTGGCTCAACTGCCCGCACATGCCAAAGCTCTCGGGCCTCAAGGTCGAGGACCTGGCGGCGGCGGAAATGGAGGGCAGGGCACGCATGGGCCGGCTGCTGGAGTTCGCCCGCGCCAAAATGCCCGGCTTCGAACAGGCCTATGTGGTGGATTTTGCGCCGCAGACGGGCGTGCGCCAGACCCGCATGCTGCAGGGCGACTATGTGGTGACCAAGGATGACGTGATGAGCCGCAGGCATTTTGCCGACACCGTCTGCCGCGGCCGCGACTATTACACCCCCTACCGTGCCATGCTGCCTAAGGAAGTGGACCAACTGCTGGTGGCCGGCCGTCATTATTCCGCAACGCCACAGGCCCAGAAATCCAGCCGCGAGATCCCACCCTGCATGGCCATGGGCGAGGCGGCGGGTGTGGCGGCAACCGTTGCCCTCAACGCCGGAACGACGGTGCGCAAGGCCGATATCAAATCCATTCAGAAACAGATGCGCGCGCAAGGGGCCGATCCGGGTGACGCCCCTTCCGCCAATGCCAGCTACCTGGAGGCAGCCGAATGACCACTCTTCCCCTGTCCGGCATTCGTGTCGTGGATTTCACGCAAGTGATGCTTGGCCCCTGCTGCACGCAGATGCTGGGCGATTACGGCGCAGACGTCATCAAGATCGAGAAGGAGAAGATCGGCGATCTCTCGCGCTGGTCGCTGGGGTCTGATCCGGACGGGCTCAACAACCCCGTCTTCTGCTCGCTGAACCGCAACAAGCGCAGCCTGGCGCTCGACCTCAAACGCGAGGATGCGCGGGCAAGCGTGCTGGCGCTGATCGACCAGGCGGATGTCGTCGTCAACAATTTTCGCCCCGGCGTGATGGAGCGGATGGGGTTCGGCTACGAGGCACTGAAGACGCGCAACCCGAAACTCATCTACGCCGTCGGAACTGGCTATGGCCTCACCGGTCCGTATGAGCACAAAGGCGGGCAGGATGTTCTGGCGCAGGCCGTGTCCGGTGTCATGCGCCGCAAGTCCGACCAGAACCATCCGCTGTCCATCTACGCCACGCCGCTTGCCGATTTTTCCGCCGGGATGCACCTCGTGCAGGGGATTCTGCTGGCGCTTCTGCATCGCGAAAAGACCGGTGAGGGCCAGCAGGTGGCCGTCAGCCTTTATTCCTCGATGCTCGCCATGCAGATGCAGGAGGGCACGGTGCATATGATGCGCAACAGGGAGCTGAACTGGGGGGCGTTCCCGCTGACCGGAGTCTTCGAGACCACCGACAGCGCGATCGTCATGGTCGGCGCCTTCAAGCAGAACCCGCTGCAGGATATCTGCACGGCGCTTCAGATCGAGGACCTTTCGGCCAATCCGCGCTACGCCAATTTCGACGTCCAGATGCAGCACCGCCCGGAACTGCAGACCGTCTTCCGCGAGGAGTTCAAGAAGAATTCGACCGCCCATTGGGTGAAGCGCCTGGAGGCGGTGGATATCCTCTGCGCGCCGGTGCGCACCATTGCCGAAGCCCTGGAAGACGAGCAGACGCTGATCAACCGCATGATCTTGGAGGCTGGCGAAACGGCCGCAGGGCCGATCCGGTTGATCGGCTCGCCCATCGACATGTCGGCGGCGGAAGTGCGCGTTCGTATTCCGCCGCCCCGCCTTGGCGAGCACAATGCCGAAATTCTGGCAACGATCGGCCCTCAAGGCCGCGAGGATGCGGCATGAGCGTGCAGTTTGCGGTGAGCGACCGGGTCGCGCGGGTGACGCTCGACCGACCGGACCGGATGAATGCCGTTGATGCGGCGACGGAAGCCGCCCTCGAAGCCATCTGGCGGGAGATCGAGGCGCGCGACGACATCAGCTGCGTGGTGCTGACGGGCTCAGGCACAAAAGCCTTCTGTGCCGGTGCCGATATGAAGGGCGTCAACAAATCCGGCCTGGACTATTGGGCGGAGGACCGGCCGAACGGCTTTGGCGGGCTGTCCTTCCGCCGCAGCCTCGATGTTCCGGTCATTGCCCGCGTCAACGGCTTTGCGCTCGGCGGCGGGTTCGAAATGGTTCTCGGCTGCGACATCGTGATTGCCGCCTCGAATGCCCGCTTCGGCCTGCCGGAGGCGCGCGTCGGGCGCATGCCGCTCGATGGCGGCATGGTGCTCCTGCAGCGGAAAATCCCACATAATCGTGCCATGGCCGTGCTGATGACCGGCCGGCAGTTCAGCGCCGCCGAGATGTATGAGTTCGGCATCGTCAACGAAGTCGTGGAACCCGAGCAGCTGGACGAAGCGGTCGAGCGCTGGGTCAGTGACATCGTCGCCTGCGCGCCGCTCTCGCTGAAAGCCATCAAGCATACCGTCAACCGCACCGGCCATCTGTCTCCTGCCGAAGCGCAGGCCTTGAGAACCAAGCCGCTGGTGCGGGCGCTGCAGAGCGAGGATGCGCAGGAGGGCGTGGCCGCCTTTATCGAGAAGCGCAAGCCGGTCTGGAAGGGACGCTGAGCTTGCGGTAAGACAGTCAGGCGTAAACTGCCGGAGACGCCATGCACGCCAGCATCCTGAAGTATTTTGCGGCGGTTGCCCGCTCCGGCTCCATTCGCAAGGCCTCCGAAGAGCTGCATGTCGCGACATCCGCGCTCAGCCGCCAGATCAAGAAGCTGGAGGATGAGCTGGGCATCCCGCTGTTCGAGCGGCTGCCGGATGGTCTGCGGCTGACGGGGGCAGGGCGGATCGTGCTTCGCCATGCCAAGGCGACGCTTCAGGATTACGAGGTGATGCGCGGCGAGCTTGGCGATCTTGCCGGCAAGATCACCGGGCGCGTTCCGATCGCCTGCCTCGACAGTCTGGCGATCACCTTCATGCCGCAGTGCCTGGTGGATTTCACCCGGAACCATCCGGCGGTCGATTTTCGCATTCGCACGGAAAACTATGCCCGCATCTTCGGCCTTCTGGCGGATGATGACGTGGATGTCGGCATCACCTTTGATATTGCCCGGCCGGGCGATGTGCGGCTTCTATATTCTGTGCCCATGCCGATCATGGCGATCGTTGCCAAGGGGCATCCGCTTGCGAAGATGAAGACGGTTTCGGTGGAGCAATGCGCCCAGTTCAAGCTCCTGCTGCAGCTCGACAATGACGTGACGAGCTGGATGTTTTCGCTCGAACTCGGGGCGCTGGAGCGACACGCCCGCGCGCTCGTCTCCAGCAACAACCAGATGATGCTGAAGCCGCTGATTCTCTCCGGGCATGGCGTCGCCTTCTATACGCCCATGGGCTTTTATGAGGAGTTGAAGCGGGGCGAGGTTCTGGCGCTGCCGATTTCCGGCATCCGCAGCGAGGCCGCACGCCTGGGCGTGATGACACCCCGGACCCGCAAGCTCCCCTATGCCTCCGAAGTCATGGCCGGATACCTTTCCGACCGGCTTGCAGCCTTTGCGGCGACGATGGAAGAGATCGTCGCCCGCTGACGGATGTTTGACGGCCACACCAGGCTGTTTTCAGGCGGATTCCTTCTTGAAGGCTGCAACGTCCGGATGGTCGAGGGGGAGCATCACCTTCTCCCAGCCGCCGGGGGAGCCGAGGCCGCTTACCGCGCTGGAAAAGAACTGCCGGTTGATCTCGATGAAACGATGAGCCTCCGGCGCCACCTCCTCATCCCATGCAATCGCATCGACGGGACAGATCGACAGGCAAAGGCCGCAATTGATGCATTCGTCCGGCTGGATGTAGAACATGCGCCCGCCCTCATAAATGCAATCGACGGGACAGGCGGCCGTGCAGGCGCCGTCTTTGACGTCGATACAAGGCTGGGTGATGACATAGGCCATGCCGGAATGCTCCTCGGTCTCGTCCAGATGGGGGACTGCCAGGCGCTATGTTTTCAGAGTGGCGCATTGCTGGGAAGTTGAGACTTGAGCAGTCTTCGTTGCCGATTGGGCAACGCTTAGTCGTGAATTGGCAAATGCCGGACGGCATGCGAAACGATCACGGCCGGTGATGATGCCGGAGACCGCGTCGTTTCATACGCTGTCCCTGGCACCCTCACCGGCCATTCACTCGGGAGCTTGGGCTTTGAGGCCGTTTACATCGACAGGCTGATGAGGCGCCTTGCCGAGGAAGAAGCCCGGATCGTCGCCGCCAACCTATGCGGCGTTTGCGAGTTCAATTCTGGGGCTGGTGGAGGAGACGTTGGCAAGGGTTGCCGTTGCCGCATCCGAAGACGTCAGAGATGCAATCGAGCTGGTGAGCTTCGATGCAACCGATGCAACGGAGGATACGGCGGCCGAGACGTTGTCGACGCTGATGACATCCTTGGCAGCCAGCAGGGTCGAAAGACCGACCTCGAACGTCGTGCGCCAGGATTGCGAAGCACCGGCGGTGCCCCAGGGGTTGTAGACCTTGAACATGTTGGTGTCGCTGTTGAAGCCATAGATGGACATGGCATGACTGGAGACCAGCGTGGTCTTGTTCTGTGCGTCTTTGGCATTGGTGTAGGACGACAGGACGACGTTATAGCCGGCATTGAGCGCCGAGATCAGCGATGACTGGATGCTTGCCGTGGTCAGCCCTGATTGGGCACCCGTATAAACGAGTGAAGCATTGCGGGTATAGGCCGACCAGCTGGAGCCGTTTCCGTAGTATTCGGTAAAGGCGGTGGCGCCGGTCAGGGCAGCCAGTGCATTGGTCGCATATCCGCCATTGCCGATCGTCGAATAGGAATTGCCGTAGTTGACCTTCGTGTTGCCAGTCGCAATTCCGCCGGCCTGGAACTGCGCCCAGGCCTTTTCCGCCAGTTGCCCCCACAGGCTGGTGCTTGAATGGTCGAACGTCGAGCCGCCATTGGCCAGCTGCGCGTTGACCGTGACATATTGCGGCTTGCCGTTGGAATAGAAGCGCACGCCATAGGTGCCGTTTCCATTGTCGGTGAACATGGACTTGAGGAGATCGGCGTTATGGCTGGCGATTTCGGCGCAGCTCGCCAGGAAGTAGCAATCCCCCAGGCCACCCTGGTTGATGTCGGTCATGGCCGGGCCGGAGGTGGCAAAGAGCGGTTTCGACGCAATCGAATAGCTGATCTTGTAGTTCGAGCTGCCGACCTTGACGGCCGAACTCGGTGTGTCGGTGCCCAGGAGCCATTTTCCGGTGAGATTGGAAAGCTGGGCGGCTGTCGAGCCGGTAGCGAGGTTGCCCAGCTTCACCGATGACGCGGCGCCGCCGGTCCAGGTGGCATTCGCGCTGTGGCCGTTGACGAGCGCGTTGAAGACATAGTTGATATAGGACGATGTCGTGCCCATCGTGCTCAGATTGGTTGCAATCGTCTTCAGATCGTTGAAGTGCTGCGCCGTCAGTGTCGATTTGCTGGTCGTCAGCGTGGAAACGAGATTTGTCATCATCGTCGCCAGGCCGGATTCGGTGACCGTGCCGGTCGAAATGGCAGAGGACAGGTCCCTGGCGATCGAGGCGGTGACGATTTTCGACGCCCATGTCGGCAGAGCACCCGCAGTCGACTTGGCCGCACCGGTCGTTGCGGCAACGACGACGGTCGAAGGTGTTTTGACAGTGGTTGCGACGGCAGCCGCGACCGGCAGCGACGAGACGAGCGCGGAGGTCGGGCGGGCCGGGAGGCCAGGCAGGGAGCGTTGCGAGGCGCTTGCAGACGAGAGTGCCGTCGACAGGGAGTGTTTGCCGCCATGGCCGGCGTCGCTTGCAAAGACCGGCTGCTGCACGGATACGATGGCCTGCGCAAAGGCACTGGCCTGGTCGGCAAAGTGAGGGGTGGAGCGCAGCGGGAGCGCCTCGGCCGGATCGTCGCTCAAGCCGCTCATGCCGCCGGCCTTTTTCAATGGTCGGTCTAAGGAGAACGCGTCATTGTTCATCAGGTCAAGCATGCCATCCTCTTTCGTCGCCGGGATTACTCGTTGGCTCCGACCCTGACACGCACGCCTTGATGCGCTTTTACGAAGAATTCTAAAATTCTAATGTATGTCCAAAAATCGGCTCGGCAGTCCGGTGCCGCTCCGGTGGGAATGCCGAATGAAGCCTGCGGGCATCCGTCGGGCCGCGCCGAGCCCGATCCATACATTTTTAACCGAATTGTCCGAAATCTGGGGCGCTTAACGCCTTCGCAAAGCCTGCCGCCTAAGCTCAGGTCTTCACACAGGGGCTTAACAGACGATGCATTCCGGATTGCCTGATAGTGGCGCATGGGCCTTGGCGCTTGTCCTTCATCTGAACGGCATCGTCACCGACCCCTTGCGGCTGTGGCGGGACGCTGGCAAGGCGGAGCCATTCGATATCACTGACGTCCTGCGCAGCGCCCGGGGCTTTCCGGTCAAGGCCCGGCGCGTTGTCATGGCCGCAGGCCGCGTGGGCCGTGTGCCTTTCCCGGCAATCATCTGCCTGAAGGATGGCGGATTTGCCGTCGCCGGCAAATATGTCGATGGCCAGGTTCTCGTCCAGTTCGTCGATCAGGCGTCGCCACGCCTCGTTCCGGTCGCGGAACTGATGGCGTTGACCGCCGGTCAGTTCATCCTGCTGGCCAAGCGTGCGCCGGTGTCGGATCTGGCACGCCAGTTCAACCTCGGCTGGTTTTTCTCGGCGGCAGCGAAATACCGCTTCATTCTCGCAGAAGTCTTCTTTGCCTCGCTCGTGCTGCAACTGTTTGCGCTGGCGACGCCGCTGGTCTTCCAGACGGTCATCGACAAGGTTCTTGTCCACCATGGGTTCGAGACCTTGACCGTAATGGTGAGCGGTCTTGCCCTGATTGCTCTGTTCGACGCGATTCTGTCCGGCCTCAGGACATGGCTCTTTGCCCATACCAGCAACCGGATGGACGTCGAGCTCGGGTCGCGCCTCTTCAAGCATCTGGTCCGCCTGCCGCTCTCCTATTTCGAGGCTCGTCGCGTCGGCGACAGCGTCGCCCGGGTTCGTGAACTCGAAACGATCCGGCAGTTCATGACGTCGACGTCGATGACGCTTGTGCTGGATCTGCTGTTCGGGACGATCTTCATCGGGGTGATGTTTCTCTATTCATCGACCCTTGCCTGGATCGTTACGGCCAGTCTGCCACTTTATGCACTTCTGTCGCTCTCGGCGACGCCGGCATTCCGCAGGCGCCTGGACGAGAAATTCAAGCGCGGCGCGGAAAACCAGGCATTTCTGGTCGAGAGCATCACCGGCATCGAGACCATCAAGGCGATGGCGGTCGAGCCGCAGATCCAGAACCGGTGGGAAGATCAGCTCTCCTCCTATGTCTCGGCGAGCTTTTCGGCCGCACAACTGGGCAACTGGGCCTCGCAGGTGGCCAACCTGATCAACAAGGGGCTGACGGCCATCACCCTCTACATCGGTGCCGGCCTCGTTGTCGCAAACAAGATGACCGTCGGTGAACTCGTGGCATTCAATATGCTGGCCGGGCAGGTCAGCGGTCCGATCCTGCGCCTTGTGCAGGTCTGGCAGGAGTTTCATCAGGTTCGCCTGTCGGTTGAGCGTCTCGGCGATATTCTCAACACGCCGGTCGAGCCGCAGGGGGCGACGGCCATTTCGGTGCAGGCGATCGAAGGCAACATCCGGTTTGAAGACGTGACGTTCCGCTACACGCCGGGAGGGCGCGCCGTGGTGCGCGGGCTTGACCTCAAGGTCCCGGCCGGCCAGGTCGTCGGCATCGTCGGCCCCTCCGGATCGGGCAAGAGCACGCTTGCCAAGCTCGTCCAGCGCCTCTACCAGCCGGACAGCGGCCGCATCCTCATCGACGGCATCGATGTGAGCCTGCTTGATCCTGCTGTCCTCAGGCGCCAGATCGGCATCGTGCTGCAGGACAATATCCTCTTCAATCATACGATCCGCGAGAATATCGCGCTGGCGGAACCGACGATGCCGCTGGAGCGTGTCATTGAGGCCGCACGCATGGCGGGTGCCCATGACTTCATCACCCAGATGCCGTTTGGCTATGATACCAAGGTCGGCGAGCGGGGCGTGTCGATGTCCGGCGGACAGCGCCAGCGGATCGCCATTGCGCGTGCGCTGGCCGGCAATCCGCGCATCCTCATCTTCGACGAGGCCACATCGGCGCTCGATTCGGAATCCGAGGCCGCCATCCAGGCCAACATGCGCGAGATCTGCAAGGGACGCACGGTGCTGATCATTGCCCATCGCCTCTCCACGGTTCGTCGCGCCGATCGCATTTTGACCATTGAAGAGGGCTGTGTCGTCGAGGACGGCACGCATGAGACGCTGGTGGCCGGAGACGGGCGCTATTCGAACCTGTTCCGCCTTCAGGCCGGCCTTCGGTAATCGGGAGTATCAATCATGGCACTCTTTCTTCATGCGCCCGAGCGAAGCTTTCTTCCGGCAGCTCTTGAGGTGATGGAAACGCCGCCCAATCCTCTGGGCCGTCTGATCATCGGTGTGATCGGGGTTGCGACCCTCTGTGCCATCGGCTGGGCCTATTTTGGCCAGGTCGACATCGTTGCGGTGGCGCCGGGGAAGTTCGTGACGCCGTCGCGGACGCAGGTCGTGCAGGCTTTCGAAACCTCGACCGTTGCCGCCATTCTCGTCAAGCCCGGGGATATCGTCAGCACCGGTGCACCGCTCATCGAGCTCGACAAGACGACGGCTGCCGCTGAACTCGACAGGGCTCGGCATGATCGTGCACAGGCGAGGCTCGACATCATGCGCCTCGACGCCTTTCTCGCAGGTGGACCGACGGCGGCTTTCCCATCCGTCCCGGACACGACGGCAGACGAGGTGAGACGGGCCGAGGAGCAGCTTCGCATGCAGGTGGTTGCCTCCAATGCCAGGATGGCCGGCATCGAGCAGGCCATTGCCGAAAAGACCGCCGAACGCGAGTCGCTTCGCCAGACGATCCTCAAGCTCGACGCCGTCCTGCCGCTCATCGAGAAGCGCAACGAGATTGTTTCGAAGACCGCGCAGGGCGGCTTCCTGCCCCAGTATCAGGCCCTCTCCAGCCTCCAGTCCGTGGTGGAAGCCCAGGGGGAGCGCGAGACCAGCCAGGCCAAGCTCCTGTCGGTGGATGCGGCCATCAAGGGTTTGCGCCAGCAGATGATCGCAGCCGGTGCGGAAATTTCAAACATGGCGAGCGCCGATCTGGCGAATGCAAGGCAGCGGATGGTCGCGGCCGACGAGGCGCTGGCGAAGGCCGCGCGCCGGATGGCGTTGCTCACGCTGCGCGCGCCGATTGCCGGGCAGGTGCAGCAGATGCATGTCTTTGCCGTCGGAGGCGTTCTGACGCCTGCCGAACAACTGCTCTCGATCGCCCCGATCGACACGCCTGTCGAAATCGAGGCTGACGTCAGCAACCGGGATGTCGGCTTTGTCTCCCCCGGCCAGCAAGTCGAGATCAAGGTCGATGCCTATCCCTTCACGCGCTTTGGGCTGTTGAAAGGTACCGTCGTGTCGATCGACCGTGATGCCAATCCCGGCTCTGCGTCCTCCGGCATGGTGGCCCAGGGTGTTGAGCGGGGAGATGCCGCGGACGCGCTCGGCGCTGGCGAGCACCTGCGCTATGCGGTGCGGGTGGCCCTTGACCCCGGCGCTGCTCTCAAGAACGGCGATCACACGGTAACCCTGCAGCCCGGCATGTCCATCAAGGCCGAGATCCTCACCGGCAAGCGGCGTATCATGGATTTCCTCCTCGCTCCGCTGCTTGAACATCTGCACGACAGCTTGCGCGAACGGTAATCCGGACCACGGCTTGGCATCGCGCCCGGCAAGGCAGCGGCTTTGTGCGTTGAGAAACGAGGGACGGCTCTTCTGGAGACGGCCGAAGCAGAGGTGGAGGAATCCGTCGATCTCATGACGATGATGCTGTCTCGATCGCTTGTGGCGAAGGGGGATAGCGCAGGTTCGCGAGGGCATAGTCGTGACCCGGCGGTGCAGCCTGATAAAGCTTTTGGATGCGAACCTCGCGGACAATGGTCCAGCAATCCTCGCCTGCGGCGAGCCAATTTCAAGCGGCGAGTTGGCGCGCGTCGTTCAGATGGCGGACGATGGCTCTGCGCAGATCGCCGAGACTTTCGAACTTCTGGTTATCCAGGTCGATGACATGAAACTTCACCGCAATGAAGCGGAAGACACTGCCTTCGTTGACGGCTATCCCGACGGGTAAACCTGCAAATTCCACAACACTCTTTTCCATGATGCAGCCTCGGCTTCTAAAATTGTTTCGAGCATTCTCAACCCCTTGTGATTGCAAGGCGGCAACAGCGCATGAGCGCGTCACCCGTGTTGAGGGGTCGAATGGCTGCATGCGGGCCAATCCGGGACATGAGGTAACCTTTCGATCATGGTCTCTTACAAACCATGTGTTTCAGAAGAGGGGAAAGAAACTCCAGAGGTAAATCCGGGAGCTTTCCGTGCGATCATCAGAGGCGGGCATGCCGACAGGGTCGGACATGGTGCTCGTTTCCGCCTCCTCCCGACGCTTCAGCGAAGCAAAGCCTTGGCCGCCGGGTCTAAAGGCAGAAAAATCGAAAATGCCGAGATGCGGCAGAGAAAATGGTGTCATGTCCGGCCCTCAGCGTCTGTCACCATATTCTAACAAACGTTGTCTTGGGTCAATTTAGTCCATTAAATTGATGTACTAAATTCAGGAAAGCGAAGGGCACGTTTTTCCAGCTTCGCCTGGTCAGGCGCAATTTCGAGCCGCCGTGCAGTTCCGGGCGCTCGCGCCGATCGCAAGCCTCGGACTCGAGGAACCCAGGAGTTGTTTGCCGGCATCAGGAGCGCGCCCATGCCGCAGCTGCGGTCTGACAGTTTTGCGGCGCTCTCCCGACATGCGCGATTGAGCCTAAGGCAGATTTTACGAATATGTCCTTCTGAATGCGCATGCATAATCGCCTACCGTGATCGGCGGCAGGAAACGCGGCAATCGGTGACGGATGCATGTTCATATCGCTGGCTTTTCAATGAATGGCAGGCGTTGCGGCCGGTCGCGCCGTTGGAGACAGGTCGCTAATGTGTGAATGCGTATGCATTTTTGGTTGACAAGACCTGTCGCCCGCTGAAAGATCGGTCTCATAAAGAGGAGCAAAGCTCCGATAAAGGGAACAGCGACGATGAATATTGCACGGCTGGCGAGCGTCTTGCTCGCCTCGACACTGATGTATTGTCTGCACGCCGCCAATGCGGCAAGCGCCCCGCAGGAATGGGACATGGCTCTGCCCTGGGGCCCGAAGGAATTCCATACGATCGATGCGCAGACCTTTGCGGAGCGGGCCAAAGCCGTCACCGGCGGCGAACTGACGATCAACGTACAGGCCGGCGGTGTGCTCGGCATCAAGGGGCCTGAGACCATCCGGTCCGTGCGGGACGGCGTGGTGCCCATGGCGGATGCACCGCTTTCGCAGGCCGTGGGCGAGGTCGCGATCAGCGGCGTCGAATCGCTGCCCTATCTGATTTCCAGTCAGGGCGACCTCAAGGTCCTGCATGGCAAGGTGCTGGACAGGGTCAAGGAAGGGCTGTCACGCCATAACGTCAAAGTGCTCTATGTCGTGCCCTGGCCCGCCAACCAGATCTTCAGCCGGCGCGAGATCAAATCCGTCGCAGATCTCAAGGGTCTGAAGATCCGCACGCCTGACAGCAATGCCGCGCAATTCTTCGAAGCGCTGGGCGCGACACCGGTGCAGATGCCGATCGCGGACGTTCTGCCGGCCCTCGCCTCGGGCGCGCTCGATGCAACCACGACGTCGATGACGACCGCCGCCGACCAGAAATACTGGGAATTCCTCAAATACACATACCTGACGAACCATCTGTGGACCTCGAACGCCATGCTGGTGAACCAGGACGCCTGGAACGCGCTGAGCGCCGAGGACCGGGCCGCGGTGGAAAAGCTTGCCGCGGAATTGCAGCCGGAATTCTGGAAGGTTTCGGCCGGCGAGGATGCCAAGGCTGTCGAAAAGCTGCGCGCCGGCGGCATGCAGGTGAGCGCGCCGCCGGCCGATGTGGCGGCCGCGATGCAGGCCGCAGCCCGGCCCGTGTGGGAAAAGACATTCACGCGGATCGGCCCGCCTTCAAAGGATCTGGTCGCTGAATATCTGAAGGCTGTTGGCCGCAACTAAGAGTTCGTCAGCCCGGCTTGCGCCGGGTCGTGGCTCGCAAATCCGGTAGGCAGATGCATATTTTCCTCAAGATTTCAGACGGACTGTCGCGCTTCGGTGCCATCTTCGCAGGCATCAGCCTTGCTGCGCTTGTGCTGATGGATGGTGCGGAAGTGCTGCTGCGCACGTTCTTCTCGTCATCCCTGTCCTTCGTCGTCGAATATAACGGCTATCTGCTTGCGGCCGTGCTGCTCGGCGGCGGTGGGCAGGCTATCCGCGAAGGTGGCCACATTCGTGTGGCCATGCTCCCGCAGGCTCTCGGCAAGGGGGCGGCGAGGGGCCTCGACATAGGCTGCACCATCGTCGGCATCGCGCTTGCCGGCTATCTCTGCAGCGCCCTGGCGATGCTCGCTATCGGCAGCTTCCGCTACGGCACGGTGTCGTTCTACGCGAGCGGTACGCCGCTCGGTTATCCGCAGGCGGCAACGGCGGCGATGCTGGGCATCTTCGTCATCTCTCTTGTTGCACGCCTCATCCGGCTTCTGGCCGGCCTGGAACCCGAGCTGCGGCCGGATAGCGCCGAAACAGGCGCAGGAGCTCACTGATGGCGATGGTCACGATTTTGCTCCTGGCTCTGGTGCTTCTCGGCTCCTCGGTCTGGGTTGGGTTGTCGCTGGTCGGTATCGGCGTCATCGGGCTTGAGATCTTCAAGACCATGCCGGTGATCCGTCTGCTCGGCCAGGATGTCTGGACGAGCCTCACCTCACCGGAGTTGGTGGCGCTGCCGCTGTTCATCCTGATGGGCGACATCCTGTTCCACACCCGGCTTGCCGAACAGCTTTTCCGCGGCCTTGCGCCCTGGGTTTCGCCGATCCCCGGTCGGCTGCTGCACATCAACGTGCTCGGCAGCACGATCTTCGCAGCCGCATCCGGTTCCTCGGCAGCGACCGCTGCCACCATCGGCAAGATCACCTTGCCGGAACTGCTGCGCCGCGGCTACCAGCCTTCCATCGCCATGGGATCGCTCGCCAGTGCCGGCGCGCTCGGCCTGCTGATACCGCCAAGCCTTGTGCTGATCGTCTACGGCGTGCTGACCGGGGTTTCGGTACTCGAACTCTTCACGGCCGGCATCGTACCGGGCCTGTTGCTGGCGTCCTGCTTCAGCCTCTACGTCATGATCCACGCCATCCTCTTTCCGAATGTGGTGCCGGACGAAAAAATCACGATGACGCTGGCTGAAAAGCTCAAGGCCACCATTGGGCTGCTGCCGATGGTGTCCCTGATCCTCCTCGTCATCGGCTCGATGTATGGCGGGATCGCGACGCCGAGCGAAGCGGCGGTCATGGGCGTGTTCGGCTCATTGGCCATTGCAACCTACGAGCGCGTGCTGACCGTAAAACTGCTGATGGCGGCCACGGCATCCTCAGTGCGGACCTGCGCCATGCTGGGCCTTATCCTCGGCGGGGCTCTGTTTCTCGCCAAGGCCATGGCCTTTCTCGGGATACCTGGTCAGGTCGGGGCATTCGTCGCCTCTCTCCATTTGTCACCGGTCGCGTTGATCGCCGTGCTGATCGTCTTCTATGTCATCCTGGGCTGCTTCCTGGACGGAACATCGATGATCGTGATGACGCTTCCGGTCACGTTTCCGCTCATCAATGCGGCAGGCTATGATCCGATCTGGTTCGGCATATTCCTGGTCCTTGTCGCCGAAATGGGCGCCATCACGCCGCCGGTCGGCTTCAACCTCTTCGTCGTCCAGAACCTGACGGGTGCGAGCCTTGGCGCCGTGTCGAAGTCGATCATTCCCTTCTTCCTGGTCATGGTCGCCTTCACGCTGCTGATCACGCTCTTTCCGCAAATCGTTCTGTGGCTGCCGAGCTTGATCTAGGAGGCCGCGGAAAGAGCGCATGGGCAGCCACGCTTTGCGACACACGACGAGCCTTCACGCGCCGCGCGCTCCGGCTCTGTCGAATGATCGCCAGAACTCAACAACATCACCAAGCAAAGGGGGAATATGATGAATATCGGTGTCTTCATTCCGATCGGAAACAATGGCTGGCTGATCTCGACGGAATCGCCGCAATACAAGCCCAGCTTCGATCTCAACAAGCAGGTGGTCCAGAAGGCCGAACAATACGGCTTCGACTTCGCGCTCTCGATGATCAAGCTGCGCGGCTTCGGCGGCAAGTCCGAATTCTGGGACTACAATCTGGAGTCGTTCACGCTGATGGCGAGCCTCGCGGCCGTTACCAACCGTATCAAGCTCTTCGCCTCGACCGCCGTCATCACGCTGCCGCCGGCAATCGTCGCGCGCATGGCGACCACCATCGATTCCGTGGCGCCTGGCCGCTTCGGTATCAACATCGTCTCGGGCTGGCAGATGGCGGAATATGACCAGATGGGCATGTGGCCCGGTGATGACTATTTCGGATATCGCTACGACTATTCGAGCGAATATGTCCACGTCTTGAAAGAGCTCTGGCAGAACGGCCAATGCACCTTCGACGGCAAGCACTTCACCATGAAGGATTGCATGATGAAGCCGATGCCGGAGAACAAGATCGAGATCGTCGCGGCCGGCCAAAGCCCGCGGGGCATGGAATTTGCCGCGCAATATGCCGACTACAATTTCGTGCTCGGTGTCGGCATCAACACGCCAACCGCCTATGCTGCCGGCAATGAACGCCTGATGGAAGCTGCAGCCAAGACGGGCCGCGATGTCGGCGCCTATGTGCTGTTCATGGTCATCATGGACGAGACCGACGAACTGGCGATGGCCAAGTGGCAGAAATACAAGGACGGCGCCGATATCAGCGCGCTCGCCTGGATGGCCGACCAGGGCAGCAAGGACGCCAATGCCGATGCGTCTTCCACCGCCAAGTCGATCAATCTGCCGGAAGGCGCGGTCAACATGAATATCGGCACCATCGTGGGATCCTACGAAACCGTCGCGAGAATGCTCGATGAGGCCGGCGCGGTGGCGGGCACCAAAGGCCTGATGCTGACCTTCGACGACTTCCTGATCGGCCTCGACCAGTTCGGCCAGCATGTGCAGCCGTTGATGAAGACCCGGTCCAATATCCAGATCGCGGGCGAATAGGCTGGAAAGTCCCGAGAACGACCGTTCCAGGCTGCTTGCCACGAGGGCAAGGTCTGGAGCGTGCTTCGACAGGGGGGACGGCACGCGCGTCCGCGCCGGACCCGACTGTCGACCAATCCGGGTGTGCAGGCACCCTCTGCAAAGGATCGAGCATGTCTGAGAATTTGATGGAGAATTACCGGAAGGCCTATGACAACCGGGTCGGTTTCGGTAAGTCGCCGGCGCTGGTTTTGGTCGATTTCGCTGAGGCCTATTACGAGCCCACGGATCCGCTCTATGCCGGCGTCGATGAAGCCCTGGCAAGCGCCCTCAGGATCCGCGAGGTCGCGCGGGCCAAGAAGATCCCCATCATCCTGACGGGCGTACTGCTGCATCCAAGCGGCGCCGACGGCGGACGCTTTTTCCAGAAGGCAAAGCCGCTCAAGGCCTTCACGGCAGGCAATCCGATGGGTGCCTTCGCCAAGGGGCTCACGCCCTATCCGGACGAATTCGTGGTGATGAAACAGTATCCGAGCGCCTTCTTCGGCACGTCGCTGGCGTCATTGCTGACGTCGCTGGGCGTCGACAACGTCATCCTGACCGGGCTTACGACCAGTGGCTGCGTTCGCGCCTCCTGCGTCGATTCCATGTCGCATGGTTTCATCACAACGGTCGTGCGCGATGCCTGTGGTGATCGCCATCCTGGCCCGCACGAGGCCAATCTGTTCGACATGAACGCCAAATATGCGGATGTGGTGACGGAAGACGAAATCGTCGCTCACCTGCAGTCGCTGTAGCCGACTGCTCTTGCCGCTTTCCTCGAAGAAAGGCCGGCTGCGTGATGATCACGCAGCCGGCCTTTTCGTGCCGTCAGTCTCTTCAGGCGCTCGCCGCCAGTTCGGCAGCAGATGCGCCTGCGAGCATGCCGAGCGTCACGGCCATGCAGAGGCCGGCGGCCGGCAGGTAGCCGTTGCAGCCGGTGCCGGAAATGCTTTCAGCCGTGCCGCCCCCGGCAAAGAGGTTCGGCAGCGGCGTGCCGTCGGCGCGGATCACCTGCGCCTTGCTGTTCACCTTCAGCCCGCCTTGCGTATGAAACAGTGCGCCCGTGGTCTTTAGTGCATGCAGGGTGCCGGACAGCGGTGCGGACTTGCTGAAGTCGCGACCGAAGGGGCACGCCATCTCGCCCCGGGTCATTTTCTCGACCTCGGCGAGGGTGTCCTTCAGGGCGTCAGGGGGAACGCGAATGAGCGCTGCCAGCTGATCGGCGTCGGGTGCGGTCCGGACGCCGCCGAGGGTAACGAGATCCCTGAACTCCGGCAGGTTCTCGACGATGGCGCGCCGGGCATCGTCGAAGATGATCCAGCCCGTGCCCTCCGGCTGCGCCAGGATGTTCAGCGCCTGGGCCGAGATATCGGCATTTTCATTGGAGAAGCGCTTGCCCTCGATGTTGACGGTGACCGCGCCGTTCATCACCATATCGTAATTGGCGATGATGCCATAGGGCTCCGTCAGCGCACCATAGCCCTGGAACGCATCCATGCTGCCGAGGGCGGCGCCGAGGTCTCTGCCCCATTCGATGCCTTCGCCCTCGTTGCCCTCGTGGCCGAAATAGCGGTAGTTCGCCGCCTGGCCGAAGCTCGGAATATAGGTCTTTACCATTTCGAGATTGGCGCCGAAGCCGCAGGTGGTGAGCACGAGCGTCTGGCAGCCCACCAGTTCCTCGCTGCCGTCGGCGCGCCTCACCCGCACGCCCACCACCGTGTTGGTCTCGTCGGCAAAGACCTTGTCGACATGGGCTCCGGTGACGAGATTGACGCCTGCCTCTTCCGCAGCCCGGATCAGGGCGCCATGGAGCTCTTCGCCGCGCTTGGAGGGCACGCCATGCATGCGGTTGACGGAATGGCCGAAGAAGCCGCCCCAGGTCAGGTTCATCTCGAAGGGGATCTTGTGGTTCTCCACCAGCCAGTCGATGGCGCGGCCGGCATTGTCGGAGACCGTGCGCGCCAGATCGGGATTGGCGGTGCCGCGCGTGCGCGCCATGATGTCCGCGTAGAAACGCTCCGCATCGTCCTCGATGCCGGCGGCCCGCTGGATCTTGCTGCCGGCGGCGCAGACATAGCCCTGCGACATGCTGGTGCTGCCGCGCGGCGTCTCGTCGCGCTCCAGCAGCAAGACTTCGGCACCTGCGTCGCGGGCGGCGAGCGCAGCGGTCAGTCCCGCAGCGCCGGCGCCGACCACGACCACCGGGAATTCGACATCAAACGCGACGGCCGATCTGTCCAGACCAGACATGATTCACTTCCTTCCAATGCTGATTGAGAAATGTGTGAGCGCGGCCGATACCGCCGGCCCTCCCTGCGCGTGGCATCAATGATACTCCTCGCCGCCGGAGACGTTCATGGCTTCGGCCGTGATGTAGTCTGCCGCCGAAGAGCATAAAAAGACCGCGGCCTTTGCGATATCGTCCGGCGTGCCCGTCCGGCCGAGCGGAATGCGGGCGCGCATCTCGGCAAGATACTGGTCCTTGGTCTGGCCGCGAGCGGAGGACATGAAGTCGTTCTGCCAGCTGCCGAGCCCCGTGGTGACGTGGTTGGGGCAGATCGCATTGACCGTGATCCCGTGCGGCCCGAATTCGATGGCCGTCGAGCGGGTGAGGCCGATCATGCCATGCTTGGAAGCCGTGTAGGCCGTCGCCAGCGCAAATCCCGACTTGCCGGCCTGGGAGGCGATGTTGATGATCCGCCCGCCCTGGCCCTGGGCGATCATCTGCCGGGCCGCATGTTTGGTGGCAAGGATCGCGGCCCGCAGATTGACGCCGAGCACCGCATCGAGATGGCTTGCGTCGATCTCGGTCGTGGGGCCGAACAGGTAGCCGATGCCGGCGTTGTTGACGAGGATATCCAGCCGGCCAAAGCGCTCGACGGTCGCAGCGACCATGTTTTCGATCGCCGCCTCGTCCATCAGATCGCCGGTGACGGTGGCGATTTCCGTGCCGGTCTGGGAACGGATCTCTTCCGCCATCGCTTCGAGGTCCGACGAGGTGCCGATGCCGTGCGACGGCGCGATGTCGCCGGACAGGCTGCCGCGATCGTGCAGCATGACGCAGGCGCCGGCATCGGCGAGATGCCGGGCGATCCCCTGGCCGAGCCCGCCGGGTCTACCCGAACCGGTTACGAGCGCTACCTTGCCCTTCAGAATTTTCTCCATCGGTTCACGCCTTCAGCTCGGTGGTGGTGACGAAGATCGGGTTGTCGGCGAGCGCCTGGAATTCCGCGGCGATCCGCTTCATCGTATCGGTGGAAACATCGGCGCCGAACTGGGTTTCATCGGCAATGTCGACCACTTCGATATACTGGTAGGGCGGGGCCTCGCCCGATCCCATGACGCCGGTCGCCTGGAAAACGCGGAAGCTTTCGATCGACGGCAGCGCGTTGACGACGGGAAGGTCGGTCGTCTTCGCCCATGTTTCATAGTCTGCGACGGTCACGCCGGGGCGCAGGTTGAACAATACGATCACTCTCATCGTGGGTCCTCGTGTGATGGCGCTGACCATGCGGCCAAAGCCGGGTCAGCGGTTGTAGCGTTGCTCCAGCGCGTCGCCGATGACGGCGAAGGCGAAGACGGTCAGCGAGATGGCGATGCCGGGAAAGACCGAGGTCCACCATTGGCCAAGCACGATGTCATTGGCCCCGGTCGAGATCATCAAGCCCCATTCCGGATTGGGCGGACGCACGCCGGCGCCGACGAAGGACAGGCCTGCGGTGAGCAGGATGGCAAAGCCGATCGTGACGGAACTCTGCACCAGCGAGGGTCCCATCGAATTGGGCAGCACGTGTTTCATCGCGATCATCAACTCGCTCTGCCCGAGCGCCCGCGACGCCTCCACCATGCCCTTGCTCTTCTGCGCCATCACCTCGGAACGGGTCAGCCGCACATAGATCGGTGCATAGAGCAGCGACAGGGCGACGATCACGTTGGCGATCGACTGGCCGCCCAGCGCCACGAGGATCATCGCCGAGATGAACACCGGGAAGGATTGCAGGACGTCGGAGACCCGCATCATCAGCTCGGTCAGCGGATTGCGGAAATAGCCGGCCACGAGCCCGAACGGAATGCCGATCAGCATGGCGAGGAAATTGGATGCAAGCGCGATGGACAGATCGATCCGCGGGGCACACAGCACCCGCGAGAAGACGTCGAAGCCGGAGGAATCCGTGCCGAACCAGTGGATGGGTTCTGCAGCCGTACCCGTGAGCGTCCCCCAGAGGAGGGATGGGACATCGCTCAGCGCCGGCGGCGGCATGTTCGGGATGAAGGAACTGTCGACCGGATCGTATGGCACGATATATTCGCCGAAGGCCGCAAGGATCAGCGCGCCGAGCGCGAAAACCACCGCGAAGGTCAAAAGCGGTGAGATGGCCGGTCGCGCTTTTGGCGGCAGCTTGCCGATGGCGGACGAAGCGGATGTGATGTCGCTCATGAATACACCACCCTTGGATCGATGACGGCATAGAGGATGTCGAGCGCCAGGTAGATCAGCAGCGAGATCGCCGTGATCACCAGGACGATGCCCTGGATCGAGGGATAGTCGAAGGCGAGAACCGAGCGGACGGCGTACTGGCCGATGCCGCCGAGGGAATAGACGCTTTCCACCAGCACGGCGCCGCCGAGCATGACCCCGTAGAGGATGCCCACGAGGGTAATCGTCGGGGCAATCGCTGCGCGCATCGAATACCGGGTCACCTGTGACTGCCGCAGCCCCGCGGCATTGGCATACAGGATGAAGTCCGACGCCTGAGCACGGATCATGCTCTGTCGCGCCATCTTGATCACCGGGCCCGAGAGCACGAAGACCATCGTCAGGATCGGCAACATCAGATGATGGAAGATATCGATGAGTGCCCGGAAATCGCCGGCGATCACCGCATCGAGTGTGTAGAAGCCCGTGACACGTGGCGGAGGGATCAGGAGCGGATCGATCATGCCGAGCGGCGCCGGCGCCACGTTCAACTGGGCGAAGAAGATGAGAACGAACAGCAGTCCCCACCAGAACTCCGGCTGCGAGCCGCCGAAGAGGCCGTAGACGAAGACCGCCTTGTCAACGAACTTGCCCGGGTTCGACGCGCTGGCGACGCCGACCGGAATGGCGATCAGCAAGGTTACCACGAAGCTGTAGGTCAGGAGTTCAAGCGTGGTGGGCAGCGAAGCGCCGATTTCGGACACGACGCTGGCATTCGTCAGCCACGAGGTGCCGAGATTGCCCTGGAGCAGGCCGGGACCCGAGCCCAGCCCGAGATATTCGAGCAACTGGGTGACCACCGGCTTGTCGAGGCCGAGACTGCGTTGGGCCTGGGCGTAGGCTTCCGGCGAGGCGTTGAGGCCGACCAGGCGGGAGACGGGGTCGGCCGGAAGCATCCGCACCAGAAAAAACACCGCAAGCGTCAGGCCCAGCATCTGCAGCGCGCCGATTGCGAGCCGCTTGAGGATGAACTTTCGGATCATGTCGCACTCCGGTTGAAACCGGGGCCGCGGGTGGCGGCCCCGCAAGACACATCAGTAGTGCAGGTCGTAGAGCAGCAGCGAGTTGCTCGGGTTCCAGGAGAGCCCGCTCAGCTTGTCCGAATGGGCCCACTGGGTCTTGAACTCGACCAGCGGCAACCAGGCGAGATCATGCATCAGCGTCTTCTGCATGTCGGCGAGGATCGCATCGCGCTTGGCCGTATCCGGTTCGACGCGGGCCTTCGCCCACTGCGCATCCAGATCCGCATTGGCATAGTTCATCATGTTGTTGAGGCCGCCGGCCGCCTTTGACACGAAGAACAGCTGCATGGCGTAGCCGGTATCGACGCCGATCGGCTTTTCCTGGTCGTTGACGGCGAAGGCGAGGTCCTTCTTGACGATCTGACGGTCGCCATACTGCGTCTGCGGAATGGGATCGAGCGTCACCGGGATGCCGATCGCCGTCAGCGCGGTGCGGATCTGGTTGACGATCGGGCCGAGCGTCGTTTCCTTTTCCGCCACATAGGTGAGCTTGAACTTGTCGGCATACTTCTCAAGACCCTTGCCGTCGGGGAAGCCGGCCTCGGCCAGCAGAGCCTTGGCCTTCTGCGGATCGTAGCCATAGGGCGGCGCGTATTTGACGAAGCTCGGATAGGTCGAGGCGACGACGCTTTCCCACTGCTTGGCCTGGCCGCTATAGCCCACGTCGATGATGCGCTGATAGGGCATGGCATAGCCGATTGCCTGGCGCAGCTTGATGTTGTCGAAGGGGGCGGTGTTGAAGTTCATCACCACGAACAGGCCTTCGTTGCCGGTCACACCACTCACCTTGACGCCAGGCATCTTGCGCAGGCTGTCATACTGGTTTGGCGTCATGCCCTGGATGAGCTGAGCCTGGCCAGAGCGCAGGATGCTGATGCGGTTGCCGCCCTGCGGCACCTTGCGAATGATGGCGGTCTCGATCGGCGCCTTGCCGCGATAATAGTTCGGGTTGGCCTTGAAGCGGATTTCCGAGTTCTTCACCCAGTTGTCCAGGCAGTAGGGCCCGAAGGACGGCAGGTTCGTATTGTTGGCGTAATCGTAGCTCCACGGATCGGCGGCCGTCGCGTGAGCCTTCATCTCCTTGGAATCGAACACGCCCTGCGAGATCGTCACGGCCATGTTGACCAGCAAGAGCGGATTGGGCGTTTCCTGCGATACTTCGACCGTGTAGTCGTCGATCTTGCGAATGCCCTGGCCGAGACCCTTCTTCGCCTTCTCGGCAACCGCCTTGTCGGTGCTGAAGACATCCTGGGTGAAGCCCTTGACGCCCGACATGTTCATCAGGAACCAGGCGTTCGGCACCGCGCCGCCGACATTCAGCGCGCGCTCGTAGGTGTACATCAGGTCGCCGGCGGTGAGGGTGTTGCCCGCGCAGCTCTTGACGTTCTTGCGCACATGAAGCGTCCACTTGTAGGTCGCGGGATCGTAATCCCAGCTTTCAAGCAGCCGCCCGGTCGGCTTGGTAAAGTCCGGCATGATGATGCCGTCTTCATTCGGCGCGGATTTGTACTCATAGGCGACGAGCGGCTCGAGGAGTTGCATCATGCCGAGCTGGGTGGTCGGAATCGCAATCGACGGACCATCGATGTCGAGCCCGGAGGGGACGTCTTCGGCAAGGAAGACGAGGGTGCCGGGCGCCTGCGCGTTTGCAGACGAGACCGGGGCAAGCAGGGTGCTTGCGGCCAGCGCAGCAAGGACGCTTCGCTTAGCGGATTGACGCAGGAATACGGGAAGGTTCGAGCATGCATGCATTGAGAGTAGTTCCCCTTATTGGATTTTGCATACGAATTCATAATTCATTCGAACGCGTTTGGCTGTCAAGGCACCCGGAGAAAGAAAGATCGCGTAGCTTACGCAATTCCGCCCGGTATCGTTGCGGTTTGTTGTAGGGCCTGCTTGAGAATTACGGTTGACAAGGGCGGCGCGCGCTATTTGAATACGAATTCATAATGAAGTTCGGTTCGCAGAAAAACAACGCTCAGGGGAACACGAATGACAGCTCAACCGGCCGCACCCGACCTGGGTCGCGACCTTCTCAACGTGCGTGACCTGACGGTCGCTTTCGATGGAAAAAAGGCGCTCGACGCCGTCAGCTTCGAGGTCCGCAGGGGCGAGATCGTCGGCCTCCTGGGAGAGAGCGGCAGCGGCAAATCTACCGCCGCCTATGCTATGCTCGGCCTCGTCAAGCCGCCCGGCAGGATTACCTCCGGCACCGTGATGCTGAACGGGCAAGACCTGCTGTCGCTTCCGGCAGCCGAGCTTCGCACTGTGCGGGGAAAGGACATCGGCCTGATCGTCCAGAACCCCCGCGCCTCGCTTCATCCGATGATCAATGTCGGTGCGCAGATCGGCAATGCCTGGCTGGCGCACCAGCCGAAAGCGGCCCATGAGGCCCGGGCGCGGGCTATCGAAATGCTGCGACTGGTCGGCATCAACGACCCCGAGCGGCGCCTCGATGCCTTCGCCCACGAACTCTCCGGCGGCATGGCGCAGCGCGTGCTGATCGCGATGGCGCTGAGCTCCATGCCGGGACTGCTGATTGCCGACGAACCGACCAGCGGGCTCGACGTCACGATCCAGGCGCAGTTCCTGGATCAGCTCTGGAAGACGGTACGCACCACCCAATCCTCCGTCCTGCTCGTGACGCAGGAAGACGGGATCGTCGCCAATTATTGCGACCGGGTGGTCGTGCTCGAACAGGGCCGCATCGTCGATCAGGACGAGACCAGGGCCTATTTCAAGCGACGCCGGACGACGCATCACAGGGTGGAGGCATCCGCGGCCATGCCTGCGGCCTCCAGTGACGACGATGCCCTACCAATCGTGGATGTCGCGTCGCTGTCGAAGTCCTTTCCCATCAGCAACAGCACCAAGCGTGTGCATGCGGTCAATGATGTCGACCTGACGATCCAGCCCGGAGAGGCGGTCGGGCTTGTCGGCGAAAGCGGATCCGGCAAATCGACGGTCGGGCGTCTGATCATCAAGCTTGCGGAGGCCGATGACGGGCGCCTGTCGTTCAAGGGGCAGGATCTGCGCGTCATCCGGGGCGCGGCGCTGAAGAAGGCCCGCGCAGAGATGCAGATCGTGCTGCAGGATCCCTATGACAGCGTCGATGCCCGCTGGACGATAGAACGCATCCTGTCGGAGCCCCTGGAGATCCATGCCGGGCTCACCCGCACGCAGCGCGCCGCGCGGATCCGCGAATTGATGGCGCTGGTGGAGCTCGATGAAAGCATGTTGTCGCGCCGACCGAGGGATCTTGGCGCCGGCGCCCTGCAGCGCGTCAACATCGCGCGGTCGCTGGCGACCAAGCCGGAATTCATCATTCTCGATGAACCGACGTCTGTCCTGGCGCCGTCCTCGCGCGCCAGCCTCATTGCCCTCTTGCGGCGCCTGCAGTCCGAACTCGGCCTCTCTTTCCTGTTCATCTCGCACGATCTTTCCACGATCAGCCAGGTCTGCGACCGGGTGGCGGTGATGTATCTCGGGCAGATCGTCGAAATCGGGCAGACGCGTGAGCTGTTTGAAAACCCGCGCCATCCCTATACGCGGGCGCTGATTGCGTCCCACCTTGCGCCGGACCCGGAAAACCGTCGTGTCGACCGCGAGAACGAGGATTCTCTTGCCGGTGAAATCCCAAGCCCGGTCGATCTTCCGGAGGGCTGCTTCCTCTACAGCCGTTGCTCCTATCGTGTCGATCGCTGCCAGCGTGAGCGGCAGGTGCTCAAGAGCGATGTCACGGGCCGCCGGGTGCGCTGTTGGCGCGCGCAGGAGCAGGCGGATCTGACGCAGGACATGCCGGGAGCGCGCAATGACGTCTTCGTCTGACGAGATCCTGATCATTGGCGCCGGAGCCTCCGGCGCAGCCTGCGCCTGGCGCCTGGCCTCTGCCGGCTTTCGCGTCACCTGCCTCGAACAGGGCAACTGGCGCGATCACACGGACACCCCGACGACGCGCGACGACTGGGAACTGACCCGCAATTTCAACGACCACTGGTCGCCGAATGTCCGCGGCTTGCCTGAAGACTATCCGGTCAACGAGGATGACACCCCGATCCAGCCGGTCATGTTCAACGGCGTCGGCGGCAGCACCATCAAGTGGGGCGCGCAGTTTCCGCGCTTTAGGCCATCGGATTTCCGCACCCGCAGCCTTGATGGGGTGGGTGACGATTGGCCGATCGATTACTTTGATCTCGAGCCCTATTACGACATCAACGATCGGATCATGGGCGTCTCGGGGCTTGCAGGCGATCCGGCCAATCCGCCGCGCAGTCCGCGGCCGCTTCCGCCGCTTCCGCTTGGCCCCGGCGGCGAGCGCATGGCCAGGGCCTTCGACCGGCTGGGCTGGAACTGGTGGGTCTCGGATGTCGCGATTACCAGCCGCACCTATCGCGGCCGCGGCGCCTGCAATCATTGCGGCCCCTGCGACATGGGTTGTCCGCGGCTGGCGCGGGCAAGCGCCGACATCACCTATTGGCCCGCAGCACTGGCGGCGGGCGCCAGGCTCGTTACAGGTGCGCGGGTCTTCGAGATCACCACCGATGCAAAGGGACGGGCGACCGGGGCCGCCTATTATGACGAAAACGGCGCGGCCCGGCATATCGCGGCCGGCACCGTCATCCTCGCGGCCAATGGCGCCGGCACCGCACGCCTCCTGCTCCTGTCGAAATCAAAACGGCATCCCGAGGGGCTCGCCAACCGGTCGGGCCTTGTCGGCAAGCGGCTGATGCACCACCCGACCGGCATGGTGTCGGCGGTCTTTCCCGACATGGAGCGCAATTTCGAGGGCGCCTTCGCCTGCACGCTGCTCTGCCAGAACTTTTACGAGACCCGGTCCGAGCATGATTTCAAGCGCGGATACCAGATGCAGCTGGTGCGCTCCGAGGCGCCGCTCACCTTTGCGCTCGGCGGTCATCAGCCGCGGCTGCCCTGGGGGGAGGGGCATCACGGCGCCTTCCTGGAGCGCTTCGGCCGCACCGCAAGCCTGACGGTGACAACCGAGGACCTGCCCGAGGAAAGCAATTTCATCGATCTCGACCCCGACCTGAAGGACAGTCACGGCATTCCCGCCCCGCGCTTCCATTACCGGATCTCGGACAATACCCGCCGCATGATCGAACACGGCATCGCCAGCGCGACCCGCGCCTTCGAGGAGGCCGGTGCCACCGATATCAAGGCGCAGCGCCTGCTGCGCTATACCGGCTTCCATTTGCTCGGTACGGCCAGAATGGGCGAGGATCCGGACCGTTCGGTGGTCGATGGCGACTGCCGCGCCCATGACTGCGACAACCTTTTCATCATCGATGGCAGCGTCTTCGTCACGGCCGCGGCTCTCAATCCCACCCCGACGATCCAGGCGATTGCGCTGAGGACCGCAGACCGCATCATCGCGCAGCGGCGCTTACAGGAGACGCCGGCAGGACTGACCAGCAAGGGTTGGCGACAGACCATGGCGGAGGTCACGCAATGACCACGGACAGGGACCGGCTGCGTGCCTGCCTTCTCGATACGCTCATTCCCGGCGGCAAGGGTTTTCCGCCCGCATCAGGGGTCGCTCGCCTGGAACGCCTTGCGTTTCGCCCGAACTGGACGACGGCACTCCAGGCAGTGATGAGCGCACTCCCGGAGGGGTTTGAAACGCTAGACACCGCGGGCCGGCGCGCAGTTCTGGAGGGGCTGGAGCAAACCATGGCGCCCGCCTTCCAGACGCTGATCGAGGCGCTCTACAGCGTCTATTATACCGATCCGCGTGTTCTCGCGGCCGTTTCGGAACAAACGGGCTACCGCAATCCTCCCCAGCCGGCCGGCTATGTCATGGCGCCTTTCGACGACTCCGTCCTGGCGACCGTTCGCAACCATCCACAGAGCTGGCGTCCGACGACGCCTGAGCGCAGCAAGGACAGGCATGATGAGTGAACAGGAAAATCCGCTTCCGTGGCTGATCGATCGCGTCGTCGCGACGCATTTCGACCTTCTGCCGGCCGAAACGGTGGAGCGGGCAAAGACCTTTCTGCTCGACACGTTCGGCGTCGGTGTTGCGGGCAGCCACGGGTTCAAGATCGATGGCATCATCCGCGTCGCGTCGAGTTGGGGCACAGGCGACGAGGCGACGGCCTGGGTGACCGGCGAGCGCCTTCCGGCACCGGCGGCCGCCTTCGTCAACGCCTACCAGATCCATAGCCTCGAATATGACTGCGTCAACGAGGATGCGGTTCTGCATCCGATGGCGACCATCCTTTCCGCGGTCATGGCCTATTGCGAGCGGCGTTCGGCGCAAGGTAATCCGGTGAGCGGCCGTGACTTCATCACGGCCATGGTCATGGGCGTCGATGTCTCGATCTTCATGGGCAAGGCAGCCCGCGGGCCGATCCGCTTCTTTCGCCCCGCCGCTTCCGGCGGCTTCGGTGCTGCGGCGGCGCTCGGCAAGCTGCAGGGCTTTGACGCGGAGACGATCATTCGCACGCTCGGCAATCAGTACGGCCAGTCGAGCGGCACGCTGCAGCCGCATGTGGAGGGCTCGCCCCTGCTCGGCATGCAGGTCGGCTTCAACGCGCGGGCGGCCATCGCTGCCTGCGATTTCGCGGCAAACGGCATTCTGGGCCCGAGCGACGTGCTGACGGGGCGCTACGGCTATTTCCGCCTGTTTGAAAACGGCGAGTTCGACGTCGCCCATGGCAAGCGCGAACTGCTCTCAGGTTTCCAGATGGAGCGCATGTCGCACAAGCCGTTCCCGTCCGGCCGCCTGACCCATGGCGTCATCGACGGCCTGAACCGGCTGTTGAAGGCCCATGGCTTTGCGCCGGACGATATCCAGTCCATTACCTGCATCGTTCCGCCGCTGGTCAACCGCCTGGTCGGGCGGCCGGACATTCCGGCGCCCGCTCCGAACTACGCCAAGCTCTGCCTCGCCTTCGTTGCCGGCACCTTCCTCAACCACGGCGTGGTGGATGTCGACCAGTTCATCGGCGAGGCGATGCTGAACGATCCGCGCACCCATGATTTTGCATCGCGCGTGACGGTGATCGAAGTACCCAACCCCGACAACGCGGCCATGACACCGCAGACGGTGAGCGTCGTCCTGAAATCGGGCGCCGAACACAGCGTCGATCTCACATCGGTCTATGGCCACCCGGATTTCCCGCTGACGCGCGAGGAGAACATCGACAAGTTCTGGCGCTGCTGGAGCCGCGTGCCCGCCCTTTCCACGCAGAAAGGCGACGAACTGATCGCCCTAGTCGATCGCCTGGAAGAGGTGGAAGACGTGGCAGAGGTGGTCCGGCTTCTTGTCGCCTGATCGAGGAAGGCTGCACACTCGGCGAACCGGCAAGGCTGAGGCTTGCCGGTCGCTGATGCTCCGCCTTCACTCTCGCGCTGAAAAGGGCTGATCCAGCAGAAGAAGATGCCCTGCCAGAATTCACCTTAGCCGCGCAGCGGCGCCTTGCCCAAGATCATGTCGGAAGCCTTTTCCGCGATCATCATCGTGGGCGCCGACGTATTGCCGCTGACGATCATCGGCATGATGGAGGCATCAACGACGCGCAGCCCATCGATGCCGCGCACGCGCAGCTCGGCGTCGACGACGGAGGCGTCATCAGATCCCATGCGGCAGGTGCCAGTCGGGTGGAAGGTCGTGCCGGCACTCTGGCGAACCCAGGCATCGATGGAGGCATCGCTTTCCATGTCGGCAGCAACAGGCGAGATCGACGCTGCCCGATAGGACGCCATCTTAGCGTTCTCGCCGATGCGATAGGCAAGCCGCACACCGTCGCGCATGACCTGGCGGTCGAATTCCGACGAGAGATAGGCCGCATCCATGCGCGGCTTGGCGCGCGGGTCTTTGTTAACGATATGCACCTCGCCGCGGCTTTCCGGCCGAAGCTGGTAGAAGCTGATCAGATAGCCGTGACCGCCTTGCCCGGCCCGCGTGGTTTCGAGATTGAGCCCCGGCACGAAGGTCATGTGGATGTCGGGTTCATCGAGGTCCGGTCGCGTCTTCAGAAAGCCGCCCGCCTCCAGTGGCACGGCGGAGGCGGGGCCGGTGCCGAAGAGATAGGCTTGCGTCAGCGCACGGATCGCCCTGTCCGGCCTGAACAGCGAAAACAGCGTGACCTTCTGGCTGGCCGCATATTTCAGATAGACCCCCATGTGATCCTGAAGGTTACGGCCGACTTCGGGCCTGTGCAGCACCGGGTCGATGCCGAGTGCCTTCAGCCTGTCAGCGTCGCCAATGCCTGACAGTTGCAGGATCTGCGGCGAGTTGATGGCGCCGGCGCTGAGGATCACTTCGGCGCGCGCCGTGATCGTTTCGAGGGCGGAACCACGGGATAGCTTGACGCCGGTGACGCGTCGCCCATCCATGGCCAGCCCAAGCACATGGGTCTTGGTCCAGACGGCAAGATTGGAGCGCGACAGGACAGGGCGCAGATAGGCGGTGGAGCTGCTGGCCCGGCGGCCGTTCAGCACGTTGAAGTCATAGACGCCGAGGCCTTCCTGCACCGCGCCGTTGAAATCGTCATTGGCGGGCATGCCCTCGTCATAGCCGGCCTCCAGGAAGGCCCTGTATAGAGGGTTGTCGGCCTTGGCGCGCTCGACATGCAGCGGGCCTCCCTGACCATGAAACCTGTTCTGCGGTCTTTCCGGATTATGCTCGGCCCGCTTGAAATAGGGCAGGACATCCTCATAGCTCCAGCCGGGCAGGCCCATCTGGCGCCACAGGTCGTAATCGCGACGGGTGCCGCGCATGTACATCATGCCGTTGATGGTCGAGCAGCCGCCCAGCACCTTGCCGCGCGGCCACTTGATGACGCGGCCGTCCAGACCCTGTTGCGGAGTGGTCTCGTAGTGCCAGTTGCTCGGCTTCCAGAAATAGGCAGCCCCGGCAAGGAGGGGAATGGAAAAGACCGGGTTGCGATCCGAGCCGCCGGCCTCGATCAGGAGAACCCGGTTCTTGCTATCCTCGGACAGCCGGTTGGCCAGAACGCAGCCGGCAGAACCCGCACCGATGATGATATAGTCGAACGCCTGCATGCTGCTTTCCCCTCAATACGGCATCTCCGCGCCGTTCATGGCGATGGCCTGGCCGCTCACATAGGCCGCATCCGACGTCGCAAGCCACGAGACGGCGGCGGCTACATCCGAGGGCTTGCCGAAGCGGCCCGCCGGCACCGTGCGGCGAAAGCCTTCGATGACGTCATCCGCGGTTTGCCCGGTCAGCCGGGAAAAGCCCTCGGCGATGTCCTTCCAGAACGGCGTCTCGATATGGCCGGGCGTGTAGCAGTTCACGCGGATGTCATGGCGGGCGAGTTCGATCGCCAAACTCTGCGTCAGCGAAACGATGGCGGCCTTCGAGGCGCAGTAGTGGGAGAGATTGGCCGCTCCCTTTCGGCCGGCACCGGACGAGGCGTTGACGATCACGCCTCCGCCACCCTGGGCGATCATCTGGCGGGCTGCTGCCCGCGCGCCAAGAAACACGCTGTTCAGGTTGATTTCGGTGACCCGCCGCCACTCGGCAAAATCCATGTCGACAACCGAGCCGATGCCGATGACGCCCGCATTGCAGACCATGACGTCGAGCCTGCCGAACCGGTCGGCGACATCGGCGACGGCTTTGTTCACCGCGGCCTCGTCCGTCGCGTCGGCGGTGATCGACAGCAGCCTGTCCGAAGGGTCGTCCACCCGGGTCGGCTTCAGATCAAGGCCCGCGACATTGGCCCCCTCGGACAGGAAGCGTTCGACGATCGCCAGACCGATGCCGCTTGCACTTCCGGTTATCAGAACGGTCTTGCCCGCATGATCGGCCATCTGCATTTTCTCCCAGTGTTGAAGCGAATCCAGCGAAGACGGCCCGGTGCGTTCACCAGGCCGTGCGATAGATGGCCAGTGCATCAGCCTCGGATACCGGCCGTGGGTTGTTGACCAAAAGGCGCTGCTGCTTCATGGCGTCGGCAGCCATGCGCGGCAGGGCATCCTCGGGAATCCCGACATCTCTCAGCCGCGGCGGCAGCTTGAGACGCGCTGCGAGCGACACGAGCGCGTCGATGAAGGCGCTGGTCCGCCCCTGTCCCATCTCGGCCAGAGAGGGGAAGGCGTCGGCGGCGATCTCGTCGTAAAGATCAGCCTGCACCTCGGCATTGAAGCGCAGCACAGGCGCAAGCACCAGTGCGTTGGAAAGCCCATGCGGCACATGGAAGATGCCGCCGATCGGATAGGCCAGCGCATGGACCGCGGCAACGGGCGAATTGGCAAACGCCTGGCCCGCCAGCATCGACCCCAGCAGCATGGCCTCCCGCGCTGACCGGTTCGATCCTTCGGCGCAGACCGTTTCGATATTTGCGCCCAGGAGGCGCAGCGCCTCCCGTGCCAGCATGCGCGACAGCGGATTGTTGTTGGGGCTTTTCGATGTGAAGGCTTCGATTGCATGGACCATGGCATCGACCCCGGTGGCGGCCGTAATGGCGGGCGGCAGTCCGAGCGTCAGGTCCGCGTCGAGCACCGCCAGATCCGGCAGGATGATAGCGCTCGATACGCCGCGCTTCTCGTCGTTTTCGACCGTGATGATGGAAACAGGCGTCACCTCGGATCCGGTTCCGGCCGTCGTCGGAACCAGGACCAGCGGCAGGCGGGGACCCTTCGCATTGCCGACGCCCCAGGCCTCGTCCAGCGGCTGGTCGGACCCCAGGAGAAGAGCTGCGAGCTTGGCGACATCGAGCGAAGAACCGCCGCCGAAACCGACGACGCCGGTTGCGCCGAAGGTTTGGCCAGCCGCGACCGCCGCCATCAATGTCGCGCGTGACGGGTCCGCCTCGACCGCGTCGAAGACAAAAACCTCGCAACCAGCCGCGGCAAGCGATGCGAGCGCCGCATCGATCAGCCCGAGCTTGCGGATGCCGGGATCGGTGACGACCAGAATGTGTTGCCCAAGGAGAGCGCCCACACTCGCCGCCAGATCGGCCGCCGCGCCGGGCCGGCAGATCAGGGATTTCGTGGTGCTGAACTGAAAGCCGCTCATGCCGGCAACGATATCTTGGAGGAGGCCCCGCAGTGGAAATTGCGGTCGAGATAGATCAGCGGGAGATCGTCCCCTTCGCTGAGGCGTACCTCCCGGATGAGCCCGATGAAGATCGTGTGGGAATGGTAGGACACCGTCTGCACCACCTCGCAATCGAACGCGGCAAGCGCCGAGGCGAGCGCCGGGGAGCCCGAGGCCATCTCTGTCCAGTCGCCGGTGACGAAGCGCTCGGCCTTGCGGGCCGAGCTGCTGAACTGTCCGGCGATGTCGGCGCAGCTGGCCGGCAGGAAATTGACGCAGAAGGTTCCCGACGTGACGATCAGATCATGCGCCGAAGCGCCCTGGTTCACGCAGATCAGCAAGGTCGGCGGTTCTGCACTCACGGAATTGACGGCTGTGGCGATCAGCCCCCCGCGCACATCTCCACGGCCGGTGGTGATGAGCGAGACCCCGGAGGCCAGGCGACGCATGCCGATCTTGAATTGCGCGGCGATGCCGCCTTCCCGTTCGGTCGTGTCCATGCTCTTGTCCCTCTTTTGTTTTCCTTTCATCGCACCCTGGAGAGTGCAGATTCAGGCCGGGCGATTTTTCGCCTCGTTTTCGGTCGTCCGGGCGGTCGTTTCCACTCCCACCGCCCGAACCACGTCGCTATGATTGCCGTTACGCCGCGCTGTCCGTCTTGGCCGGATCGCGGGCCCATTTGCGTTCGAATTCCCAGACATCTTCAAAGCCGATCAGCGAATTGAATTCGCGGAAGGAGAAGAGCGAGACATCCGGCGACTGCGAGGTGCCGAGCGTCTTCAGCGCAGTAAAGACATTCTCCGCCGCCTGCGCCGATGCAAGGCCCGTTGCGGCGGGGTAGATCGCCATGCTGTAGCCGAGATCCTTCAACTCAGCGGCGCTGCGGATCGGGGTGAGGCCGCCATCGGCCATGTTCGCCATGGTCGGCTTGTTGAGCCTGCGGCAGGCCTCGCGCATTTCGTCATCGCTCTCCAGAGCCTCGACGAAAAGGATATCCGCGCCAGCGGCGCCATAGGCCTCGATCCGCTTCATCGCGCCTTCGAAACCCTCGGACTGGCGGGCGTCGGTGCGCGCGATGATCAGCGTGTCGGTGCTCTTGCGGGCATCGCAAGCGACCTGGATCTTTTCCACCATGTCGATGGTCGGAACAATGCGCTTGAACGGCGTGTGGCCGCATTTCTTCGGAAATTCCTGATCCTCGATCTGGATCGCCGTCACGCCGGCTTCTTCATAGCCGATGACGGTATGGTGCACGTTGAGCAGGCCGCCATAGCCCGTGTCGGCATCGGCAATCACACCGGCATTGACGGTATTGCAGAGCGTCCTGACCCGATCGACCATCTGCGTATAGGTTGCGATGCCGGCATCCGGCAGGCCGTAGGCGGATGCGCCCATCCAATAGCCGGAGGCATAGGCGAACTCGAGGCCGCTCTTGTTGAAGACAGCGGCGGCAATCATGTCATGAATGCCGGGCGCTACGACGAACTGACCGGACGCCAATGCCTGTTTCAGGATGGGTTTTGCCATTAACAATGCCTTTTCGATGGACGTTGGGGCTTGATCTGAGGATGTGCGCGGTTGCGCGCCGAACCGTCAGTCCAGGATCTTCTCCTTGCCGAGATCGGCGAAGGTCGAAAGCTTCTGCGGGTCGAGATGCAGCCATGGCGATCGGCCGCGCTGGCGCTCTTCGAAGCGGACAATATCGTCACCGTCGTCGCGCAGGATCGAGCCTATCTCGTCCAGCCCGTTCAGCAGGGCATCGCGACGGTAGTCATCGACCTCGAAGGCCATCACGCGTCCGTCCTGGAAGCGGATCGTGCGATCCACCAGATCGATTTCGATCTTCTGTTCCTCGCCGGCGGCCTCCCGGATCTCCTTCAACTCGTCGCCGGATTTGACGATGGGCAGCACACCGTTCTTGAAACAGTTGGCGAAGAAGATCTCACCGAAGCTTTCGGCGATGATGCAGCGGATGCCGAAGTCCGCCAGGCACCAGACGGCCTGCTCCCGGCTGGAGCCGGTGCCGAAATTCTTGCGCGCGACGAGGATCTCCGCCGCGGTGAACGGCGCGCGATCCAGGATGAAGGGCTGCTTGAGGGCGGGCGCATGGCGGCGTTCGTGAAACGCATGCTTGGCAAGCCCGGCCTTGTCCAGCAACAGCAGGAAGCGCGCCGGGAAAATGATATCGGTGTCGATCGCATCCTCATCGATGAAGGCGGCGACACTTTCGATCGTCGTGAAAGGCTTCATGCTAGGCCTCGATGCTCAGTTTGCGGACGTCGGCGAGCCTGCCGCTGATCGCAGCTGCCGCGGCCATCGGTGGGCTCATCAGGTGGGTGCGGCCACCCTTGCCCTGCCGGCCCTCGAAATTGCGATTGGATGTGGACGCGCAACGCTCGCCCTCCGACAGGCGATCATCGTTCATCGCCACGCACATGGAGCAGCCGGACGAACGCCATTCGAAGCCCGCTTCCAGGAATATGCGGTCCAAGCCCTCCTGTTCGGCCTGCGCGCGCACGGCGGCAGAACCCGGGACGACGATGGCCGAGACATGATCGGCGACACGATGGCCGTCGACCACAGCCGCTGCCCGGCGCAGATCCTCGATGCGTCCGTTGGTGCAGGAGCCGATGAACACGCGATCGATCCGGATGTCGGTGAGCGGCATGCCCGGCGTCAATGCCATGTAATCGAGGCTCCGCTGCAGCCGGCGTCGACGCCCGTCATCCGGCTCCTCGGCCGGATCCGGCACCCGGCCGGTGATCGGCGAGCACTCCTCAGGCGTGGTTCCCCACGAAACGAACGGAGCGAGCGTGCTCACGTCGATGACGACTTCGCGATCAAAAACCGCATCGGGTTCGCTCGCAAGGCCCCGCCACGCCTCGACAGCTGCATCCCACTCCTGACCGGCAGGAGCGAGCGGTCGTCCGCGAAGATAATCGAAGGTCTTGTCATCAGGCCCGACCATGCCGATCCGGCTGCCCGCCTCGATGCTCATATTGCAGAGGGTCATGCGCTGTTCCATCGACAGATCGCGCACGGCCGAACCCGCATATTCGATCGCATAGCCGACGCCACCGCCGACACCGATGCTGCTGATGACGGCCAGGATGAAATCCTTGACCTCCACGCCGTCCGGGCGGCGTCCCTCCAGGAGAACGCGCATCGTCTTCTGCTTTCGCTGGCGAAGCGTCTGCGTGGCAAGCACGCATTCGCATTCGCTCGCACCGATGCCGAAGGCAATCGCGCCGAAAGCGCCATGGGTGCAGGTGTGGCTGTCGCCGCAGACCAGCACCGCCCCCGGCAGGGTGAAGCCCAGCTCCGGACCGATGACATGCACGATGCCGTGGCGCCGGTCCCGCATCGGAATATAGGGAATGCCGAATTTCTCGGTATTCTGGACCAGTCGCTCCACCTGCCGCGCCGCAAGCCCATCCCGCAGGGCCGCTGCGCGATCCCGGGTCGGAACGGCATGATCGGCAACGGAGATATGCGCATCCGGCCGGCGGATCTTGCGCCCGGCGGCTTCGAGACCGGCAAAGGCCTGGGGACTGGAGACTTCCTGGACCAGATGCCGATCGACATAGAGGAGATCGGTTCCGTCCTCGTAGGATTTCACGACGTGGTCTGCCCAGACTTTCTCGTAAAGGGTTTTGGGCGTCGAATTCATTCCGGTCACAATACATTCCCCAGGACGCCGCACGTCCTCTCTCACGAAGCCGTCAAGGCGCACGCCACACAGTGCGTAAGCTCTTTTGTCGTGACTATAGCCAATTTGCATGCGCATGCAAGAATTTTGTGACGGAGATCTACGGGTGTTTTGCCCGTCTTGACCGTGCTTTGTCTGACCCGATCAATTCGCGGCCCGATTAAGAAATGAAAAAGAAGGCGAGCATAACTCACCGCGAATTCTTCAAGTTTTCGGCAAGATGCGCCCGCGAAGCCGCCATGGCCTTGTCCGGCTAGATCACTTTTGTCCAGCGGTTTCCTCGGACGCGCTATTTTGAGCATCGTCATATCAACAATTATTTGATGTTAGAATGAATTCCTATGCATTGCCGTTTGGTTGCAATCGGTGAAACGTAGGAATGGCCGTGATCGAAGGATCATGACGCGGGCCTTTTCAGGCCCACGCAAGGATTGGAGGAGCGCAGAAGCGTGCGGCGAGGGCGCTGTCAGCGCAGGTCGGCCGGCACCATCAGACGCGTGATGTCCGTGATATCCTTGACCGTTTCAAGCTGGGCGATGGTCTCAGCCAGCCATTCTCCGTCCGCAGTGGCCAGAGCCGGATTGGTGGCCCAGTTGCGCATGAACTTTTCGACATTCTGCGCGGCCGTGAGAGGCGCTTTGGGATGGCCGAGAACGTGGTTGAGGGTCAGTTCGTGGCGGTCGCCGTTCTTGAGGGTCAGCACAAAGCGTTGCGGGTTCATGGCATTGAGGTCCGGATTATCGTCCTCTGTCACCGCCACCCTGCCTGCCAGCGCGTGCGTTATGGGATCGTTCAACATCTCGGCGCCGAGAAACTCGCCGACATCCACGCGACCATGCCGCAGAAAGGTCGCCGCCACGAAAGGAATGCAGAGTTTTGCGTAGTTCGGGTCGGGCGTTGCAATGTCCGGTCGGCCGACCTGCCGTGCAACCACCGGCGGCACGAAACATTCGAGGCTCGCCATATCTTCAGCCTTGAAGCCATGACGGCTCTGCAACTGCATCAGCGCGTCGATGGTGCCGTGGGTGAGCCTGCCGCTGGGGAACGGCTTGTGCGCCAGTTCTTCGACCTGATAGTCGCGGCCGATGCGCTCGATTTCGCCGTCGATTGCAAAGCGGTCGTTTTCGAACAGCCTGAAATAGCCGTGCCGGCCCGTCAGGATGTCCCTCGGGCCCTCGAAGCCGGCGCCTGCCAGATCGGCGCTGACGAGCCCGGCCCGGCCAGCGAAGCCGACCTGCAGGGCAAGGCAGGGCGAGCCCTCGACATGCGCCTGCATGGTTCCGGAGGCCTGCGAATACTGGATTCCCAGTGCATTGGCGACCTGATGCTCATCAAAGCCGGACAGTTTGGCAATTGTCGCCGCAGCGCCGAAGCCACCGGCCGTCGAAGGCCGGAAGAAGCGCAGCGATCCGCGGGCCGCAAAGCCGAGAAATGTCGCCAGATCCACCGCAGCGACGATTGCTGCGATGAATGATCGGCCATCGACGGGCGCACCGCCATGGGCCACGCGCCTCTCCGAAAAGGCGATGGCGGCGGAGAGGATGGCCGCCATCGGGTGGAGGACCGCCCGCTCGTGAACGCAATCATATTCCAGCGAGTGGATCTGGTAGCCATTGACGAGGGCCGCGGACGCTGCCGGCAGCCGTTCTCCCGACCCCCAGACCGTGGCTTCGGGCTCTCGGCCCCAGGTTTGCGCGAGTTTGCGCAGGTTGCCGACACCTGTGCCGTTGGCGCCGGCGATGCCGACGCCGAGGGTATCGAGAATGAAGGTCTTGGCACAGGCAATTGCAGACGGCGGCAGGTCATCGAAGGCAAGGTTTGCCACATGCCGCACGAGATGCGGCATCGGGTCCGTGGCGGCGTTCAGGGCATTGCTCATGCTGTGACCTCAGTAGCCGGCAAGGCGCGGCAGCGCCAGGAAGACATCCGGGAAGAACAGTACGGCGGCGACCACGCCGAACTGGATGAGGATATAGGGCCAGACCTCCTCAGCAATCTCGCCGAGCTTCAGTCCCGAAAGCCCGCACATCACGAAGAGCAGCACGCCAACCGGCGGCGTCAGCATCCCGACAATCAGGGTGAGAATGAAGACGAGTGCGAAATGCACACCGTCGATGCCGTAGGCTTCCGCGATGGGTACGAAGATCGGAACCAGCATGACATAGGCGGCCGTCGATTCCATGAACATGCCGACGATGACCAGCAGCAGGAAGACGAGTATCAGGAACATCTGCGGGCTGGACGTTATCGCTTTCAAGCCGGCGGCCAGTTGGTCAGGCAGCCCGTCGATCGAGAAGATGAAGGTCATGGTGGAGGCAAAGGCGATGATGACCGTCACCGAAGCGGTCGTGAGGCCGGCGCCCAGCAGGCATGGCCAGAGGTCCGAAACCTTCAGCTCGCGCGTATAGAAGAAGCCCAGCAGCATGGCCAGGATGACGGCGATGGCGCCACCTTCGGTCGCGGTAAAAACGCCTCCGACGATGCCGCCGATCACGATGATGGGCAGGAAGAATACCGGCAGCGTCTTGATGCCCTGCCTGACCACGCGGCTCATCGAGAAGGCCTCGCCGCGAAGCGGAAAGCCGCGCATGCGGGCGGCAAAGTAGACATAGAGCGACATGCCCCCGGCGATCAGGACGGCCGGCAGCACCCCGCCGAGAAACAGCGCCGGCACCGAGATGCCGGGACCTGCAATCGAGGCATAGACGATCATCGCGGTGCTTGGCGGCAGGATCGGACCGAGATTGCTGGCGCCGGCAATCAGGGCGGCGCCGAAGCGCGTGCCGTAGCTCTGGCCGAGCGGTTTGAGGAGCGCCGAGCCCAAGGCTGCCGCATCGGCAACCGCGGTCCCGGATACCGACGCAAGGCCGAGCGCGGAGAGGATGGTGACCTGGCCAAGCCCGCCACGGACGCGGCCGATGATCGTGTCGGCAAATTCGATCCCGAGCGTCACGATGCCGCCGCGTACCATCAGTTCGCCGGCGAACATGAAAAACGGGATGGCCAGCAGGGGAAAGGAATTGATCGAATACATCATGCGCGTGGCGATTACCTCGATCGGCAGATCGGACATGATGACGCCGACAAGACCCGCGAGGCCAAACGAGAAGGCAAGCGGAATGCTCAGAATGCAGAAGGCGAAAAACAGCAGGCAGATGAGAATGCTCATGATGAGGCTCCAGGGCAACCGACAGCCCGGCCCCGCCCGGTTGACGCTTGGGCGAGGCAGGCGCGCTTATGTTTGCCGACCGTTGGCGTCAGACTGTCTCGATGGCCTCGCGGACGACGCGGCGGCCTTCGATGAACTGCGCGATGATGTGGAGAATGGAGAGACCGGCTCCGATCGCGACCGGAACGTAGAACCAGGCCGCGGTGACCGGAATGGTATTCAACTGTTCTGCCGAGCGTGCGCCGATGCTGACGATCGCCCCCCAGATGACGACGACCATGAGAACCAGCATGAACACCAGGCCGAGGCGGAACATTGCGCTCTGCCAGGTCGGCGTAAGCCGCGCCTCGAGGGTGGTGATCGCCACGTGCAAACCTTTGGAAATGCCGATCGGCATGCCCAGGAAGCACACCCAGATGAAGCACATCCTGCTGAGTTCGTTTGCGAAAATCAACGATCCGCCGAGCAGGTAGCGAGAGACGACATCACTCGCCACGGTCAAAACGACAACGGCCATGAGGCAGACGATCGCCGCCTCCACCGCTCGGTCCAGGAGGGACAGGATGCGCCCCATCACGGTTTGGCCGCGCTGACGGCTGCGGTGAATTCATCGAAGATGCCGGCGCCAATCGTGTCGCGCACCTTGCTGTAGACCGGTGCCGTTGCCTCGCGGAACTTCGCTCTCTGGTCGTCGGTGAGTTCGGTGAATTCGACCTGATGGGTAAGAATCTGCTTCAGATTGTCGGCATCCATCTGGGCGGCAAGGCGGCGCTGCTCGGCGGTTGCCAGTCTTGCGGCTTCGCGAACGGCTGCCTGGTCGGCCGGCGACATGCGCTCCAGCGCCGACTTGCTGACGGCAAAGACGATGACGTCGAAGAAATGACCGGTGTTGGTCATGAATTTCTGCTTGGCGTCATAGAGCTGAAAGCTGTTGATGACGGCATAGGGATTTTCCTGGCCGTCGGCGACGCCCTGGCTCAGAGCCGAATACATCTCGCTGGCATCGATGGATGTCGGACTTGCACCCAGCAACTGGAACGTCGCGATATGGACGGGATTGTTCTGCAGGCGAATCTTAAGGCCGGCGAGATCCTTCGGTTCCTTGATGGCGTGCTTGCTGTTGGTGATGTTGCGGAAACCGAGCTCCATGACGCCGAGGACGGAGAGGCCCTTGGCATCGAACATGGCGGTGATCTTCTGCCCGACAGGGCCATCGATGACCTTGAAGGCGGTCTCCCGATCGGGAAACAGGAACGGCAGATTGGTGACGCCGATCTGCGGCACTTGTGCGTTGAAGAAGGCGGAAGAGACGTAGACGCCGAAATTGATGCCACTCTGGGCCTGGTTGATCATTTCGGACGCCTGCCCGAGTTCGCTGTTGGCGAAGATCTTGACAGCGTAACGTCCCTCGGTCCGCTTCTCGACCTCCGGTCCGAAGACGTCACGAAGGGCAATGGTCGAGGAGTGCTTGTCGCCGAACCCGGAGCCAAGGCGCAACGTGGCTGCCTGCAGAGCGGATGCCGAGAGCGCCGTCGCCAGCGCCGCCGCAAGCACTGCCCTCGCTACCTTAAGACTAATTTTCATGCTGCTTCCCCTTTTTTGAATGCGGCTTCATCTTTTGATTGAAGGCGCGGGTTCCCCATATTCTTTTGATAGTTTCCAGTCTTTGGCAGGCTGGCGCAGTCGCTTTGCATGCCTATGCAAAAAATAATCTGCCATAGTGCTGCCGGTCTTTTCCGCTCCACCGCTTCCCCATGAGCGATCGGTTGAAAACCTATTCCGCGCGCTGGCGGGACTTCATCAATGGCATGACATTGGCGATGAAATCCGGCACGTCCGACGCGAAGTCCGGGAAGGCGAGGCAGACGCCGGTTATGCCATTGACCGCCAGCGCATCCAGATGGGCTGCCACCTTCTCATACGAGCCGACAATGTAGGGCACCGACATGAAGGTCGCGGGTTCCGGATCGAGATGCAGGTAGTCGATGCGGTTCTTGTCCATTCCCGACACGCGCATCCATTCCTTGATCGCCACCTCGTCACGATTCTCCAGGTAGAAGGCTTTCTCGGCCTGCGCCTCGGCATCCGTTGGAGCGGCGATGACGTTGAGGAGCGTCAGCGAGTGCACGCTGCGGCCATGGGGCTCAGCCAGCTTCGAAATCTTGGCGGCGACCTGTCCCAGCTGTTCGGCGCTGTCGTTCATCCGCCCGATAAAGGAGTAGTCGGCCTCCTTGGCCACGAAGGCGAGGGCGCCTTCCGACTGTCCGGCACAGACGATTTCCGGCATCTGCCGTGGCTTCGGAAAGGATCTGCAGTCTTCCAGCTGGAAGTGTTTCCCCTTGAAGGTGACGCTTTCTTCCGACCATAGCCGCTTCAGGATGTGCAGGAACTCGTCGGCATATTCATAGCGGTTCAGATAGTAATCGTCGTCGCTCCACAGACCCATCTGGGCATATTCGAACTTGTTCCAGCCGGCGACGATGTTCACGACGAAGCGCCCGGCGCTGACGTCACTCACGGTCGCAGCCATCTTGGCAACCACCGCCGGGTTCATCGTGCGCACCGCGACGGAACCGATGAGCTTGATCCGGCTGGTGACCGCAGCAATGGCGGCCATCAGGGTGAAGGATTCCAGCGCGCCATCCCAGTGACCGGATTCGCCGCCGTAACCGCGCCACTTCACCTGGGACAGCAGGAATTCCATACCGGCCGCCTCGGCGGCGAGGCTGACATCACGATTCAACTCCCAGGTGGCTTCGCTCTGCGGCGGCGTGCCCTTGGCAATGATGAGACTGCCGGTCGTACTGGGCATGAAAAGGCCGAGCTGCAAGTAATTGCCCATAACGATCCCCCAGGAAAAGAATACGTATTCATGGTTTCTCGATTGGGCCTGTCTGTCAACCCGTGCCAGCTCCCCATGCGATAAATTTCGAAGGCAGTACATCGCAATCAAGGGTGGTTTTGTCGCCAGCCTATTGTTTTCGTTGGGATTAGCGGCGCAATTCGGGAACTTGACGAATCGTAAACAGCCCATTGACAAATTCACGAAGCGGCAGAAAGATGAAATGAATACGCATGCGAAAACGCAGCTACTCACATCCATAAGCATTGAAGGGGAACGTCGATGCGCGCATTTTTCAAGTCCAGCACCATCCTTGCTGCTGTCTCCTGGGCAGCGTTTATCGGCGGGCAGGCGCATGCCGACCAGGCTTCTGAGGGCCTCGCCCGCGCCACCGAAATCGTCGAGCAGCATCGCAAGGCACCGCAATACAAGCCCGCCGGCGAGGCCTTCGACATTCAGGCCGTCGCCAAGGGCAAGAAGATGCTCTCCATCCCGAACACCAGTTCCAATCAGTTCCTGAAGGGCATCATCGCCCGCGAGATTGCGGTCGGTAAGGAAATCGGCCTTGAGGTCCGCGAATGGGAAAACCAGGGGCAGCCGTCCCAGTGGGTGCAGGGCATCGAATATGCCATCCAGAACAAGTTCGATATCGTTGACCTGATTTCCGGCGTGAACCCCGCCGTGGTCGAGCCGCAGCTGCAGGCCGCCAAGGATGCCGGCGTCAAGGTGTTCACCTCGCACTTCTACGATCCGTCGCAGCCGGCCAACAAGCTGCTGGAAGGCGACCTGCCGGTCAGCTTCTATGGGCAGGGTTGGCTGCTCGGCAACTGGATGATCTACAAGACCGGCGGCAACGCCCATGCGATCGTGGTGAAATCCGACGAAGTGCCGCCGACCGCCCCGCTGGTGCAGGGCATTCGGGACGCGCTGCAGAAGAACTGCCCGAAATGCACGATCCAGCAGGAAATAAATGTCGGCATCACCGAATGGGGCACCAAGATCCAGCCCTCCGTGCAGTCGGCCCTGATCTCCAAGCCCACTGCGAACTACGTTATTCCCATCTATGACAGTATGAGCCAGTTTGTGGTTCCGGCCGTGGAACTGACCGGCAAGAGCGACACGGTGAAGATCGCCACGTCGAACGGCACGCCGTTCGTGCTCGATTTCATCCGCGACGGCAAGGTCGAGATGGACATCGGCGAAAGCCTCGACTGGATTGCCCGCTCGACCATCGACGGATACATGCGCAAGCTCGCCGGTCTGCCGATGCCCAAGGATATCGGCGTTCCCTACTACATCTTCGACCAGTCCAACGTCAAAACCGCCGGCGTCCCGGCCGAACCCAACAAAGGCTACGGCGAGGACTATGTGAAGGGCTTCCGCGAAACCTGGATGGTGAAGTAAGCGGCATGATCGGCTACGTCCCTCCCGGGCGTGGCGACCCTGCAGCGTCGGCGGTTCCGGCGCTGCAGGTCTCGCAGATCGCCAAGACGTTCGGCGGAGCCCGGGCGCTGAAAGGAATAGACTTCACGGTATCGGCCGGGGAGGTTCATGGTCTGCTCGGTCAGAACGGGTCGGGCAAATCCACCTTCGTGAAGATCATGTCCGGTTTTCATGCGCCGGATCCGGGTGGCTCCATTTCTGTCTACGGCCGGCAGCTGGACCTTCCGATGAAGGCGGGCGCCTTTCGCGATTACCGGATGGCCTTCGTGCACCAGCATCTCGGGCTTGTCCCGTCCCTTTCGGTGCTCGAAAACCTGAGGGTCGCGTCGATCACGGCGCGCAAAAGCAGGATCGACTGGCGCGCCGAGCGGGTTGCCGCCCAGCAGGCCCTGGATCGCTTCGGCATCCAGCTCGACCTTGACGCACGAACCGGAGACATATCCCAGATCGAGCGCGCGCTCCTGGCGATCGTCAGGGCGTCGGATGATCTGCGCGCAACCGGCAGCGACCATGGCGGCGGCATTCTCATTCTGGATGAGCCGACGCCCTTCCTGCCGCGCGAAGGGGTCGACCGCCTGTTCGAACTCGTGCGCCGCGTGGCGGCCCAGGGAGACAGCGTCATCTTCATCTCCCACGATATCGATGAAGTCCGGGAAATCACCGATCGGGCGACGATTCTGCGCGACGGGCTCGTCTCGGGTTCGCTCGTGACCCGGGACGCCTCCCATGACGATTTCGTCGAAGGCATCATCGGACGGCGCATCACCCGCACGACATCCGCCCGTCCGGACGTGGCCTCGCTTGAGCCGCGCGCGATCGTCACGAACATTTCCGAACCGGGCATTTCCGTCGAGGAAATCACGGTGGCGAAAGGCGAAATCCTCGGCCTTTCGGGCCTGATCGGCTCCGGCTACGAGAAGGTGCCCTATATCGTCTTCGGCGCCACCGCGACCAGTTCGGGCACGCTGGTTCTCGACGATGAAAAGATCGACCTTGCGACCAGCACACCGAAGCGATCGGTGAAGCGCAATATTGCTCTCCTGCCTGCCGACCGGCCGAAGGCAAGCGGCATTGCCAGCCTCAGCGTCGCGGAAAACATGCTGATCCTCGACCTTAAGAAATTCATGGGGCGCTTCGGCCTGAAGCGGGCAGAGATTGCCCGGCGGGCCACCGAACTTGCCCATGAATACGAGGTGCGGCCGAACGATGTCAGCCTGAAACTGGGCTCGCTTAGCGGCGGCAATGCCCAGAAGGTGCTGCTGGCGAAGTGGCTGATCCGCGAGCCGAAGCTGCTGATGCTCGACGAGCCGACGCAAGGCGTCGATGTCGGAACGCGCCAGCAGGTGTTCCAGGTCATCCGCAAGGCGGCGTCCGAGGGGGCCGCGGTAATCTGCGCCAGCTCGGATTTTGAACAGCTTGCCGACCTTTGCACGCGCGTCCTTGTCTTCGCCCGCGGGCGTGTGGTGCGCGAACTCGTCGGTGACGACATCACCAAAGATCATATTGCGGAGGCTTGCTATGGCCACTCACAGCACAACTGAGGCTGACATGCCACTCTGGAACAAGCAGAAGCTGGGACGTCGCATCGAGCGCTTCGCACTGGTCGGCGTATGGCTTCTCACCATTGCCTTCTTCAGCGTCGCGCTCCCCGGCATCTTTCTCAGCTGGACGAATTTCTCGATCCTCTTCGCCACCCAGGCGCCCGGCGCCGTGCTGGCGCTTGCGCTGATCATTCCGCTGACGGCCGGGGATTACGACCTGTCGGTCGGCGCCAATCTCACGCTTTCGGCCGTCACGATCGGCGTCCTGAATGCCGTCTACCAGATTCCGATCGGCTTCGTGATCCCGATCGCCTTGCTTGCCGGTGTCCTGGTCGGATTGGTGAATTCGTTCTTCATCGTCTACGTCCGCATCCCCTCGCTGGTGGTCACGCTCGGCACGACCTCGATCATTACCGGCCTCGTGCAGTGGATGACGAACTCCTCGACGATTGGCGGCATCTCGCCGATCCTGATCAATCTCGTCTCGCGCGGGCGCCTGTTCGGCATTTCCTATGCCTTCTATTATGTGATCCTGCTGGCTATCATCATCTGGCTCATCTTCGAGTTCACGCCGCTCGGTCGCCGCATCCTTTTCGTCGGACGCAGCCGCGAGGTCGCCCGTCTCTCCGGCATCGACGTCGGGCGTGTCCGCGTCGGCTGCCTGATTTCGTCGGGCTTCCTCGCCGCGCTTGGCGGCGTGGTCTATGCCGGCCTTTTGGGCGCGGCCGATCCGTTCTCCGGCCTGAACTACCTGTTGCCGGCCTTCGCTGCCGCCTATCTGGGCGCGACGTCGATCATTCCGGGACGGTTCAATCCCTGGGGCGCGGTCATCGCGGTCTACTTCCTCGCAACCGGCATCACGGGCCTTACCATGCTCGGCATTCCGCTCTGGGTGACATCCGTCTTCAATGGCGCCGCCCTGGTTCTGGCCGTCACCGTGTCGCAGTTCGCCCGCGGACGCGAAGAAACCGATATCGGCTGAGGAAACCTATGGCTCCAAAGAGTAAAGCCGTCTTCGTGACGGGAGCGACAGGTTTCATCGGCCGTCGCGTAGTTGCCGCGCTGCTGAAGGCCGGCCGGAAGGTCATTGCAACGGACGTCGTCTCGCCGCGGGGCAGCGACTTGGGTTGCCCGTTCTACGTGGCGGATGTCCGCGATATCACGCGCCACGCTCCTGTGGTGGCGGAAGGCTGCGAGAGCATCGTGCATTGCGGCGGTATCTCCGGACCGATGCTGCTGCAGGACAATGCCGCTGAAGTCATCGATATCAATGTGCGGGGAACCGCGCAGCTGCTCTCGCTGGCCTCCGATCTCAAGCTGCGCCGGTTCGTCAGCCTGTCCTCGGTATCCGCCTATGGCGATACCCCGGAATTCGAACTGGTGGACGAAAGCGTGCGCCTTTCCGCATCAACCTTCTACGGCACCAGCAAGGCAGCCTCCGATCTGGTGCTGCAGAGCTTCGTACGCGAACGTGGGCTCAGCGCCATCGCTCTGAGGATCGGCTGGGTCTATGGTCCCGGCCGCGTCACCGATGCGATCATCCAGCCGCTGGTCCGATCGGCCAAAGGCGAGCCCTTGCAACTGGAAGCGGGCGCGCAGCAGCGCCTGCAGTTCGTGCATGTCGATGACGTCGTCTCGGCGATCCATGCGGCGCTCGATGCGGTGGCCCCAACCGCTGCCGCCTACAATATCAACGGCAGCGAGACCGTCACGGTCGGCGATATTTTCGATCTCGTCGCACGCCAGTTGCCGACGATCCGGGCGCAGATCGGCCCGGGCCTCCTGCCCGGTGCCGACCAGCAGGGAAAGATGCTGTTGAACGCCGCCGCCCGCGATCTCGGCTGGAAACCTGAAATTTCCTTCCCCGAAGGGCTTCGCGCTTACGTATCCTGGCTTCAGGAAAACCCTTACTGAGGTGTCGCCGATGAACAGTTTTGAAGGTCGTACGATCATGGTTACCGGCGCGGGAAGCGGATTGGGCCTTGCGACCGCAAACGCACTGGCAGCACGCGGGGCCACGGTGATCGGCGTTGATCTATCCTTTTCCGATGCGCTCGATCCCCGTGTTGCCCGTCACTCCGGCGACGTCCGGGATGGCGGCCGCCTTGTGGCCATCCGGGATGAGGTCAGCCGCGCCGGGCTGCGGTTCGACGGACTGGCCACCTTTGCCGGCATCGAGTTGATTGGCGGCATCGATGCAGTCGAGAGCCATGACTGGGAAAGGGTGCTGGCGATCAACGTCATCGGCACCGCCAATGCCGTGAAAGCCCTGCTACCCAATCTGCAGCAGGCCGAAGGTGCCTCCGTCGTGCTCTGCTCCTCGCAGCTTTCGCTCTCCGGCGGTCGTGGCTGCATTGCCTATGCGACCTCCAAGGGTGCGATCAATTCCATGTGCCGTAGCCTTGCCATCGATCATGCGGGCGATGGTATCCGGGTCAATGCCGTGGCGCCCGGTGCGATAGAGACGCCGATGATGGAGCGCGCCTTTGCCTCCGCAAGCAGTGCGGAGCGGGAAAAATCACGGCTGCGGCATGCGATGGAACGGTTCGGACGTCCGGATGAGGTTGCCGATGTCGTCTGCTTCCTCCTGAGCGACGCGGCTCGCTTCATGACCGGCACGGTCTTGCCGGTCGATGGCGGCTGGACAGCCGCCTGAGGCCGTTCGGCCCCGCCGTCATCGGCGGAACGTGACCGAATCTGCCGGTTGCTCGGGTTTCACCAATCCGGTCGCGCGGCGTGCTGCAGTCCGCGACAACCGCATCGCCTGCATACACATTCAGCCATCGGCAGGGTCTACCGTGCTTAAGCCCGGAACAAGAGGGTCAGCACGCCGCGATATGCTGCTGTGGAGGACGGTTGCCGGGAAAATTGCAGTTCCTTTAATATTAGGATAGCAACAGGGTCTGAATACGAATGCGGGGACAACGCAATGGCGGAAGAGACGATCCGGGCGACATCTTTTGATGTCGCAGCACTGGCTGGTGTTTCCCAGTCGGCGGTGTCTCGCGCCTTTACACCGGGATCCAGCATCCGGGAGAGCACGCGACTGAAGATCATCGAGGCCGCGCGGAAGCTGAATTACGTTCCCAATTCGATTGCCAGTAGCCTGACGAAGAACCGTTCGAAGATCGTCGCGGTCATCCTGGGCACGCTGGCAAACCCCTTTTACGTGCGCACGCTGCATACGTTCAGCCAGGAACTCCAGAAGCGCGGGCGCCAGACGCTGACCTTCACGCTTTCGGAAGACATGCACACCGATGAAGCGATCATGCGGGTTCTGCAGTATCAGGTCGAGGCGGTGATCCTGACATCCGCGCAGCTGTCAACGCGCATGATCAACCTGTGCCACGACCGCGGTATTCCCGTCGTGCTGTTCAACCGCTACGTTCCCCATAGCGGCGTCTATGGCGTGCGCTGTGACAATGTGGCCGGCGGGCGGATGATCGCCGAGGTCTTGCTGCAGGCGGGCGCCAAGTCCTTCATGATGGTAACCGGCGATCCGAACGGCTCCACCAGTCAGGACCGCGTGCGCGGCTTCCTCGAACGGTTGCTGGAAGCGGGCATCCGGCGCGACGCCATTGTCGAATGCCCCGGCGGCTCGAGCTACGAAGGCGGCATGGCCGCCATCGACGCACATATGGCAACCGGAAAGCCGATGCCCGACGCCGTGTTCGGCATCGCCGATATCATGGCGATGGGGGCGATCGATGCGCTGCGCGGCCATCACGGCCTGCGCGTGCCCGAAGATGTCATGGTCGCAGGCTTTGACGGCATTCCGGAAGCGGGTCGCGAACCCTACAAGCTCACCACGGTGCAGCAGCCGCTTGCCGAAATGGTGCAGGAAACGTTGAGCCTCCTGCATCTCGATGAACCGCGCCGGCCCCACGAACTCGGCCGCGACTTGCCGCTGGCCGGTCAACTGGTCTGGCGATCCACGGTTCCGGAAGCTGCGTCCTAAAGATGGCGGCCAGGCTGCGCACTGTGGCGAAGCCCGGCCTCTCAAGTCATCCGAAACACCTGATTGACGAGGCGCGGCGCTTCAGGATTCCAACTTCTTCTGGCTCGCCACGAGTGCCATCAGCCTTTCGTCACGCCAGGCGCGGCGTGCATCGATCTGATCCTGCGGCAGCCTTGCGCGGCGCTCCTCGGTTGCGCGACGCACGGCATCGTCGCTCCAGGGACCGGCCGGACGGCGGCCGCCTGCCAGTTCCACATACATGGGACCAAGCCGGCGCGCATAATCGTCGATGCCCGTGGGCGCGTTCAGATCGATGGTCTCGAACGGTCCCATGAAGGACCAGCGCAGCCCCAGCCCATGCTTGATCGTCTTGTCGATGTCCTCTGCCGTCGCATAGCCCTGGTCGAACAGCGACCACGCCTCGTCCAGCAAGGCACCCTGCAGGCGGTTCAGGATGAAGCCGGGAATTTCGCGGGTAACGACGACCGGCGCCTGCCCGACCGACTGCATCAGGTCGCGCGTCTTTTCCACGGTCGCAGGCGCGGTCCAGGGTGCCGGGCAGATCTCCACCACTGGGACGAGATGCGGCGGATTGACCGGATGGGCGACCACAAAGCGCTCGCGGTTGCGGCAGTCCTCGGTGAAGGACGAGGCCGGCAGCCCGGAGGTGGAACTGCCCACCACGGCGGTCTGCGCGAGGTGGTGGTCGATTTCAGCGGACACCTCCCGCTTCAGGTCCACGCGCTCGATCACCGATTCCTGGACGTAGTCCGCGCCGGTGACGGCATCGGCCAGACTGGCGCAGACCGTGATACGATGCATGATGTCATCGACGCCGGATACGAGTTCATACGCCGCCATCGCCTCCAGCGACGCCTTCAGATGATCCGGCAGGCGCGAGCGAATGGACTCGCTGGTGTCGAACACTTTGACCTGATGACCGCTTCGCGCAAAGACGATGGCCCAGCCCGCGCCGACAAGCCCGGCTCCGACGATTGCTATATGTCCGCTCATTGTCATTTCACCTCCCATATCAGTCCGCAGTCCAGCCACCGTCCACCATCAAGGCCGAGCCTGTGATCATTGCGGCCGCATCCGATGCGAGAAAGACGACGGGACCCATGATGTCCTCGACCTCACCGATACGGCCGAGCTTGATCTTGTCCCCGATCCACGCCACCCGGTCCGGATTGGAGAAGGTCTGCTCCGTCAGCGGCGTGCGGATGAATGTCGGGCAGATTGTATTGACCCGGATGCCATGCTTGCCCCACTCGATCGCCATGGATTTGGTAAAACCCTCCACGGCATGCTTCGTCGCGCTGTAGACGGCCCGGTCAATGCCGCCGACATGGGCCATCTGCGAGGAGATATTGATCAGCGATCCCGGCTTTTCCGCCGCAACCAGGCTGCGCGCCACCGCGCGGGTGAGGAAGTAGGCGCCGCGCAGATTAAGGCCGACAACGGCATCGAAGTCCTCAGGCGTGGTATCGAGGGCAGGGCCGTGCCGTGCAAGCCCTGCGCTGTTGACCAGGATGTCGAACGGCGCATGGCTGGCGATCGTGGTCTCGATGGCCTCGACGTCCTTTACATCAAAGACCAGCGCCTCGGCCGAAAGGCCGGCACGCATCAGACTGTCGACCGCCGCTGAAAGCCTGTCGGCGGAGCGGGCTGCAAGCGCCACATGCGCGCCCGCTTGCGCAAACGCGACCGCCGCAGCCAGGCCGATGCCCGACGAGGCGCCGGCCACCAGCGCGCGCTTGCCATCCAGCCGGAAGGAGGGCGTGCGGGGAAGCTCCATCGCCTTACTCTGCCGCCTGACCATAGGGAATGTTGCGGCCGCCATAGCGGCGAACACGGATATTGGCCTGTTCGGCATGACCGACAAAGCCTTCGAGGATGCAAAGTCGCGAGCAATATTCGCCGATGCTGGCGGCGGCCTCGTCGGTGAGCACCTTCTGGTAGGAATGCGTCTTGAGATACTTTCCGACCCACAGCCCGCCGGTATAGCGTCCGGCCTTCTTGGTGGGCAGGGTATGGTTGGTGCCGATCACCTTGTCGCCATTGGCCACATTCGTCCGCGGCCCGAGGAAGAGCGCCCCGTAGGAATGCATCTTCTCCAGGAACCAGTCGTCCCGGTCGGTCATGACCTGGACATGTTCGGACGCGATGTCATTGGCGACATCCAGCATTTCCTCATAGGTATCGCAGACGATGACCTCGCCGTAATCCGCCCAGCTCTTCGATGCCGTGTCGGCCGTGGGCAGGATGGTCAGCAGCCGGTCTATTTCGGCCAGCGTCTCGGTGGCGAGCTTGCGCGAATTGGTGATGAGGACGGCCGGAGAATTATATCCGTGTTCGGCCTGTCCCAGCAGGTCCGTCGCGCACATTTCCGCATCGACGGTTTCGTCGGCAATCACCATCGTCTCCGTCGGGCCGGCGAAAAGGTCGATGCCGACGCGACCGTAGAGCTGCCGCTTGGCTTCGGCGACGAAGGCATTGCCCGGGCCGACCAGCATGTGAACGGGCTTGATGGTCTCGGTCCCGATCGCCATCGCACCGATCGCCTGGATGCCGCCCAGCACATAGATCTCGTGCGCGCCGCCGAGATGCATGGCCGCAATCACCGCCGGGTTTGGCTCTCCCTTGAAGGCCGGAGTTGCTGCCGCAATGCGCGGCACGCCCGCGACCGACGCCGTCGCGACCGACATATGGGCCGACGCCACCATCGGGAACTTTCCGCCGGGAATGTAGCAACCGACCGACTGCACCGGGATGTTCTTGTGTCCCAGAATAACGCCCGGCAGCGTCTCGACCTCGATGTCGAGCATTGAATCGCGCTGGGCCTGGGCAAAATTGCGCACCTGCGCCTGGGCGAACTTGATGTCCTCCATGTCGCGGGGCGAGACCTTGTTCATCAGGGCCTCGATCTCGCTCTCGGACAGCCTGAAGGACGGCGGAGCGTATTTGTCGAATTTTTCCGAGAGTTCGCGGACCGCGGCGTCGCCCCGCGCCTCGATATCCTTCAGGATTTCCTCCACGACGCTGCGCACCTTGTGGTCGTCCTCGGACCGCTGGGCTTCGGGCTTTCCGCGCTTCAAATAGTCAACGGCCATGACTGGGCTCTCTCCGGTCTGCGATGATTTTATGCTGTGGGGGGCGGCTAAGCAGAAGGCGGGCCTCAGCCCGGCTTCCACGCCCGTTGCTGGAAGGTCCCCATCGAAGTCCGTCGAAGGGGACCCTGTTTGCGCTTCCTGTTATTCCGCGGCTTCGGGCAAGTATCCGAAGTTGAAGGGCTTCGGTGCACCCCTGTCGCGCTTCATGTCGGCGCGCAGCGCTGCGGTTGCACTTTCATCCACGGTGCCGGCGGCACTCAAGACGACGCCATAGTCATTGTGCGCCTTTTCTGCAGAGACGAGGTCATAGCGGACATCGCGCGCCACACTTTCCGGCGGACGATCCAGCGGATCGCCCCACCCGCCGGACCCAGCGGTATTGAACACGATCACATCGCCTTCGTTGACCTGAAGATTGTCGATCTTGGAGGGAATGCGTTCGGGCGTCTCGCTGCCCTTGCGCAGCAGCCATTTGCTGGAGGTGCCGCCGAACAGGCCGCCATTGATGCCCCATGGCGGCACCACTTCGCGGTCGTCGTGGATGGAAACCTTGCCGGATTCCAGGAGGCGATAGGTCTTGGCAATGCCGGCGCCGCCACGGTTGAGGCCTGCACCGCCGGAATCACGGATCGGCCGATAGCTCTCGACGAGAACCGGATAATAGTTCTCGATGTATTCGATCGGCGTTGCCGAAAAGAGCGGCCACCAGGCATGCCCGTCAAGACCATCGCCGCGGGGACGTCCCGGCACGCCGCCGAACAGAAGCTCCATCAACTGGAAGTACTTGTTGTCCTTGTCATGGCCCGTGAAGATGAAGTGCGGGCTGGTGCCGTAACCGGCGGCCATGGAGAGATGCGGCGCACGCTGTCCGAGAGCGCCGGCCTGGCAATCGAAGAACCGCGTATGGGTGTTGAGTCGGTTCGAAAGGGCTGCCGGGAAGCGCGGATTGAGCAGGCTTCCCTCCGGAAGCACCACCTCGAACAGATCGTAGAACCCCTCGTTGAACAGGATCGACGGGTCGAAGGCCATGATCATGTACACGCCGAAGAACAGCTTGCAGAGACCTTCGTGGATATGGAAATTGATCGGACCTTCCGCCTGGTCGTCCGTTCCCGTCCAGTCGAAGACGGCCTTGTCGCCCTTCCGGTAGATCGAAAGCGTCATTTTAAACGGCCCGTTGCCGACGCCATCGTCATCGACATAGTCGGTGAAGGACACCGGCTCTTCCGAAATATACTTGTCGATCAACACCTTCATGGCTTCGCGGGTCCGATCGAGCAGCATGTCGCATGCCGACATGTAGGTCTCGCGGCCGAAGCGGTCGCACAACTCGCGCACGCGCGTGGCGGCCGTACGGCAGCCGGCGATCAGCGCCATGAGGTCGGCCCGGTTCATGTCGGGCGTGCGGGTGTTGTTGAGCATGATGCTCAGCACGCCCTCGTTCAGCTTGCCCTTGTCGTAGATGCGCACCGGCGGAATGCGCAGGCCTTCCTCCCAGATGGTGCGCGCGTCGAACGGCATGGAGCCCGGCACCTTGCCGCCGACATCGACCATATGGCCGAAGATCGACGAAAAGCCCACAAGGATGCCCTCGTGGAAGATCGGCATCATCACGCACCAGTCATTGTTGTGCGAAATCGAGCCCTTGCAGGCATAGGGGTCGTTCCAGACGAAGACGTCGCCTTCGTTCAGGTCGCCTTCGAACTGCTCCACGATCGCCGGGATATAGGAGCCGAACTGCCCGACGACCATGCGGCCCTTGGCATCGCAGATCATCGGGAATTCGTCGTGCTGCTCGCGAATGACGGGCGACAGCGCAATGCGCACCACGACGCCATCCATCTCGAAGCGGGCGTTCTTCAGGGCATTCTCGATGATATCGAGGGTGATGGGATCAACTTTGCTCATCTCAGTTCCCCTTCGCGTTCGGCCAGATCAGGAGGTTGCCGTGCGGGTCGACCTCGGCATAGTGGTCGGGCAGCAGCACGGTCGTCGTATCGTATTGGCGGATGATCGCCGGCCCCGGGATTTTTTCGCCCATGGTCAGCTTGGAGCGGTCATAATTCGGCGTGTCGATCCACTGGCCCTTGAAATAGCTGGGCCGTGTCTCGATCAGCGCCCCGCCATCCGCGCTGGCAGCAGCCGGCGCGGTTTCCTCGACCGGAAGGGTCGCGCCGGTCGCCACGACGCGAAGTGCCACCAGTTCAACCGGGACATGGAAGCGAACGCCATAGAGCCGCTCATGCGTTTCATGGAACTTGTCGAAGACAGGCTTGAGGGCGCCCTTGCTGGCAAGAGTGTCGCCGTCGATATCGATGGTGACTTCGAAACCCTGCTGTTCGTAACGCAGGTCAACCGAGAAGGTCAGCTTGCGGTCGGACGCCGGCACATGCTCTTCGTCAAGCCAGGCCTTCGCCTTTGCCTCCAGTTGTTCGAAGCGCGACCAAACGTCGTTGGCGTCGAGTTCGCGGGTGGAACGGATGAAGGTCTGCACGAATTCGTTCTTGAACTCGGACTCAAGGAAGCCGAGGGCCGAGAGAACCCCGGGATTGCCGGGAATAACGACCGGATAGCATCCGAGCAGTTCAGCCATTGCATTGGCATGCAGGGGGCCGGCACCACCGAAGCCGAGGATGCCGAAATCGCGCGGATCGAGCCCGCGCTGAACGGTGATGACGCGCAGCGCCCCCAGCATCACCTCGTTGGCGATATCGATGATGCCCTGGGCGGCATCTTCCGGGGAAAGGCCGATCCTGTCGCCGATCTTCGCGACCGATGCACGCGCGCCCTCGACGTCGAGTTTCATGTCCCCGCCGAGTAGCACCGGCGGCAGATATCCGAGAACGACATTGGCGTCGCTGACGGTCGGTTCCGTGCCGCCACGGCTGTAAGCGACCGGCCCCGGGCGGGCGCCGGCGCTGCGCGGTCCGACCCGCAGCGATTTGGTCAGTTCGGAGACTTCGGCGATCGAACCGCCGCCTGCACCGACCGAGCGGACGTCGAGCGTCGGGACCTTGGCCGGGAACGAGCCGACCTCTGTCGAGCGGGAAATCGTCGGCTGACCATCGAGGATCACGGCAACGTCGGTCGACGTGCCACCCATGTCGAAGGCCAGCAGCTTGCGGATGCCGGAGCGGCGCGACACCATCACGGTCGAGGTGACGCCGCCTGCCGGACCGGAGAGTACGGTATGGACCGGCCGATCGGAGGCCGCCTGGGCACTCATCAGGCCGCCATCGGACCGAACGATGTGAAGGCGTGCGGTGACACCGATGTCCTTCAGGCGCGCCTCGATCTGCGACAGATAGCGCTTCATGATCGGGCGCACGTAGTCATTCATCACCGTGGTGATGGCACGGTCATATTCGCGGAACTCGGGCAGGATATCGGACGATACCGAAACGGGAATATCCGGGTAGCGCTCGCGCACGATCGAAGCAAGGATCCGCTCGTGTTCCGCGTTTGCATACGAATGCATAAGAGAGATCGTGAGTGCCTCGATGCCCGACGAGCAGAGATCGTCGATGAGAGCGGTGGCCTTCTCGCGATCGAGCGGCCGAACCACTTCGCCCTGGGCATTCATCCGCTCGGGAATACCGCGCGTGTCGGCAAGCGAGGCCAGCGGATCGGGCTTGTCCATCACGATCCAGCCGAACAGCGGACCCGGCGTCCAGGACTTTGCCAGATGCAGCGTGTATTCGAAGCCCTCGGTGACCAGCAGGCCTACACGGGCGCCTTTTCCTTCGAGAACAGCGTTGGTTGCGACGGTGGTGCCGTGGAGGATGAGCGAAAGATCGGCGGGAGAAATGCCCGCCTTCTCGCAGATCAGCTTCACGCCGGCAGCAACACCGATCGACTGGTCCTCGGGCGTGGAGGGCGTCTTGGCCTGATAGGTGCGGCGGGTGGCATCATCGTGAAGAAGAAGATCCGTAAAGGTTCCTCCGACATCGACTCCCAGTCTCATGATTTACCCCTTCTTGTTGATGGCATGCGAAGCGAGACGAAATGAATGCGCATGCAAAAGGACTATAAGAGGGCATCGGACGAAGGCGCAAGATTTTTTATCGGCGATGGCGCCGATTTTCTTTTGAGCATTTCCGGGGGGGGGCAGGCGGCCGCGTCCACCAAACAGTCAGGATTTTTGCCGGACGACGTTCTGTCTAAGATCGGGACGCAAAAGCAGAAGGCGCTGATGAGCGCGTGAAGATCCACGGCGTCCGCATCGCGCCGAACAGGCTTGTCCGCCTGCTGCGCCCCAAAGCAGATTTCGGCTGAAACTCCTACAGGTTCCCTATCGCCTGTTGTTTCCGGTCATCCTCGAATAGGCTCGACCTGTTCGTTCCTTAGAAAAGCATGGGCCCTACGGCATCACTCCGTTGCCCCGTCACTCTCCGCCTCGAGGGCCCAGGAGCGCGTCCTGACATTCTACCATGGCAGCGACCACAAGCGCCGTCTGCCGGTCACGCCGTTCGACCAGGCATGAGGGTGCTGTGCGCAGGCGGTTCTGCCATCTCCCTGCGGGAACCTCGACGGGGTCGTACGGTGGGGTAGTCATGGAATTCAGGATGGCCGACGACAATTGGATCCACCTTTGCATCGACATGCAGCGCATGTTTGCCGAGCAAACGCCCTGGCATGTGCCGTGGATGCAGCAGGTGGCGCCTCAAATCCAGGAGGTCGTCGGGCGCCACGCACGGCGGACGATCGTTACGCGCTTTGTGCCGCCGAGGCAGGCTGCGGACATGTCCGGCACATGGCGGCGCTAGTATGAAAAATGGAGGGGATGACGCTCGACCGGCTCGGGCCGGAGATGGTTGACCTCCTCCCGTCCCTGAAGGCGAAGGTGCCGCCCGCAAGGATCGTGGACAAGATGACCTATTCGCCTTGGTCCACAGGCGACCTTCATCGCCTTCTGGCAGGGGAGGGAGTGGATACACTCGTCCTGTCGGGAGGAGAAACCGATGCCTGCGTTCTCGCCGCGGCACTTGGTGCCATCGACCTGGGTTACCGGGTCGTCCTCCTCAAGGACGCCGTTTGCAGCGGCGCCGACCAGACCCATGACGCTTCTCTGGAGGTGCTGGCTGATCGATTTTCGGTGCAGGTCAAGTTCCTGCAGACGGAGCAGTTGCTACGGGCAGTGTCAGCGTTGTGTTTCAGGTCTGGACTTGGCGCCACCCTCACGCTGCGTCAGTCCTCCCTTTCGTTTCCGGCCCCTCTTTTGACACCGCGTTTCGACATTTTCTGTGCGCTCACGACCATTTTCTCGAAGAATTCGAGCGGCTCGTCACCCGCCGCTCGGCTGGCTTCGAACAGCAGGCGGTTCTTTTCCAAAACCGCACCTTCTGCTTTTGCAAAGGCCGCCCAGGAGCGGAGAGGCGCTTTTTCCCGAAACGTGACAGCTATCGCTTTTGGCCCGGCCTCCAGTTTGGCGATGCCGAGCCGTGCGGCAGCAAGCTGCAGGCGGGTTCTTCTGAGGAGCAGTTTTACGTCCTGCGGCGGCTCGCCGAAGCGGTCTTCGAATTCCTCTTCCAGATCCTCCAGCGATTTCGGCGCGGAAGCTCGGCCCAGTCTGGCGTATAGATGAAGCCGAACCGCCGGATCGGACACATAGTTTGCCGGTATCCCGCCTGAAATTCCGAAGTTCAGGACTGTCCGCTCCTTCATAGCCTGCATCGGCTTGTCCTGAACCGGCTTGCGCAGCTTTGCGACCGCCTCCGCCAGCAGCGTCTGATAAAGACCAATGCCGATGGCCTTGATGTGCCCGGCCTGATGCTCGCCGGCGAGGTCGCCTCCGCCGCGCAGGTCAAAATCGCGCATGCTGATGGACAGGCCTGAGCCGAGCCGATCGTTTTCGACCAGCGTCGATAGCCGCAGCTGCGCTTCCTCGGACAATGCCATGTTCTCGTCCGTCAGGAAGGTTGCTGCACCTTGCGTGCCAGAGCGCCCGACCCGCCCGCGCAATTGATGAAGCTGCGCCAGTCCAAACAGGTCCGCGTGCCAGACGAATATGGTGTTCGCCCGGGGAACGTCGAGGCCGTTTTCGATGATGTTGGTGGCCAGCAGGATATCGCCGTCGCCCGCCGCGAAAGACACCACCGCTTCATCCATGGCCGCTGCGGGCATCTTTCCATGCGCAACCCGGATCGTCAGCTCCGGAACGATCTTGCGCAGTCGCGCCTCGACCGCTGCGATGTCCTCGATGCGCGGCACGACGACAAAGCTTTGTCCGCCGCGCCTGAACTCGCGCATCAGCGCGATGCGGACGGAAGCGTTGTCGAAGGTCGAAAGCGTGGTGCGGACCGGCAGACGCCGACGCGGCGGTGTCGTCAGCAGACTGACCTCCTGGATCCCGACCATCGCCGATTGCAGTGTCCGGGGGATGGGCGTCGCCGACATGGCAAGCACATGCAGAGAGGGGGCAAGCTTGGTCATCGCCTGCTTTTGTCGCAGTCCGAAGCGGTGTTCTTCATCGACGATGAGAAGGGCAAGGCGGGCAAAACGCACGTCTTTGGCCAGGATCGCCTGGGTCGCGACGACGATGCCAAGGCTGCCTTCGGCCAGTTCTGCCTTGAGCTGCTTTGCCTCGGAAGCCGTGACGAGCCGCGACAGCATGCCGACTGAAACACCGGAGCCCGCAAAACGTTGCTCGAAGGTGGCAAAGTGCTGACGGGCGAGAACGGTGGTCGGCGCGATCACGACGACCTGCCCTCCGGCAAGGGCAACGGCCGCTGCCGCCCGCAAGGCGATCTCGGTTTTGCCGAAGCCGACATCTCCGCAGATGAGACGGTTCATCGGGCGACCGGAAGAAAGATCCGAGAGCACGGCATCAATGGCTTCGGTCTGATCTGCCGTTTCCGCATAGGGGAAACGTCGCGTAAACGCGGTGTATGTCGCTCGCGGCGGCGCGAAGGTGTCAGCCTGCGAAGCCTCTCTCTGCCTGGCAATCCTTCCCAGGTGCCGGGCTGTCGATTGAATATCGCGGGCAATTTTCTCGCGCTTTTTCTCCCAGGCCTCGGTGTGGAGCCGATCCAGCGTGACGGTCTGTGCCTCGGATCCATAGCGCCACAATTTGCCGAAATCTTCCATCGGTACGAGAAGCGATCCGCCGTCGCGATAGTCGAGGCGCGCTGCGTCGTGGGGCACGCCGTTTATGTCGAGGCTCTGCAGGTCTTTCAGAACGCCGACACCGTGCTCTTCGTGAACCACGACATCGCCGATCTGCAGCTCCGGCTCCGCAAGGAGCAGGCGGGCGCTGTTCGTCCCGCTTGTTTGCTGGGCCGCGACGACGACAATGTTGTTCCGTTTGTCGACAAAGCCCTGCTCCAGCGCGCATGGCAGTTTGAGGAGGCTTCCGGCCTCGGCCGAGATCGCCGCCTCCCAGGTGTCGATGGGCTGGACGGTCGTCCCGGCTGCCTTTGCAAGCCGTCGAGACAGGGCTTCCAAGCTTTTGCCCGTCCCGGTGAGGACGATTTTTTGCCCCTGCTTCACGCCCTCCTGAACCAGTCGCGCCACCGACTTGCCAAAACCCAAAGCCAAGGCTTCGATGTGCTGACTGTCCTCCTGCTCGAGATTAAGGCCGTTTGCCTTCATGCCCTCAGCGTATCGATCCCATTCCGTACGGTTCAAGTAGAATGACCGCGCGGAGCCGGTGTCGGTCTCACCAAGGCGCGTACGGGCTTGCCGCGCATCTTCGATGATGTCGAGATAACGCTCAACGCGTGTTTCAGCGCCCGGGGCCAGATGTATGATCGCATCGCCCAAGACCTCCGGGACGCTCGGCATGTTCTCATAGAGGCGGCACAGGACATGTTCCATTGTCCCGGACGTCGGAGCCGCTACGTTTAGATCGGCATTCGTTGAGATGGCTTCCGTGGCCGGACCTAGACTGACCCGCTCCAGAAAGCTTTCCGTGCGCTGGGAGACGCGATCGAAGCCCCGCAGGTCCTCGACCTCATCCTTCTCCGAGACGACAATCCGCATCGGGCCCGGCGCGCCCGCAGGGTAGATGTCTATCACGCCATCGCGCACCACCACCTCGCCGGGATCGTCTGCCACACCTTCCTCGATGTAACCGGTCTGCCGGACGAATTGCGAGAAAGCCTCGCGGTCAAACCGCTGGCCCGCCGCCAGATCGAACGTGCTCTCCTCGATGACCGCCGCCGGCGGAACACGTTGCAGCATCGCTTCAAGGGAGGTGACGAGGAGTTTAGGCGGGCCGCCGGGTTCCCTCCAGATGCGCAACGCATCCATGCGTCGGCCCATGCAATGCGGAGACGGTGGCACCCGGTCGTAGGGGAGACAGTCCCAGGGCGGCAGGACAAGGAGTGGGATATCCGGAAAGAGGGCACCGACCGAAGCTGCGATTTCGTCAGCCGCACTTTCGCTAAGCGCCACATAACATGTCGGCTGTTGCGCTTCTTTCAACGCTGCAGCCAACCGCGACGCAAGCAAACCGGCGGGGTATCTCGCCTTCTTTACCTGGAGGCTTTCAGAACGAGGCGCCGCAGCCTCCCCACCTTCGTCATTTATTTTACGCACATCAAGCCGCCGATTACCGCCGGGAAATGCCGGCATGCAAGAACGACTTGGTTAGCGTTGTGTTCCCTTGCCCCAGTGGCAACGGGTTGGAGCAGACCACCGCTTGGAGCCTTGAACTGCCGGCACTGCATAAAATTGAACTGCTGTTTTTCCTTACCTTAAGGAAACAGCGCTCGTCCCACTGTGTCACCTCCGTTCGGCAGCCGGATCCCGCACCAGTCCTTGGGTAACCAAGCAACACCTATCCATTTGCCTGTTCTTGACTACGGTGTTTTCCAGGTCTTCAGCAGCATCTCCACGAACTTTTCCGCCGCAGGTGACAGAACACTGCTTCGCCTCTGCACGATGCCGATGGTTCGAGATACCACCGGGTTTACGATCGGCCGGGTGACGAGGAAAGGATGATCGTCTTGTGGTGTCGCCAGACGCGGCAAGACGGAAATCCCCAGTCCGGCTTCCACGAGGCCAAGCGAGGTGTTGAGATGGGTCACCTCATAGAACCAGTTCAATTTCAAATTGTGTCGCGCAAGCGCTCCATCGAGCAGCGTTCTGTTGCCGCTGGAGCGGTCGACAACAACCAGCGGGTAGGGCTCCAACTGATCCCATTGGATGGTTTCGAACGCCGCCAGCGAATGGTCCTTGCGCATCGCCAGCACGAACGGATCGTCTATCAGCGGCTCGAACGCCAGATCCGGATCGGAATTTCCCATCAGGTTGATGCCGAATTCGACCTCCCCACGGGCCACCGCCTGCAGGCCTTCGTTCGCAGTCAAGTCTCTGATCCGCAACCGAATATGGGGATATTGATTGCTAAAGGTTTTGATCACCGTCGGCAGGAAGTAAAACGCTGCGGTCGGAACGCAGGCCATTGTGATGAGACCCCGTCGCTGTGCTCCGTCCTTCATCGCAAAAAGCGATCCGTCGAACTCCTCCAGCATCCGCCGGACAAGCGGCATGACCTCCTGCCCCATGGCCGTTGGAGCAACATGGCGGGTGGTGCGCTCCAGAAGAGGCGCCCCGATGGCCTGTTCCAGTTTCTGGATACGGCGTGTAAGCGCCGGTTGTGAGATATGCAGCGCATCAGCGGCCCTGTGGAAGCTTTCCAGCTCAACCACAGCCTGAAATGCGCGCAAGTCCAGAATTTCGCAATTAATGCTCATTTCGCAATAAATCCTCCGAACATTGCATTTAACAGATTATCCTTCTTTCCCCATATTGCAACAACAAGCGACATTAATCCGCAGCATGCAAGACTGAGGCGAGGCCATGAACGATTTGCTCAAGATACCCTGTGTACTGATGCGTGGTGGAACATCGCGCGGGCCGTTCTTTCTCGCCTCCGATCTTCCCCATGAGCGAGCCGCGCGGGATGCTGCCCTTCTCTCCATCATGGGTTCCGGACACCCGCTGCAGATCGACGGGATTGGGGGTGGCAATCCCGTCACGTCAAAAGTCGCGATTATCGGTCCTTCCACGATCAAGGGCGCCGATGTCGACTATCTTTTTGCCCAAGTCCGTACGGACCGGCAGTATGTGGACTATTCGCCCAATTGCGGAAATATGCTGGCAGCCGTCGGTCCGTTCGCGATCGAGGCCGGGCTTCTGGCGGCGACGGGAGACGATACGCTTGTGCGCATCCATAACGTCAACACCGGCAAACTGATCGAGGCGAAGGTGCCGACGCGGGGTCGCGAGGTCATCTATCTAGGCGATGCTTCGATTGACGGCGTGCCGGGACTTGCAGCGCCCATCGCCTTGACGTTCATGGATGCCGCCGGTGCAAAAACCGGCAAGTTGCTGCCCACCGGCAAGCCTGTCGACACGATCGACGGGGTGGCGGTGACGTCCATTGATTGCGCCATTCCGATGGTGCTGATGCGCGCAGCCGATCTTAGCGTGACGGGTTACGAGGAACCGCAGGTGCTGACAGCCAATCGCGAACTCATCGAGCGCATGAGCCGCATACGCATCGAAGCCGGCAGGATGATGGGCATGGGCGACGTGGCTGACATGGTTATTCCCAAGCCGGTACTGATTGCGCCGGCGCGCAAGGGCGGCACTCTTTCGGTCCGCTATTTCATGCCGAACGACTGTCATCCGGCTCTCGCAACGACCGGTGCGGTTGGCATTGCAACCGCAGCCGTCACCGAAGGATCCATTGCCCATGATCTGGCAGGTGGTCTTTGCGTGCCGGCGATGGTGCGTATCGAACATCCGGCCGGCCGGCTCGACGTGCAACTGGAGATGCGAAACGGAGCGGTGACAGCCGGGCTGGTGAGAACGGCGCGGAGACTTTTTGAAGGCTTTGCCTTCGCCAAGCCAATGGCTGCGATTGAACACGCGGCCTGAAGACGTCCATATCGACGCATAACATCAACAGGGAGGAGACCCTCATGCGTAAATACTTGCTTGCAACAACGGCGTTCTGTGCCTTGGCAGCATCTGCCAATGCCGAGTCCATCCGAATGAGCGTAGGCTCCTACAATCTCAACAATCTCCCGTTTCCGGTTGCCGATAGCCTTGGTTTCTACAAGGATGAGGGGCTTGACGTGACAACCGAGAACTTCGCCCAGGGCGGTTCCAAGGTGCTTCAGGCCCTTGTTGCCGGGTCAACCGACGTCGCCGTCGGCTTCTACGATCATACGATCCAGATGCAGTCGCAGAACAAGCACGTGGTCGGCTTCGTCCAGCTCGCGCGCAATTCCGGCCTTGTTCTCGCCGGCAAGAACGACACGGATTTCGATCCGGCCAAACCCGAAACGATCAAGGGCAAAAAGGTCGGCATCACGTCGCCCGGGTCCTCGTCCGACTTCTTCATTCGTTACTACCTGAAGCAGCACAAACTCAGCGACGACGACATCTCCATCATCGGTGTCGGTTCGGGCGCTGCGGCCGTGGCCGCCCTGCAGCAGGGCAAGATCGACCTGCTCGTCAACTACGATCCCGCCGCGACGATCGTCGTGGAGCGCGGCCTGGGCAAGATCCTCATCGATGCCCGCAGCGATCAGGGTGCCAAGGACGTCTATGGCGGCATCTACCCGACCTCCGTGCTCTACGCGACGCAGGATTACATCAATGCCAATCCGGAACTGATCCAGAAGGTCACCAATGCGACGGTTCGGGCGCTGCACTGGATGAAACAGCATTCGGCCGAGGAAATCGTCGACAAGCTCCCCGAGGATTTCGTCTCCGGCGACAAGCAGACCTACATCAAGGCCGTTGAAGCGGCCAAGGCCATCTTCTCCGAAGATGGCAAGTTCGAGCAGGCTGACCTCGAAACGCCGCTGGCCGTTCTGAAGAGCTTCAACGACGCCGTCGCCAAGGCCACGATCGATCTCAACACAACCTACACCAACAAGTTCGTTGAGGCGGCTGCCTCGAAGAGCGGAAACTGAGGGCCCGCCATGTCTTCGCCAGTCAGAAAGCTGGAGGCCGTGACAGAACTGAAACCCAAGCCGATGGTGGCGATCGACGACGTCACCATGGCGTTTGGTTCGTTCGTGGCCGTCCAGAACGTGAACCTGAAGGTCGGTGACGGAGAGTTCCTCTCGATTGTCGGCCCGACGGGGTGCGGGAAATCCACCATCCTCAACGCCATTGCCGGGTTGCTGAAGCCTGCTGAGGGCAAGGTGTCGATCGATGGCACCGCGGTCCAGGGGGTGCAGAACAATATCGGCTATCTCTTCCAGCAGGATGCGCTTCTGCCGTGGAAAACCGCGTTCCAGAACGTCGAGCTCGGCCTTATGTTTCGCGGTGTCCCGGAAGAGGAACGCCGCGCCAAGGTTTCCGCCTGGCTTGAAAAGGTCGGCCTGAAAGGCTTCGGCGACCGTTTCCCGCACCAGCTGTCGGGGGGACAGCGCAAACGCGTCCAGATGGCGCAGGCGCTGATCACGGGCCCGAAGGTCATCTTGATGGACGAACCCTTCTCGGCGCTCGACATTCATACCCGCCACCTGATGCAGAATGAGTTGCTGCGTCTGTGGCAGGAAGATCGCCGTGCGGTGGTCATGATTACCCACGATCTGGAGGAGGCGATTGCGCTTGGAGACCGTGTCGTCGTGCTCGCTGCCGGCCCGAAGAGCCGTGTCATCGAAAGCTTCCCCGTCGATCTCGAACGGCCTCGCAATGTCGCCGAGATCAAACTCGATCCGAAATTCATGACGCTCTACCGCGATATCTGGGCGTCTCTGCGTGGCGAAGTGGAGAAAAGCTATGCAAGCCGTTAATATTCGCATCATCCAGATCGTGCTCCTGGTCGTGCTTCTGGGCGGATGGCAGCTTGGTGTCACCTCCGGTGCCATCGACCGGTTTTTCTTCCCGGCTCCCTATGACATCGTCAAACAGGTGATCGCCTGGGTCTCCGACACCGGCTTTTACAAGCATGTCGGCATCACGCTCAGCGAAACGGTGCTTGGCTACATCATCGGCACGGGTCTCGGCGTCGGCGCCGGCGTCTGGCTGGGTCTCAGCCCCTTCGTCGCCCGCGTGCTTGACCCGTTCATCAAGGCCGTAAATGCTATTCCGCGTGTCGTTCTGGCCCCCATCTTCGTTCTCTGGCTCGGTCTGGGCCTCTGGTCGAAAGTTGCACTTGCCGTCACGCTCGTCTTCTTCGTCACCTTCTTCAACGCCATGCAGGGCGTGCGCGAAGTGAACCCGGTCGTGCTGTCGAATACCCGCATCCTGGGCGCCAGGCGCTCGGATCTGCTGCGTCACGTCTACTTTCCGGCGGCGGCGACCTGGATCCTGTCGTCGCTGCGCACCTCCGTCGGCTTTGCCGTCGTCGGCGCAATCATCGGGGAATATCTCGGTGCATCCGCCGGCCTCGGCTACCTGATTGCCCGCTCGGAAGGCAATTTCGACGCGGTCGGCGTCTTTGCAGGCATCATTATCCTGGCCGTGTTCGTTCTCATCATCGACCTCATCCTCGACTTTGCAGAAAAGAGGCTGATTACGTGGCGGCCGAATGCGGGCGAGGAGCGGCCTGCGTAAGCCTTCCTGCCCAGAAAAACCAAAACAAAGGATCGGCCCCGTCGGGCCGGTCCTTTTCGTTGATCGATGGTCACCCTGGCGCGTCACATGGGATGATGGGATGCGCGGTGTTGAGAGTTCGGGCCGCGATCTGAAGCGACGGGATGTCCTCTATTCTCGGTTGGCGCAGTCCATGCCATTGTATTTATGCACGCTCTGAAGACTGAGGCTGGTTTCGCATGCAGCGATTTTCGTTGGGATCCATCGATCTTAATCTCCTGAAGGTCATCTATGCCCTCGTGATCAAGGGCAACATGACGGCGGCCGGCGAGTATATCGGCCTCTCCCAGCCCGCAATGAGCCATGCACTCAAGCGCGTGCGGGCGATCATGGGAGATGAGCTGTTCAAGAAGACGTCCGGCGGTTTTGTGATGACGCGCTTTTGCACGGAGATATTTCCCGCCGTGCGACGCATCATCGAGGACACGGAGTCCGTGATGCTGTCGCGCTTCGATTTTGAACCCGCGACCTCCAATCGCGCATTCAGAATCGGTATGAATGATTATTTTTCAGTCGTCCTGATGCCCCGCCTTCTCGAGCGTGTGCGTTCAAGGGCGCCGCACTGTGTGCTCGAGGTCATTCACATGCCGCGCACTGGAGACACGCAAAACAGAAATTTCCTTCCGGTCGTTCAGGAACATCTCGACGAGGGCGCCATCGATGTGGCCGTCATGACGGCCGACACGCTTCCGGCCCGCTATCGATGCACGTCAGTCAGACCGTCGCTGGCCATGTCGGTTTCCCAAAGCAGACTGCCATTCTGTATGATTTGAACGGTATCGATCGTTACTTCAGGTGGCGGCATTCCCGTAAGAATACCGCCGCCGCCGAACCCAAGACTGACGAAGTCGGGAGATCCGAGATTCCCAGCCTTGGGGTCCAGATGCAGAACGAGGACGAGCCGTAAAAACGCGATTGGATGGTCTGGCGGGCCGAGCCTCTTTGTTGGCGCCAGTATGTTGTCCTGGGCCTAGGCGAGTGTATGCCGCAGCACGTCCAGCGCACCCCGTGTGAGCACGTCGTCCTCCCCCATCGTGATCCGGAGACCGAATACATCCGCTGCGATCTGATAGAGGTCGTTGAGGCCATCATTGCCGATGATCGCGGCCGGATCCCCCTCCCGATACCAGCCCGCCTCGCGCGCCTGCCTGAACTCCTGGCCGATCACAAGACCGCGCACATAGGAGCGCAGCTGGTCGGCCGAGAGCCGGCCGGCAAGCCCCCCGGTGCGCGCCGAAAACAGCAGCGAGAGCATGGCGCCAGTCTCCTTTGCCTCCGCCAGGCCTTGGTGATAGGCGTCTGGATCGTCGACCGGCGGCTGGGTTGCCCCGCGCGTGATGAAGGAATGGTTCATGAGCAGCGCGAAGAGTTCGCCGGTCACGAAGGTCTGGAAGCCGTCGATGCGGCCGCCGCCGACCCTTGCCCACTTGCTGTGGGTGCCCGGGATGATGAGGGTCTGATCGGCATTCAGGCCATGGCCTGCAATCTGGGTTTCCTCTCCGCGCATCACATCGGGAAACGGCCGCCGCGCCGGATCGGTCAACCCCGGAAGGAGGACGAGATTGGAACCGTTCGGAAGCATCATCCGGACGGTTCCCTGCGCAAGCTCTGCGGGTCCGGCCGGGCAGGGCACATAGGCCACCTCGATCCAGCCATTGCGGCTGGTGATCATGCCGAGCGCTGCAACCGGTAGCGCGCCGTGCGCGGTAAGCCAGGGAGACAGGGTCGCCATCAAGGCTGCCTCGTGTTGCCCCTTGCTGAGGGTTGAGATCCCCTGGGGCGTCTCGATCACGTCAAGCTCCTGGCCGTCGGCTCCGACCAACGTTGCCCTCAATGAGGTCGTTCCCCAATCCACAACGATCGATGCCGGTTGTCCTGTCATGCTCTGCGCCTCTTCCACTCTTTTTTGCCTGAGGGCTTGTCATAAAGCGCTGGCGTATGTAGTGTCAATTAGTGAATTCATAGTGCCAATATATGATACCAATCGTGAGGGAGAGCATGATGATCGGCTTGAAGGGTATTCTGCCTGTGCTGCCAACGCCATTTCTGGCGGACGGAAGTGTCGATGAGGCAGGCATGGCGCGGCTGGTTCGCTTTGCTCTCGAGCAGGGTGTCGACGGCGTGGTGTTTCCCGGATTTGCCAGCGAGGTGGAGAACCTGGATGCCCGTGAGCGTGCAAGGCTTCTGCGCATCGTGGTTGAAACAGTGGCCGGTCGCGTGCCGGTCGTTGCCGGTGCCAGTGCTGCCGATTGGCGGGACGTGGTGGAGCATGGCCGCGTGGCTGCCGGTCTCGGTGTTGGCCACCTGATGGTGCAGCCGCCAAAATCCGTCGGCACGGACGCGCCGGCCCTCATCGATTTCCTCGGCAAGATCCTGAAGGCGCTGCCGCAGGTGGAGATCATCCTACAGAATGCACCGGCCCCGCGTGGATCCGATCTGACACCGGAGGCCATCGTCGACATCATCCACGCCCTGCCGCGCGTCACCTATGTCAAGGAAGAGACGCTGCCGGCCGGTCCCGCCATCAGTCATATCGTCGCCCATGCGCCGGAAAGCCTGAAGGGCGTGATCGGCGGCGGCGGCGCCCGCTACATTCTGGATGAATATGCGCGCGGTGCGACCGCCGCCATGCCGGCGCTGGAAATCGTCGAGGAGCATGTCGCCATCGACCGCGCCCTTGCCGCCGGCCGGCGCGACGAAGCCCGCCGGATCTATGTGCGCACCCTGCCGCTTCTGGTTCTGCAGGCCGTCTACCGCATGCGCCTGACAAAATACGTCCTGATGCGCCGCGGCATCATCGAGGGTGTCGGCGTGCGGGCGCCAACCCCCGATCTCGATGCGGCTGCCATTGCCGACATCGACGCCAACCTTCTGGAACTTGGCCTCCTCGGCAGGGAGGCCGCATGAACAGCCCCGTCTCGACGATCGAGGTCTTCACGCTCACACAACCACGCAAGGTGCCCTATCTCGGCGCGCTTCGCGAGGGGGAGGTGGTCAACCCGAACGGCTATATCGTGCGCAAGGGAAACCGCACGGTCTATCCAACCTTCGACCGCAGCGTACTTGTCCGCATGACGACGCAAGGCGGCACCGTCGGCTGGGGTGAGACCTATGGCATCGTTGCCCCGGGCGCGGTCGCGGCGCTGATCAACGATCTCCTGGCCGGCTTCGTCATCGGCCGCGATGCATCCGATCCGTCGGCGATCTACGACGACCTCTATGACATGATGCGGGTGCGCGGCTATACCGGCGGCTTCTATGTCGATGCGCTGGCCGCCCTCGATATCGCGCTTTGGGATATTGCAGGGCAGGAATCGGGCAAATCCGTTCGTGACCTGCTTGGTGGCGGTGTCGACAGCTTTTCGGCCTATGTCTCGGGTCTGCCGGAAAAAACGCTCGCGGCTCGCGGCGACCTCGCCAGATACTGGCAGGACCGCGGCTTTGATGCCTTCAAGTTTGCCACCCCCGTTGCCGATGATGGCCCGGCCGCCGAAATGGAAAACCTGCGCAGGGTCCTGGGGCCTAAGGCCAGGATCGCTGCTGACATGCACTGGAACCAGACGCCGGATCGGGCTTTGGAACTGATCGCGCAAATGGCACCGTTTGACCCCTGGTTTGCCGAGGCGCCCGTCTGGACGGAAGACATTGCAGGCCTCGAAAAAGTCTCCAAGGGTACGGATATTCCGATGGCCGTCGGCGAGGAATGGCGCACCCACTGGGACATGCGCGCCCGCATCGAGCGCTGCCGCATCGCCATCGTCCAGCCGGAAATGGGCCACAAGGGCATCACCAACTTCATCCGCATCGGCGCGCTTGCCGCCGAACACGGCATTGACGTGATCCCGCATGCGACCGTCGGCGCCGGCATTTTCCTGGCCGCCAGCCTGCAGGCCTCATCCACCCTGCCGACGCTGAAGGGCCATGAATTCCAGCATTCGATCTTCGAGCCGAACCGCCGCCTGCTGAGCGGCGACATGGATTGCCGCGACGGCCGATATCACCTGCCGTCCGGGCCGGGCCTTGGGGTTGCGCCATCGCAGGCGGCCCTTGATCTGCTCGAACGTATTTAACCGGGCTCTTTGGAGGAGGAAGCCATGACCCTGAACGTGAAAAGACTGGCGCTTGGCGCTGCAACCGCAACCTTGATGACGATGGGCAGCCTTGCCCCGGCCATGGCCGAAACCGTCCTCAAATTCATTTCCTGGCAGACCGACGATGCCGGCACGGGCGAATGGTGGCACGCCGTCATTGCCGCCTTCGAGAAGCAGCATCCCGGCGTCAGGATCGAGTTCACCAAGGCCGAACGCAGCGCCTATGCCGATACGATGACGACGCTGTTTGCCGCAAACCAGCCGCCGCAGATCGTCCATCTCGCCTCCTTCGAATTCCAGATGTTCGCCGACAGCGGCTGGCTGGAGCCGCTCGGCCCGTGGCTGAAAAAGGACGGCATCGACATGACCGGCTGGGCCGGCCAGCAGAAATGCGAATGGAACGGCGAAACCGTCTGCATCATGACGAATTATTTCGGCTTCGTCATGGCCTACAACAAGAAGATCCTCAATGAAGCCGGCGTCGCCGTGCCGAAGACCTATGACGAATTCCTGGCAGCAGCCAAGGCGACGACCAAGGATCTGAACGGCGACGGCATCATCGACCAGTTCGGCACCGGCCATGAAACCAAGGGCGGTCCGGGCCAGTACCTGACCGAAATGCTGAACTACATCATCGATGCGAAGGCCTACTGGACCGACAAGGACGGCAATATCACCATCGATACGCCGGAAATGGTCGAGGGGCTCACCCGCTGGAAGACCGTGATGAAAAGCGGCGTCAGTCCCGTGGACATGAGCGCGAGCGATGTGCGCAAACTGTTTGCTGACGGCAAAATGGCCATGCGTCTGGACGGCCCATGGCTCTATGGCACGACCGAAAAGGGAACCGCCAAGAGCGACATCGTCTATACCGTGCCGCCGTTCACGCCGCCGCTTGGAGGCTCCTCCAACGTGCTTGCCATGCCCGCAGACATTCCTGACGACCAGAAGGCTCTTGTCTGGGATTTCATCAAGCTGACAATGACGCCGGAATTCCAGCGCAGTTACGCCACGATGGGCGGCAATACGCCTCCGAGCCCGAAGGCCGATGTCTCCGGCGTCGAAAAGACCATTCCGCATTTTCCGGTCCTCATCCAGACGATGAAGGAAGCCGCCGCCGCGGGCATCGACCGCGTGCCGACGGGTCTCGAACTCTACTACAACGAGTTCAGCAAGATGGTGATGGAAGAGACGCAGCGGATGATCATCCAGGATCTTGATCCGGCAGCCGTCGCAAAGACGATGCAGGCGAAGGCCGAGGCGATCAAGGGCTGAGGCGATCTTCAGGGCAGGGGCCTCTTGCGGCCCCCGCACCACTTTCAGCATCCGGCAGGAGAACCATCCATGACCGACACCGTCCAGGCGGGGCGGCGCAAGTTCTTTGACCTTGCGCGCCCCAGCCGGCAGCATCTTCTAGGCTACATCCTGATCGCTCCGGCGGTGCTGATGGTAGCCGCCATCATCGTCTGGCCGCTGATTCTGGCGATCGACCTGTCGTTCCAGCAGGTGAAGATTCCTAGGCTCGGCGGTGCCAGCCGACCGTTCTCGATAAGCAACTACACCTGGCTTTTTTCCTCGCAGGAATTCTGGCTGGCCTGCTGGGTCACGCTCAAGCTCGTGGTCATCGTGACCGCCGGAAGCGTGGCCGTTGGCCTCAGCACCGCGCTTCTTGCCAACAACCGCTTCAGGGGGCGCACGGTCGCGCGTCTCGGCATGGCTCTGCCCTGGGCGGTGCCGGAAATCATCGCCGTCGTCATCTTCGCCTGGATGTTCGACACGTCCTTCGGCCTGTTCGGCTGGCTGGCGATCCAGCTCGGCTTCGCCGACCAGATGATCCCGTGGGTCAGCAGTTCCACGGCGGCCTTCTGGGCCGTGGCAATCACCATGGTGTGGAAGGGCTTTCCCTTCGTTTCGATCATGTGCCTTGCCGGATTGCAGTCGATCCCGTCCGACTATTACGCAGCCGCCAAGGTGGATGGGGCGAGCGTCTGGCAGCGCTTCCGCTGGATCACCATGCCGCTTCTGATGCCCGTTCTCGGCGTCACGCTGGTGCTGACGCTGCTTTGGGTGTTCCGGGATTTTTCGATCATCAAGGTGCTGACCGGCGGCGGACCGCTGCGCTCCACCCAGACGCTCTCGATCATGACCTATGACCAGGCCTTCCAGTATCACAACTTCGGCCGCGCTGCAGCGGTGGGCGTTGTGACGCTCGTCATCTGCATCATTGCCAGCCTGCTGATGCTCGGCCGGCGTTCGAAATCGATCTATTGAGGAGGCTCTGATGAAACGTAGCTTCGCCCAAAGCCTTGCTCTCTATGCCACCGTGATCTTCACGCTGGCGATGATCCTTTTCCCGGTCTACTGGCTGCTCGTCACGGCGCTGTCGACCACGAATGAACTCTACCGCCTGCCGCCGACCTTCTGGCCGGCCGACCCGCAATGGGGCATTTTCGCCCGCGTCTGGGCGGCAAAACCGATCCTCCTGTGGCTGTGGAACTCCATGCTGGCGGCCGTCGGCTCGGTCGCGCTCTCCATGCTGGTCTCCGTCAGTGCCGGTTACGCGCTGTCGCGCTACTCGATGCGGGGAGGGGCAACGATGGGCCTCTTCGTGCTCACCGCCAAGATGCTGCCGGCCACCCTGCTGGTCATCCCGCTCTTCTCGATCTTTTCGAGTTTCGGCTTGATCGGTAGCCTCTGGACGCTGGTGCTTGCCCATTCCACCATGATCATCCCCTTCGCCACGTGGATGCTGAAAGGCTATTTCGACACCATCCCGAAGGAGCTTGAACAGGCGGCCATGGTGGATGGCTGCTCGCCGATCGGAGCGATGGTGCGCGTCGTGTTGCCCATCGCAACGCCGGGGCTTGCCGCCACGGCACTCTATGCCTTCGTGCTGAGCTGGGCCGATTATGCCTATGCCCGCACGTTCCTCGTCAATTCCCCTGACAACTGGACGGCCAATCTCGGCATCACGACGATGCAGGGCGAATATGTCACCTACTGGAACGACATTTCCGCCGCATCGGTGTTCATCGCCGTGCCGATCATCGCAATCTACCTGTTCCTCGAACGTTATTTGGTCGGCGGCCTCACCGCTGGCGCGGAGAAATAAGCATGGCCAATATTTCCATTCGCAATGTCAGCAAGTCCTATGGCGCCCTCAACGTTCTGAGGCCCTTTTCGCTGGAAATCGAGGATGGCGAGTTCGTGGTGCTGGTTGGCCCGTCCGGCTGCGGCAAGTCGACGATGCTGAAGATCCTCGCGGGCCTTGAGCCCGCCAGCGAAGGCCAGATCTTCATCGGCGAGCGGGAGGTCACCGATCTCTCCCCCGGCGATCGCGATATCGCCATGGTCTTCCAGAACTACGCGCTCTACCCGCACCTGACCGTCCGGCAGAACATCGGGTTCGGACTGAAGATGCGCGGCACGGACAAGGCGGAACTGGACCGGCGTGTCGACGATGCGGCGCGCATTCTGGAGGTGACGCCCTATCTGGATCGCAAACCGAAGGATCTCTCCGGCGGCCAGCGCCAGCGCGTCGCTCTCGGGCGGGCGATCGTGCGCCAGCCCCAGGCTTTTCTCATGGACGAACCCCTGTCCAACCTCGATGCCAAGCTGCGCGTCCACATGCGCGCCGAAATCGGGGCGCTGCACAAGCGCATCGGCGTGACCACCGTCTACGTCACCCACGACCAGGTGGAGGCGATGACCATGGCGGATCGCGTCGTCATCATGCAGGGCGGCATCATCCAGCAGATCGCCGCCCCGGACGAACTCTTCAACAATCCCGCCAATCTCTTCGTCGCCGGCTTCATCGGGTCGCCCGGCATGAACTTTCTGAACGCCGACCTCACCGCAGGACGCCTGACGGCCTTCGGCCAGCAGATGGAACTCACAAGGGCTACCGACCACCAAGGCCCGGTGATCGTCGGAGTGCGGCCCGAGCACCTGACGCTCAACGACGCGCCGGTGACGTTTGGCGTGCGCCCGACGCTGGTGGAAAGCCTCGGATCGGAAAAATACGTCTATTTCGATACCGAAGGCGCCCGGATCGCCGATGGCGAGGATGGCAAGACCAAGGGGCTGATCGCCCGGGTATCCCACAGCGGGCCGTTGCCGCGGCAGGAGGAGCTGCGGCTCGGCTTTGATCCCGCCCATCTCTATCTGTTCGATGCCAGGACGGGGGCGCGGCTATGATCCTCGTTACCGGATCGGCCGGCCGCGTCGGTCGCGGCGTTGTCGCAGCCTTGCGGGCAAACGGGCGGCCCGTGCGCGGGTTTGACCTGCGGCCTTCGGGAATGGGGGGCGACGAGGTCGTCGGCTCGCTGGAGGATGCCGCCCGCCTCGCCGAGGCGACCGTCGGGGTGAGCGCCATCGTGCATCTCGGCGCCTTCATGTCCTGGGACCCCGCGGATGGCGAGCGCATGTTCGGCGTCAATGTCGATGGCACCCGCCGTCTTCTGGCTGCCGCCGCGGCGGCCAAAATCAAGCGCTTCGTCTTTGCCTCCTCGGGCGAGGTCTATCCGGAGAACCGTCCGGACTATCTGCCGGTGACGGAGGACCACCCGCTCAATCCGAATTCGCCTTATGGCCTGACCAAGCTCCTCGGCGAGGAGCTGGTGCGGTTTTTCGAGCGAACCGGCGCGTTCGAGACGGTGATCCTGCGCTTTTCGCACACGCAGGATGCCTCAGAGCTTCTCGATGAGGAGAGTTTCTTTTCAGGCCCGCGCTTTTTCCTGCGCCCGCGGATCCGGCAGCAGCAGACGTTCGGCAACACCGCCAATGCCGATCTCCTGCGCTCCAGGGATATCGGTAGGCCCGCCCATGTGCTCGCCCGCAACGAGAATGGCAGGCCCTTTCGCATGCACATCACCGAGACGCGCGACATGGTCGCGGGCGTTCTTCTCGCACTCGATCATCCCGATGCGGCGGGCGGCATCTTCAATCTCGGCTCGGACGAGCCCGTCGATTTTGCCGTGCTCCTGCCCCAGATGGCGGCACGAACCGGACTTCCCGTCGTGCCAGTCGATTTTCCCGGCGCCGGCGTCTATTACCATACGTCAAACGCACGGATCAGAAACACGTTGGGGTTTGAAGCGAGATGGACGATGGAGCGGATGCTGGACGAGGCAATGGCCGCAAGACGGCAGCGCTTCGGTCGGGAGGGGACACCGTGAAGCCGGAGACGCCGGGGGGAACGGCAGCGCTTTCCAAGGGGCTTTCGCTGCTCGACATGGTGGCAGACGCCCCCGAACCGTTGCGGTTTGCCGAATTGCTGCGGGCGTCAGGCCTGCCGAAACCGACCTTTGCGCGCATTCTGCGCACCCTCATCGCCTACGGATTGGTGCGCCAGGACGAGGCCCGCGGGACCTATGTGCTTGGGCAGCGCTTTCTGGAAATGTCGCACAAGGTCTGGGAGAGCTTTGATCTCGTCTCCGCAGCCACACCCGAACTGGAACGGCTGGCCGCCGAACTGGGCGAGACCGTCGCCCTGTGCCGTCTGGACGGTGTGACGGCGCAGTATCTGGCGGAACGCTCGCCCAATGGCGTTTCCGTCCGCGTCGAAGTGGGCCGCCGGGTACCGCTCCACTGCACGGCACCGGGCAAGACGCTGCTTGCTTTCCAGGATCCCGCCGTCGGACGGGCGCTTCTCGACCGGCTGACGCTCGACGCCCATACGCCTCATTCCGTCACCACGCTTGAGGCGCTGCAGGCTGATCTCACCCTCACGCGCGCCCGCGGCTATGCAATCTCCTATGAAGAGCATCTGCCGGGGGTCAATTCCGTTGCAGCCCCGGTGATGGGGCGCGACAACACGCCGATCGGGGTCCTGGTGGCGCTTGGGCCGTCGTCGCGTCTCGAAGCCTCCAATATTCATCCGGCCGGGCGCGAGCTGATTGCTGCGGCCCGGCGCATTACGGGGGCCGCCGGCGCCGTTGCCATCAGTTCGCGGCCACGCCCGCGTTCGGCCGTCAGCCGGCCGACGGCGGATCTCAGTTGCATTCTTCCCTGGGGCGCCCAGCTCGGCGAAAGCCCGGTCTGGCACGAGGGCGAAAACGTGCTCTACTGGGTGGATATCCTGCACCCCTCCGTTCATCGTTTCGATCCGGCAACGGGCCGCAATGAGACGGCGGAAACCGGAAAGCTGGTCAGCGCCGTCATTCCGGTGAGCCAGGACCGCCTGCTGGTTGCCTCGCAGGACGGTCTGGAATGGCTCGATTTCGCCTCCGGACGCCTCACGCCCTTCGTGAACCCGGAAGGCGGCATTGCCGACAACCGCCTCAACGACGCCAAATGCGGACCGGACGGTGCCGTCTGGGTCGGCTCGATGCGCATCGATGCCTCCAAGCCGACCGGCGCTCTTTATCGGATCACCCCGGCCGGCGCGTTTGAACGCAAGGAAGGCGGCATCATTGTCTCGAACGGGCTGGGCTGGAGCCCGGACGGGCGGACATTCTACTTCGTCGATACGGTTCCGGGGCTGATCCACGCCTATGACTGCGATCCGTCGATCGGAGCGCTGTCGGGCCGCCGCGACTTTGCCCGCATCCCCGTCGCCGACGGCCGCCCCGATGGGTTGGCCGTCGATGCGCAAGGCGGGGTGTGGTGCGCGGTCTGGGACGGGTGGTGCGTGAGGCGCTACCTGCCCAACGGCAAGCTCGACCAGGTCATCGAACTGCCCGTTCCGCGCCCGACGAGCATCGCCTTTGGCGGACCGGACCTGTCGACCCTGTTTATCACCAGCGCCCGCACACGCCTGCCTGCCTCCGCGCTTGCCGACGCGCCACTATCGGGCGGCCTGTTTTCTTGCCGTCCCGGCGTCTCCGGCGCCCGCGTTCAATTGTTTGAGGGATAAATATGCGTCTGGAGACCCTGTTTGGCCTAAAGGGCCGCACCGCCCTTGTCACCGGATCGAGCCGCGGCATCGGGGCCGCGATTGCCGAAGGGCTGGCAGGTGCCGGGGCGCACGTCATCCTGCACGGCATCCGGGAGGGAAGTACCGCGGGCGTTGAGCAGCGCATCGCCAAGGCCGGCGGTACGGCGCAGGAACTTGCCGGCGATCTCTCTGTGGCAGGAGCAGGCCTGGACCTCATCGAACGGGCCGAAGCGATCGCGCCGGTGGATATCCTGGTCATCAATGCCAGTGCGCAGATCAACGCGCCGCTAAGCGCGCTCACCGCAGACGATCTGGCATTCCAGCTGACGGTCAACCTGGTCTCGACCGTCGACATGCTGCAGGCCGCCCTGCCGCGGATGGCGGCCCGAAAGTGGGGAAGGGTCGTCTCCATCGGATCGGTGAACCAGTTGCGGCCGAAGGGCATCGTCACGGCCTATGCGGCGACGAAGGCTGCGCAAAACAACCTCATCCAGAGCCAGGCGCGCGACTATGCCCGCGACAATGTGCTGCTCAACACGCTCGCACCCGGTCTCATCGATACCGACCGCAACGCCGATCGCCGCGACAACGACCCGGAAGGCTGGGCCGAATACACCCGCACACTGAACTGGATGGGCCGCGCCGGCCATGCGGAAGAAATGGTGGGCGCGGCCATTTTCCTGTCATCCCAGGCCTGCAGCTTCATGACCGGCGAAACCATCTTCCTGACGGGAGGCTACTAAAGGACAGCCTTAGTGAGGGCATCTCGATTGCAGCACACTGTAGAGCGGCAGAGTGTGTGACACCCGGCGATTACATCGGCAACAGGGCGCAGTTCCATTGTCTACACTGTTCATTTGTCATTCTGCCGCGCCACCGATCAGCATACACTCAGCAATGGAAGTATCAGTCACTTGGGGAGACCGATTTGAACGTCGCAGGTTCATATCCGTTCAAGAGCAAACAGGGGTGTCCCTTTAAGCTATATGCGGTCACTACAGATTGATGAGAAAAATCCATAAGGCTGAGCGATAGCCAATGTCTAATCACCGGTAGCGCCATTCACTAGGTTTAGCGGCGAAGCTTAGCCAAGAGAAGGAAGCTCTGCCGTGAAGACAATTTTTCCAGGTACCCCGCAGAACGTCGATGGGGATATGAATATGGGGCGCCGCAATTTGCTGGTGATGACCGGCGTTGGCATCGCTGCTGCGGGTGCCGCCACAGTGATGAGCACTGCCGATGCGCAGGCGCAAGGCGCTCGCGACACCTGGGACAAGGTTTTCCCGAAGAGTGACAAGGTCGACCATCAGAAGGTCAGCTTCAAGAACCGCTACGGCATCACCCTTTCCGGCGACCTCTATCAGCCGAAGAACCGCAATGGCCGGACGCTGGCGGCAATCGTCGTCGGCGGACCGTTCGGCGCGGTGAAAGAGCAGTCATCCGGCCTTTATGCGCAGATCATGGCGGAGCGGGGCTTTGCCACCCTGGCGTTTGATGGCTCCTTCACCGGTGAAAGTGGCGGCGAACCGCGCAACATCGCCTCACCGGACATCAACACCGAGGATTTCAGCGCCGCCGTCGATTACATTGGCCTGCGTCCGGAGGTCGATCGCGAACGGATCGGCATGATCGGCGTCTGCGGCTGGGGTGGTTTCGCGCTGAACGCGGTGGCCGTCGACAAGCGCGTGAAGGCCGCCGTCGCCAGCACAATGTATGACATGGCGCGCGTGATGTCGCAGGGCTACAACGACAGCGTGACGCTCGAACAGCGCACGCAGACGCTGGATCGGCTGAGCCATCAGCGTTGGGTCGACGTGGCAAGCAGCAACACCGTCTACCAGCCGCCCTACAATATCCTGAAGGGTGGCGAGCCGCAATTCCTCATCGATTACCACGATTACTACATGACGCCCCGCGGCTATCACAAGCGGGCCGTCAACTCCGGCAATGCCTGGTCGCAGACCACGCCGCTCTCCTTCATGAACATGCCGATCCTGACCTATATCGCCGAGATCTCGCCGCGTCCGGTGCTGTTCGTGCATGGGGAGAAGGCGCATTCCCGCTACTTCGCGGAAACCGCCTTTGCCGCCGCGGCGGAGCCGAAGGAACTGGTCATCGTTCCGGGAGCAAATCACGTCGATCTTTATGACCAGGTCGACAAGATTCCATTCGACAAGATCCAGTCCTTCTTCACCCAGCACCTGACGGCCTGATTGCCAATCTCAGCTTCCGCAGGTCGCCCGGCGCATCATGTCGTCGGGCGGCGCCTGATCACGCGGATTGGCTCCTGCGGATACAGTCTTGAGCAAAGCCATCCGCATTCCTTCTGAATTCCCTCAAACACCATGCCCCGGCAGGTAGCCCGCAGCGGCTGATACCTCGCTCACCTGAAGGAGATGAACATGCACGTCGCCGTGGTTTATGACAGTGGCTATGGCCATACCAGGAAACAGGCCGAGGCCGTCGCGTCCGGCGCCGCGCGGATCGAAGGGGTAACGGTCGCGCTTGTCGCGCTGGCAGACGGCGAGCCTGACTGGGTGGCGATCGAAGCCGCCGATGCGGTCATCTTCGGTTCCCCCACCTATAACGGCACGATCTCCGCGCGCTTCAAGGCCTTCATGGAAGCGTCCACCCGCCAGGCATGGGTTCCCCAGACATGGCGCAACAAGATCGCAGCGGGCTTCACCAATTCCGGCTCCTGGCACGGCGACAAGCTGAATTCGCTGGTGACGCTCGTCTTGTTTGCGGCCCAGCACGGTATGATTTGGACCGGCCTTGATCTCTTCCCCGGCCATTCCGATGAGGCCAGGAACCGGATTGGCGGCTGGCTGGGCGCGATGGCCTATTCCAAGGATGAGCCGCCGGAGCTATCGCCGATCAGGAGCGATCTCGACACGGCCGCCTATCTGGGCGAGCGTGTCGCGAGGATTGCATCGCAGTTCGCACGCGGTGCGGAGTGAGGAGCCAGATGCCGATGCTGATGCCGATGACTGGGTCGGGGTCAGGCATCGCGCAGGCGCGAACGTGCACCACGCCGCCCATCTTGCCCGTGCATGAACCGACATCAGCCTATCCAGGCCTGTATTCGGCGTGCCGGACGTCCGGCCGCTGCTTCGGTCAATGGGGTCATTGATGAAGAGAGCTCATGGCTATGTACGGATCCCACGGACTAATGCCGTGCATGTTCCTTTGGTAATATTCATCCACACCATGCGCTGGCGTAAGCCGCACCTTCAATACGCCAAGGAGATGACATGTCTACAATCCAAACGAATACGCCATGGACTGGCGACGGCTGGGAGCGGGCTATGCCGTTGCGGTCATGGCGGTCCTGGGCCTCTTTGCGGTCGATATCGTTTGCTGCATGATGTGCCCACCGATCCAGGTGTAGTGCGACGGCAGAGCGCTGATCGGCAGCAACCTGCATGCCGATCAAGATTGGCATCACTGTTCAGGTTCTCAACGATGGTCACCACCCGTCGCGACATCTCCCGGCTTGTTTGCGCGCTCGTCTTTGCTGTCATGACGACCTTCGGTCCTGCACTGGCCGAGAGCCGCCCGTCCGTGGTCGGCACGGTCGTTCGATTTACCGCAGGCGCGGCGTCGGTCGATGTCACCATCGGGCAGGACAATCCGACAGTGCGGGATTTCCTGTCGCTCCTGCCGTTGACGATGAAGCTCGAGGAGTTCGCCGGCCGTGAGAAGATCGGCTATTTCTCCCGGAAGCTGACGGTGAAAGGCTCCGAGGGGTCGGATCCGGAAGACGGTGATCTCATCTACTTCGTGCCGTGGGGCAATCTCGGTTTCTACTACAACGCCTCGGGCATCGACTACTCGGACCAGACGATCCATATCGGCAAGTATCGGGCCACGCCTGCCGAACTTGCCCGATTTGAGGGCCAGTCGGTGACCGTTGAAATCGTCAAGTAGTCATGAATCATGCGTGAAGGCATTGGGTTCGAAGAAGGAATGCATCTTTGATCAGCCTGACCATTGGCACTCTCCAGATCCGTGCCGAACTGGAGCAGCACGCCGCCGCACGTGAATTCAAAAACCTCCTGCCACTGAGCCTCGCGATGAAGGATTATGTCGGCAAGGAAAAGATCGGTTTCCTGCCGCAGAAACTCGCTAGCCGGGGGATGGAGCCTTATGACGGTGAGGCGGTGGGCGATCTGGCCTACTACGCGCCCTGGGGCAACATTGCCATCTTCTATCGGCCCTATCGCTTTTCCCGTGGCCTTGTAAGGCTCGGCCGCCTGCTCGATCCGCTCGATCCTCTTCTCATCGACCACCCCTTTACAACCTGCTGGTTCCAGCTTGAATGCAACGCGACTTCGAAAGCTACAAGCATTGCCCTTCCAGAGCCAATAGATGTCTGCT
>NZ_JBHFFP010000039.1:0-915 GCF_042611105.1 Neorhizobium fuzhouense | reverse complement strand
CAGGACGTTATTCGCCGAAAGCTCTGAGGCCTGCTCGCAAGCGGGAGATGGTGAAAGGCATGTGCCAGGACTGGGCGATCTCGATCCGGCGTGCCTGTGAGGCGCTGGACTTCGATCGGTCGACCCACCACTACATCTCCCGCCGTGCCGATCAGGCCGGTCTTGAGCGTCGTATCCGTGCGATCTGCGAGACCCGTGTCCGCTATGGTTATCGTCGTGTGCATGTGCTGCTAGAGCGCGAGGGTTGGGGTGCCAATATCAAGCGTACCTACCGCATTTACAGGGACTTGGGCCTGCAATTGCGTAACAAGACACCGAAACGCCGGGTGAAAGCCAAGCTGCGGGAGGATCGACAAATGGCCGTCGGGCCGAATGATGTCTGGGCGATGGACTTTGTTCACGACCAGCTCGCCACCGGCAAGAAGCTACGCGCTCTGACCGTGGTGGACACCTTCTCACGCTACGTCCCGGTGGTTGATCCAAGGCACAGCTATCGGGGTGAAGATGTTGTGCAAACGCTCGAGCGGGTATGCCGCCAGGTCGGCTATCCCAAGACGATCCAAGTCGATCAGGGCACCGAGTTCGTATCCCGCGATCTCGATCTCTGGGCCTATGCGAAAGGCGTCACACTGGACTTCTCACGCCCTGGCAAACCGACCGATAACGCATTCATCGAGGCATTCAACGGCCGCTTCCGGGCAGAATGCCTGAACCAACATTGGTTCCTGACCCTTGCGGATGCCCGCGAAAAGATGGAGGATTGGCGTAGAGACTACAATGAGGTTCGGCCACATGGTGCGATCGGCAACAAGGTCCCGATCGCACTGATGAATCTGGGAAGCGTAACCAGTCCGCCTCCCTGACTGAAGCCGGAAAACTCCAGCCTCCGCTGGCCCAATGTCTGGGAGCAGTTCA
>NZ_JBHFFP010000038.1:0-1036 GCF_042611105.1 Neorhizobium fuzhouense | reverse complement strand
TGCAGTTGAGTTTGGATGAACGTCGTATCATCGCACGGATGCATGAGAAGAAGATCAGTCAGGCTGAGATCGCGCGCGCCCTTCGCCGCCACCGCTCAACGATCTGCCGGGAGCTGCGACGGAATTTCTGGCATGATCGTGAGGTTCCGATTGCGGAAGGATACTGGCACGTCACGGCACATGGGATGGCGGTCGACCGGCGTCGCAAATACCGCAAGCTGCTGCGCGACCCTAGTCTGTGCGCTGCCGTGATAGATCGGCTCAAGGACGGCTGGTCGCCGGAACAGATTGCCGGTCGGCTGCGGCTTGCCGGCGGTGTCGCTACCCGGCTGAGCCATGAGACAATCTATCAGTACGTCTATTCACAGGAAGGCCAGGATCAACAATTGGCGCGCCACCTGCCTGAACGGCGCCGCCTACGGCGACCAAGATATGCACGCAAACCCAGAAGCCTCGTCTTTCCAATCGAATGCGCCATTCGCAACAGGCCTGAAGTCATCAACTCCCGCAGTGAATTCGGTCACTGGGAAGCGGATCTGATGATCTTCAGAAAGGAGCATGGCGCCGCAAACATAGCCACCGTCGTGGAGCGCAAGAGCCGTTACACTCTGCTGTTTCGCAACAATGACCGGCGCTCGAAGCCGATCATGAACCAGTTGATCCGGCATCTGGCACCCCTGCCCATCCAAGCCAGGCAAAGTCTGACATTCGATCGAGGGTTGGAGTTCGTATCATGGCGCGAGCTCGAGCACGGCATGGGAACGACCGCCTGGTTCTGCGACCCCCAAGCTCCATGGCAGAAAGGCACGGTCGAGAACACAAACAAGCGTGTTCGACGATACCTGCCGCCGGAAACGATCGTGCTGGATTTCCGCAATCAGGAGATCCGCTCCCTATGTGACAGGCTGAATAGCACGCCGCGCAAGTGCTTAGGGTTTCAAACACCAAAGGAGATATTCAGCAGACATCTATTGGCTCTGGAAGGGCAATGCTTGTAGCTTTCGAAGTCGCGTTGCATTCAAGCTGGAACCAGCAG
>NZ_JBHFFP010000037.1:0-1042 GCF_042611105.1 Neorhizobium fuzhouense | reverse complement strand
CTAAAGCGTGTCGCGGCAAACGGGATTCAGGATTCCGGTTTTGCTTGATCTGTGCTTGACTGTGCCCATGGAAGGAGAAGCGCCATGGGCAAGCCGCATCCGATGGAGTTGCGTGAGCGTGTCGTTGCGTTTGTGAATGAAGGCAATAGCAACCGGGAAGCCGCCCGGCATTTGGTGTTTCGCCCCGGTTCGTCAACAACATGATGATCCTGCACCGTTCCTCTGGTTCTCTTCGCCCCGCCAGACAGGGTCATCCGCCTGGCAGTAAACTCTCTCCCCATGGGGAATGGATCAGCGAGCGCGTTGCTCTCCATGGCGAAGTGACCCTGGACGAACTGTGTCTCGAACTGGCCGAGCGCGGCATCGACGTCCACCGCGCCACCGTCGGGCGGTTTCTACACCGGCTTGGGCTGAGCAATAAAAAAAAGGCCTGAAGGCAAGCGAGCAGCGCAGACCGGAGATCGCCAAGGCGCGTGATCTTTGGATCAACCGCCGCAAGCGGTTCTTCAACAAGGCGCTGTCCCGGCTCATCTTTATCGATGAGACGTCCACGAATACCCGTCTGACGAAGCGCACCGGATGGTCTGCCAAGGGCAGCCGCTTTGCGGCTTACGCACCCTTTGGCCACTGGAAGACGCAGACTTTCATCGCCGGACTGCGATGCCATGGCCTGACCGCGCCATGGATTGTCGATGCGCCGATGAGCAGCCGCATCTTCGAAACATGGATCGAGACACAGCTTGCGCCGACACTGTCGCCCGGCGATGTTGTCATCCTCGACAATGTCGGCTTCCACAAAAGCGAGAAAGCCGAGCAACTGGTCAAGGCGAAGGGCGCCTAGCTTCTCTTCCTGCCGCCCTATTCGCCAGACCTGAACCCCATCGAAATGGCGTTCTCAAAGCTCAAGGCGCTCTTACGAAAGCGAGCCGCCAGAAGCTTCGACACTATTGCCCAAGCCCTCGGTGACATCATCGCACTCTTCTCTGTCACTGAATGCCGAAACTTCTTCAAAGCCGCAGGATATGAGGCTGAATAAATGCGA
>NZ_JBHFFP010000036.1:0-1195 GCF_042611105.1 Neorhizobium fuzhouense | reverse complement strand
CCTCGGGTTAGATTTTCTGCTGCTTCTCGAACTCGACGGGTGACATCATTCCGTTTCTGACGTGCTTGCGTTTCGGGTTGTAGAACATCTCGATGTAATCGAACACATCCTGGCGCGCTTCATCGCGTGAACGGTAGACCCTGCGACGTATCCGCTCTCGCTTTAGAAGATTGAAGAAGCTCTCGGCCACGGCATTGTCATGGCAGTTGCCGCGTCGACTCATCGAGTGAACCAGATTGTGGTGCCTGAGAAACGAGGCCCAGTCCATGCTGGTGAACCGCGACCCCTGATCCGAATGGATCACCACCTTATCCTTCGGTTTACGTCGCCACACCGCCATGAGCAGAGCCTGCAATACGACGTCCGTGGTCTGTCGGCTCTGCAGTGCCCAGCCGATGACCCGGCGCGAATAGAGGTCGATGACGACCGCAAGGTAAGCGAAGCCCTCGCAGGTTCGGATGTAGGTGATGTCCGTGACCCAAGCCTTGTCCGGAGCCGCCACGTCGAATTGCCGGTCGAGCGTATTGTCGATAGCGACGGCAGGCCTGCCGCCATAGACGCCGGGACGGCGCTTGTAGCCAATCTGCGCCTTGATCCCCGCGAGACGGGTCAGACGCGCGATCCGGTTCGGGCAGCACATCTCTCCCTGATCGAGAAGGTCGTCGTGCAGCTTGCGATAACCGTAGACCTTGCCGCTCTCTTCCCATGCCTTGAGGAGCAGATCGGTCTGTCGCTTGTCCTCGCTGGCTCGCCTGCTCAGCGGGCTCTTCAGCCAGGCGTAAAATCCACTGGGATGAACCCGCAAAAGGCGGCACATCGTCCGCACGGAAAACTGCAAGCGATGCAGGGCAATGAACGCTCAACTATCACTTTGCATCCCTGGCGAAATACGCGGCCGCTTTTTTTAGGATGTCTCGCTCCTCGGTGACGCGAGCCAGTTCCTTCTTCAGCCGCCTGATCTCCTCGGCCTCGTCGTTGCCCTTGGCGTTCGACGCGGCAAACTTCTTCTTCCATTCGTAGAGTGAATGCTGGCTGACGCCGAGGCGCTGCGAAACCTCCGCAACCGGATAGCCTCGCTCCGTGATCTGACGCACAGCGTCGCGCTTAAAATCTTCGCTGAAATTCGATTTGCTCATGATGCTCTTCCTGCCTCAAAATTAGGAAAGAAGGCGTCTACAAATCTCGGGGCTATTCA
>NZ_JBHFFP010000035.1:0-1465 GCF_042611105.1 Neorhizobium fuzhouense | reverse complement strand
GCGCTCGGCACCGTATCGGTAGTTTCCGGCAACCTCGTCACGTTGGGTCCGACGCCGCAGGGCGCCGAACTGGTCGTGGGCGCGGAGCTAAACACACCCGAAGACATCGCCGCGTGGACGGCGGGTACCGCTCAGACGACGATCTCGCAGGTGACAGGCGGCATGCGTGTTGCCGCCACAACGGCAGCAATTGCCTACGCCTATCAGGCCGTCACGACGGTTGTCGGCCGGTCTTATGCGGTGACGGTGCAGAACATCGGTACGGCTGTTGCCTTTCTGTCAGCCGGAACCACCCCCGGCGGGACGGAAAACAGTCTGAACGCGGCCACGACACAAGCCGTCAACAATGGGACATCTGCCACCTTTACCTTCGTCGCAACCGCGACCACGACATATATCTCGCTCCGCACCGGAGCGCAGGTATCCAATCGTGATTTTGGCAGATGCAGTATCCGCGAGGCGGCCCCGTTCTCTGGTTTTGCGCAGGGCTCCGGCACCCTGGTCGTCAAATACACCGCTCCATCATCGCTCGCGTCAAACGATACCTTGGCGACACTGACGGATCGCTATGGTTCCGGCGGCACCATCAACACATCTCTCATCCAAATCATTCATACAACCGCCGGGACAATGTCGCTCGGCATTCGCGACGGCAACGTGGCGCAGACCGGTATGGCGTTTGGGTCTATTTTCCTATCATCGCCAAACACGGTGGCCGCAGCTTGGGCGCTAAACGATATGCAGATTGCCCCTAATGGCGAGTGGTCTCTGCCATCGACCCTCGACACATCGGGCACTATGCCGCCATGGATAGACCGCATCCACATCGGCCATATCAACGGCGGATCGCTGATATCCGGTACGCTGCGCCGCATTACCTATTTCGCACGGCGCGTACCTGAAATCAGCTTGCGAGAGACTTGGTACGACAAATTCAGCGATGTGCTCCACATCCTCGGTGACAGCTTCACAGGGCCGTTCACGACGGCGTTCAAGGCAGCGCTGCCAACCCGGAAAATTTCCAGCGAGGGTGTCGGCGGGCGCAACATGACTGGTCATGCGGCTGCTTGGGCTAAAACGCCCGCACTGCGCACGCGCACTCTCCTTGTCGTGGACGGGTCAGGCCCCGACGAGGATATGCAGACGGTCTATCTCCCCAAGCTTGGGGAGATTAGTAGCTCGGTAACGTCGGGCAAGTGGCTCTACGTCCAAGGCGGTATCGACAGCACCAGCACGCCTGCGACGGTCGCGACGGTCATGGGGAGCTATGCCACGGTTGCTGCCGCAATCGGCGTCAACTACGTCGAGACTTATTCGTGGATGCAGACCCACGGAACAGGCGGAACGGTCGGGTCCGCTGGCGGGTCGGTCTGGCAGCTAGGAAACTACATTGACACGCTGCACCCCAATACAACCGGCGCCGGCTACCTCGTGCAGCCGCCGATCGCCACCCTCACCGCCAACG
>NZ_JBHFFP010000034.1:0-1845 GCF_042611105.1 Neorhizobium fuzhouense | reverse complement strand
GAAATTCGATTTGCTCATGATGCTCTTCCTGCCTCAAAATTAGGAAAGAAGGCGTCTACAAATCTCGGGGCTATTCAGCCTTCAGCCATTCATGCAGCGTGGCTGGCGAGCAACCGATCTTGCCCGCAATAGATGAAACGGCAGCCCACCGCGACGGGTGCTCAGCCTCGTGATCAAGCACCATACGGATGGCGCGTTGGCGGACTTCGGGTGAAAACTTGTTCGTTGTCTTGCTCATATCGGCTCCATTCTCTCAGAAGTTGGAGCCTCCGGCAAACCCGGTGCGGTTCATGTCCAGCATCACCAAGCGGCATGTGCCGACATCGCAGCTACTGGGTGAATACCTGACATTCGTCCCCACACCGCAGCAGGTGGATCACTTCAAGGCTGACATGCGCACCCTCAACCCACGCTGTTACGCGATAGTATTCGCGAAGCGGTTCAGGTCCAAGCCCTACAGCAGATACCGACACCTGAGCAGAGGCTCGTGCTCCACAGGATCTATACCCGCAAGGTGAAAGAACTTTCGTCGATCTACCCCTTCGTGTTTGCGGTGGAGAACGCTCTGCGTTCGGTGCTTGCCGACTAGCTCGAAGAACGCTTTGGGCGGATGGACTGGTGGACGCTAATCCGCAATGCGCGGCAGAACGGGCAGACCTACACTGCCTTTCCCAACATTCTGGGTACGGCTGTCAATCCAGCTTTCGTGAAAGCTGTCTGGCGAGTTTTCGACAATATGGTCAGCCAGCAGCATATCAAAAATGTTACGGGAAATAACAAAACCGACGAGTTATACTATTGCCTTACCCTGGGTGATCTATGGACAATTATGCAGGCGGACTGGCCCCTGATCCGCGACATGTTTGCCCCAGACTCTGTCCTAGGCTTCACCTTCACGAAACTATGTTTAAAGACACGATGCGGGTCATCAAGGAGACACGCAACGAGCTGTTTCCCAGTAACCCGATCAAGGATCGCAAAAAGATTGTCGACTCCTGTGAGCGTATCCTGAACGGACTACAGTTCCACCTCGGCGACTACGACCATGATCTTGGGGTCGCGCAATATGTGCGCGTGCCCGCGACCGTCGCAAGGGCGCAGCGCCATGTCATTCCGGCGCGATGAACCCATCATTCGCCCGCGGGCTGATGTTTCGCATGGTTCTGCAGCGCATTGCGAACCATGATGCTCCAGGCACGCTCTCTGAATAACACTGGATTATCAGTCGTTCGGGGATACCTTCGAGCCCACAACGTCTGCCGCGTGTAGCTGCTCCGAAGGAGCAAAAGAGGTGCCATACGGAGAGGTATATTCTCTCTCAACATTAGCCAATTACACCGACAAGGAAGGGGTTGCGTCAACGATACGCGGTCCCCCCAATTTCGCCGCTACGCAACGAAATCGGCTCCCCCACGCCCCGTAGGCCGCCTTCGGCGGTCATTGACCCAAACCCTCCCTTGTCGGTCCGGCACCTTTGTTTTCATTCAAAGGAGCTGACGATGACCACTTACGAGCACATCAACGAACTGCGCGCTGAGCTTGCAGCGTCCACCGGCCAGGCCGAGCGGCAGCAGATCGCAGCCGAGCTGGCGACGGCCGAAGCGAAGCTTGCCGAAGAGGATGCTGCTTTCGAAGCGCTGATCAGCGACGAGCCGCCCCACTAGGGCCGCTTCTCACTCATAGCCTAGACCTTATCTTGCCAGTCACGCTGATCCCGGCCTAGGGGCCGTGGGGATTCATCGTGAGTTGATCACAGCCGCTGCCAGATAGATCATGGCCTGAAAGCTCTGATCCGTTTTACAGGCTCTCATAGCGATGCGCTTGAACTCTTTGAGTTTGCAGAAG
>NZ_JBHFFP010000033.1:0-2091 GCF_042611105.1 Neorhizobium fuzhouense | reverse complement strand
TCCGTTCCTTTCCCAGCCAGGAAAATGCACCGGAAAACTCTAGCCAAAAATGGTCCAGTTTGAAGGGTTCAGATCAGCTCCTTACCACGGCCGACGCGATCAACCGCGGTGCGCATGTTGTCGTAGATCCCTCGAGCAGGCACACCGCCGAAGACCCGGAAGCCGTGCCAGTGGGCGTCGAAGAGCATCTCGTGCGTCTGCAGCATGTAGGCTCTGACCAGAAAGGCCCGGCTGTGCGCCAACTTGATATGCGCGACCTGAAGCTTCATGCGCTCGCCGGCGATCACGGCGTAGTCCTCACTCCAATCAAACTGGAATGCTTCGCCTGGCCGGAAAGACAGAGGAACGAATATGCCTCGGCCGGCCGTCTGCTGCTCAACCCGCCACTGGCGCGCGAAGGCAGCGACGCGACCATAAGAGCCGGTAAAGCCCAGAGCCACCAGATCGGCATGAAGCTGCTTCAGCGTTCGGCGCTGCTTGCGTGATCTCCCGGCCTCGGTCTTCAGCCAGGCCGCCAGTTTGTCAGCGAATGGATCAAGCTTGCTCGGTCGTTCCGGCACAGTGAACGTCGGCTCGATCGTGCCCGCGCTCAAATACTTCGCAATTGTGTTGCGCGAAAGCCCGGTGCGTCGACTGATCTCTCGTATCGATAGCTTCTCGCGCAGCGCCATCCGGCGGATGATGTTTAAAAGTCCCATGTGGATCACTACGTTGCCCCCGTAGCTCACCGCGTTGGGGGAAGGTTCACATGGCTCAATTCTCAATGGAAATTATGCGCCTAACCGGCTCAGTTCCGCGCGGAAACCAACACGTCCCGGGCTCGCGCGGCCGTAAGTGGCGCGATACCGCCATCCGCGGCCACGTCAGCCGTGGCACCGGCATCCTCAACAACGAGAGTTACATCGGCCGCATGGTCTGGAACAAACGTAACTACCGCAAGAACCCCGAGACTGAACGACGCACCGCGCGCGCCAACGACGCGAGCGAATGGGTGCTGACTGCGGTGCCGGAGATGCGCATCGTCTCCGACGACCTATGGCAGCGGGTGAAGGAGCGACAGAAGGAGATCGGCGAGCTTTTTGATTTCGGGCAGAGCAACCGGCTGAACGCGACGCACCGCCCGGGATACCTGCTCAGTCACCTGCTCGAATGTGCCGAATGTGGCGGCCCTTACGCCATCAGCGGCAAGGACCGCTATAGCTGCACCAACCGCAAGAAGCGCCTGCCGATCGACGAACTGGGCGGAGCCTGCTGCAGCAACAGCAAGACCATTACCCGGCAGGAGCTGGAGAGCCGCGTTCTCGATTGCCTGCCGGCTGCGTTCTTCTCCTTGGGGATGTTCGACACCATGTCGGCAAAGGTGATCGAACAGGAGACCTCCAAGCTTCGCCGCCCGAAAGCCGAGCGCGAGCAGATGACGCGCGAACTGAACGAGTTGGAGCGCAAGCAGAAGAGCATCATCCAGCAGATCTCGGACCGCGCCATGCAAGGCCGCCCTCCCCTCACTGCTCTCGACGATACGCTAGATCAAATCGAGTTCCACCGTGTCGCCCTGGCAAAGGAGATCGACGCCTTCACCACCTCCGAGCCGGACATGCGGGCGAAGATCGAAGAATTGAAGCAGCGTCACAACCCCGCCCAGACGGAACTGCGCATGCGCCATTTCTTCCTGCAGGCGCGCCGTGGCAAGTACGAAGATGCCAAGCGCTAGGTGATGCCGATCGTGCGCTCACTGGTGCAGAAGGTGGTGATCGGCAAGACCCAGGGTCACCAACCGGCAAACTCTGCAGGTACATGGTCTGATCGCCTCCATCCTCGCGCAGATGGATGTGCTGGACTTCATGGAACGACGCTTCGTCGCCGAAGTGCATGCGGATTTCATTGAGAAGCTGGAAGCTGGAGAAATCGAGACGAAGGAGAAACAAAAAAAGCTCCTCGACTCATATGAGGAGGAGCTTCGTCGCAAATACCCCGAATGGGAGAATTTACAAGTTTCAGTGGTTGCGGGGGCAGGATTTGAACCTGCGGCCTTCAGGTTATGAGCCTGACGAGCTACCGGGCTGCTCCACCCCGCGTTATTTTTTCCGGGTT
>NZ_JBHFFP010000032.1:0-2143 GCF_042611105.1 Neorhizobium fuzhouense | reverse complement strand
GGGCCATGGCGGATGATGGCGTCGTAACCGTCAGCGGCGGGATCCACCCTTCGGTCATCGATATCAAGGGTGAGTTCGAGATTGGGGTGCTGAACCAGAAACGGATAGAGCGCGTGGCCAAGATGCATGCGGCCGAAGGTGACGGGGGCGGCGATGCGCAAGGGCCCGGCAATCTCGCCCCGCCGCTCCGACATCTCTTCTGCTGCCGCGTCCATTTCCCGGGTGATGCGGCGGGCCCGCTCCAGAAAGGCAAGCCCGCTTTCCGTCAATGTGAGCTTCCGCGTGGTTCGCTGCAGAAGCAGCCCGCCAAGCGTTTTTTCCAGCTCGGCAAGCCGCTCGCTGACCACGGATTTGGATAGTCGCAGCCGCCGTGCCGCTTCGCTGATGGAGCCGCTTTCGACGACGGCCACAAAGGTCACGATCCCTTCCGTTCGCATCAGCATCGTTCGGTATCTCCGGATTTCAGTTCCCAAATCTGCCGACTAATCCGAACAATCGCAAGATGCCATCTTCAGTCCATGCAAAGGAGCGGCAGGGTGCTGCTCCCGGATGGAGATCAGAACATGACACGGCTGAATAACAAGGTTGCCATCGTGACCGGCGCAAGTTCCGGCATTGGCAGGGCAACGGCAAAGCTCTTTGCCGCAGAAGGTGCGAAGGTCATCGTGGGCGCCCGCCGGCAGGCGGAACTCGACAGCCTCGTTGCCGAGATCGCGGCTGAAGGCGGCGAAGCGATTGCGGTCGCAGGCGATGTGCGGGCGGAAGATTATCACCAGCGCCTGGTGGCGACGGCACTGGAGCGCTACGGCAAGCTCGACATCGCCTTCAACAATGCCGGCACGCTGGGTGAAGCCGGGCCGACGACCGGTGTTTCGGAACAGGGTTTTGCCGATACGCTGGCCATCAACCTGACGGCGTCGTTCCTTGCGGCCAAGCACCAGGCGGCTGCCATGGAAAAGAACGGCGCGGGCTCGATGATCTTCACCTCGACCTTTGTCGGCTACAGTTATTCGTTTCCGGGTGTTGCGGCCTATTCCGCCAGCAAGTCCGGCCTGATCGGGCTCACGCAGGCGCTGGCTGCTGAATTCGGGTCGAGACATATTCGCGTCAATGCTATCCTGCCCGGTGCGGTCGACACGGACATGTACCGGGAAATGAATGACACGCCGGAAAAGCAGGCCTTCATCACCGCACTGCATGCGCTGAAGCGGGTTGCGACGGCGGATGAAATTGCAAGATCCGTGCTTTATCTGGCATCCGATGACGCAAGTTTCGTGACCGGCACGGCATCGCTGGTGGATGGCGGCACATCGATTACCCGCACCTGATGTGTGAGGCCGTTGAAGGCGGACGTAAAACCATCGTCCGCCTGCGCTCAGACGGCAAACTCCATCAGGCAGACGGCAAGGACGCGCCGGGGACCGACAGGGACGGCCGGAACCTCAGCACTCCCAAAATGCCGGCCGCCAGAGAGGCGAGCAGAAGGATGACCTGACAGGCAAGAATTGCGGGTTCGTTGCCGAGCGGCGCCAGCGCGTGCAGAGGTCCAATCTTCTGAAACGACTGGATGATCAGCACCAGCGTGTTGAAGAACATCAGGAGCGTGACACCCGCCACATAGACGGGGCGCCAGAAGCCCGCCAGTTTTGCCCGGTAGCGCGCATAGAGCGTTACCAGCAGGATGATGGTGCACAGGATCCCGACATTGATCGCCGGTGTGATGCCGTTGAAGGGAAACAGGAAACCGGTGACGAGCGTGATCGCCATCGTGACCAGGAACCACTGGGCGAAGATGCGCTCGCGACCGTTTGCGATCAGTCGGCGGATGAGGCCGGCTCCGGCGACGATTGCAACAAGACTTACCAGCACATGGAAAAGCGTCAGGACCAGGATTGCAGACATGTGAACCCCCTTGAGCTATGACGTGATGACCCGTCAGTATTTACGGATGGATTGCGGCAAAGACGATTTCGGCAAATCCGGGCACGGTTGCTTCCCGCGCCCAATCCCGTTGCAGTTCGCAAGCGAGTTGTATCCAGGTAATCGGTGTGGCCCCCGCCTGCATGATCCGATCAAGACCTGCAGCATGCGCGCATTGAGAGGTTCCTGCAACCGCATCGACAACGGGATAGACCTCCAATCC
>NZ_JBHFFP010000031.1:0-3485 GCF_042611105.1 Neorhizobium fuzhouense | reverse complement strand
AAGCGTAACCAGTCCGCCTCCCTGACTGAAGCCGGAAAACTCCAGCCTCCGCTGGCCCAATGTCTGGGAGCAGTTCAACGGTCTTGATCATGGCCAGCAGCACTTACATCGGCGACAGGTGTGCCGCATGATCGCCATTCAGTGCGACAGATCGGCCGGTCGCCGCTCACCGAGGTAGGCAAATGCAATGCCAGCCTTACAAACGCAGAGTGGGCAGGGCTTTTCGACCGTCGTGCCGACTTCGGCTGCGTGGGCCGCAATGGCTCCAAAGGCGAGATACATCACTGCCGCAGCGATAGCCAAGATGTGGAGGAGGTGGCCGAACAGACGCTGGCGGAAGGAACCGGGGACAGGAATATCGCTCAGCGCCCGCGCGGGATAGATGTCATGATGGAGCCCTCTGGCTTACGGGTGACATCTCCCTGCTATCGTGTTCAGATCGCTGTAGGATTTCAAAGCGGAGGCTCTCCGTTACAGAACAAACGGAGGCAAGGCACCAAGGCCGCGCGACGGCCGCGGAGCGCGCTGGTGCTCGCGATGGGACAGGGTTGGTGCGGCCTTAAAGCGGTGCAAGCTCCATGGTGGAAGGCAGCACGCGGTCCTGCCCACCCTCAAACATCGTGAGACGGATCAGGTTCGAGATGGCTTCGGCAATCGTCGCAAGCGCATCGCGCTCCTCACGCTCGAGCGATCGCGGCACAACGTCGATGACGCAGATGGAGCCAAGCGCAAAACCCAGCGGATCGCGCACCGGCGCGCCGGCGTAAAACCGGAACCCGAAAGGTTCGTTCAAAGTCGGGTTTTCCTTGAATGCCTCACTTCGGGTAAGATCCTCGATGACGGTAAAATCGTTTGCGACAAGCGTCTCGTTGCAGAAGGCCCAATCCCGTGAGGTGCTGTCGCCATCGAAGCCGACCCTGGACTTGAACCATTGCTGGTCCTGCGTGATCAGCGTGAACATCGCAATCGGCGCCCGCAAGGCATAGGCAGCCAGCCGCACGAGTCGGTCAAACCGACCGTCCGCACCAGAGCCGATGAGGGCCGATCTTTTGACGGCGTCGAGCCGGGCCTTCTCATTCCACGGCAGATCGAAGGGGGCAGGATCTGTCTTGTCCTGCAGGCTGGAGCGCAGACAGTCCATCACGGCGGCGCTTGCCGCCGATACATCCGGCAGCATCTGCAAGTGGATGCGTTTTGTACTGCGGGCGACCGGCGAAGCCGCGCCCTTTCCAGTCATCGTGATAATGATGGTTTGCCTGTAACGGGCATCGTTGCCCAGCGTAGCGGCAAGCTTCTTACGCTCACCGTCTTCGGCATGTTCAACGATCAGCAAAGTGGGGGGCGCCGGTTCGAGCAGCTTTTGCAGTGTGTCGAAATCTTCCGCAACGTCGATCAACAGGCCGGATCCGGGAAGTCCGGCCCGGCTCCACTCCGCCCCCCTGCCCTTGCCTGCAAAGATGACGGCATGGGCTGCAAGATCAACGGGCTCCAGCGTCGAATCCTCGATCAGATCCATCACGGCCTGGCGCGGGATGCGACGATGCCCGCCGGGCGTTTTCCAGGAAGGGAGTTGTCCGCTCTCGACCCATAGCTGCGCCGTGCGCACCGAAACGCCAAGCAGCTCTGCGGCTTTTGCCGTCGTCAGAATATCTTTCATCATTCAACTCACGTCTGTGAGATGAAATCTAGTAAAATTTAGAAAATTTGCAAGAAGCGGAAAAGATGGGCCTTTTGCTTACCGCCAAAACTGGGTCGGGAGTAGCCTTACCGGAGGTCCGAAAATTCAAGTTATAAGAAGTGGATCGCCTTCGGCGATCCCATTCCACGACATGTTTACATGGCCGCAGTCGTTTTTGCAGCCTCGTCGATCGTGTCTGCGATCTCCTTGGCGCGGGTGATGAACAGGGCGTGGCTGCCGGAGACCTTGGTGATCTTGGCCTTCATGCGCTCTGCCATATGAACCAGCATGGCCTGATCGAAGGCCTTGTCTTCCGTTGCGATCACAGCCCAACTCGGCTTGCTGCGCCAGGCGGCATTCTTCAACTTTGTACCGAAGGACGACATGTTGATCGGCACTTGGGAGTCGCGCATGAAGGCCGCCTGCTCGTCGCTGACGTCATGGGCAAAACCCTGCTTGAACATTGCCGGCTTGACGAAACCGAACCCGTCGGCACCGATCTCGATGACGAAATCCGGCGTCGGAGCAAAACCTTCATACTGCTGGGCCGTCGTTTCACCGGCATCCGGCGACAGGGCCGATACAAACACCAGCCCCGCAACTTTGGGATGGACGCCAGCTTCCGTGATCACCGTGCCGCCCCAGGAGTGACCGACGAGGATGGTCGGGCCGTCCTGCTGGTCGAGCAAGCGGGTGGTGGAGGCGACATCATCTTCGAGCGATGTGAGCGGATTCTGGACGATCTGGACGTGATAGCCGCGCTTCGTCAGTTCATCGTAGACGCCTCGCCATCCGGCTCCATCGGCAAAGGCACCGTGAACAAGAACGACGTTCCTCACGGGAGCGGCATTGGCCGAAACCGGGGTAAACATCGCGAGCGCAAGGGTCGCCGCGCTCGCCAGGCTGACGGTCAGCTGGGTCATTGCCATTGTCGTGTTCCTTCTTTGGAGTTTGCTTGTGAAGCGTTGAAACCACCTCCGCGCCGGGCAACGGACTGGGAAACGTTGCCCGGCTGGAGGTTGCTGAACCAACCCGCCTGGAGGGGACATGGGGCCGTCGATCAGCGCCTGTAGAATTGCAGGGGATGCACACCTGGCCTATCAGCTATCCGTCTCGCCAAGGTATCCGATGGTATGATCTGACTAGACGTTACATTCATCGGGGCCGCACACGCAGGCACGGGGTCGCCTCAACCGGCGCACGATAGGTTAGGCGTGGCTTATATTGTACGCCATGAGACCCGGCAGGCTAGAGGTGTCCTTAACGTTCAGACCGGCGGGACTTCAAAGCGCTGGCGGGATAATCGAGATGGGACCTGGTCAGACCGATATCCTTGAGCAGGAAGTCCGGCATGTTTCGTAGCGTCTCGATATCCTTGCGCCGTTCTTGCCAGCGGCGAAAGCGCCGATAGATGCCTTCCACAGCGTTGGTGTCGTGCGGGCGCACCGCTCGCGCGATAAGCAACTGTCGCAGATTGTTGATCATCCGTGTCACCGTCCTTGTAAGCGCACCTTCGGCCGATGAGGTTCGGCTGGTGCCATTGAACTGGACACGGTTTTCCCGGATGCGTGACGCACCGGAATTTCAGGGACACGAAAATTGCTTACGGATGAAACTGACAGGACAAGGTCTGCGCCTTTGGGGAGGAGGACCTAATACCAAGTGTCGATGATAGAAACCTATAGGACAGGCTTATCGAGTTTTCTGGCTAGTTGTTTAGCCCCGGCATTTGAATAGCCCCGAGATTTGTAGACGCCTTCTTTCCTAATTTTGAGGCAGGAAGAGCATCATGAGCAAATCGAATTTC
>NZ_JBHFFP010000030.1:0-2500 GCF_042611105.1 Neorhizobium fuzhouense | reverse complement strand
GCATCTGTTGCAATAGATTGGGATGACTTGTGGCTAGGGGTGAAAGGCCAATCAAACTCGGAAATAGCTGGTTCTCCGCGAAAACTATTTAGGTAGTGCGTCGATCGAATACCCCAGGGGGTAGAGCACTGGATGGGCTATGGGGACTCACCGTCTTACTGATCCTAACCAAACTCCGAATACCTGGGAGTACTAATCGGCAGACACACGGCGGGTGCTAACGTCCGTCGTGAAGAGGGCAACAACCCTGACCTCCAGCTAAGGTCCCCAAGTCATGGCTAAGTGGGAAAGGATGTGAGGATCCCAAAACAACCAGGATGTTGGCTTAGAAGCAGCCATCATTTAAAGAAAGCGTAACAGCTCACTGGTCTAAATAAGGGTCTTTGCGCCGAAAATGTAACGGGGCTAAAGCCATGCACCGAAGCTGAGGATACGTCGCAAGACGTGTGGTAGCGGAGCGTTCCGTAAGCCTGCGAAGGAGGACCCGTGAGGGCCTCTGGAGGTATCGGAAGTGCGAATGTTGACATGAGTAACGATAAAGAGGGTGAGAGACCCTCTCGCCGAAAGACCAAGGGTTCCTGCTTAAAGTTAATCTGAGCAGGGTTAGCCGGCCCCTAAGGCGAGGCGGAAACGCGTAGTCGATGGGAACCACGTTAATATTCGTGGGCCTGGTGGTAGTGACGGATTGCGTAACTTGTTCATTCTTATTGGATTGGATGGGCGAGGAAGCGGTTCCAGGAAATAGCTCCATCATTATAGACCGTACCCGAAACCGACACAGGTGGTCAGGTAGAGTATACCAAGGCGCTTGAGAGAACTATGTTGAAGGAACTCGGCAAATTGCACGCGTAACTTCGGAAGAAGCGTGACCCCTTTTTACGCAAGTATGAAGGGGTGGCACAGACCAGGGGGTAGCGACTGTTTATCAAAAACACAGGGCTCTGCGAAGTCGCAAGACGACGTATAGGGTCTGACGCCTGCCCGGTGCTGGAAGGTTAAGAGGAGAGGTGCAAGCTTTGAATCGAAGCCCCAGTAAACGGCGGCCGTAACTATAACGGTCCTAAGGTAGCGAAATTCCTTGTCGGGTAAGTTCCGACCTGCACGAATGGCGTAACGACTTCCCCGCTGTCTCCAACATAGACTCAGTGAAATTGAATTCCCCGTGAAGATGCGGGGTTCCTGCGGTCAGACGGAAAGACCCCGTGCACCTTTACTATAGCTTTACACTGGCATTCGTGTCGGCATGTGTAGGATAGGTGGTAGGCTTTGAAGCGGGGACGCCAGTTCTCGTGGAGCCATCCTTGAAATACCACCCTTATCGTCATGGATGTCTAACCGCGGTCCGTCATCCGGATCCGGGACAGTGTATGGTGGGTAGTTTGACTGGGGCGGTCGCCTCCGAAAGAGTAACGGAGGCGCGCGATGGTGGGCTCAGACCGGTCGGAAATCGGTCGTCGAGTGCAATGGCATAAGCCCGCCTGACTGCGAGACTGACAAGTCGAGCAGAGACGAAAGTCGGTCATAGTGATCCGGTGGTCCCGTGTGGAAGGGCCATCGCTCAACGGATAAAAGGTACGCCGGGGATAACAGGCTGATGACCCCCAAGAGTCCATATCGACGGGGTTGTTTGGCACCTCGATGTCGGCTCATCGCATCCTGGGGCTGGAGCAGGTCCCAAGGGTTTGGCTGTTCGCCAATTAAAGCGGTACGTGAGCTGGGTTCAGAACGTCGTGAGACAGTTCGGTCCCTATCTGCCGTGGGTGTAGGAATATTGACAGGATCTGTCCCTAGTACGAGAGGACCGGGATGGACATATCTCTGGTGGACCTGTTGTCCTGCCAAGGGCATAGCAGGGTAGCTATATATGGAAGGGATAACCGCTGAAGGCATCTAAGCGGGAAACCCACCTGAAAACGAGTATTCCCTATCAGAGCCGTGGAAGACGACCACGTTGATAGGACGGGTGTGGACGTGCAGCAATGCATGAAGCTTACCGTTACTAATAGCTCGATCGGCTTGATCGTTCTCATTGACCATGCTCATCAACATGAGCGAATAGCGAATAGGATGTAGCGAATAGACATCGCAACATCCTGAAACGCTCTTCAAACCAAAGACGTGTTCAAAACCAGCGAAGACAGGAGCCCAAAGCGAACCAACTACTCGCTATTCGCTCACAAAATCCAGCTTCTCAAATACATTGCCCTTAGCCGACCTGGTGGTCATGGCGGGGCGGCTGCACCCGTTCCCATTCCGAACACGGCCGTGAAACGCCCCAGCGCCAATGGTACTTCGTCTCAAGACGCGGGAGAGTAGGTCGCTGCCAGGTCTGCTAAAGGCAATGTCAAATCTTCTCAAACAAAACAAAAGGGCCTCGGCCCAGAACGAGGCCGCTCCCAAGCGGCCTTTTTGCTGAAAAACAAACCGACAAACTCAGGCCAAGCCTGACATCCCTCCCGGGAACTAACCCGGAAAAAATAACGCGGGGTGGAGCAGCCCG
>NZ_JBHFFP010000003.1:0-410743 GCF_042611105.1 Neorhizobium fuzhouense | reverse complement strand
AAGCGTAACCAGTCCGCCTCCCTGACTGAAGCCGGAAAACTCCAGCCTCCGCTGGCCCAATGTCTGGGAGCAGTTCACTTCGAAAAAGCGTAGCACGCTGCGGCCGTACTGGTTTCAGCTGCATTCTGACATTGGAGGACACGACGGAAGTCAAACGGACAGCTGAAAAACGGTTGCTCCCGAAACCCATGTCCGCACACCCGTCATCGCAGCTACCGCTTGATCTGCTGAAGCTGCCTGTCGAAATCCGTCGGGTCGAAATAATCGCGCCACACGGTGATTTGGCCGCCCTCCACGGTGAGCGTTCCCATCACCGGCAGGGTGATCGTGCCGCCATTTTCGTGCGTGAAGACGTCGATGCGTTCGTTGAGGACCACCTTGCCCGAGGCGGCAATCTGGGTGACCTTCCAATCGACCTTGAAGGTTTTGCCGATACCGAAGTCGGCATGGAATTTGCGGACGCTTTCGCGTCCAAGGATGTCGGGAAACGGGACGTTGTCATAGAGCACATCGTCGGAGAGCATCGCCAGGGCCTCGTCGATGCGGTTGGCGCTCCAGTGGCCGAAAAACGTGTGGGCGATTTCAATGGGGGAAGCAGACATCGTGTTTGACCTTTCGGGTGAGGGGTTTTAACCGATTTTCACGAGATTGAGGGCGGGCAGGGGGCCCCCTGGAAACTGGACGAGACGTGCGCCGAGAGACAGCGGGCCGAGATCGATACCGAAGAAACCCAGTGTCTCGATCAGTGCTCCGACCTCAGCCTTGGCGCCGGCATCGTCGCCCGAGTAGAAGAGGACACGCCTGCCGCCGTCGCTGGCCGGATCTCCCGCAACAAGCTGCGGCTGAAGGTGATTGAAGGCCTTCACGACGCGCGCGCCGGGTACCAAGCCTTCGAACACTTCCGAGGACGTGCGGCCGTTGAGGTCGACCGGCTTGAACAGCGGGGCCTCTATCGGATTGTTGGTGTCGATGACGATGCGACCGCCGAAATCCGGCAGGTCTGCGAGCGCAGCCGGCAGTTTCGACCAGTTGACCGCAACGAAGACGATGTCTTTCGAAGCGGCCTCCTGCCGGGTTCCCGCTGTGATGGTCGGCCCAAGCGTGGCTACGGTGTCCGCCAGCGTTTCCGGTCCCCTGCTGTTGGAAAGGGTCGCAGCAATGCCGTGACGAGCAAGTGCCGTTGCAATGGCCAGGCCAATCTGCCCAGCGCCGATAATACCGATAGTAGACATGTTCGTTCTCCGATTGTGACTGGAAAGGTCAGGCTGTCAGGCCACCATCGGCGACGATGTCGGCGCCGGTGATGAAGGCCGCCTCGGGGCTGGCGAGATAGGCGACGAGGCTTGCGATCTCCGCGGGTTGTCCATAACGGCCAATGGCCATTCCCGGGCCGACAATGGCCGCGACCGGGCCGTCCGCAGGGTTCATGTCGGTGTCGGTCGGGCCGGGATGCACGGTGTTGACCGTTATGCCCTTTGGTCCAAGATCGCGCACGAGACTGCGGTTGAAGCCCGTGATCGCGCCTTTGGTGAGCGTATAGACGGAGGCGGTCGGGAAGGCTGCGTAGCGCGTCATCGACGAGCCGATGTGGATGATGCGCCCGCCCGGCTTCATATGGCGAACCGCTTCCTGCGTGGCGACGAAGACGCCTGTCACGTTGACGGCAATCATCCGCTCGTAGTCTTCGAAATTGTAGTCCTCGATCGGCGCGTTGACGGCAATGCCGGCATTGTTGACGAGAACGTCAAGCCCGCCGAAGGCTTCGACCGTGCGGGTGACCGCCGCCCGGACGGCCGCTGGGACACCTGCATCGGCTTCGATGGCGATCGCCTTGCCGCCGGCCGCCTCGATCTCAAGCACCACCTTGTTCGCACGCTCCGCAGACGCGCTGTAGGTCAGCGCCACCAAAGCGCCATCGGCGGACAGGCGCTTGGCAATCACCGCGCCGATCGAACGGGATCCGCCGGTGACAAGTGCAACTTTTCCGGAAAGGGGGTTGGATATCGCGGCCATGTCTTTTCACTCCATGAGGTCGTTGGATCTCACAATGGCGCACTTATTCCTTCTTGATTAGCGGGGTATGGCTTGTATGATTTTCAATGATTACTTGAAGGGGCTGGAATGGAAACGCTTGCCAATCTCGAATCCTTTGTTCGCAGCGCCGAGCACGGCAGCTTTTCTGGTGCCGCGCGTCGTTTGTCGCTGACGCCTGCAGCCGTCAGCCGCAATGTCGCGATGCTGGAGCGAAATCTGGGGGTCAGACTCTTTCACCGCTCGACCCGGCAACTCACGCTGACAGAGGCCGGAGAAAAGTTTCAGCTGTCGATTGCCGTCAATCTCGAGGGCATTCAGGCGGCAATCGCCGCTCTCGCGACAGATCGGGGAGAGCCGGGGGGGACGTTGAAGGTGAGCCTCTCGCCCACATTTGGCGTCGCCCATATCCTGCCGCTGTTGCCCGGTTTCATGGTGCGGTATCCGCGCATCCGGCCCGAATGGCATTTCGAGAACCGTCAGGTGGATCTCATCGCAGAAGGCTATGACGCCGCGATCGGCGGCGGCTTCGATCTGTCATCGGGCCTGGTCTCGCGCGCCTTGGCGCCCGCCCATATCATCCCCGTCGCCTCGCCATCCTATATGGCCAAACGGACATTCCCGCTCGATCCCTCCGGCCTAAAAGCGCTGGACGGCATCGTCATGCGCTCCTTGCAATCGGGCCGAACCCGGCACTGGACGATGCGGGACGTGACCGGTCGGGAAATGGCTGCACCGCTCTCCGAGACCATTGTCGTGAACGATCCGAATGCGATGCAGCAGGCGGCTCTTCTCGGCCTCGGCGTGGCCATGCTGGCGACGGCCGACGCGCATCCTGCACTGGAAGCCGGCAAACTGCTTCGACTGGTGCCGCGGTGGTATTCCGACGCCGGCGCGATCTCCATCTATTATGGGTCACGCACGCTCATCCCTGCAAAGACACGCGTGTTTGTCGATTGGGTCGTTTCGGCCTTCAAGGAACAAAGGCTGGCGGAACGCTTTGCCGGAAGCCTCGCGCCATCCAGTGGAGGGTGATGGCCGACGTCAGTGTCGCGACGCATCTTCGGCACCTGATCCGGAAGGTCTCGTTGGTGTCGAATCTGGGATGAAGGAATGTGCATTCAGCACTGTTTCTGTTCATTGCGCTCGTTCGCCATTTGAATACAATCATACAGGATGCTAAGCGCTGCGGCAAAAGCAAACACAGGCATCATTGGGGGAAACACCATGAATCAGGACGGACCGGATACCGGACCCGTGGAAACCCTGAGGCAGCCCAAACGGATCTCCTTGTCCGAGGGTGTCGCCGATTCCATTGCCGAAGCCATTTCCACGCGCGTCATCCAGCCGGGTGAGCGGGTGGTCGAAACGACGCTTGCGGAAAAGCTCGGCGTCAGCCGCGTTCCGATCCGCGAGGCCCTGAAGGTGCTGCATGCGCAGGGCATCCTGAGCGGCGGCGGCCACAAGGGCTATCGCATCGCGGCCTTCGATCCGCAAGTGACCCAGCAGGTGATGGAAGCGCGGCTTGCACTGGAATCCATCCTCCTGCGCGACGCGATCGAAAACTGGCGCAGCGGCGTGGAAGACGTCGGCGTGCTGCAGAAGGCGATCGACGAGATGCGCACCTCCGCCAGAGCCGGCAACGTGCGTGCCTCGCTGCTGGCGGATCTGGAGTTTCACAGAAGCATCCGCCTTGCGGCCCGCAACACGATTGTCGGCACGCTGTGGGATACGATTGCCCGGCACGTGATGATCGTCTTCAATCTGGACCGCTACCGCGACAACGATCTCGAGGCGATCCCGAAGCAGCACGAGGAGTTTCGACAGTTCATCCTGGCGGAGGTCGCCAAGCCGTCCTCGCGCTTCGGCGACATTGCCAAGGCGCTCGAGGATCACATGCTGCTGATCGAGCGGACCAAGCGCCGCAACGGTCAATATTCATGACCGGAGTGCACGGGCGGCGCCAGTCCTGCCCGTGCTGTCACGCTGTCGCCGCCGGCCCTACGTAGACTGTAATCTCCACCTCGACCTTGACATGGGCGGAGCCGAGGCCGGCCACGATCATGCCGGTGTGCGGCGGACGATGATCCCCGAAGAAGGCCAGCCGCTCGCGCGTCACCGCCGGCGCATCCTCCCGGTTGACCAGCAGGGTGCTGATCCGGACAACCTGCTCGCGGTTGGCGCCGATATGGGCGAGGATCCGGTCGATGTTGCGATAGATCTGTGCCGCCTGGGCGCCCGCATCCTCGCCGCCGACCCATTTGCCATCGACATCCCGTGCCACCTGTCCCGCCACGAAGGCAAACCCTCCGGCCAGCGCCACATGTTCGTATCCTGCCACGCGGTTCACATCCGCCGGACTGGTCAGGGTCACTCCCTCATGCATTCCATGCTCCTCCCCCGCCTCTCTCGTGACAGGAAGCTTACGAAAAATAGATTGTAATACAAGTATACAAAAATTATGGTGACTGCATCACAAAACATGAGGAGCAGAACCGGTGAGACTGGAAGGAATGGTGGCCGTCATTACGGGTGGCGCCGGCGGCATGGGGCGCGATACGGCGCTGCTGTTTGCCCGCGAAGGTGCCGCGGTGGTGGTGGGCGATGTCAATGACGCGGCGGGTCAGGCGCTTGCCGGCGAGGTGGCGGCTGCGGGCGGGCGGCTTGCCTATGTTCACTGCGATGTTTCGAAGGAAAAGGATGTCGTCGATCTGATTGCCACAGCCGAAACCCGGTTCGGCAAGCTGAACACCATCTTCAACAATGCCGGTGTGGAGCAGCCGGTCACGCCCTCCACGGAGGTGTCGGAAGACCTCTTCGACCGGGTCACCTCGATCAACCTCAAGGGGACCTTCTTCGGCTGCAAGCATGCGCTGCCGGCGCTTTTGCGCAATGGCGGCGGCACCATCGTCAACAATTCCTCCGTCAGCGCCTTTGCCAATGTGGGCGGCAACCTCTCCTATGCCGCATCGAAGGGCGGCATCATGTCCATGACGCGGGTGATCGCCATCGAATATGCCGCGCGCAACATCCGCTGCAACGCGATCAATCCCGGCGTCATCGATACCGACATGAACCGTCGCAACAAGGCGCTTGCCAGCGACCCGGATGCCGTCGAGCAGACGTGGCGGAGCATCACGCCGATGGGCCGCATGGGCACGGGCAACGAGATCGGCGAGGCCGTGCTGTTTCTCGCCTCTCCCCAGTCCTCCTTCGTCACGGGGATCGGTCTTGTCATCGATGGCGGGAGGATTGCCACGTGAGCGGGGTTCTTCAGGGAAAGGTGACGGTCGTCACCGGTGCTGCCCGTGGCCTCGGCCGCGCGGTTGCCAAGGCCTATGCGGCGGAGGGGGCGGTCGTCTACGCCCTCGATGTGCTGGAGGACGAAGTGGCGACGCTGGCGACAGAGCCGGGTGATCTGCGTCCCGGTCGTCTCGATCTGGCCGATCCTGCCGATATCGAGCAGGTGATGACGGCGATCGAGGCGGAGGCGGGGCGGGTCGACGTACTCGTCAACAATGCCGGCATCATCTTCTTCAAGCCGGTGGAAGAGGTGTCGCTTGCCGATTGGGACCTGTTGATGAACATCAACCTGCGCGGCGCCTTTCTCTGCTGCCGGGCGGTGGCACCGGGCATGAAGGCACGGCGCAGCGGCGCCATCATCAACGTGTCGAGCAATGCCGGCATCAAGGGCGATACGGACGAAAGCACCTATTGTGCCTCGAAATTCGGGCTGGAAGGTCTCTCCCGGGCGCTGGCCGTGGAGTTTGCCCCCTACAATGTCTCGGTCAATTCGATCACGCCCGGCCATCCCATGCACACGGCGATGAGCGAGATCACCTACAGCGCGGAACTGCGCAGGATCTGGAAGGACCCGATCGAGCTGACGCCGGCCTTCGTTCATCTGGCGCTGCAGGATGCATCCGGCATAACCGACCAGCGCATCCGCGCCTGGGACATGGTGGTGGAGCTTGGCAAGGGCGGGTGATCCGCCCGCCCGTCTTTTGTATCTTGTCTTTCGTCTTCGGAAACGGGCAGGGCGGTGGGTATCGACCCACCGCCCTCAAGCCTATCCGATGCTCGTTTCGACGCGGTGTGTGCCGCCTTTTTCCGATTGGGCGATGACAGTGACGCGGCCCTTGCCTTCGATGCGCACCAGCCATTCCATGGGCTTTGCCGTGGCAGACCATTGCTGGCCCCAGGGCGACCACGGATAAAGCCGTTCGTTGCGACCGGCGAGGTGGCCGAGATCGGCGCGAAGCGGGTTCATCACCAGTTCGCCGCCCTCGATTTCAACTGTGGCGATGACAGGTTTTGCCACGTTGTTGGCAATTGCGACGCTGGAGAGGTTGGTTGGCAGATAGCCGTGATTGCTGATCTCGGCGCGGATCTTGTAGAGGCCGGCGCCCAGCGGCTCCACCGCAACGTGATCGATCTTCACGCGGGGGGCTGCGGCGGCATGCTTCAGGTTGAACAGCACATTGGTGCGGCAGATCTCTTCCAGCAGGAAACCCGGCGGATTGCGGTAGGTCCAGATATTGACCATGCCGCCGATTTCGACAGGGCCGAGCTGCGGATGGTCGAAGGGCTTCCAGTCCCGCCAGCCCTTGTCCGCCATGTGGGTCTTCACATAGTCATAGACCTTCTGCTGTACGGCCTCGTTGCGGGGATAGAGATTGTAATAGCCTTCCTTCGGCACCCCGGCCGTCCGTTCGAGATCCCAGAGTTCCGTACCGAAGCTGATGATCCCCATCTCCTCGTAGGTCCAATCCATCAGCCCGCCGCGCCTAACCTTGGTCTTGTCGGGGGTAAAGTCCTCGTAGATCGAAACGGTCGGATAACCGGTGAGTTCGGTGCCCACCTTGCCGATTTCCTTGTAGAGGTTGATGTCTGCCGCACTCATGGCGCTGTCCGGCTTGGTCATCGAGGGGCGCATGATGATGCCGCCATGGGTGTGATAGGCGCACATGCCGCAGATATTGGGATGGTCGAGGATCAGCTTCGCCATGGCCGCCGCCTCCGGTTCGGAGAGCGGATGCGTACCGGCACCATATTCCTGCGGTGACCAGTTGGTGGGGAAGTTGCGGTTCATGTTGCCGTCGAAGGGCTTTTCGATCGGCACGTTCACGCCATCGAAATTGCGGATCGTGCCTTCCGGGTAGAGACGGTAATACTGGCCGCCTTCCTCGCCGGGGCGCCGCTGCACCATGATGTCGGGATTGCTTTCGCTCTTCTTCCATTCGCCCCGGCTGTCGGGAACGCGCATCCAGACCAGAAAGCCGTCGCCGTCGATATCGTCGGGGATCAGGCCCTCGATCCGGTCGAAGCCGGGCAGGAAGCGCCCGTTGCCACACCAGTTGTAATAGGGCGGTTGCAGCGACAGTTCCGCCCCATCCGGATTGATGCGCGGCAGAATGTAGAAGGCCTGGCTATCGACCAGCCTCGTCACCTCCTCGTCGCGACCATACTGCGTCAGCAGGTGCCAGATGGCGTAAAGTGCTGTGGCGCTGGTTGCGTGTTCTTCCGCGTGGATCTGGGCGTCGATGTAATAGCCCGGTTTTTCGAGCGCCGGCCCCGTCTTCGGATTGCCGATCTCCATCAGCCAGACATCGCGGCCCTGCAGGCTCTTTCCGATGGAGGAGAGGGTTGCAAGCTCGGGATAGGCAGCGGCGAGCGCCTTCAGGCGCTCCGTCATCTCGTCATAGGTATAGTAGCGGTCAAAGGCGATGTCAGGCAGGCTCATGATGTCGTGTCCATCCGGAAACTGTGTTGCAGGGCGTCAGGGAGCGGTGCGGATGCAGGCGCTGAAATGGCCGGGGGCGATCTCGTTGAGGGCCGGCACGACGCTCGCGCAATCCGCAATCGCCATGGGGCAGCGGGTGCGGAAGACGCAGCCGCTCGGCGGGTTCAGCGGGCTCGGAATATCGCCCTTCAGGATGATGCGGTTCTTCGGCGCATCCGGATCTGGCTTCGGAACGGCCGACAGCAGCGCCTGGGTATACGGATTGTTCGGACGGCTGTAGAGCGCCCTGGTCGGCGCCACCTCCATGATCCGCCCGAGATACATCACGATCACCCGGTCGCAGATGTGCTCCACGACCGCCAGATCATGCGCAATGAACAGCATGGTCAGGTTGAACTGTTCCTTGAGGTCATCGAGAAGGTTGATCACCTGGGCTTGGATCGACACGTCGAGCGCCGAGACCGGCTCGTCCGCGACGATGAAATCGGGCTCGACGGCAAGCGCGCGCGCAATGCCGATGCGCTGCCTCTGGCCGCCCGAGAATTCGTGCGGGAAACGGTCCTGATAGTCCGCCGAGAGGCCCACCTGTTCGAGAAGCGCCACGACGCGGTCCTGCCGCTCGCTGGGGGCGCCGATCCCGTGCACGGAAAGGGCGTGCGAGAGGATGGTGCGGACCTTCTCGCGCGGATTGAGGCTGGCATAAGGGTCCTGGAAGACGATCTGCATCCTCTTCCGGAAGCGGCGCATCTCCGGCCGCGACAGGAGGTTGAGATTGGTGCCGTCGAAGTCCACCGTCCCGGAGGTCGGTTCGAGAAGCCGAAGGATGGTGCGGCCGACCGTGCTCTTGCCGGAGCCGGATTCGCCGACAAGACCGACCACTTCTCCACGATCCACGCGAAAGCTGACATCGTTGACGGCGTGCACCGAACGGACGACACGGTTGAGGATGCCGCCCCGCAGCGGGAAGACCTTTCTGAGGTTTTGGACGATCAACAGGGCTTCGGATCGATCCGGCACGTTTGCAGCCTGCATCACGAAACCTTCCTTGTCATGAGTTGGAGTTCCCGCCAGCGCACGCAGCGCACGGCGCGGCCGGGTTCTGGCATGTCCAGGTCCGGTTCGGCGGCGGCGCAGAGGTCCGTGGCGAAGCTGCAGCGGGTGCGGAAGCGACAGCCGCTCGGCAGCCGCGTCAGCGGCGGCACGTAACCGGGAATGGTCTGCAGCTTTTCGCGACGGTCCGTCGAGCCGAGCCTCGGGATCGACTGCATCAGGCCCGCCGTATAGGGCATCAGGGGGCCGGCGAAGATGTCGCGCACGCTGCCGGTCTCGACCACCTGGCCGGCATACATCACCACCACCCGGTCCGCCATTTCGGCGACCACGCCGAGATCGTGGGTGATGAACACGATCGCCATGCCGAGTTTTTGCTGCAGGTTGCGCATGATGTCGAGGATCTGCGCCTGGATGGTCACGTCGAGCGCCGTCGTCGGCTCGTCGGCAATCAGCACGGAGGGCTCGCAGGAGAGCGCCATGGCAATCATCGCCCGCTGCCGCATGCCGCCCGACATTTCATGCGGATAGCTGTCGGCGCGGCGCTGCGGTTCTGGGATGCCGACGAGTTCCAGCATCTCGACGGCACGGGCGCGGGCCTGTGCCTTGCTGAGCTTCTGGTGCTGGATGACGACTTCTGCGATCTGCCGGCCGATGGTGTGGACAGGATTGAGGCTCGTCATTGGCTCCTGAAAAATCATGCCGATGTCGTTGCCGCGCACGTCCCGCATCTGCCGCTCCGAAAGGTCAAGCAGGCTCTTGCCGCGCAGCCTGATGTCGCCGCCCGACACGAAGCCCGTCTTCTTCGGCAGGAGCCGCATGATGGAGAGGCTGGTGACCGACTTGCCCGAACCACTTTCGCCGACGATGGCCAGCGTTTCGCCGCCGTTGACGCTGAAGCTGACGCCATCGACCGCACGGATGATCTGCCCTTCGCCGGCCAGAAAGCTGGTCTGCAGGCCCGTCACCTCCAGAAGCGGTGGCGCGGATGCGAGAGGGGGGGCTGCGGTCTCGCTCATCGTCGCGTCTCCTGTTTGCCTGTCATGCCACGGCCCTCGCCGCCATCGCGCCCGTTGGAACCGTGTAGCGGCCCCAGCCGGGGTCTGTGCTGATCTTTCCGTCCTCAAACACGGTGCGTCCGCGCACCAGGGTGCGGCGGATGGCCCCTTCGAATTCCGCGTTCTGGTAGAGGTGCGAAATATCGCGTGCATGGGTGAAAAGCGTCTGCGGGGTAATGCGCGTGCGGCCCTTCAGATCCACGAGCACCAGATCGGCATCGGCGCCGACCCGGATTGCACCCTTGTCCGGCAGGTTGAAGCGGCGGGCGGCATTGCCGGACAGCAGTGCCACCATGCGCGGCAGATCCAGTCTTTTCCTGCAGACCGCATCCAGCATAGCCGGCAGCATGGTTTCGAGCCCGGGCGAGCCGGGAGGCGCCTTCGGGAAATTGCCGAGATGGGCCTGCTTTTCCGCAAAGGCGAAGGCGGCATGGTCCGTCGTCACGTGATCGATGGTGCCATCGGCAAGCGCTTCCCACAGCGCATCCTGATCGATCTTGCTGCGCACCGGCGGATTGATTTTTGCAAACACGCCCGCCGCCTGCACGTCTTCCACGGTTCGCACGAGATAATGCGGGCAGGTTTCCGCTGAAAAGTCGGAGGTTCCCTTGAAGCGGCGCAGCACGTCGACGGTGAGTGCGCTGGTGACGTGCGCGATATGCAGGCGGGCCCCGGCCTGCATGTTCATCAAAAGCAGCTTGGCAACGGCGACGGCCTCGCAGATCTCGGGCCGAAGCGCACAATGGGTTGTGGCAAGCGACGGATCGAGACCGGCCGCCTCCGCGGCATAATGGGCCAGCAATTGTTCGCTTTCGGCATGCACCACCACCGGCAGGCCGGTGCGTGCCAGCGCCTCAAGCGTTGCAAGCTGGCTTCCCTCGTCTGGAAAGGACAGGCCGGCGAACTCGTCATCGCGTCCGGGCGGGGCGGCGGTCGTGAAGATCTTGAAGGCGATGGCGCCGGCGCTCGCGCTTGCCTCCAGCGCCTTCGCCGAGAGATCTCCCGGCGCGGCATAGAGCGCAAAATCCACCAGCGCCCGGTCTGCGAAATGATCGCGCCGGATCATCACGCGCTCGGCGCTGTTGCAGCAGGGTTTCGAGATCGGCATCTCGAACAGCGTGGTGATGCCACCGGCGGCTGCTGCCCGGGTTTCGCTTTCCACGCTGCCGCGCTCGGGAAAGGCCGGCGCCCGCACATGGCAGTGAATGTCGATCACACCCGGCAGGAGATGCAGTCCGATGGCATCGATCACGTGGTCTGCTGCAACCGGGGTGCCGGGTGCCACCATGGCTGCGATCTTGCCATGCGCGAGCGCGACGTCGGCGGCTGCGATGCCCTCGGAAGACACGATTTGGGCATTGCGGATCAGGGTCTCGTATGCAGCCGTCATTTCAGACCCAGTTCCGTCAGTGCCTCAGCCACGCCATCCAGGTTGGTCAGCTTCATGCTGGCATAGTTGGGAGCAAGAACAATGCCATCTCCGCCGGCCCGGTAGGTTGCCATCACGCTGCGATAGGCGATGTCGGGCGTGCATTGCGCCTGATCGGCGCGGGTGCGCGGGGCATCCACGCCGATCCCCATGAACACCTTCGCCTTGCCGTTCACCCCGCGCACCGCATCGGCGCACTGGCCCTCGACATAGGTATCGGGATCCATGCCCGTCTGGATGACGCTCACATAGGGCGCCTCCTTCAGGCCGAGCAGCCGGTAGAGCACGGCGGTTGCCTCGTCTGGCGAAAAATCGCGCAGGATGGTCTTCTGGAAGAAACCGAGTTCCTTGGCGAACACCTCACCGGCCTGATGCTGGTAGGTGATGGGTTTCACCCAGTCCGCATAGAGCGTCTGTTCTTCCCAGGGCCACTGCGCCTTGCGGAAGATGTTGAAATGGTTGCGGTTCCAGACATTGAGCCCGAAGGGCAGCGACGGCTTGCACCATTTGACGAGGCCATAAAGCTCGCGATCCAGATCCTTGTTGCGCTCCAGCCAGAAGCGCTCCCAGATCAGTGCCTCGGGATTGGCAAGCAGGGTCCGCAGGAAGGTGATGAAGGCGCCGTCCGCAAAAGTCTTGCCGGCTTTGGCCTCCTGCATGAAGTCGTAGAGGTTGAGGAGGGCCTTGCGGCAGGCCTCCACGTCAATGCCGCGTTCCATCGCCTCGCGTCGGGCATGGGTGGAAAAATCGCCGGGCGCACCGCCCTGGATCAGCGTGTCGAGCGGCGAGTTGCGCTCGTTGCACCACATCACGCCGTCGATGTCGTGGTTGCGGACCTGATCCTCGATCATCGAGAGGATCCAGTTGCGGTAGCCGGGATGGCTGGTCGAGGGATCGGAGCCGATGCGACCGAAGATGTCGATTTCCATCGCTTGGGCGAGGTTCGGAATATCGACGGTGTTGACGGAGCCGTGGCCGGTATATTTGAAGAAGGGCTCCATCAGTTCGATATAGACCTTCATGCCGCGTGCATGGGCCGCCGGCAGGACCATCTTCAGGATGTCCTTGCCGTCGAATTGCGGGTCGCGGGTGCGATAATCCTTCATGAAGGTGCCGCCATAATAGGCAGGGTCGGGGTCGAAATAGGCGCCGCCCGTCATCGCGAAGGGCTCCGGCACGCCATGGTCCGGCCAGCCGTCGAGCTGCCAGGAAATCGAGCGACCGGTCTTCAGACCGAGCCACGAGACGGTGCCGAGCATCAGCACGTTGACGCCCACCCGGTTCTGCAGCGTATCGAGAACGGCCTCGACGCCCTCGTCGAGAAAGCTGATCGGGCTGATCTGGATGCCGACGAATTTTTGGCTCGGATCGGGTTTTCCGGTCATGCCGCGGCCTTTCCATGGCTGGCGATGAAGGTTTTCATGCGGGAGACGGCTTCCTTGATGCGCGGCAGCGGCTGCAGGAACGAAATGCGGATGTAGTCCGGGTTCGCATCGCCGAACATGGTGCCGGGAAACAGCATTACGCCCGTTTCGCGCAGCAGCCTTTCGCAGAATTCCGGAGTCGGCATGCCGGTGGCGGAGACGTTGGTATAGACATAGAAGGCGCCGCCCGGATCCCCATAGGTCAGGCCCATCTCATCGAGCGCCGGCAGCAGATAGGCGCGCCGCGCCGCATATTCGGCAATCATCGCCTCGATCGGCTCCTGCGGTCCGGTAAGTGCCGCAAGTGCTGCGTGCTGCGAGATGGTGCAGGTGTTGATCGACAGCGTGTGGCGCACTTCCACGATCTTTGCGACGTAATCCGAGGGGGCCGCCAGATAGCCGACCCGCCAGCCGGTCATGGCATAGGTCTTGGAGAAGCCGTTCAGCGTGATCGTGCGCTCCTTCATGCCGGGCAGGCTGGCAATCGCCAGATGCTCATGGCCCTCGTAGATGATGCGGGCATAGATCTCGTCGGACACGATCAGCAGGTTATGCCTGACAGCGAGATCGGCGATCTCCCGGATCACGGCGGGCGGCGTCACCGCACCTGTCGGATTGTTGGGGGAGACCAGCACGAACATTTTCGTGCGCGGCGTGATGCGCTTTTCGATCTCGGCAACGTCGAGCGCGAAATCATTGGCCTCATAGGTCGGAACCGGAACCGGAACGCCCCCCGCCAGCCGCACCGCCGTGTCATAGGTGGTGAAGCGCGGCGAGGTGATGAGAACCTCGTCGCCGGCGCCGATCAGCGTCAGCATGATCAGCGTGATCGATTCCTGCACGCCGGCGGTAACGACGATGTCGTCGGCGCCGTAGGCAAGCCCGTATTGCCGGTTGAGATCGGCAGCGATTGCCTCGCGCAGCGCCGGAATGCCGGTCGGGCCGGTGTAATGGTGCTGGTTGTCGTGGATTGCGCGGATCGCGGCCTCGGCAATATGGGCGGGGGTGTGAAAATCCGGGTCACCGCGACCCATGGCAATCACGTCCGGCAGGCCGGCGGCGATGGCGAGCATCTTGCTGCGAAAGGCACCGTCTTCCTCGGTTATGCGGTCGGTGAGGCAGTCTGTGACGAAACTCATGGGATCAATGCATCCGTTTTCCGGCGATGAAGGTCATGGCGATCTTTTCGAGCGCGAACAGGTCCTCGTCGGGTCTGCCGTCGACGACGATCAGGTCCGCCTCCTTGCCCGTCTCCACGGTGCCGATCAGGTGGTCCATCTTCGACAGTTTTGCGCCGCGAATGGTGATGGCCCTGAGGGCATCCAGACGGTCGGGGCAGACGCCGACCTCGACCATGAAGTCGAGTTCCGGGGCGATCGAGCTGTGTTCCACGGCGGGGCTTCCGGCATCGGTGCCGAAGACGATTGGTACGCCGGCCTTTGCCGCGCGTACCAGCCCGCCGAAGCGCGACTTGTCGGCCACTGCCTTCTGCCGCTCGAGGATCTTCCATTCCGGGATGCCGAATTTCCGGGCGATCTCCGGCTTCGACTGCATGACCAGCGCCGAAAAGGTGGTGACGATCGGGATTTGTCTGTCGAGGAGGATCTGGATCGTCTCGTCGCTCATCGAGCCGCCATGCTCGACGCAGTCCACGCCGAATTCTGCGACATGGCGGATGCAGGCGTCATAGGTCGCGTGCGCCGTGACCGGCAGGCGGTGCCTGTGCGCTTCGTCGATCAGCGCTTCCAGCTCGGCATCGGTGAATTCCAGCGTGTCGTGGCAGGCCATGATCTTGATGAGGTCGGCGCCGCCCTTCAGCTGGTCGCGCACGGCGCGGCGCATCTCATCGGCGCCGCTCGCCTCCCGGCAGACCCAGTAGGTATGCCCGCCGGTCTGGATGATGGCTTCGCCGCTCACCTTGAGGCGCGGGCCGGGAAAGATGCCCTGTGCGACCGCCTGCTTGGTGAAGAGATTGGCGTTGTGGACGCCGAGATCGCGCACCAGCGTGATGCCGGATTGCAGGCTGCGCAGCATGTTGCCGGCCGCCTTGTAGGCGCGGATTTCCGGGCTGTCATACATGGACTGGAAGGAGAGTTCGTGAATGCCGTCCCAGGAGAGATGCGCATGGGAATTGATCATGCCGGGCATGATCGTCTTGGCCCCGGTGTCGATCACCTCAGCACCCTCCGGCATTGCGGCGAGATCCGCGCGCTGTCCGACCGCCGTGATGCGGCCGCCCTGCACCTCGACGAAACCGTTCTCGATGATCTCGTCATCGACGGCGGTGATGATGCGCCCCAAGAGCAGGCGGTGCGGGGCAGGGATGTCGAACATCGGCTTGATGATCTTGGTATAGTGCCAGGCTGCGGGTTCGGGCATGGTCAAAACCTCCGGAAGGGTGGGAATGCGCGATTGCGCGCGTTGTGTCGGGGCGCCTTGGCGGGCGCGGCCTGTGCGGGCGCGCTCACAGCACGTCCTCGTGGTAGGGGCCGATGACGTCGATGCGGGAAGAGACGCCGAGTTCACGGCCGAGTGCCAGGAGATCGGCCAGCACCTCGTCATCCAGAGGCACGCCGTCCGCGGATTTGCGGGCAACGCGGCGCGCCTCCTGTTCGCCGGGCAGCAGGATTTCGGAAAAACCGGGACGCGTCTTGCGGCTCTTCACCATGCCGGCAAAGTCGTTCATGCGCGCCTTGAAGGTCTCGATCGGCATGAACCATTCGATGTCGATGGCAGTGAGCGCATGGGAAACGTCGAGCCGCGCCGGATCGGCATAGGGAGTGAGCCCGAAGCCGCCGCCACCGATCACGCCGGTCAAAACGTCGGTCATGAAGGCAAGGCCGTAGCCCTTGTATTCGCCGATGGCGAGCAGCGCGCCCTTCATGGCTGCATCGGGATCGTCGGTCACCTCGCCGTCCGGGGTCAGTGCCCAGTCGAGCGGCATTTTCCGGCCCTCGCGTGAGCGCCACAGCATCATGCCCTTGCCGGCGGTCGTCAGGGCAAAGTCCATCACGACAGGAAAGCCAAGGCCGGTCGGCGCGGCAATCCCCCAGGGATTGGTGCCGACGGCGCCCTCGCGGGCACCCCAGGGGGCCATTTCCGGTCCCGCGTTCGTATAGGCGATCCCGATGCAGCCGGCTTCTTCTGCCTGACAGGCATGCACGGCGGACGAACCGTAATGCGTGGAATTGCGCACGATCACCTGGCCGATGCCGCAGGTCTTCGATTTCTCGATGGCAAGTTTCATGGCGCGCGCGGCGGCCACGGTGCCGATGCCGTTATGCGCATCCACCAAAGCAAGCGCCGGACTTTCCTTGACGACTTCGAAGGGCGCACGCGGATCGACCAGCTTCTGGCTGATGCGTTCCTGATAGCGGCGCAACCGCCGCACGCCCTGGCCATGGCCGGGGTGAAAGCGCAGTTCGGAAAAGATCAGCGCATCGGCAAAGATCCGTGCATCCTCAGCGCTCAGCCCGAGACCCTCAAAACCCTCGGTCATGAAGGCGGACAGGCTTTGTCTGTCGACGCTGGTCATGGAAATCGGCATGGCTCAGGGCTCCAGCGCAAGAAGCGTTGCGATATTGGTGCCGGGGGCCGCAAACGATCCGAGTTCGCCCTTCGGTGCCGTCATGATGACGGTGAGGCCCGGGCCATAGCCGGCGCGCGGCCCGTCCGTCTGGCCGACCACGCCGATACCGAGCGCGCCGCGCAGATAGCCGTGATTGTAGCGGCTGTCGGTGTTCTCGATCGCCACCACGTCGCCGAGCCGCAGCGAAGAAAGCCCCGCCTTTTCCACCTCGGCGCGATCCGTCGTCTGGATGTGCAGGCTGCCGCCTTCACTGGTGAGACCGGCGCCAGCGCCAACGAGATGGGCCGGAACGGTCGCGACGACGCCGATCTTCAACACGCCGTCTTCCACCTTCTTCGGCAGCGCCTTCAGGAGCGCCGGAGAGAGGCCCTTGCAGGCAACCGCCGCATGACCACGGATCTCCATGCCGGTGCCGAGCGCGCGCACCACGATCTGGTCACCGACCGCCATCTTGCGGCGAACCTCGACCGGAAAATGCACGATCACCTGTTCGGAGAAGCGGCCGGACTTGCCGGTCACCACGCCCTTGGCACCCTGCGCCTGGCCGGTCATCACCACGGCCGTGTTGCCAAGACAGGAAAAGACGTTGAGGCCGCGGTTCTTCAGGTCGTCCGCGCCCTTGATCGAGACGCCGGGATGGATGCAGTCTGCCGCCCAGCCGAAGGCGCGATCCCCGACGGAGACATTGTAGACGATGCCGCCGAAGGTCGGCAGCAGGAAGGGCGTGCCGTCGGCTGCCAGCCGATAGGGTTCGGCCGGAAGCCCGGGAAAGCCCGGATGCGCAATGGCGCCGCCAACCGAAACGGAAACCAGATCGGCCTCGTTCAATTCAATGCTCATGCGCGGGCTCCGATCGAGAAATAGTCGGCAATGTTGGCGGTGGGATCGATGTGGAAGCTGATGCCGCCGGTGGCCGCCGTCATCAGGGTGAGGATGCCGGGGCCATGGCCGGTCATCACGGAATCGCCGTGGATGCAGAGCGCGATCGACACCGCCCCTTCACGGTAGGATCGGCCGAAATGGTGATCGGCATGGCGGATGGCGATGAGATCGCCGAGCCGCATCCGGTCGATGCCGAGATCGGCCATCAGCTGGCGGTCGCCGCTCATTAGATCCTGGTCGACATATTCGGAATTCAGCTCGGCGCCCGATCCCATGATATCGATCGGCAGTTCCATGGCAACCGGCACGTGCAGGGTGCCGTCCTCGCCGCGCGTCAGGCGCAGCGCCTGCAGCAGGCGCGGACTGGTCTTCTTGAATTCGACATGGGGAAAATCGGCAAGCGCGATGCCGCGCCCCTTGGCCATGATCTGGATCTGATCGCCGATGTTGAGTTTCTCGTTCACCTCGTCGGGGAAATCGACGAGAAGCCGCGCATGCTCGCCCGTCACCACGCCGCGGGCACCCTTGGCAAGGCCCGAGGTCACCATGGCTTCGTTACCGATGCAGGTGAGGTAGTGCAGGGCGAAATCGGATTTCTCATCCGGATTGGCAATGGAGACGCCGGGCTCGACATGGTCGCCCGCCCAGCCGAAGGCGCGGTCGCCGACATGGGCATTATAGGTCACCCCATACATGCCGGGCAGCATCACGCCGCGCCCGTCAGGGTGATGCAGATAGCCGCCCGGACGAAGGGCCGGCTGGCTGACATAGCCGCACACGGCCATCTCCACGAGGGTGTCCTCGTTGCTCTTCAGGTCACTCAATTTCCGTTCCCCTTCGGCTGTTGTCCGCCGTTCGAAAAAGTTCCGGAGCGCTCGCTTGACAGCTGGTGATTTTCCGGATCAGTATCTGCACATCGATTGTCGACTGTATACAAGCACACAGAATGCATATTGAAATTTAGACGTCAAGCGTCCAGTTGGCCACGATAAAGAAATGCAAATAACAGAGGGGTGCGAGGCGATCGTCTCGTAAAGACAATGAGTTATGCGGATTTTATGGACGCGATGGGCAAGGTCAACGACCTGCTGAACGCGGAATCGATCCTGAAGTGGGATGCCCGGACCATGATGCCGCCCGGCGGCGCCGTGACACGCGGCAAGCAGGTCTCGACACTCGCGGTCATCGTCCGCGATCTGCTGGTGTCAGACGATACCCGACGCAAACTCGACGCGGCCGCACGGGAAATGGCGGCCAAGCCGGAGGATGCCGTCGAGCAGGTGATGATTGCCCAGGCGCGCGCGGCGATCGACTACCACCTCGCTATTCCCGCAAGCCTTCTGCAGCGGCGCACCGAGCTTGGCTCCATCGGCCAGGTGGTCTGGGCCAAGGCGCGGGCGGAGAACGATTTTGCCGCCTTCGCGCCGATCCTCGAGCAGACGGTGGCGCTCAACCGCGAAATGGCTGAGGTCATCGGCTATTCGGAGCATCCCTATGATGCACTGATGTTTCGCTTTGAGCCGGGCGAGACGGTGGCGACGCTGAAGGTGCTGTTCGGCCGCCTGCGCGAGGCGCTTCTGCCGCTGGTGCGGGCCATCGGCGAGAAGCCGGAGCCGCGCTTCGATTTCCTGAGGCGCCATTACCCCATCGACCGACAGCACCAGTTTGCGCTGAAGATGGCGGAGACGGTGGGGTATGATCTGAACCGTGGTCGTCTGGACACCACCGTCCACCCGTTCGAGGTTTCCTTCACCCGCAACGACGTGCGCATCACCACGCGGTTCAATCCGACCTACATGCCGGCAAGCCTGTTCGGCGCGCTGCATGAGGCAGGCCACGGGCTTTACGAGCAGGGCGTCGACGAGGCCTATACGCGCACTCCGTTCGCCACCGATCTCGTCGGCCTCTATGCGGTGGGCGGCGTTTCCTTCGGGGCGCATGAAAGCCAGTCGCGCCTCTGGGAAAACCATGTCGGCCGTGCCCGCGCCTTCTGGAACATCCACTTTGCAACAGCGCAGGAATTCTACCCCGAGCAGCTTGGCGATGTCACGGCCGAGGAATTCTACCGGGCCATCAACCGCTGCAAGCCCGGCTTTATCCGGGTCGAGGCGGATGAACTGACCTATGATTTCCACGTGATGCTGCGCACCGACATCGAGGCGGCGCTGATCGACGGTTCGCTGAAGGTGAAGGACCTGCCTGAGGCCTGGAACGCCAAGATCAAGGAATATCTCGGTCTTGACGTGCCGAATGATACGCTGGGCGTGCTGCAGGACGTGCACTGGTCGTCCGGGCAGATCGGCACCTTCTGCAACTATACGATCGGCAATGTGATGGCCGGCCAGCTGTTCGAGACGGCAAGCCGCGATCCCGTCATCGCCGAAGGGCTCTCCAGCGGCAATTACGATCCGCTGCGCGCCTTCATGGTGGAGCATGTGCACCAGCACGGCCGCCGCTATTCGCGCGACACGCTGCTCGTCAAGGCAACCGGCCGGCCGCTCGATCCGGAACCCTACATCGCCCACCTCACGCGCAAATATTCCGAGCTTTACGAACTGTAAGGGAGGGCAGCCATGTCCGAGAACCAGCCACTGTCCGGACGCCTTGCCGACCGCGTGAAGCTTCGGGAAGAGCATGTCATTACCCGCATGGCCGATATCGCGGAAAAGCTGACGGATGTAATCCGCCTTGGCCGCGGCGATCCCGATCTCGACACACCCGCCCATATCGTCAAGGCCGGGCAGGAGGCTCTGGGGCGCGGCGAGACCCATTACGGCCACCCGCTCGGGCTACCAGCGCTGCGCCAGGCGATCGCAGAAAACATCAGGGCGCATGGCGGCGCCGAATACGCGCCGGACGAGATCGTCGTCACCCCCGGCGGCCAGCACGCGATGTTCGTCATTGCGCTTGCCCTTCTCAATCCGGGCGACGAGATCATCGTGCCGTGCCCGGGCTACAATCCCTATAGCCAGGCCGCCGAACTCTCTTCGGCCGAGGTGGTGCCGGTGCGCATGAGCATGGACACCAATTTCACGCTGACGGCGGCGATGATCGAGGCGCATATCACGCCGCGCAGCAAGGTGCTGGTGCTGATCAATCCGAACAACCCGACCGGCACGGTGACGCCGCCGGACGAGGTGGAGCGGATCGCCAAACTCGCCATCAAGCATGACCTGATCGTCATTTCCGACGAGATCTATGCCCGGCTCGTCTATGGCAACCAGCGCATCCAGCCGGTGGCGGCGCTGCCAGGCATGCGCGATCGGACGATCACGCTCTCCGGCTTTTCCAAGGCCTATGCCATGACCGGCTGGCGCATCGGTTATTTTGCCGGGCCGAAGGCGCTGATCACGGCGATGGCCGAGATCAACCATGCCTTTGCCATTTCGACGGCGTCCGTCAGCCAGCACGCGGCACTCGCAGCCCTCACTGGCCCGCAGGACTGCGTCGAGGAGATGCGCCTGATCTATGACGAGCGCCGCAAGGCGCTCTGCGAGGGCCTTGATCGCATCGGCATTCCCTATGCCGAGCCGCAGGGCGCCTTCTATGTCTATGCCAATGTCTCGGTGGTGGGCATCCCGGCCAGCCTCTTCTGCGAGCGCCTGCTCGCCGAAGGCCGGGTGATGATCTATCCCGGCCGCATTTACGGCGACTACACGGACGATTTCGTCCGCATGTCGCTGACCCAGCCCGTGGAACGCATCCGCGAGGCACTGACCCGTATCCAGACCGTCGTCCATGCCATCCGGTCCGAGCGCTCCGCGCCGGCCGCCTGAAGAGAGGTTCTCATGTCCGTCAAGTCAGACAATCCCAACGTCAAGTCCATCAAGCACATGGCCTTTGCCGTGCGCGACGCAAAGGCCGCGCTGGAAAACTATGCCAAGTTCCTCGACGTGCCCGCCGAGACGGCGCTGATCGACTACCCGAAGTCGAAGAACCGTGTCGCGCTCTTCAATCTCGGCGGCATCGAATACCAGCTCTGCCAGTCGCTGGAGGAGGGCGGTCGCTTCGACACCTGGATCAAGGAGCGCGGCGCCGAGGGCCTGCACCACATCTGCTACGAGGTGGAGAACATCGACCAGGCGCTCGACCACGCCAAGGAACAGGGCGCGGAACTGCGCATCTGCAAGGCTTGCGGCGTCTATGGCTCGCACCCGCATCCGGAAGGCTATGTCGCCTTCCTCGACAATGATGCCGGCGGCATCGAGATCGAGTTCATGCAGGTCTACACGCCCGAAGAGCTTGAAAAGTATAACCAGTACAAGGGTATCTGAGCATGTCGGAAGCCAAGACCGTTACCGTTGGTACTGCAACCGCAAGGCCCGGCGAAGTGGTGCGCGGGGTCATTCCCGTCACCGAGCTTGCCGGCGGCTCGAAGGTTGAAATCCCGCTGGTCATCGTCAACGGCGTCAAGCCCGGCCCGGTATTCTGGGTGGATGGCGCGATCCATGGCGACGAGCCGGAAGGACCGCTTGCCTGCGCCATCGCGCTGAAGGAAGTCGATCCGCAGCAACTGTCCGGCACGCTCGTGATGGTGCCGGTCATGAACGTGATGGCGTTCGAGAACGCCAATCGCGGCAATCCGCTCGACACCTTCTCCTTCGACATGAACCGTATCTATCCCGGTCGTGCCAACGGTTATCTCTCCGAACGGGTGGCCTGGGCGCATTCGCAATGGATGAGCAAGGTCGCCGATTTCGAGATCTCCATTCATTCCGGTGGCGCGCATTCCTTCCTCGCCAAGGCCATCTTCGTGGACGAAAGCCCGGCTTCGGTCGAACTGGCCATGGCGATGGGCGAGGGCTGGGGCTGCATCATGTCCAACTTCCTGCCCAAGGGCTCGCCCATGGCGCAGATGAAGGAAATCGGCAAGACGGGCATCACCGTAGAGCTTGGCGGACGCTCCGCCACCTCGCCGGAACGCTTTGCCCATGTCGCCCGCGAACTGGCGAACTCGATCCTCAACATCCTCAGGCACTACAAGATGTATCCGGGGACCGCGACCTATCCGACGGATGCGACGAAGGGCCAGCAGGAGGCGCTGCTGGCGCCTGCCTCCGGCATCTTTATTCCGACGCCCGGCGTGGATTTCCTCAAGCCCATGACCAAGGGGCAGTCGATTGCCCGGATCGTCAACATCTTCGGGGATGAGCTGGCCGAACTCGTGGCGCCCGCCGATGGCATGATCTTTGGTCTGAGAGCCCTGCCGAACGTCAACACCGGCGACTGGTGCTGCTTCTTCAACAAGGTCGAAGGAGCGCGCGTCTGGCCGGCGTGAGCCGGCAGGGCGTCAGGGGGCACCATGCGAGATTTCATCGGATATGCCAATCGACCTCCTCAGTTCCGCTGGCCGGGTGACAGCGGCCTCGCGGTCAATATCGTCCTGAACTACGAGGAGGGATCGGAATATTCGGTCGCGGACGGTGATGGCCGTTCGGAAACCGCGCTGCTGGAGATCAACCAGCCGCGCGTGCCCCCCGGCGATCGCGATCTCGCATCCGAAAGCATGTATGAATATGGCAGCCGTGTCGGCTTCTGGCGCCTGCACCGGCTGTTTACCGAGCGCAATCTGCCGCTGACGGTGTTTGCCAGCGCCCAGGCGCTGGAGCGCAATGCCGAAGTGGCATCGGCCATTGCCCGCACGGACTGGGACATTGCCTGCCACGGATGGCGGTGGGTCGAGCATTATCGGCTGGACGAGGCGACCGAGCGAGAGCACATCGCCCGCGCGTTCGACAGCATTGTCACAACGGTCGGGCGCGCGCCTGCCGGCTGGTATTCCCGCTACAGCCGGAGCGCTGCGACCCGGCGGCTGGTGGTCGAGCATGGCGGCTATGACTATGACAGCGATGCCTATAATGACGAGGTGCCCTACTGGGTCCGCGTCGATGGACGCCCGCACCTCGTCGTTCCCTATTCTCTTGTTACCAACGACGCCAAGTTCGTACAGGGCGGCTGGGTGACGGGCCGCAGCTATGCGGAATTCCTGATCGAGACCTTCGACATGCTGCTGAAGGAAAGCCGGTCGCAGCCGCGCATGATGTCGGTCGGCCTGCATCCGCGGGTGATCGGGCATCCAGGCCGCGCCTCCGGTCTCGAACGTTTTCTCGATCACGTGGCGGGCTGTGAGGGCGTCTGGATGGCGCGGCGGCAGGATATCGCCCGCCACTGGAAGGCCGAAATGCCCTTCGACGCGCTGGCTGCAAAGGAGAGCACATGAATTTCGTGCCTCTGGAGCAGGGACTATCCGCGCAGGATTTTGCGCCGTTCGGCGGCTTCATCGACAGGCCGGGCGTGATCGGCGATCGGCGGTTCTATTCGGACTGGCTGGGCGCAGACCGGCCGGACTGCGCACCGGTGCTGCACACCAACCGCATTGCTCCCAGCGAATGCCCGGTCGCGCTCGACAGCCTGGAACATCACCCGCACGCGGCCCAGGTTTTTCTGCCTCTCGATGTATCGCGCTATCTGGTGATGGTGGCGCCCTCCGATGCGGACGGTCGGCCCCTGATCAGCGCGCTCAGGGCCTTCGTGATGCCGGGCTCCCTCGGCGTCGTCTATCGGCCCGGCGTCTGGCATGCGGGCGCGCGTGTTCTGGACCGCGAGGGCAGTTTTGCCGTGCTGATGTGGCGCGGTGCGCCAAACGACGACGTGCATCTGCCGATCGCTCCGCTGCTCGTCGGCCCGGCCCCGGAGAAGACGATGGTGGGAGGCGCGCATGGTTGAGCCACAGGCCGATATCGCCCGCATCGAAAGCCTGCCGCTGAGGCTGGTGGTGGCCGACATGCTGCGCACCGGCATCGTGGAGGGCCGGTTGCGGCCCGGCACGCCGATCGTCGAGGCAGCGTTGGCGGAACAGCTGAACGTGTCGCGCGCGCCGGTGCGCGAAGCGATCCAGATCCTCGAAGCCGACGGGCTGATCGACAACCTTCCCTACAAGGGCAAGCGGGTGAAACCGCTGACGGCCAAATCCGTCGAGGAAATCTACAGCATCCGCGAGCAGTTCGAGGCCTTCGCCGTCCGGCGTATCATCGAGAGCGGCGCGGATGTCAGTCCGCTCAACGCGCATGTGTCGGCGATGTTTGCCGCAGCCGATGCGGCCGATCTCGTGGCCCTCATTGCCGCCGATGCCGCCTTTCATCGCACCCTCATCCGGCTTGCCGATCACGGTCTGCTGCTGACGCTCTGGGATCACCTGGCACTGCGCATCCGGCAGATCATGGCCCTGCGCAATCGCGCCAATGCGGACCTGCGCCAGGTGGCGGCCAATCACCCGCCGATCGTGGACGCGCTTACCGCCCGCGACCTGGACCGTGTGCTCTCCCTGGTGTCACAGCACAGCCGATCCGCTTCGGAGATCGACCTGAAATGGCTGGAGGTCGCGCCATGACCCGGCCCGGTATTCTCATCACCGGTGGCGGCGGTTTCGTCGGCTCGCATCTGGCCGAGGGGTTTTGGGCGCTGGGCTATCCGGTGACGGCACTTGATCGCGCCTTCGATGCCGCGACGCGAAGCCGGCTTGCCGGCATCCGGTTGATCGAGGCGGAGTTGACCGCCGAGACATTGCGGGCCGCGATGGACGAGACCATCGGCATCGTCATCCATGGTGCGGCGCTGACAACGCCGCCGGAATGCCTCGGGATCTCCGAGATTGCCCATGTGCGGGACAACGTCACCCTGCTGATCGATTGCCTCGATCAGGCCGTGGCGCGGGGGATGGGTTGCTTCATCTTTCTCTCCTCGTCCGGTGTCTTCGCCTTCGATGAGGCCGATCTGCTGGATGAAGCGGTCGCACCGCAGGGAACGTCCGCCTATGCGCTGGGCAAGCGCGCGGGCGAAGTGATCGCGCTGGCGCGGCCGGAAACGCTCGTGCTGCGGCTTGGTCCGCTCTACGGACCGCACGAGGAAAGCCGCCCGACGCGCCGCTTCCTATCGCCGATCCGGCAATGGCTGGACGCTGCGCAGAAGGGAATGCCGCTTGACGTCGCTAGTCCGCAATCGCGGCGCGACTGGACCTTCCTGCCGGATCTTTCCGCAGCGATCGACCGCCTGATCCGCGCAGAGGCGCGCGGCCTCATGCATCTGACCTCCGGGGAGATCATCTCCGATCTCGCACTTGCCGAAACGATTGCCGCGCGCACGCCCGGCCTGGTCGTGGAGCGTGCAGACGAAACCGGACCAAAGCGGGTGCCGATGGTGTCGCGGCGCCCGGATCTTAAGGGCTTTGCCTGGACGCCGCTGGCGCGCGGCCTGCACCTGATGTCGGAGGTTCGCCCATGACGCCGCTGCGTTTCATCATCGTCGGCCTCGGCGCCCGCGCCCAGTATTGGATCAAGGTTTTGCAGGCCAATGCCGATTGCCGCATCGTCGGCCTCATCGACCCGCTGGAGGCCAACCGCACCCGCGCCGCAGATCAGTGCCCGGATGTGGTGACCAGTGCGGATCTGACGCTGATCGACCATCTTCAAGCCGATGCGGTGCTGCTCTGCACGCCGCCTTCTGGCCGCGAGGCGCAGATGGAGGCCTGCTGCCGGGCGGGCGTGCCGATCCTTGCCGAAAAACCGCTGGCCGACAGCGTGCCGCGCGCGCGAGATTATGTTGCCATGGCGGAAAAGGCAGGCGTGCCGCTGATGGTGGTGCTCAACTTCCGCTATCTGCCGGTCACGCGCCAGACGCTGCGTCTGTTTTCCGACGAGGTCGGGCAGCCCGCCTTCTCGCGCTTCACCTACGAGCGCTGGCGGGACGGTTACCTGCCGCATCTGAACAAGTACCCGCTCACCATGCGCCATCCGATGCTCTGGGAGCAGTCGATCCACCATTTCGACCTGATGCGTTTCGTCTATGGCGCGGAGCCCGTGTCGATCTATGCCCGCACCTTCAATCCGCCGTGGTCCATGTATGCCGATGACGCCAATGTCAGCGCCATCATCACCTTCGCCAATGGTCTCATCACCGAATACCAGGGCACATGGCAGGGCAACTGGAGCGTACCCGGCTTCGAATGGCGTCATGATTGCGCCGAGGGCGTGGTCATCCAGAAGGATCAGTTCGGAGCATTGGGTTTTGCCCGGCGTGCAGAGGGCGCCCTGACCGAGGTTCCGCTGCCGGCCTACCGGCAGTGGATCGACGATGCCTCCGCACTCCTCATCCGTTTCGTCGCAGCCCTTCGGGGCGAAGGCCCGCTCGAGTGTTCGGGCCGCGACCATCTCCATTCGCTCCAGATGGTGGAAGCCTGCATTCAGTCCTCCCGGACAGGGCAAGCCATCCAGATTGCCGATCTCATGACGTGACGGGGCGATCGATCGGCCAAAGCAGACAAAGCCAAGAACAACCACAGAGGGCAAGGAACTTCAGAAATGGGAAAGAACGGTCTTTTCATTGCCGGGTTGGCGGCCCTTATGGCCTCCGCCAGCATCGCCTCCGCCGCACCGCCGGATGACACGCTCGTCCTCGGCATTTCCGCGGACGCAACCACCTTCGATCCGGCCGCCATCAGCAGCCGCGACAATTCCAACATCGCCAAGCATATCTTCGGCACGCTCTATGAGGTGAGCGCGACCGGCGAAATCGTGCCGCAGATGGCCGAATCCTACAAGGAAGCGCCGGACGGCCTGTCCTACACCTACAAGCTGAAGCCCGGTCTCACCTGCGAGGACGGCGAGGCGTTCACAGCCGAAGACGCCGCCTATTCCTTCAACCGCGCCGCAGATCCCGCCAACAAGTTCACCGGCAACACGCCGGGTTTCGTCTATTCCTCCATCGCCTTCAAGGGCGCGGAAGCGGTGTCTGACCTCGAGGTCAAGGTCAAGCTCGGCCAGAAGAACCCAGTTTCCTTCGGCCTCATTGCCGAAGTCTTCATGCACTGCAAGGGCAGCTATGAGAAGATGAGCCTTCAGGATGCCGCCTCCAAGCCGGTGGCATCCGGTCCCTATCGTCTCGTCTCCTGGGATCGCGGCTCGAAGATCGTTCTGGAAAAGCGGCAGGAGCCCGCAACCTTCAAGACGATCGTCTGGCGGGTCATTCCAGAAGCATCGACGCGCACGGCCGAACTGATGGCGGGTAATGTCGACATCATCACCAATGTCGCACCGGACCAGGTCGGTACGATCAACAAGTCCGGCGTCGCTGAGGTGAAGAGCGTTGCCGGCACGCGCCGCATCTATGTGGGCTTCAACCTGCGCGATGATTTTGCCAAGACCCCGGCCGGTGCGGCCATCCAGAAGACGGATGTCCGCAAGGCGCTTCAATACGCGATCGACGTGCCGGCGATCTGCAAGCAACTCTTGAACTTCGAGTGCACCCGCGCCACCGGCCTCGTCAATCCGCCGAATGCCAATCCGGCGCTAAAACCCTATCCCTATGATCCCGATCAGGCGGAGAAGCTGCTGGATGCCGCAGGCTATCCGCGGGGCGCCGATGGCACCCGTTTCACGATCAAGATGCAGGCGCCGCGCGGCCGCTATCTGAACGATGCCAATGTGGCGCTCGCCATCGGTCAGTATCTGAGCGATGTCGGCGTCAAGACGGATGTCGAACTGCTGGAGTGGTCGTCGGTCTATGTGCCGCTGATTTCCAAGCATGATGCGGGTCCGCTGTTCCTCCTCGGCAGCGGCGGCGCGACCTGGTCGGCGCTCTACGACATGACCGATCTGTCAACGCCGACCGCCGGCACGAACTACACCTCCTGGAGCAATCCGGCCTGGTTTGACGGCTGGGCCAAGATTGCGGCCGCCGGCTCGGCTGCCGACCAGCGCAAGATCATCGACCAGATGCTGGACGTTTTCTACAACGACCCGCCGTGGCTGATGCTCTACTTCCAGCCGGATTTCTACGGCGTGTCGAAGCGCGTCGCCTTTACGCCGCGGCGCGACGAGAAGGTCTACCTTTTCGACGCCAAGCTGAACAAGTGATCGGATGACAGTCGCCGCCGCCCTTTTCGTTAGGGGCGGCGGCGATCGGGACTGCATGGGCATAATCAAAGACAAAAACGTCTTGAAGGGGAACCCACGATGACAAGCCTGATCCGCATCCTGGCCACGGGCTGCGCCCTGATGGGCGGCCTTGCCGCCGCGCAGGCCGCACCGCCGCCGGACACACTGGTCGTCGGCCTCAGCGCCGACGCCTCGACATTCGATCCCGCCCAGATTTCAAGCCGGGATAACGCCAATATCGCCAAGCACATTTTCGCAACGCTCTACACGGTGAACTTCGAGGGCGAGATCAAGCCCTATCTCGCGGAGAAAACTGATGTGAGCGCCGACGGCCTCTCCTATCTCGTCAAGATCAAGCCGAACCTCACCTGCGACAATGGGGAAGCGCTGACAGCAGAGGATGTCGCCTATTCGTTCAACCGGCCGGCGGACAAGTCCAAGAAGTTCACCGGCAATTCGGCAGGCTTCGTGTTTCCGACGCTCGGCTTCAAGTCCGCCGAGGTGGTGGACGACCTGACGGTGCGCATCAACCTGTCGGCGAGGACGACGCTCGCGCTTGGCATGATGGCGCAGATCTACATCCACTGTAAGGATGCCTATGAGGCGATGACGCTGGAGCAGGCGTCCACGAACCCGGTCGGCTCCGGGTCCTACCGGCTGGTGTCCTGGCAACGCGGCGCGCAGATCGTTCTGGAAAAGGTCAAGGATCCCGGCCGTTTCAAGAGGATCGTCTGGCGCATCATTCCCGAGGCATCGACCCGCACGGCCGAACTGATTGCCGGCAATGTCGACATCATCACCAACGTGTCGCCCGACCAGATCGGCGCCATCGATGCGTCCGGCACGGCAGCGGTGGAAAAGGTGAGCGGCACGCGGCGCATGCAGGTGGGCTACAACCTCAGTCCCAATGCCGCCGGCATGCCGGGTGCGGCCGAAATCCAGAACCCCAAGGTGCGCTTTGCCCTGCAATATGCGGTGGATGTGCCGGGCATCTGCAGCCAGTTGCTCGGCACCACCTGCGAGCGTGCCACCAGCCTCGTCAATCCGCCGAACGGCAATCCGGACCTGAAGCCGGTGCCCTATGATCCGGCCATGGCCGAAAAGCTTCTGGACGAGGCCGGCTATCGGCGTGGCGCCGATGGCGTGCGGTTTCACATCCGCCTGCAGGGTCCGCGCGGCCGCTATCTCAACGACGCCAATGTCGTGCAGGCCATCGGTCAATATCTGACGGATGTGGGCGTCCAGACGGATGTAGAGCTTCTCGAATGGGCCTCCGTCTACTCGCCGCTGCTGCGGGCGAAGAAAATGGCGCCGCTGTTCTTTCTGGGGCAGGGGGGCGTCACCTGGAACCCGCTCTACGACATGAGTCTGTTTTCGACGCCGGACGCCACCACCAACTACCAGAGCTGGACAGATCCGCGCTGGTTCGACGACTGGAAGCTGGCGCTGGCCGCCCCCTCGGTGGCCGAAGCCCGGCCGGTCATCAATCGCATGCTGAAACTCTTCTACGAGGAAGGCCCCTGGCTGCAACTCTATTTCCAGCCGGATTTCTACGGCGTGTCGAAGCGCGTCGCCTGGAAGCCGCGGCGTGACGAGGAGATCGATCTCTTCGACGCCTCCCTGAAATAGCAGCCCCGTGCTGCGCAGGATCAGCCTGCGCAGCACAAGCCATCACAGACGAGACAGGACGTGGCATGTGGACTTTCATCATTCGCCGGTTGCTTCAGAGCATCATCGTGATTTTGGGCGTGACTGCGATCAGCTTCGTCGCGTTGCAGATCGGCGGCGATCCGACGTATCTTTATGTGTCGGAGCGTGCGACGGCAGAAGAGATCCAGCAGACGCGCGTGGCGCTCGGCTTCGACCGTCCATTGTACGAGCAGTATTTCACGTTCGTCGGTCACCTGGTCCAGGGCGATTTCGGAACGTCGCTCTCCTATAAACGCCCGGCTCTCGAAGCGGTCCTGGAGGCCCTGCCAGCCACCATCGAGCTGACGCTGTTTGCCATGATCTTTGCGATCGTGCTCGCCATTCCGCTCGGCGTGTTTGCGGCGCTCTATCGTGGCTCGGCGCTCGACGGTTCGATCATGACCATGGGCATGCTGGGGCAATCCATCCCCAGCTTCTGGCTCGGCATCATGATGATCATGTTCTTCGGGCTTTATCTGCGCTGGCTGCCGATCTCCGGCCATGTGCCCTTCCTGGTGCCGCTGTTGCAGGGCCATGTGGTGGAGGCCTTCAGCCAGCTGCCCATGGCGCTCTATTATCTCATCATGCCCGGCGTTGCGGTGGGCTTCTACTCGCTGTCGCGCAATGCACGGCTGGTGCGCTCTTCCATGCTGGAAGTGCTGGGGCAGGATTTCGTCAGAACCGCCCGCTCCAAGGGCATTCCGGAAGCCGCCGTGGTCATTCATCACGCGCTGCGCAATGCCTGGCTGCCGGTCGTCACCATGGTCGGGCTGGAATTCGGCTTCCTGCTCGGCGGTGTAGTGGTCGTCGAGATGATCTTTTCCTGGCCGGGCATCGGCCGGCTTGTGTTCAACGCGATCAACCAGCGTGACATCCCGGTCGTGCAGGCCTGCGTGATCATGCTCTCGGTCATCTTCATCAGCCTCAACCTCCTTGTCGATCTGATCTATGTGCGGATCGATCCGCGCGTGAAACTGTAAGGGTCAGAACCATGGCTTCAGCAACACAAGGCCTTTCGCAACCGGCCATGAACTATCGGCGTCGGGAACTCCGGCGCGCCTGGCGCAGCATGGTCGCGGCCAAATGGCCGCTTCTGGCCCTTCTCATCCTCGTCTGCGTCATCTTCGCCGCCCTCTTTGGTCCGCAGATCGCGCCGCTCGATCCCAACCGCCAGAACATCATGCTGCGGCTGGCAGGTCCCATGACCGAGGGGAGGGGCAAGGTGCTGTTCCTGCTCGGCACCGACGGGCTCGGGCGCGATGTCTTCTCGCGGCTTCTTTACGGTGCGCGTGTTTCGCTGCTGGTCGGCATCAGCGCCATCCTGGTTGGCGGCACCATCGGCGTCGTGGCGGGGCTGGTGTCGGGCTATTTCGGCGGCTGGATCGATGACGTGATCATGCGGCTCGGCGATATCCAGCTCGCCTTTCCCTTCATCCTCTTTGCCATCATGTTCCTCGTCATCCTGGGGCCGGGGCTTGCCAACATCATTCTGGTGCTGGGCGTCGGACAATGGGTGACCTATGCCCGCATCGTGAGAGCGCAGACTTTATCGCTGCGTGAAAAGGAATATGTCGAGGCGGCCCGTGCGCTGGGCGACGGCACGGTGTCCGTCATCTTCCGCACCATCCTGCCCAATATCATGGCGCCGCTGACGGTGATTGCTTCCTTCAACGTAGCGAGTGTCATCCTGTCGGAAGCCTCGCTCTCCTTCCTTGGCCTCGGTGTGCCGCCGTCTGTTCCGACCTGGGGATCGATGCTGGCGGAGAGCCGCGACCAGCTTCTGGCCAACAAGTGGTGGCTGGCCTTCTATCCCGGCATCGCCATCGTCATGACGGTGCTTTCCTTCAACATTCTGGGCGACTGGCTGCGCGATTTCCTCGATCCGCGCCTGAAGACGCTCGGCTGACCCCAAAGGACATCCTTCATGAAAGTTGGAATCATCGGCGCGAGTTTCGCCCGCGCCGCCTATCTGCCGGCACTTCGCCACGTGGAAGGGGCCGAAGTGGTGGCGATTGCCGCAAGCCGGATCGAAAGTGCCCGCGATGCCGCAGAGGCTTTTGCCGTTCGCCATGCCTATGACGACTGGCGCGCGATGCTTGGCGCCCATCGCCTTGATCTCGTGCTGATCTCGACGCCGACCGACACGCATCACCCGATGACGCTTGCCGCACTGGATGCCGGCGCGCATGTGGTCTGCGAAAAGCCGACAGCCATGAATGCCACGCAAGCGGCCGCCATGCTGGAAAAGGCGGAGGCGCTCGGACGCGTTCACATGATCGACCACGAGTTGCGCTTCAACCCGAACCGCCAGCGGATGGCGGAACTGATCGGCGAGGGCGCGCTCGGCGAGATCCGTCACGTGAATATCTCCAATATCGGCTCGTCCTGGGCCGATCCGGCCTCGCGGCCAAAGGGCGACTGGTGGTCGCTGGCGGAAAAGGGCGGCGGCCGGCTTGGCGCCAATGGCAGCCATCAGGTGGATCTCGTGCGCTGGTGGCTGGGGCCCGTCGCCTCGGTGATCGGACAGGCGCTGACCATGGTTCCCGACCGGACCGACAAGCGGACCGGTGAAAGCTGGACGGCGACCGCCGACGATGTTTCCCACCTGACGCTGCAGATGCAAAGCGGGGCGCTGGCGCAGATCTTCATGAGCGGCGTTGCCGCCCACAACATGGGCAATGTGACACAGGTCTTCGGCTCCCGCGGCACGCTCCTTCTCGACAACGAGACGGAACGGTTGCTTTATGCAAGCGCCGGCCAGTCGTTCGAGGACATTTCCGTGGAGGATCCGAACGCTGCGCTGCCGGGGCTGAATAAGGGCATCTGGAACGTTTCCGTCGTCGCGGCGCTGCGGGAGGTTGTGGCGGCCATCGCCGGCGGGCGGCGGCTGGTAAAGGGGGCGACCTTCTTCGACGGACTGGCGAACCAGCGGGTGCTGGAAGCGGTCCTTGACGCGACGGCATCGCGCCACTGGATCGATCTGCCACCCGAGGAGAAGGCGCCCGCCTGACATGCACGGCGGTACGCCATCATCGTTGCTCCTGATGCCGGGAGCAGGCTGACTATTCTGCGGGAAAGAACTGGTTGGCAGGCCGGGGCAGGCCAAGGTGCTCACGCAGGGTCGTGCCCTCATAATCCGTTCGAAACAGGCCACGCCGCTGCAGTTCAGGCACCAGCTTCTCGGTCACGTCCTCCAGCCCTTGCGGCAGAAACGGGAAGACGCAGGTGAAGCCATCGGCGGCCTCTTCGTTCAGCCAGTTTTCCATCTCGTCGGCGATTGTCTGGGGCGTGCCGATGAAGGCGAGGCCAGCATAGCCGCCATAGCGCTGGGCAAGCTGGCGAACGGTTAATTTATCCTGCTCCGCCAGCCGCAGCACCTGCGCCCGCCCGCTCTTGCTGGCATTGGTTTCCGGAATCTCCGGCAGGGCGGCATCCGGATCAAAGCCTGATGCGTCGTGACCGAGCGCGATGGACAGGGAGGCAATGGCGCTGTCGTAGTGGACGAGGCTATCGAGTCTTGCGCGTTTGGCTTTGGCTTCCTCCACGCTGTCGCCGATGACGATCATGGCCGCGGGCAGGATTTTCAGGTGCTTCGGATCACGGCCGACGGCCGGCATGCGGCCCTTGATATCGGCATAGAGCGACTTTGCGGTGGCAAGATCGCGCGGTGCGGCAAAGACGACTTCCGCCGTCTCGGCGGCCAGTTGCTTGCCCGGTTCCGACTGGCCGGCCTGCACGATGACCGGCCAGCCCTGGACGGGGCGGGCGATGTTCAGCGGCCCGCGCACGCTGAACTCCTCGCCCTTGTGATCCAGCACGTGCAGCCTGTCCGGATTGAAGAAGATGCCGCTTTCCTGATCGCGGATGATGGCATCGTCGGCAAAGCTGTCCCAGAGGCCCGTGACGACGTCGAAGAATTCGCGGGCGCGCTTGTAGCGCTCGCCATGCTCTACATGCTCGGAAAGGCCGAAATTGCGGGCGCTATCCGGGTTGGAGGTGGTGACGATGTTCCAGGCGGCGCGTCCGCCGCTGATATGGTCGAGCGAGGCGAACCGGCGTGCCACGTGATAGGGCTCGTCGAATGTGGTGGAGGCGGTGGCGGCAAGGCCGATCTTGTCGGTGACGGCCGCAAGCGCCGAGAGAAGCGTGAACGGCTCGAAGGATGTCACCGTATGGCTGCGCTTCAAGGCTTCCACCGGCATATTGAGAACGGCAAGATGATCGGCCATGAAGAAGGCATCGAACTTCGCCCGCTCCAGCGCCTGGATAAAGGATTTCAGATGGCCGAAGTTGAAATTGGCATCCGCATAGGCACCCGGATAGCGCCAGGCGCCGGTATGAAGGCTGACGGGACGCATGAAGGCGGTAAGGTGAAGCGACTTGGCCATTAGAATGTCTCGCTGGACGAAGAGTGAGCCGCCGACAGAGTGATGACGGTGGAGAGACAATTCATATTGAGACGGGCAGGCAACCTTGCAAGGGGCCGCCCTTATCCGCCATCGCTTGTCTGCTGGCTTTTGTCGCTGTCCGGCCGGATGCGCCGCCGCCCCTTGGCGGGCGGCGGGTGAACGCCGCTGTCTTGCGCGCCCGGCAGCGGCGATTGGCTGCCAGGCGCTCGAGGCGGACGTGAAGATTGCAGTATCGCCGGCGCGCGATGAGGGTGCTGGTGGCCTGAACGGCTACTTTTGCAGTGCTTTTATGCGCGCAGACACCCAGGCAGGGCCGCCATTGGCCGCCGATTGCTTGTAAAGGCGCAGCGCTTCTTCCCGGTTGGCGGCCGTCCCCTGGCCGTTTTCCAGCATCCGGCCCATATTGGCCTGTGCCAGCGCATTGCCCTGGGCTGCAGCCTTCTTGTAGGAGGCAAAGGCGGCGGGGAGATCAGCGGGCACATCCGTTGCGCCTTCCAGCAGTACGCCGAGCTTGTACTGGCTCCAGGCATTGCCCTGATCGGCGGATTTCCGGTACCATTCGACGGCGGTCTTGTTGTTGAGCGCGACACCATCGCCAGCGGCATATTTGTCGCCCAACGTGTACTGTGCCCAGGCGTTTCCGAGCTCTGCGGCCTTTTGATAAAGCTGCAGGCTTTTTGCGATGTCCTTCTGGCCACCGAAGCCGAGTTCAAGCGCGCGCGCGTGATTGTAGAGCCCCCAGGGGTTTCCCTGTTCGGCCGAGCGCGCATAAAGGTCCGCTGCCTTGACGGCGTCCTTGGCGACGCCACGGCCCTCTTCATACATCGATCCCAGGCTGTTCATGGCCCAGGGATTTCCATGCTGCGCGGATTTTGCATACCAATCGGCGGCGGCGGCATCGTCCTTTGGCACGCCCTGACCATTCTCGTAGATTTTCGCAACGTTCAGTTCGCCCCAGGAATCATTGCGCTCTGCCGCTTTCATGTAGGAGCGCAGGGCCGAGGCATATTGCTTGTGCGCCATTGCGGCGTCGCCGGCATTCACCATGTCCGGATAGGTTGATTGGGCCGTAACGCATCCGCAGGCTGCAAGAGAGACTGTCATCACGATCAAGAAGCGTAAGCGCAGATGGGAGTGCAGATGGTGGAAGAGCCCGCTCAAAGCGGGAATGAGATCGTTGTTTTGGCGGAAATTCAAGGTCTGCACAGTGCGGTGGCTCCGAGTTATATTTATTACTGGTGATCAGATTTTTTTGTTTCCATGAAAAATATCTTAAATGTAAGGGGCTTTCTACATTGAAGTTGCCTTTTCTGAGGTTCATGTACTAAATCTCGACATCTTGTGAATCGGTCGGGACATAATATTGATTTTGGAAAAACTAATATACAGACCGATCCATTTTGGAGGATATGGTCGCAAAGAAACGGCGTTTTCCGCCGCTGTTTCTCTGTTTTCCCTCGCTTTGTTCTTTTGGTTTGTTTATTTTGTGATCTTTGTTGCCGATATACCGTTATTCCAACGGGTTGCGTATGCGGTTATTCTTATTTGCCTTGTATTTTGCTGCTTCTCCTACGAATTAAGCCGTTACGGGCTGGCGCGGCGCAGCCGGCGCCAAGCTGCTCCGGATTGTGCTGAATCCGACTATCTCTTCGGCGACAAAGCGCCGTCGATCACCATCCTCATTCCCTCCTATCGGGAAGAGCGGCGCGTTATCGCCATGACGCTGCTTTCGGCCGCTGTCGCGCGTTATCGCAACCGCCGAATCGTACTCCTGATCGATGATCCAGCCTCCGACGTTCAGTCGCTGGCGCGCTCGCGTGCAGCTGCCGCAGACGTCGTGAAGGAAATCGAGGCGGTCATGGCGCCCATGTGCACGGCGGCTGATGCCTGGCGGGCGCGAAAGGTGATCTCCTCCCCCAATCGCGCGTGGGAAACGCGGCAGATCGCCATGCTCTACGCCGACGCAAGCGGCTGGCTGGAAAAGCTCGCGCTGGAATTCGTCGCGCAGATCTCGGCGGAGTTCCGCCATGTGGATACGTTTTTCGTGGAGCGCGTTTTGCGCGATCTGGCACGGCTTTATCGCAGCACCGAAGCCGCGCTTGCGCAGACGGTCCTTGATGAAGACGGGATCGATCATCATTACCGCGTTCTGGAAACGCTGTTCTGCCGCGACATCAACGTTTTCGAGCGCAAGAGTTTTTCCAATTTGTCGCATGCGCCCAACAAGGCGATGAACCTCAATTCCTATATCGGCCTGATGGGCAAGCGCCTGAAGATCAAGCCGCGAGGCGGCGGCCGTGTTCTTGTGCCGGCATCGGGTGCGAAGGTCGATATGGTCGTGGAGCAGCCGGACTTTGTGCTGACGCTCGATGCCGACAGTCTCATCCTGGGCGACTATATGCTGCGCCTCACGCACCTCCTCAACGAGGAGCCGGAGGCGGCCGTTGCCCAGACGCCTTATCTGAGCTTTCCCGGCAGCACGTCGCTTGTGGAGCGCATTGCGGGGGCCACGACAGACATCCAGTACCTGGCGCATCAGGGAAGCACGTATTTCTGCGCGGCCTACTGGGTCGGTGCGAATGCCCTGATCCGCTTCAAAGCCCTCAAAATGATCGCCCGTGATGAGAGGGAAGGGCACAAGACCTGCACGGTGTTCATTCAGGATGAAACTGTCATCGAGGATACCGGATCGACCATCGATCTTCTCGATGCGGGCTGGCATGTCCATAACTACCTGACGCCGCTCGCCTATAGTGCCACGCCTGCCGATTTCGGTGCGCTTGCCATTCAGCGAAAGCGCTGGAGCAATGGTGGCCTCATCATTTTCCCGGCTTTGCTGCGCAATTATCTGCGCATGCCGGGACGTCTTCGTCGGTTGCCGGAACTGCTGCTGCGAACAAATTATCTCCTGTCGCCGCTTCTCGGCAATATTGCCGTCTTCGTCCTGATGATTTGGTCGCCGGCCGACAGCAAGGCGCTGATGTGGACGCCGCTTGCGATTGCGCCCTACTTCATCCTTTATGCCAGCGATCTGAAGCGCCTGGGCTATCGCTTCACCGATCTCTTCCACGTCTGCGCCTTGAACCTGATGCTGCTGCCAGTCAGCTTTGCCGGTATCCTGTCATCGGTCAGGCAGATGGTAACGGGCCGAAAGGCAAGCTTCACCCGAACGCCAAAAGTCGCAGACCGCACCTTCATCCCGCCCTACAGCTTTGTCTTCAACTGTCTGATGCTGTTTTTGATGGCAGTTTACGTCGTGCAGGGACTGTTGTCGCACGAGTATCTCGGCACGATCATCCCGGCGATCAACACGACGTTGTACAGCTATGGGCTTTACCGGTTTGTCGGGGTTCGCGACGGCCTTTCCGATATCGCACTGTCTCTCCGGGAACGCATCGAAGGCGCAGGCGCTGCCCTTGCGCGGCGCCGGCCGGGCCGCCTTCAAGGCCGGCGCGCGAACAAGACGGCGCAGCAACAGGTGCGCCGTCCTGCGATCGTCTTGCGCAACATGGCTGCGGCCCTCGCTTTCCTTGCGGTGTTGCTGGGACCCTCGAAATTCGTCACCTGGCCGCCCGATAGCGACGCCGTGGCGGGCTTCAGACGGGTGGGTCCGTTTCTGGCCGTCGAGGAAGATCGGCCACCACTCATCCCGGCGGCTGACGGCGGGAAATCAAGGCAAAAGCCTGAACGGGCGATTGATGAATCAAAGTCTGCCGGTGCGGCGCAGGCGGTGAAAATCCGCGATGGCGCCGAACAGGCGGACCGATAACAGACCGGAATTTGGCCGAACAACGATTTGAGGGAGGGTACATGATGAGCCCGAAACGACATGGGGAATTGCTCGCAGGAAAGCGCGGACCGGTGAAAGCCGCCGACGCTCGCCGTGCCCCAAGCCGCGCGCTGGCCGGCCTTATGGCGGGAACAGCAATCAGCGTGCTGTGGGTTGCAGCCGCCGGCCAGGCCGAGGCTGCCTGCACGCAGGTCGGCAGCATATTGACCTGCAGCGGCGCAGTCAGCAGTTTCCAGCCCGTTACCGATCCCACCACAATGCTATCCATCACCGGGCTGACGGCGGATGTGACGGCAACGCCTGGCAATGATGTCATCAATTTCGTGTCGACCAACGGCCCGATTGCGATCAATCTCGCGAACACGCAGACGCTGTCTGCAAGTGGTGCGGATGCCGATGTCATCGAGGCCCGCAGCCTTGGAGGACAAGCGATCAGCCTTGATGCCAGCGGCAATCTGGTATCGGCTGCGGCGCATGGCATCTATGTGGATACGGCAGGCGATATCGACGTGACGATGAAGGGGACCACCAGTGCCGGTCTTGATGCCATCACCGCGCATGGCCAGTCGACCGGCACGATCGACCTTAATGTCGCAGGCAGCCTTACCTCGACGTCTGGCTCCGGCATCGTCGCCGATACCGGCATTGATCCCGGCCAGCCGGGAGCGATCAAACTGGTCAATACTGCAACGATCAATGCTGCGGTCGATGGCATAAATCTCTCGTCGAACGGCTCGGGTCTCCTGAACATTCAGAGCGATGCCGACATCACCGGCACAGCCGGCTATGGCATCTATGGCTTCAGCAACGGTTCCGTTCTTTCCGCAACGACAGGCAATATCGTTGCCGGCACGCAGGGTCTTCACCTGGAAAGCCATGGCGACAGCGGCACGGTTCTGGCCACGCACACGGGCAATATCACCACGACGAGCGACGACGGCGTCTGGGCCGAAGCGCGTGGCGCCGTGTCTGTGACGGTCACCGGCGATATCGATGCCGGCGGCACCGGCATCCATGCCCAGTCGGCGGAAGACACGGCAACGACGGTGGTGAGTGTCGTCCACACCGGTTCGCTGACGGCCCACGATGGGTACGGGATCGAAGCCATTGGCCTGAATGGCGGCGTCATCGTCACCAATATCGGTTCCATCACGTCCACCGGCGATGCCATCAATGCCTATGCGGCCGGTGGCAACGTGACCGTCGATCAGTCGGGGACGATCAATTCCAGCCAGGGCGCCGGCATCGTCGGCCATTCGACGACGGGAACCGTCTCGATCCTTGGAACGGGCACGATCACCGCATCGGGCAACGGTGTCGATGTCCTCGCCAATAGCGGCGCGGTTTCGGTCGCGCAGTCTGGCGATATCGAGTCGGGCGCGATCGGCGTTACCCTGAGCTCGCTTGTCGGCAATGCCACATTGACGGGTTCCGGCGCGGTGACGGCCACCGGCTCGGCAATCGTCATTTCCAGCCGTGGCAGTGGTTCCTCATCCGTCAACCGCGATGGCGCCATCTCCTCGCTCAACGGTATCGGCATCGACGCGAGTTCGACGAACGGCTCGGTCACGATTACCAACGCCGGCACAATCGAGGCGAGCGGCCCCGGCATCAAGGGGGCGGCCAACAATTCCACGGTTTCGATCAACCAGACCGGCAACGTCACCTCGCACAACGACGCCGCCATCTCGGCCACGTCAGCCAACGGCGCTGTTTCGGTCACGTCTTCGGGCAATCTCTCCGGCGAGACCTCCGGCGTCTATGCGCATTCGCAATATGGCGATGTGACGGTCGATCAAACAGGAACAGTTACCGTCTCTGCCGGGGCCGGCATCGATGCCTATGCGGCAAATGGCACAATTTCGGTGACGGCAGACGGCTTGATCACCTCCGACGCGGACGGGATCCACGCCGTCCAGTCGGGCGGCGGCACGCTCCACATCACGGCATCCGGCGGCATCCGGTCGGCCAGCGCCAACGGGATTCTGGCAAGTTCCACTGATAGCAATGTGACGATCGACAACACTGGCGCGATACAGGCCAACAGCGACGGCATTAACGTTGACGCAAACAGCGGCAACATTCTGATCACGCAGGTCGGCAATGTCACCTCCGACACGGGCGCCGCCATTTCGGCAGACGCTCCGGCCGGCAGCATCGGCATTACGTCGACCGGTGACATTTCGGCCAAGACCTACGGCCTTTACGCCTATTCCACGGGTGGGGACGTCTCGATCAATCAGACCGGCAGCGTTTACACCTGGGCCGGGGAGGGCATCCTGGCCTATTCAGCCACTGGAGCCGCCTCGGTTACGGTCGATGGGGCCGTAACGGCCAAGACCGATGCTATCACCGTGCGCAATGCCGGCTATTCGAATGTTACGGTCAATGCAACCGGCGGCGTCGAATCCTATGACGGCGCGGGCATCATTGCTTATTCGCCGAACGGAGCCGTCGAGGTCACGCAGAAGGGCAATTTGATTTCCAAGACGAACGGCATCGATGCCAGTAATTTGAGCGGTCAGGACGTGACCGTCACGCATCGCGACGGAAGCCTCACTTCCAACAGCGGCAGCGGCATCGTGGCCTCGTCCAGCTCCGGTAATGTGACCGTGACCTCCACCGGCAAGCTTGTTGCCGAGCTTTATGGTATCAATGCCACCAACACCGGCTATGGCTCGGTCAAGGTCACGCAGAACGGTGATCTGACGGCCAACAAGAATGACGGCATCCTGGCATCGTCCAGCAACGGCGATGTGACTGTGAATTCAACCGGCAAGCTTGTTGCCGAGCTTTATGGTATCAATGCCACCAACACCGGCTATGGCTCGGTCACTGTCACACAGAACGGTGACCTGACGGCCAACAAGCGTGATGGCATCCTGGCGTCGTCCAGCAACGGCGATGTGACTGTAAATTCAACCGGCAAGCTTGTTGCTGATCTCTACGGCATCAATGCCACCAACACCGGCTATGGCTCGGTCACTGTCACGCAGACTGGCGACCTGACGGCCTATAATCGTGATGGCATACTGGCTTCATCCAGCAACGGCAACGTGTCTGTGACTTCCACGGGCACGGTCCTTGCCGATCTCTACGGGATCAATGCCAGCAATACCGGCAATGGATGGGTCAACGTCACGCAGACCGGCGACCTGACGGCCTATAATCGTGACGGCATCCTGGCGTCCTCTGCCACGGGCTACATCTACGTAACCGGTAGCGGCATTATCACCGCAGACGGTGTTGGCATTAACGCCTCCAACACCAGCAACTCCAACGATGTTGAGGTCTACTGGCAAGGTGCCATCACGGCCTCGAATGGAAGTGGTATCCTTGCATCTTCCGCACAGGCAGACGTCTATGTTGAGCAATACGGGGATATCAACGCTGCCCTTGACGGTGTCAATGCGTCAAACCTGAGCGACGACCAAGGCGTGCATGTGGCCGTCATGGGCGATATTGTTGCCCAGAACGGGCTTGTGGCGTCTTCGGCGCGGGGTGAGGTCTATGTTGGGCATTTGGGGGGCATCACGGCCAGCCAATATGGCATCAACGCCACCAACCTGAGTGACGACAACGATGTTGAAGTCGAAAGCTTGGGCAATATCACCGCAGCCGGCAATGATGCGATTTATGCGTCCTCGGCCAATGCAGCTGTGTTCGTCAGGAGCTATGGCGGTGACCTCACCGGCAACCAGAGCGGTATCCATCTGGAAGGCTGGGGCAGCCTCTCGGCGCAGGTCGATGACGGCACGGTGAAGGGCGGCGCAAGCGGAGCAGCAGTGACGTTCGTCAATGGCGCTTCCAGCTCCCTTCTCAACTATGGCACGCTTGCCAACACCTCCGGCATCGACGGTCTTGCCGTCTCCGGTGTCGATACGAACACGTCCATCGACAACTACGGGACGATCCGTGGCAATATCGATCTGACCGATCTTGCGTCCAACAGTTTTGAGAACCGGTTCGGCGCGGTGTTCGAAACCGGGTCCTCGGTTGATCTCGGAAGCGGCAACTGGCTCACCAATGCCGGCATCGTTTCCCCCGGCGGCGAGGGCGTGATCAAGGCGACCAGCCTCACCGGCTCGTTCGAGAATACCTCGACCGGGACGCTGCTGATCGATATCGACGGCGCAAACGCGGCGACCGACACGCTGACGGTTTCCGGCCAGGCCAAGTTGAACGGCGCATTGTCGGTGAACCTGATGTCGCTGGGGAGCAGTTCCAACAGCTATGTCTTCCTGTCCGCCGGCGCCGGCATCACGGAGGAGGCCATGGTCATTTCGAACCCCGCGATCCTGGGTTCCGTTACCAGCGACGGCACCAATGCCACGGTGACGATCGATGGCGTCAACTTCTCGCCTGTGAGTGGAACGCCCAACAGTCGGACGCTCGGGGATTATTTCAACCGCTCGATCGCGGCCTCGAACAGTCTTGAGCCCATCCTGCTCAGCCTTGCCAACCTCAGTACCGATGAAGAGTACAATGCGGCTCTACAGCAGTTGTCGCCGGAAGTGCTTCTGGCGGAAACGGATGCGGCCCGCGTGGCCAACATCAACTTCACCAACAACCTGATGAGCTGCCGCGTTGCAGACGGCGTCAATTTCTTCGGCGCCGAAGGCGAATGCGGCTGGGTGAAGGTGGAAAATCGTCGCGTAACGCGCGACGGTGATTCCGAGACGATCGGATCGCACAGCGATAGCTGGAGCTTCACCGGCGGCGCTCAGTTCGCGCTCGCCCCGGACTGGCGCCTCGGCTTCGGCGCCGGCGGCTCGACGGAGAACACCGACAGCACCTATGGCAGCAGCGATGGCAGCACCGCCTACCTCGGCGCCGTTGTGAAATACGCCCCCGGTGCGGCCCTGTTTTCTGCCGCGGTATCGGGAAGCTACGGTTGGTATGACAGCACCCGTCAGGTCGATTTCGGCACTATTACCGATACGTTGACCGGGAGCCCAGAGGTTGCGACCATCAATGCCCGTCTGCGCGCGGCCTATACGTTCCAGAACGATAGTGCTTACCTCCGCCCGATCCTCGATCTGGATATGATCTACACGCGCCAGCGTGCCGTCACGGAAACCGGTGGCATTGCAGCACTCAGCATGGATGCCAGCGATCAGACAGTGTTCAGCGTGACGCCGTCGCTGGAGGCGGGCACCCAGGTTGCGCTCGGCGACGACATGCTGCTGCGTCCCTATGTCAGCGGTGGGGTCAGCCTCTATTCGGATAACAGCATCGCGATGGCCGGCATCTTCTCGTCGGATACCGGCGGCGTAGCACCGTTCAACGTCAGCACGACCACCGACCGCACGCTGTGGCGCGCCTCGGCGGGTGTGGATGTGTTTGCCGGCGAAACCGGGACGCTGCGTCTCTATTATGACGGCGCCTTCGGTTCGACCACCACATCGCAGGTCTTCGGCGGCAAGTTCAGCCTGAAGTTCTAAGCCGATCAGTTCGACCGCTTGCGGTTCTGGAAGACAGGACAGATGACAATCGACACGGCGCCTTTCGAGGCGCCGTGTCTGTTTAGATGGAGGTTTGCAGCTTCAGGCCGTTTCCATCAGATCGCCAGCAGGGCATCCAGTTGCGCCGGGTTTTCCAAAAGCGCCTTGGCGGAGGCGGCAAGGGCGATGCTGCCGCGGTTGAGCACGATCGCCTCATCCGTCAGCGGCAGGATTTTTCGAGCCTTCTGCTCCACGATGATGGCGGCGAGCCCCTCTTCCGTCACGATGCGTCGCAGTGCGGCCAGAAGTTCATCGACGATGATCGGAGCAAGACCCTCCAGCGGCTCATCGAGGAGAAGAAGTTTCGGGTTGAGCATCAGGGCGCGCCCCACCGCCAGCATCTGCTGTTCGCCGCCGGAAAGCTGGTTTCCGAGGTTGCGACGGCGCTCCTGGAGGCGCGGAAACATCGTGTAGACGGCCGAAACATCCCAGCGACCGGGGCGAGCGGAGGCGGTGAGGTTTTCCTCGACCGTCAGCGACCGGAAGATGTTGCGCTCCTGCGGCACCCAGCCGATGCCACGGGCAGCGCGCTGTTCGGGGCGAAGCCGTGTTATGTCCTCGCCCTTCAGGTGAATAGTTCCGTGATGATGGGTGGTGACGCCGACAATGCTGTTGATCAACGTGGTCTTGCCGGCGCCGTTGCGGCCAAGCAGGGCCAGCGACTGGCCCTGCGCCAGCGACAGATCGATGCGGGCGAGAACTTGTGCCTCGTCATAACCGCAGATCAGCTGCTCAATGCGAAGCAGATCGCTCATGCGGCGTCTCCCAGATAGATGGCCTTGACCTCGGGATCGCGGGAAATCTCCGCAACGCTGCCTTCGGCAAACAGCCGGCCGGCCGCCAGAACCGAAATCCGGTCGGCAAAGGAGAAGACGAGGTCCATGTCATGCTCGATCAGCACCACCGTGACGTCGGAGGGCAGGTCGCGCACGATGGCAAGCACCTCGTGGCGGTCTTCCTCCGGCACGCCCGCTGCCGGTTCGTCGAGCAGCAGCACCTTCGGCTTCAGCGCGATGGCAAGGGCGATTTCTAGCAGGCGTTGCTTGCCATAGGGCAGGCCGCGCGTCGGCAGGCACATGACGTCGGCAAGGCGAAAGCGTTCGAGAATATCGGCAGCCTCCGCGGCCGCCTGACTGTCGGATGCAAGCGAACGCCAGAAGCGGGTGCCATGCCCCAGCCGCTCGCCAACCGCCAGCACCATGGATTCGAGCGGCGTCAGATCGTCAAACAGCTGGTTGATCTGGAAGGTGCGGGCCATGCCCTTTTTCACCCGCGCAAACGGGCTTGCCTCGGTGATGTCTTCGCCGCCGATCAGGATCCGGCCGCTGCTGGGGGTGAGCGCCCCGGTCAGAAGGTTGATGATGGTGGTCTTGCCCGCGCCATTGGGGCCGATCAGTGCATGGCGGGCGCCGGGCCGGATGGAGAGCGACACGTCATTGGTAACGACAAGGCCGCCGAAGCGCTTCACCAGCGCGCGGGTTTCAAGGGCGGGTGTCATGCCTCCTCCTTCGCAAGGGGTGCTGCACTGGGCGCCGCGCGACCGGTTTTCGTCCTTACCCATGCCGTCAGGCGGGCGGGGTTGATGCGATCGCGTCCGACAAGCACAAGCGCAACCAGAACGAGCCCGATCCAGAACATCCAGTATTGCGGTGTGACGACCGACAGCCAGGCACGCAGCACCGTAAAGATCACCGCGCCGATCACGCCGCCATAGAGGTAGCCGACGCCGCCCAGGACCAGAACCAGCAGCACGTCGGCCGAGCGGTGAAAGGCCAGCACATCCGGCGAGACGAAACTGGTGGTCTGCGTGAGGAGCGCACCGGCAAAGCCGGCATAGACGGCTGAGAGCGTGTAGATGACGACGATGCGGCGATTGGGCGAAATGCCGAGCATGGCGGCGCGGCGGCTGTTGCGCTTGATGGCCTTCAGCGACAGGCCGAAGGGCGCATGGACGATGCGGCGCGCGATGACCAGCGCGACAAACAGCACGGTGAGGCAATAGAGATAGCCAGTCTGCCCGAACAGGTCGAATTCGAACAGGCCGGCAATCGGATCGATCAGGATACCGCTCAGCCCATCGGCGCCACCGGTCAGCCAGGCTGCCTGGTTTGCCGCTTCCGAGATGAGCATGCTGACGCCGAAGGTCGTCATCAGCTTGGTGAGGTCGCTGCCCCGCAGCACCAGATAGCTGGTGGCAAGGCCGAGCAGACCGGCAATCGCACCCGACAGGATAAGGCCGGTGAGCGGTTCTGCGGTGAGATGCAGGCTGAGGAGGCCCGCCGCATAGGCTCCGACGCCAAAGAAGGCGGCGTGGCCGAGCGACAGGATGCCGGCATAGCCGACGATCAGATCGAGGGACATGGCAAAGAGGGCGAGAATGGCGATCTCGCTCAGCAGCAATTGTTGCGATGGAAGCGCGAAGGCAGCGCCAAGCGCCAGGATCCAGAAGCCATATTCCAACGGCTTCCAGCGGGCCTTGCGGCGAAGGAAGGCGCTGGCGAGCGCCTGTCGGGGCAGCGGGCTCATCGTCCTCCCTCCCGGAAAAACAGCCCGTTGGGGCGCAGGATGAGAAAGGCGATCATCACCGCATAGATGATGAAGGCCCCGAGCGAAGGAAGATAATATTTGCCCGCCACATCGGCGATGCCGAGCAAAAGGGCAGCCAGAAACGGCCCGGTGATGGAGGAGGTGCCGCCGATCGTCACCACGATCATGAAATAGATGAGGTATTTCAACGGGAAGTTCGGATCGAGCCCGAGCAGTTCCACGCCGAGCGCACCGCCCAATCCGGCGAGCCCTGAGCCGAGCGCGAAGGTGAGCACGAAGATCACCGATACATTGATGCCAAGCCCGCGCGCCACCCGGCCATCATCCACGGCCGCGCGCAACTGGCTGCCGATGCGGGTGCGGGTGAGCGTCGTTTGCAGCGCAATGGTCAACAGCGCGCACAAAACGATGATGAAAAGCCGGTAGCGGCCGATATCGGCGCCGAGCAGGTTGAAGCGACCGGAGAGCTCTGGCGGCAGCGAGATCAGCTGCTGCTGTCCGCCCATGAAAAAATCCACTCCCGCCACGGCCATGAAGACGAGGCCGATGGAAAACAGCACCTGGTCGAGATGGGATGCGGCATAGAGCCGTCGATAAAGCGTCACTTCCAGCGCTGCACCCAGCGCGGCCGAAAACAGGAAGGCCGCCGGAAGGCACCAGTAGAAGGAGATGCCATAGCGGTTCATCAGCACCACGGTCACGTAACCGCCCGCCATGGCAAAGGCACCGTGGGCAAGATTGACGAAGTTCATCAGGCCGAGTGTCACGGCAAGCCCGCAGGCGAGAACGAAAAGCAGCATGCCATAGGCAATGCCGTCGAACAGGATTGTCAGCATCGTTCCTCCCGGGGATGGCGGGGAATGACAGAAAGCGGGTCAGGCGCAGGCGTGTGGTGGGTGCCGGAACGCACACGTTCCGGCACACCGGTCGATGGCTGCATCATCTTTGCCGATGCTGATGGCTTGCCTCATCCAGCCACTGGCTGGAAAGGAGGGTCAACCGACAGGGATCAGCCACTTCCTCCGCATCACGGATTCGATGCAGCGGAGACATGCGCCGCACTGGCAGAGCGCAGCCGGCGCACGCTTCCCATCACGGCGTATTCGGGTCGCGCACCTTCGGGAAGGTGGCAAACTCGACGTTATAAAGCTCGCCATCCACCTTCTTGACCTCGCGCATGTAGATGTCCTGCACGATGTCGCGGGTTTTCGCATCGATGGTGATCGGGCCGCGCGGGCTTGTCCAGGCCATGCCCTTCATGGCCTCTACCAGCTTGGTGCCGTCGGTATCGCCATTGGTCTTCTTCAGCGCCGCATAGGCGAGCGCCATGGCATCATAGCCGCCGACGGACATGAAGTTCGGCCGCATATTGTTGTTGGCCTTGCGAACCTCGGCCACGAACGCCTTGTTTTCCGCGCTGTCGTGGTTGGCGGAATAGAAATGGCCGGTGATGACGCCAAGCGCTGCATCGCCCATGCCGTTCAGGAGATCGTCGTCGGTCACGTCGCCGGTCGCGATCAGCTTGATGCCGGCATCGCGAAGGCCGCGCTCGACGAACTGCTTCATGAAGATGGAGCCGACGCCGGAGGGCACGAAGACGAAGACAGCATCCGGCTTTGTGTCGCGCACGCGCTGCAGGAAGGGCGCAAAATCCGGGTTCTGCAGGGGCACACGCACCGCCTCCAGGATTTCGCCGCCATCTTTCTTGAACTGGTCGGTGAAACCCTTTTCGATATCGATGCCGGGGCCGTAATCGGAAACGAGCGTGACGACGCGCTTCAGCCCGTTCTTGGCCGCCCAGGTGGCAACCGGCACAGCCGATTGCGGGCCGGCCATGCTGGTGCGCACGAAATAATCCGATTTCTGGGTGATGATCGAGGTGGTCGCCGAGGTGATGATGGCGGGAACTTTGGCCTGCGCGAGCACCGGTGCCACCGAAAGCGCAAGCGGCGTGAGGCCAAAGCCCATCAGCATCGAGGCGCCGTCCTTCACCACCAGTTCCTGGGCAATGCGCCGGGTCTGGTCAGCGGTACCGGCATCATCGCGCAGCACCACCTCAACCTTCTTGCCGGCCACGGTATCACCGTTCAGCGCCATATAGGCCTTGACGCCTGCTTCCACCTGACGCCCCGTCGAGGCGAAGGGGCCAGTCATCGGCAGCACGAGGCCGATCTTGACGGTTTCAGCGGCATAGGCATGCGAAAACAACAGGCTGCACAGGGCAGCACCTGTCATGAAAAGGCGTCTCGATACGGATGCCATGTATACTCCTCCCAGAGTTTTAATCCCGCGACAGGTCCACTCCCATGAACCCGATGAATGCTATGCGCATGTTTTCGCTGCGGCATCCAAGTCTCCTCCTCGAGCCGCGTTCGATAATGTATACACCAAATCTGCGAAGAACAAGCGACTCCTTGCGGCTGGCGAGGGCATGACGCAATCGCTGCGGGCTCTCCGCACTCCCCTTTGCAGCTTTGCCTTTGCGCGATGCGCACAGCCTTGTTATGTGCAGAAGATTGTGTGGGGAGCGCAAAAATGTCCGAACCTCTTCGGCATCAAAGACAACGCGGGCTTGGCCATGTTCTGGCGGCTGCGCGGTATTCGCTGGGCGGTGCGCGCCGGCTGTTCGGCGAAACGGCCTTTCGCCATGAATGCGCCGTGTTCTTTATCATCAGTTGTGTCTATGCCCTGGTCGGGGCTGCGTTCACCACCTATCTGGCGGCATTCGTGCTGTTCCTGGTGCTGGTTGCGGTGGAGGCGCTGAATACGGCGGTGGAGGAAATCGTCGATCGGGTGTCGCCCGAATTTTCGCTCGCCGCTCGCCACGCCAAGGATCTCGGCTCCTTTGCCGTGTTCTGCCTGCTTCTGGCAAACGGCATCCTTTTCCTGCACACGCTGTACAGTGCCGCCTTTCCTTAAACCTTGCGGGCTGCCGTCAGGTCGGCTTGGGCCTTGACCATCTGTCCAATGGCTGCTGCTGTTCCGGCGCGCGTCCGCCGTCTGCCGGAACCTGCACCAGTTGTTCCGCCTCGTCCGTTGGCTGGGTGGTAAAGCCCTTCGGGCTGGAAATTTCCTCGGCATCGCGATCGATGTTTACCGGGCTCACGGCAAAGGCGGACACCAGCCTTGCAACGCTTGTGAGCGCGTGGACGTGGATGCGCTCATAGCCGTGCGAGGCATCGACCCCGAAGGCGGCAAGCGCCGTGCGGATATCGTGGCCTGCCTCAAGTGCGGAGGCCGAATCCGACCGGTAATAGCGAAAGACATCCTTCTGGTAGGGGATGTCGTTTTCGATGCACAGATCCACCAGCTTGCGCGTCAGGTGATAATCGAACGGACCTGTCTGGTCGGCCATGGCGATGGTAACGCCGAATTCCGATGAATTCTGTCCCGGCGCGGTGGTGCCGTTGTCGATGGTCAGCATCGAGGCGATCTCGGAGGACAGGATGGAGGAGGCGCCGACACCGACCTCTTCGGCAATGGTGAACAGCCAATGCGTATCGACGGGCGTGCGCGCGCCCGTCCGTTCCAGCGCCTCGATGGCGGCAAGACAGATGGCAACGCCCGCCTTATCGTCCAGATGGCGGGAATTGATGAAGCCGTTTTCGAGGAATTCGGTGCCGGTATCGATGGCGACCGTATCGCCCACATCGATGCCGAGCCCGCGTGTCTGCGCCGCAGAGCCGGTGATGGCATCGATGCGCAGCTCCACATGCGCCCAGCCGACAGGTGCGGTGTCCACTTCGTCATTGAAAGTGTGGCCGGAGGCTTTCAGCGGCAGGATCGTGCCGCGAAAGGTGCCGTGATAGCTGTAGATGGTGACCCGTGCGCCCTCGGCAAAGCGGGCGGACCAATGACCGATGGGCACCAGTTCCAGCCGGCCATTCTCCTTGATGGCCTTCACCTGCGCGCCGAGTGTGTCGACATGGGAAACAATGGCGCGCGCGCCCTTTCGCCGGCTACCCTGGCGCACGGCGCGAATCGCGCCGCGCCGCGTCAGCTCCGGTGTCAGCCCCAGCCGTTCCAGTTCCTGCGAGCAATAGCGCACCACCTGGTCCGTATAGCCGGTCGGGCTGTCGATCGACAGCAGTGCCTTGAGCTGCGAAAGCAGATAGTCCTCGTCGATATCGATGGTCATGCCGTTACATTTTCCCCAGCGCATTGCGGGCCGAACGGTGGCCCGAAAGCGGGAAGAGCAGATCGAGAAAGCGGGCCGCTATCGGCTGCGGCTCGTGGTTGGCAAGCCCCGGGCGCTCGTTCGCTTCGATGAACACGTAGTCCGGCTCGGTCGGGGCCTTCACCATGAAATCGATGCCGACGACCGGGATGTCGATGGCACGGGCCGCCTTGATGGCTGCCTCCACCAGGCGGGGATGGACAATCGCCGTCACGTCGTGGATGGAGCCGCCGGTGTGAAGGTTTGCGGCCTTGCGCACCACCACGTCGCGGCCTTCTTCCAGAACATCGTCCAGCGTCAGATCCGACATCTGCAGGCAGCGTTCGGTTTCGGCATCGACCGGGATCGTGCTTTCACCGCCGGTGGCGGCAGCCCTTCGCCGCGACAGCGTTTCGATGAGCTGGCGCACGGTCTGGCGCCCATCGCCCACCACATGCGGCGGGCGGCGGATGGCGGCGGCCACCAGCTTGAAATCGATGACCACGAGGCGCAGATCCTCGCCCTCGAAACAGGCTTCGATCAGCACGCGGTCGCAAACCTCGCGGGCAGCGACAATGGCCCTTTGCACCTCGTCGAGCGTCGAAAGTCCAACCGCAACAGCACGTCCCTGCTCGCCACGGGCGGGTTTGACCACCACCCGTCCATGCTTTTCCAGGAACGCAACGAGCGCCTCTTCGTCACCATCGGCCGTCATCTGTTTCGGCACGACAAGGCCGGCGCGTTCCACCACGCGGCGGGTCACCGCCTTGTCGTCGCAGATCGACATCGCCACGCCCGATGTCAGGTCGCTGAGGCTCTCGCGGCAATGGACGGTGCGGCCGCCATTCGACAGCCGGAAGAAGCCGCCTTCGGCATCGGTAATTTCCACATGCACGCCGCGCCGGCGCGCTTCGTCGACGATCAGCCGGGCATAGGGGTTCAGCGCATCATAGGCTTCGAGCGGTCGGGCATAGAGGCGCTCATTGATGGAGTTCTTGCGCTTGACGGAAAAGGCCGGAATGCGCCGAAAGCCAAGTTTTTCGTAGAGCGCGATCGCCTGCTCGTTATCGTGCAGCACTGAGAGATCCATGAAACCCGCACCGCGCGCCTTGAAATGCTCGGCGAGCCTGCGCACCAGCGTTTCGCCGATGCCGGCATGACGCGCTTGCGGATCAACCGCCAGGCACCAGAGCGATGATCCCTGTTCAGGATCGGCAAAGGCGCGCGTGTGGTCAATGCCGGTCACGGTGCCGATCACCTCGCCGGTCGTCTCGTCTTCCGCAACCAGATAGGTGATGGCCCGGTTGTCGCGGTTCGACCAGAAGAAATCCGGCCGCACCTCTACCATGCCGCGGGCAGAATAGATGCGGTTGACGGCGCGGGCATCTGCTTCGGATGACAGGCGCCTGACGGAAAATCCGCGCGGCTGGCGCCGGCCGGAACGATAGGTGGCGAGATCGAGTCGGAAAGTATGCGAGGGATCGAGAAAGATCTCCTGCGGTGCTTGAGCCAGCAGCACATGCGGCTCATGCACATAGATGGCGATGTCGCGATGTTCCGGCGCTTCCTCGCGCAGCGCCGAGACGAGTTTCCCGGCATCATCGAAGGTCTGGGCAAAGATCAGCCGGCCCCAGCCGCAATCGAGAACCGCGGATGCGTCTGCGACCGCCTTGTCCGGATGCCCGACATGGCCCGTCCGCTGCAGGGATTCGATGCGCTTGCGTCTCAGCCGGTGTGCCACCGCCTTGTCGCTGCGCACACGCTGGCTGCGCTCGCTTGTCTTGTTGCTTGTCATCCTCAGACCCCTTGCACCTGCAGCCACATTTCCAGAAGCCCCGCCTGCCAGAGTTCCGAGCCCTGCAGCGGTGTGATGTGTTCTGACGGTGCGTCGAACAGCTGGTTCAGATAGCGTTCCTGAAAGATGCCACGTTCGCGGGCGGCCTGTGACGTCAGCGCATCGCGCAGCATGTCGAGATAGGGGCCGTCGACATATTTGAGCTGCGGTACCGGGAAATACCCCTTCTTGCGGTCGATCACCGTATGCGGCACCACAAGGCGCGCAGCATCCTTCAGCACGCCCTTGCCGCCGTCGTTCAGCTTGAATTCCGGCGGGATCTTGGCGGCAAGCTCGACAAGCTCATGGTCGAGGAAGGGCACGCGCGCTTCCAAGCCCCAGGCCATCGTCATGTTGTCGACGCGCTTGACCGGGTCGTCCACCAGCATGACCTGGCTGTCGAGCCGCAGGGCGGCATCGACGGGCGTATCGGCATCGGCCTCAAGAAGATGGTGCGCGACAAGTTCGCGGCTCACATCGCTCGAAGCCATCCAGTCCGGGTTCAATTGCGTCTTCATCACCTCATGGCTGCGGTCGAAAAACACGCGGGCATAGTCGTTGACCACATCCGTCGAGGAGCCGAGCGGCGGATACCAGTGATAGCCGCCGAACACCTCGTCGGCGCCCTGGCCGGACTGCACGACGCGGATATGCTTGGAAACCTCCTTGGCGAGCAGATAGAAGCCGACATTGTCATAGGAGACCATCGGTTCCGACATGGCGGAGATCACGCCGGGAAGCGCATCCATCAACTGCGCCGAGGGGACGAAGATCTTGTGGTGGTCGGTGCCGAAATGCTGGGCGATCAGGTCTGAATAGACGAACTCGTCGCCCTTTTCGCCGTTGGCTTCCTCGAAGCCGACGGAAAAGGTCATGAGGTCATTCTGGCCCTGTTCGGCGAGAAGCCCGGTGATGATGCTGGAATCGACGCCGCCCGACAGCAGCACGCCGACCGGCACATCGGCAACCGTGCGCCGCTTCACGGCGAGCCGCAAGGCATCCAACACCATGTCGCGCCAGTCGTTGCGCGTCAGGCCTGCCATAGCGGGATCGCGCGTGTGCGGCGGGTTCCAGTAGCGGGTATCCACCTCGCGGCCATCGGCCTCGATGACGCGGATGGTTGCGGGCGGCAGCTTCTTCACGCCGTTCAAAATAGTGCGTGGCGGTGGCACAACCGCGTGAAAACTCATGTAGTGATGCAGTGCATCGCGGTCGATCGAGGTGTCGATATCACCGCCCTTGACCAGTGCCGGAAGCGACGAGGCAAATCTGACGGCGCGGCCGACCTTTGCAAGGTAAAGCGGCTTGATGCCAAAGCGGTCGCGCGCCATCACCACGCGGTCCGTATCGCGCTCATGGATGACGAAGGCGAACATGCCGTGGAAGCGGGTCACACAGTCCGTGCCCCAGGCGTGCCAGGCTTTCAGGATGACCTCGGTGTCGCCATGGGAGAAGAAGCGGTAGCCCTTGGCCTCCAGTTCGCGGCGCAGCTCCGGGTAATTGTAGATGCAGCCGTTGAAGGCGATCGTCAGGCCGAGTTCACCGTCCACCATGGGCTGGCGGGCCTTCTGGGAGAGATCGATGATCGAAAGCCGCCTGTGCGACAGGGCCGTCGATCCGTGGATTACCATTCCGGACCCATCGGGCCCGCGCGGCGCGATCGCCTCCATCATCCGGGCCTGAACCATCGGGGAAGGCTGTTCCCCGTCGAACCGTATTTCTCCGCAAATCCCACACACTGTGCTGCTTCAATCCTTTCCGATCTTTCCGCGATCCGGCCCCGGAATGGGGCAAACACGGCAAAATCCGCCCGCCGTGACGCGCGGATGCCGTTGGCCAAACGAGGAAGGTTGAGAAAGGTTGCGATTTTTTGCGCGCAAGGGCAGCGCGTGCGGGGTTCAGTCAGGCCGTGTTCCACGCACGAAGATGTCGATGGCTCGCTGCATATGCACCTTTCGTGCGGCAAGATCCGGCCATCCCCTGGGGCCGGGACCCACCCCGCCAAACAGCATGTCCATCAGGATGCGGGCCCCGGTCATCGGCTCATCGAGAACCAGCTTTCCTGCTGTCACCTGTGCCGCAAGCCAGTCTGCCAGCTGTCTGCGGGAGGTTTCCAGTCCTTCGCGCAGCATCACTTCGGCAAGGTCCGGCACCTGGTGCGACTGGCGGATGACGATGTGGATGAAGGCTGCCCGTTCCCGCTCGGTGTCTTCATCGATATCGATCATGAAGATGCGGCCGATTGCTTCGGCGATCGGCAGGTCCTCGTCATCGGGGAGGGGGAGCCTCAGCATCATCTGTCGATGCGAGGCAACGACCGCGATGAACAGGTCGACCTTGCTGGGAAACAGGCGGTACAGCGTCTGCTTGGAAATACGACACCGGCTGGCCACGATATCCGTCGTGGTGCCGGTGAGGCCAAGCTCGATAAAGGTGCGCCGCGCCGTATCGATGATCATCTGCCGGCGTTCATCGTCGCTGAGACTCTTCGGCCGGCCGCGTCCCCGTTTGGCCGGTGCGGTGGCGTCCAATGCCTTGCCGTCTTCGCTGATACTATCGTCCATTCGCATCCTGAAACGTTGCAGTAAGGCTTTTTCCATGCATAGCGCACTTCCTATCCGAAAACATCACTGTCCTCCTGACCGGGACAAATCGTCGCCTCTCCTCGATCCGGCCGCATGTCAGGAAAGCGCCGCCACCGGATCAAGCCGGGAGGCATTGCGGGCCGGAAGGAAGCCGAAGACGATCCCGATCATGCAGGAGCAGACGAAGGCGAGAAGCATGGGCGTTGCGGAAAAGACAAGGCTTATGCCGGCGCCGGACAGATTGGCGGCAAGACCGACCGAGAGCGCAAGCGTGATGCCGAGGACGCCGCCGATGAGGCAGACAAGCACGGCCTCGATGAGGAACTGCTGCAGGATATCCTGACGGCGCGCGCCGACTGCCATGCGCACCCCGATTTCGCCCACACGCTCCGACACGGAAACGAGCATGATGTTCATCACACCGATGCCGCCGACGACGAGCGAAATGACGGCAATTGCCGAGACGAGAAGCGTCATGGTCTGTGTCGTGCTGGTGATGGTCTTGCGGATGTCATCGGTGTTGAGGATGAAGAAATCCTGCGTGCCGTGGCGGCGGGTGAGGAAGTCGGTCACCGCCTGCTCGGCGGCCGCCATGTCGGCATTGTCGGCCACGCGCACCGTGATGCTGCGCAGCGACGGATCACCGAGAAACCGCGTCTGCACGCTCGTATAGGGCAGGTAGATCGACAGGTTGTCGCTGGAGCCGAACCCGCCCTGCTGCGAGGAGATCACGCCGATCACCCGAACCGGCACGGTGCCGGCCAGAATGATCTGTCCGATCGGCTCGACGCCGTTGCCGGTAAACAGCGCCTTGGCGGTATTGTCATCGATCACGGCATCCTGCGCCAGCGCATCGACGCTGTCGGTGCCGAAGAAGCGGCCGGCGATCAGCTTGGACCCCTTGACGGTGAAATACTGACTGCCGACGCCGTTCACCAGCGCATTGGCAACCGTTGCGCCAAAGCGCGCGGTGGTGCTGGTGGAAACGGTGGGCGTGACGGCACCGACATAGGTGAGGCGCGCAAGGTTTTCCGCATCCGACACGACGAGCGTCTTCACCCGGCCGGACCTGGTATCGCCGAACCCCTTGCCGGGAAACACCTCCAGCGTGTTGGTGCCAAGGCTGCTGATATTGGCGAGAATCTGCTGCTGGCTGCCGGTGCCAAGCGCCACGACCAGCATGACCGAGGCAATGCCGATGATGATCCCAAGCATGGTGAGGAAACTGCGCAGCCGATGCGATTCGAGCGCCTTCAGCGCCATTACGAAGGCTTCGCGGAAGCGGTCGAAGCCGGCCGACAGGCTGTGGCGCACCCGCGGCGCCTCGCCTTGCCGCGTGGTTGCCGCCACCGGGGCCGCCTGCGTGCGCCGGTCGGCGGTAATCTGCCCGTCGGAAATTTCAATGATCCGTTTGGCGCGGGCCGCGACATTCGGATCATGGGTCACGATGATGATCGTCTTGCCGTCGCGGTTCAGTTCCTCAAGGATGCGCAGCACATCCTCGCCGCTCTTGCTGTCGAGCGCACCGGTCGGCTCGTCGGCAAGGATGACCTCGGCATCGTTCATCAGGGCACGGGCAATGGAGACGCGCTGCTGCTGGCCGCCGGACAGCTGCCCCGGCCTGTGCTGCGTGCGGTCGCCCATGCCAAGCCGGCCGAGAATGGCTGCGCTGCGCTCGCGCCGGTCGCTGCGCGTGCGCCCCGCATAGATGGCCGGAATTTCCACATTGCCGAGCGCCGACAGCTCGGCAAGCAGGTGATAGCGCTGGAAGATGAAACCGAAATGCTCGCGTCTGAGACTCGACAAGGCATCGCTGCCTAGCGCAGACGTGTCCTGTCCGGACACGCGGTACGTGCCGGATGTGGGGCTGTCGAGCAGGCCGAGAAGGTTCATCAGCGTCGACTTGCCCGAGCCGGAGGCGCCGATGATGGCAACCATTTCGCCGCGCTCGATGGTGAGGTCAACGTCCTTCAGAACCGTAATCTTACCTTCGCCGGCGGGATATTCGCGACGCAGCTTTTCGATCTGGATGAGAGGTGCCTGGGTGGTCATCGCGTCAGAAACCCATCGGGCCGCCGCGGCGGCTGCCGGATTTCGAAGCTGCGCTTGCCTCGCTGATCACCACGTCGGCGCCTTCCTCAAGGCCGCTCTTCACTTCGGCGGTGATCTTGTTGTTGAGGCCGATCTCCACCGCGCGCTCGGCAACCGTGCCGTCTTGTGCCCGCACGCGCACGCTGTAGCGTCCGTCAGAAAGCGTCTTGCCAAGGGCAGCCGATGGAATGGTCAGCACCTCCTTGGCGGCGCCCAGCACGATGTTGACCTCCGCCGACATATAGGTGCGGAAGCGACCGTCGGTATTGGGCACGTCGAAGACGCCGATGTAATAGACGGCCGAGGATGAAGACGACGACGAGGACGAACTGCTGGAGGTGGAGCTGGAGACGCTGCTGTCACTGGTGATGGATTCCGGTGCCGGCTCGATGGAGGCAAGGCGTGCGTCATAGCTCTTGCCGCGCTCCCCGATCAGGTTGAAGCGCACGGCCTGTCCCGCTGTCACCCGGGTAATATCCGCTTCCGAGATCTCCGCCCGCACCGTCATGGTGGAAAGGTCACCCAGGATGACGATCGTCGGGATCGACTGGGAGGCGTTGACGGTGCGACCCTCCTGGTTGACGATCGCCAGCACGGTGCCGTCCATCGGCGCGGTGATGCGGGTATAGCCGAGTTCAGCCTTGGCGGTTTCAACGGCGATTTCCGCCGAGATGATCTGCGCGTCAAGTGCCGCGATCTGGGCTGTGGTGACCGCCACATTGGTTTCCGCTGTCTGTAGATCCGCTTCCGAGCCGGCCTGCTTGGAATAGATCGCCTGCTGGCGGGTGAGGGTCTTGCGGTAGCCCTCGAGGCTCGCCTGCTTTTCCTCTTTCTGCGCCTTCATGTTGGCGAGCGAAGCTTCGGAGGTGCGCAGTTCATTGGTCTGCGTGGTGGAATCGATTTCGGCGATCAGGTCACCCTGACGCACCGTATCGCCGAGCTTGAACTTGATCGACGTGATCCGTCCCGAAGCCTGCGAGCCGACCGCAACCAGCCGGACCGGCTTCAGCGTGCCGGTCGCCAGAACCGTCTCTTCGACATTGCCGCGGGTCACGGGGGCGGTCAGGAAGGTGTTGGTTGCCGGTTTCTCCGAAAACCGCATCCAGCCGTAAACGCCCGCTGCCGCGACAGCGAGGGCGAGAAGAATGTGGCTACGCTTGATGGCCATGACAGGGAATGCCGATCTGCTCTATTATTGGAACTTGCTGGTTCCGATAATGCCTTCTGCATGTCCCGGTCAATGGCTTGTGAATTAAACCTTGGTAATCCGCCTTTCCCTGTCAGCCGGCGCTTGCGGCTTTAAGGGGCCGCGACTCCCCGGTGCTTGCCTTGACCGGCGCGAAGGCAAACGCCTCAAGTGTCTCGGCGCGCATCTCGATGGAGAAGCCGGGCAGGACCGGCGGCATGTAGGCGGCATCCTTGATGACGCACGGATCGAGAAAATGCTCGTGCAGATGATCGACATATTCGATCACGCGGCCGTCCTTGGTGCCGGACACGGCGACATAGTCGATCATCGACAGGTGCTGCACATATTCGCAGAGCCCGACGCCGCCGGCATGCGGCCAGACGGGCAGGTTGTATTTTGCCGCAATCAGCAGCACCGACAGCACCTCGTTCAGCCCGCCCATGCGGCAGCTGTCGATCTGCACGACATCGATGGCGCCTTCGGCGATGAACTGCTTGAACATGATGCGGTTCTGGCACATCTCGCCGGTCGCCACCTTCACCGGCGCAATCGCCTCGCGGATCTTGCGATGGCCGGCCACGTCGTCGGGGCTTGTCGGCTCCTCGATGAAGAAGGGATTGCAGAAGGACAGCTTCTTTACCCAGTCGATCGCCTGATCCACTTCCCAGACCTGGTTGGCATCGATCATCAGGTAGCGATCCGGCCCGATCACCTCGCGCGCGATGGTGAGGCGGCGAATATCGTCTTCGAGGTCGCGGCCGACCTTCATCTTGACGTGGTTGAAGCCGGCATCGATCGCCTCCTGGCAGAGGCGGCGCAGCTTGTCGTCATCATAGCCGAGCCAGCCGGCCGAGGTGGTGTAGCAGGCATAGCCTTCGCGCGCGAGGGTCGCGATGCGCTCGGTCTTGCCGGCCTCGGCCTTCTTCAGAATGGCAACGGCCTCGTCGCGGGTCAGAACGTCGGTCAAATAGCGATAATCGACGATATCGGCGATCTCTTCCGCCGACATATCGGCCACCAGCCGCCAGACCGGCTTTTTGGCTTCCTTTGCCAGAAGATCCCAGAAGGCATTGACGACGGCGCCGGTTGCCAGATGCATGGCGCCCTTTTCCGGGCCGATCCAGCGCAATTGGCTGTCGCTGGTCAGATGGCGCCAGAACTGGCCCGGATGCGCCTTCACCACCGCAAGGTCGGTGCCGACGACAAGATGGCGCATGGCATCGATCGCCATGCAGCAGATGTCGTTGCCACGCCCGATGGTGAAGGTGAGGCCATGCCCGGCAAGGCCGGGCACGTCGGTTTCTAGAATGACATAGGCTGCCGAATAATCCGGGTCCGGGTTCATCGCATCAGAGCCATCAAGGCTCTGGGACGTGGGAAACCGCAGATCGATGATCCGCATGTCGGTGATGATGGCCATTCTCGTGTCTCCGGCAGATAGGTCAGGAAGGGTCAGGCGTCGGCGCGAAAGGTCTGTTTCTGCGTGCCGAGGCCTTCGATGCCAAGTTCGACCACGTCGCCGGGCTTCAGGTAGCGCTGCGGCTTCATGCCCATACCGACGCCAGGCGGCGTGCCGGTGGAGATTACGTCACCCGGTTGCAGAGACATGAACTGGCTCAAGTAGGACACGAGGAAGGCAACGCCGTAGACCATGGTGGCGGTCGAGCCGTTCTGCATGGTTTCGCCGTTGACCTTCAGCCACATGGTGAGGTTCTGCGGATCGGCGATCTCGTCCTTCGTTACCAGCCAGGGGCCGATGGGGCCGAAGGTGTCGCAGGACTTGCCCTTGGTCCACTGGCCGGAACGCTCGGTCTGGAAGGCGCGCTCGGACACGTCGTGGGAAACGCAGTAGCCGGCGACATACTCCATCGCATCGGCTTCGGAGACGTATTTTGCCGTCTTGCCGATGACGACACCCAGTTCCACTTCCCAGTCGGTCTTTTCAGAGCCGCGGGGGATCAGAACGTCGTCGTTCGGGCCGCAGATGGCCGAGCTTGCCTTCATGAAGATGACCGGTTCCGGCGGAACCGCCATGCCGGATTCGGCAGCGTGGTCGGAATAGTTGAGGCCGATGCAGATGAATTTGCCGGTCTGGCCGACGCAGGGGCCAAGACGCTCGGTGCTCGACACTTCCGGCAGCGCAGCCAGGTCGAGAGCTGCCAGTTTGGCAAGGTTTTGCGGGTCGAGTGCAGCGCCTGAAATGTCGCTGACATGAGCGGAAATATCGCGGATCGTGCCGTTAGCATCAACGAGTGCCGGGCGTTCTGCGCCAGGTGCGCCGTAACGAAGCAATTTCATGGGGTATTCCTTCCTGAAGTCTGATGTCAGATGGTCCAGCCGCCATCGATGGCGATGGCCTGGCCTGATGTATAGGTTGCGCCGGCCAGATACACGGCAAGATCTGCAATTTCTTCCGGCGCGCCCAGCCGTCCGATCGGCTGGCGGGCGATAAAGGCGGCACGGGCCGCGTCGTAGTCGCCTTGAGCGCGCAGGCGCTGCTGCAGCGACGGGCTTTCCACCGTTCCGGGGCAGATGGCGTTGCAGCGGATATTGTGGCCGACATAATCGGCCGCGACCGCCTTGGTGAGGCCGATGACGGCAGCTTTCGTCACGCCATAGGCAAAGCGGTTCGGCACGCCCTTGATCGAGGAGGCGACGGAAGCCATGTTGATGATGGCGCCGTCACGGCGTTCCATCATGCCCGGCAGTACGGCGCGGATGGTGCGGATCATCGCCTTGACGTTGAGGTCGATGGCGAAATCCAGATCGCTGTCCTTCATCTCGAGAACCGAACCGCCATGCACGACGCCGGCGCAGTTGAAGAGAATGTCGACCGCACCGATACCGGCGACGCAGGCCTTGACGGCTGCCTCGTCCAGAACATCCAGCCGTTGTGCCTTGAGATTATCGAGTGCCGGAAGCTCGGCCAGTGCCTGTTCGTTGATGTCTGTTGCGTAGACCACGGCTCCTGCCTGCGCAAAGGCGATGGCACTTGCCCGCCCGATGCCCTGGCCGGCGGCGGTGATCAAAACCGTCTTGCCTTGAAGGTTAGCCATTTCCGTTCCTCTTCTGCATCATGTCCTGTTTGTCGCCCTCTGCCCTTCGCATGTCAGGAGATGTCGGCAAGCGCAGCCTTCAGTTTCGGCTGCTCGATTGCAAGGCCAAGATCGACCGCGCGCGTCACCATCGGCAAGAATCTCCGGCGCTTTTTTTCTGCGTGATTGCCGGCGATATCCGAAAGGCGGTGCTTCAGGAACGGGTTGAGGAACCGGTCCCGCACGGTGTCCAGATAGGCGCGCGCTTCCTCGCCCCTGCCATCCGCCTCAAAGACCGGCAGAACTTCCTCAGCCCAGACGGTTTCCAGTGCCTCTCGCATCTGCGGATCTTCCATCGCTTCGCGCACGGTTTCATCGGCGCGACGCTCACCCTTCAGCCAGTATTCGGCAAGCACCGAATGGCCAAGGTTGAGAAGATGCAGCTTCAGCATCTCGAACCGGTCGAGATCGTCCGTCAGCGTGATGGCCGGATGTCGGCAGGGCAGAACGAGCCCTTCCTGCTGCTCGATCGCCCAGAGGGCATAAGGTTCAGCCACGGCACCGACCGGCGCGATAGGTTCGGCGACGATGCGATCAACGAGGCTGTTGGCGAAATGGCAGGTCTCGTTCAGCCAGAGCCGGAACTCGTCCGGCAGTTCCCATTCCAGCGCCAGCTGCTCGATCAGCGTGCGCAGCCGCGATCCGTTCTGCGGCACCAGTTCGCAGGGAAAGATCGACAGGGCCACGTCCCTGTTCGTCACGAAGCGATGCGCAAGCAGCACGGCAAGCTTGGCTGGAAAGCTTTTCGGCAGGCGCTCGATATCGGTCAGAAGAGCCGCATCGTCGGAGGGATCCAGATCATAGCCACGGTCGCCGGTGTTGGAGATGATCACCTGAACAGTGAGGGCAAGCGCACGGACCCGCCGCCAGTCGGTCGAAGCTGTCAGCGCTTCGCTGATGGCGCCACCGGATCTCTCCTCGTCGATGACGGTGCCGTCGGTCAGGCCGCGGATCCGCACCGGATAGTGCGGTTCGCGCGAAAGGGCTGCGATGCGGGCCGCGCTTTCGCCACTGGAGGTCGTCTGCACCACGGCAATCGTGCCCAGCGCTTCACCGGTCGTGAGCGCTTCAGACACGAAGAGGTCCGCGTGGGCCAGCAAAAACCGGCTGGTTCCGAACTGCAGGATGGCGGGTTGCGGCATCACGCGACTTCCACCATGGCCTTGACGACGCCGGCTGCCGGATCGGTCAGCCCGGCAAACTGCTCCGGCACCTGAGACAGCGACATGCGGTGGGTAATCAGCGCATCCGGCACGTGGCCGGCGCGCATCGCCGCCATCACATGATGGAAATCGGCAGCCGTTGCATTGCGGCTTCCGAGCAGCGTGGTTTCCCGCTTGTGGAATTCCGGATCGGAAAAGGTGATGTTGGAGGCGACGATAGACACCAGCACATAGGTGCCGGCATGGGCGACAAAGCCGAAGCCGCGTTCGATGGCCTTCGGATTGCCCGTCGCATCAAACACCGTCTCGAAGAAATTGCCGTCGGTGATGGCCGACAGCTGTTCCACGTCGCCTTCGCCCAGCATGACGGTGGAGGTGATGCCGAGATGGCGTGCGGCAAAGTCCAGCCGGTCGCGCCGGCTGTCGATCAGGGTGACATCAGCTCCCTCCATCCTGGCAAAAACGGCAACCGCAAGGCCGATCGGGCCGGCGCCCGCAATCAGCACTTTCTCACCGGCACGGGTCTTGGCCCGGGCCACGGCATGGGCGCCGATCGCCAGAAACTCCACCATAGCCGCCTGGTCGAGCGACAGCCCGTCCGCCTTCAGCAGGAACTCGGCCGGAAGGCAGAGATATTCCGTCATGCCGCCATCGCGGTGAACGCCGAGCACGCCGATATTGCGGCAGCAATTGGTGCGCCCCTTCAGGCAGGCATCACAATGGCCGCAGGACATGTAGGGAATGATGGCCACAGTATCGCCGGCCGAAAGACCGCTGCCGTCCGGGGCTTCCTCAACCGTTGCCGCCAGCTCGTGACCCATCACCCGCGGATAGGAGAGATAGGGCTGGTTGCCGGTAAAAATATGCAGGTCGGTGCCGCAGACGCCGACGCGGCGGATTTTGACAAGCGCTTCGCCCGCAGCGGGAACGGGCTTCTGACGGTCTGTGGCGACGAGCGTGCCGGGAGTATCGCAAACAATTGTTAGCATTGACTTACCTATTCAGCCGATGGAAGGCGCGTTCAAGCGATAGAAGGACTGGGCGTTCTGCCCGAAAACGAAAGCATGATGGCTTGCCGGAACCATGTCGCGGCACTGGTCGAACCAGCCTTGATAGTCGCCGGCCAGGCGCACGACCGGCCAGTCGCTTCCCCAGATGACGCCTTCGGCGCCAAACAGATCCAGGATGGTCTCACCATAGGGACGCACCGCCTCGGGCTTCTGGTCGCCAGCTTCGGTAAGCAGCCCCGAAAGCTTGCAGGACACATTGGGGAGGGCCGCAAGATCGGCCATGGCCGCGCGCCATTCGACAAAGCGCCCCCTGGCGATCTCGGGCTTTGCGCCATGGTCGATGACGATGCGCAGGTCCGGATGGCGATCGGCAAAGACAACGAGATGCGGCAGGTGTTTGGGGAAGACGAGCGCGTCGAAGGCGAGGTCTGCCGCAACCATGGCCGCAACCGCCGGGTCGAGCGCCGGATCGGTGATCCACTGGTCGTCGGAAAGGCCCTGCAGCATTGGGCGCAGTCCCTTCAGCTTTTCATGGGTCGCAAGGCGGGCGATGGCATCCGGCGCATCGGGTGCTTTGAGATCCGTCCAGCCGACGACACCGAGGATGAAGGCGTGCCGGTCGGCGAGATCCAGCATGAAGGCCGTGTCGGCGTCGCGCTCCATGGTCTGGACCAGCACCGTGCCATCGATGCCGCAGGCGGCAAGCAGCGGCTTCAGGTCGTCCGGCGCAAAATCGCGATAGATGGCCTCAAGCTCTGCCGGCGGCCATTCGCCAACCCGCTCCGCCAATCGCCAGAAATGCTGATGGGCGTCGATGCGCATGCGATCAGGCCCCTTGTCCGGGGACGGGCGCACCCTCGGCGATCAGGCCGCGCTGCTTGAGGGCCGACCAGAAGGAGGCGGGGATTTCCTCTTCGAACCAGGCCGTGTTGGCGGTCAGCTGGTCGCGGTTGCGCGCGCCGGAAACGATGGTGAGGGCGGCCGGGTGCGCCAGCGGAAACTGCAGGGCTGCGGCCTGCAGCGTCACGCCCTCGGCAGCGCAGGCCTCGTGGAGTGCGTCGACGCGGGCGAGCATCTCCGGTGGGGCATCGGCATAGTTGAATTTGCGATTGCCGGCGAGGATGCCGGAATTGAAGGCCCCGGCAATCACGATGCCGACGCCTTTTTCGGCGCAGCGATCCATGAAGGCAAGGCTCTGCTGTTCGAGAAGCGTATAGCGGCCGGCCAGCATGCAGATATCGATTTCGGCGACCTCCATCGCGTCACGGATGATTTCCCATTCATTGACGCCAAGGCCGATGGCCTTGGTCGCGCCTTCCTCGCGCAGCTTTGCAAGCGCGCGAAAACCGCCGCCATCGGTCAACTGGCTCCAGTAATGCGCGTGCTTGTCGCCATGCGTGACGCTGCCGATATCGTGGATATAGAGAATGTCGGGCGCCAGAATGCCGAGCCGCTGCTGGCTGGCCTCGAAGGAGCGCATCACACCGTCATAGGTGTAGTCATAGACCGGGCGGAAGGGCAGGGGCTCGACATAGCCCTCTTCTTCCGCGCCAACCGTCGGGTCCGGCGTCATCACGCGTCCGACCTTGGTGCTGACCACATAGTCTTCGCGGGCAAAATCGGTGAGCATGGTGCCAAGCCGACGCTCAGACCGGGTGAAGCCGTAATAGGGCGCCGTATCGAAATAGCGGATGCCGGAATCCCAGGCCGCCTTGAAGGCGCCGGCGGACTCCTCGTAGGGCGTGACGCGGTAAAGATTGCCCATCTGGGCGCAGCCAAGGCCCATGCCGGTCAGGGAAACGCCCGTGCGGGCATGCGTGTGCTGGTGGGTAACCTTCATGACATCCTGCCTTCCGTGTGAGAAGGGACGCGCGGACAACCGCGCGTCCGTATGCTTTAAAGCTCAGTAGAGAACGTTCTTGGCTTCCGGCTTGTCGATATTGTCCTTGGTGACGACGACCACACCGGTATCGACGAACTTCTCGACCTTTTCCTTTTTCAGGAGCTTGGACACGGTCTTCACGCCGAGTTCGCCCATCTGGAACGAGCCCTGCACGGCAATGGCCGACAGCGTTCCATCCTTGACGAATTCCTGCAGGTCCTGGTTGCCATCAAAGCCGACGGCAACGACCTTGCCGGCCTTGCCCGCCTGCTTGATGGCGCGGCCCATGCCGATGGCGGTCGGCTCGTTGGCGCCGAAGATGCCCTTGAGGTCGGCATTGGCGGCCAGCACGTCGGTCGTCTGGTTGAGCGCCGTTGCCATCTGCGACTGCGAATAATAGGGGCCGACGATCTGCAGCTTGGAATTGCCCTTGATGTAATCGGTAAAGCCGCCGACGCGACCGATTTCCGAACCGGCACCGGCCACATAGGACATGACGGCGATCTTGCCTTCCTTGCCGACCTTGTCGATCAGCGCCTGGGCGGCAAGTTCGCCGGCCTTGCGGTTATCGGTGGCCAGGAACGACTGGTAATACTGCTCGGCGCCCTTGGCGAGCATCGAGTCGACGATGACGACCGGAATGCGGGCTTCCCAGGCCTTCTTCACGGCAGGCACCAGCGCATCCGGATCGGACGGGGCGAGCACGATGCCGGCCACGCCGCGGTTGACGGCATTTTCCACCATGTTGACCTGGTCGGCGATGGCCGATTCCGAGGCCGGCCCCTGGAAGGTCATCGTATTGCCGGCGCCGACCTCCTTCATCGCGGCATCGGCGCCCTTCTGGACGTTCTGCCAGAAGGTCGAGTTGACCGTCTTCACGATGACCGCGATCTCTGCGGCCTGCACGGATGCAGCCGAAAGCATGATCACCGATGTCAGCAATGCTGTTGCAAGCTTTTTCATTTCCATCCTCCTAAAATGAAGCGGCCCTTATGGCCCCCTCCCGGGAGATCCCACTCCCTTGTCTTTTGCGGATAAGGGTCCGCGCCCTCTCTCATCGGCGGTTGCGCAACTGGTCGATCCAGACGGTGACCAGAATGACGAGACCGATGATGATCTGCTGTGTGAAGGCGGAGACGCCGTTCATGTTGAGCCCGTTGCGCAGGATGCCGATGACGAAGGCGCCGATGGCCGTGCCGGAAATCGTGCCGACGCCGCCGATCAGCGAGGTGCCGCCGATGACGGCGCTTGCGATCGCATCCAGTTCGTACATGACGCCTTCATTCGGCTGGGCCGTCACGAGGCGTGACATCAGCACGCAGCCAGTGAGGCCCGCCAGCGTGCCGGAGAGTACATAGGTGAAATTGGTGACGCGGGTGACATTGACGCCCGACAGGCGCGCCGCATCGACATTCGATCCGACCGCGTAGATATGGCGCCCGAGCACCGAGCGGTTCAGCATGAAGGAAACGGCAAGCGCGATCACCACCATCAGGACGACCGGATAGGGAATGCCGGGAAACACCACGTTCGGAAAACCATCGTCACCGATCGTGACGATGCGAAACAGCGAGCCGTTGCCGAGTTCGCCAAAGCTTTCGCCAAGGCCGGAGACGGCGCGCGCGCCGGTGATCTGCAGCGCGACGCCGCGGGCAATCAGCATCATGCCAAGCGTTGCGATGAATGGCGGCAGCTTCATGCGGGTCACGAGAATGCCGTTCACCAGACCGCAGGCCGAGCCGGTGAGGATGCCGATCAGCATGCCGATCGGAACCGGCATGCCGAGCTCCTTGACGGCAAGCGCCGCCACCACGCCGGCAAGCGCCAGGACCGAGCCGACCGACAGATCGATGCCGCCGGTGATGATGACGCAGGTCGCGCCAATGCCGAGCAGCGCGATCGACGTGACCTGAAGCGCGATCGTCATGCCATTGTTGACGGTGAAGAAGGCATTGCTGGTGCTGGAAAACACCGCGATCAACACGAAGAGGCTGCCAAGGGCGGCAAACTTCTGGATCACATCCTTTTGCCGGTCGCTGAGGCGGCGGCTCTTTGGTTCGCTCGGTGTGCTCATCATTGTCCTCAATTCGCCGTTCTGGCCTTCGGGCTGTGCCCGTAGCCGGAGGCGTAACGCATGATTTCTTCCTGGTTGGTCTTGGCCGTCTCCAGGATGCCGGTGATGGTGCCGTTGTGGAAAACCGCGACACGGTCGGTCATGCCCAGAATTTCCGGCAGTTCCGAACTGATCAGGATGACCCCGATGCCATCGCGCGCCAGCTCGTCCATGATCTTGTAGATGGCGTATTTCGCCCCGACATCGATGCCGCGCGTCGGCTCGTCGAAGAAGAGGATGCGCGACTTGCGAAACAGCCACTTGCCGATGATGATCTTCTGCTGGTTGCCGCCCGACAGCAGCCGCACCGGCTGACGGATCGAGGGCGTCTTGATGCTCAGGAGATCGACATATTCGTTGGCCACCTCGGCATGACGGCCAAAGTCGATGAGGCCGAAGCGGTTCGACAGCTCTTCCATATTGGCAAGCGTCATATTGGCATCGACCGGCATCTTGACGGCGAGCCCCTGCGCCTTGCGGTCTTCCGAGAGATAGGCAAGGCCGCTGGCAATTGCGTCGCGCGGCGAGCGGATCGAAAGCGTCTTGCCATCCATGGTCACCGTGCCGCTGTCCAGCGGATCGGCGCCGAAAATGGCGCGGGCAACTTCTGTGCGGCCGGCACCCATCAGACCGGCAAAGCCGAGGATCTCGCCACGCCGCAGCGTGAAGCTGACATTGCGGAAGACGCCGGCACGGGTGAGGTTGTCGACCGAAAAGATCACTTCTTCGGTCGGCGTCGAGGTGCGTTCGGGAAACTTTTCCTCGAGCGACCGGCCGACCATCTTGGCCACGATATCGTCCACCGTCGTATCGGCAAAATGATCGGTCGCCACATACTGGCCATCGCGCAGCACGGTGACGCGGTCAACGATCTCAGCCATCTCGTCCAGCCGGTGCGAGATGTAGACGATGCCGACGCCGGATGCCTTCAGGTCGTGGATCACCTTGAACAGAAGGCGCGTTTCCTGCTCGGTCAGCGACGAGGTCGGCTCGTCCATGATCAACACTTCGGCATTCAGCGACAGGGCCTTGGCGATCTCCACCATCTGGCACTGGGCAACCGACAGTTCGCGCACCAGACGATCCGGCGAGATCAAAACGCCCAGCCGGTCAAGACAGGCCTGCGCGTCCGCCTTCAGCTTCTTGCGGTCGACGAGAAAACCCCGGCGAGGTTCGCGAGCGAGATAGATGTTTTCCGCCACCGTCATGTGCGGCACCAGGTTCAGTTCCTGGTGGATGATGGCGATGCCGATGTTTTCCGCTTCCAGCGGCGAGGAAAAGCTGCGCTCGACGCCCTTGTAGACGATGCGGCCGGAGGTCGGCGTGTAGACGCCGCTGATGATTTTCATCAGCGTGGATTTGCCGGCGCCGTTCTCGCCGCAAACCGCATGCACCTCGCCACGGTGTAAGTCAAAGCTTACGTCAGCCAGGGCCCGGACGCTTGGAAACTCCTTGGAAATGTTTTGAAGGCTGAGAAGCGGCGCGCCGCCTGCATCACCCGCATGGCGTGCAGAGGCCGCAGCTGCGCGGGGTGTCGCATTGACGGAATTGATCTCGCCGCTGTGCATTGAAGTCCTCCTCGCGCATCCTGCGCCGTCGATCCAGCTCCACCCGTCGACTGCGGGCCTATTGGTAAGCGGCCTTGCCAAACTGGTCAAGCCAATTTCTCGCCGAGACGGTTTTGGTTGTTGTTAATCAGCTTATCGTACTGTATTTTCGACTTAAATTATTGGTCTTGCCAGTTTTGGGGTGATTGCCTATGGTAAGGCCAATTAGAAGCGAGTGGTGATGAACGGGTTCAGAACGACGGAGCGCAGGCTCTATCAGCAGGTGGCGGATCAGATCCGTGGGCTCATCCAGGCGGGCCAGTTCAGGCTTGGCCAGCGCCTGCCCTCAGAGCGCGAACTCGCCCTGCAACTCGGTGTGTCCCGCCCATCCCTGCGCGAGGCCCTGATCGCTTTGGAAATCGACGGCACGGTCGAGATCCGCATGGGCTCGGGCATCTATCTCGTGGCAAACACGGAACGACGGGCCGCCACATCCGCCTCGATGGGGGAGAGCCCGGTTGAGCTGATGCAGGCGCGCGCTGCCGTTGAAAGCGCGGTCATCGTGCTCGCCTCGTCGCGCATGACGACCGAGTGCCTGAAGACCCTTCGTCAGATCCTGGACGGCATGGCCGCCGAAATTGCCGAAGGACGCAAGCCCGTGGAGCACGACCGTCAGTTCCACCTGACGATCGCCAGCCAGTCGGGCAACGGGGTCCTGGCACGTCTCGTGGGCGAACTCTTCGACGATCGCCACAGCCCCCTGTCGACGCAATTGCGCGAGCATTTCGAGACGCCGGACACCTGGAGCATGGCGCTTTTTGAACACGAACAGATCTACACGGCGCTGGAGGGGCGTGATTCATTGCTGGCACAGGCGATGATGCATGCCCATCTGGAGGAATCGAAGCGCCGCTGGCTGGATAGCGAACCGCGTTGATCGCGATGATTTTCCAAGACGACCTCCAGGGAGGAGGAGACATGATGACAGACACCGTTTCACCCGTGATTTTGCTCAATGCCGCAGACGATGTGGTGGTGACCCGCCGCTCGCTTCAGCCGGGCACCGACTCCGGCTTCAATGGCATTGTCGCCGGCCAGTTGATCGGCCGCGGCCACAAGATGGCGATCCGCGCCATCGCCACGGGCCATGAGGTGCGCAAATACGGCCAGATCATCGGCCTTGCCACGCAGGATATTGCGCCGGGAGATCATGTCCATCTGCACAACCTTGCCATGCTCCCGTCCGAGCACGAGCACCAGTTCAGTGTCGATATCGAGGAAAAAGGCATGCTGCCGCTTGCCGAACGGCGCACCTTCATGGGGTTTGACCGCGGCATCGGCGGTGCCGGCACGCGCAATTTCATCGGCATCATCTCGTCGGTCAACTGTTCTGCCACCGTTTCGCGCTACATCGCCGATTACTTCAACCGCATGGGCGGGCTCGACGGCTTTGACAATATCGACGGCGTCGTGGCGCTGACGCATGGCACCGGCTGTGCGCTCAATAACAAGTCGGAAGGCTACCGCCTGCTTATCCGCACCATCCAGGGCTATGCCCGCCATCCGAATTTCGGCGGCATCCTGATGATCGGGCTTGGCTGCGAGACGAACCAGATCGGCCCCATCCTCGAGCATTACAAAATGGAAGAGGGCGACCGGCTGCGCACGATGACGATCCAGCAGCATGGCGGCACGCGCAAGACCATCGATGCGGCGATCGAGATCATCAAGGAGATGCTGCCGGTGGTGAATGCGGCACGCCGCACGCCGCAGCCGCTGTCGAAGCTGAAGCTTGCGCTGGAATGCGGCGGCTCCGACGGCTATTCCGGCATTTCCGCCAATCCGGCCCTCGGTTACGCTTCAGACCTTCTTGTGCGCCATGGCGGCACGACGGTCCTTGCGGAAACGCCTGAAATCTATGGTGCCGAGCATCTGCTGACGCGGCGTGCCGTGACGCCGGCGGTTGCCGAAAAGCTTCTGCAGCGCATCGACTGGTGGCGCGATTATACCGCCCGCAATGGCGATGAACTCAACAACAACCCCTCGCACGGCAACAAGCTTGGCGGCCTGACGACGATTCTGGAAAAATCGCTGGGCGCCGTGGCCAAGGGCGGCTCCATGCCCTTGAAGGCCGTCTACGAGTTTGCAGAAGCGGTGACCGAACCCGGCTTTGTCTTCATGGATACGCCCGGTTACGATCCGGTGGCCGTGACGGGCCAGGTGGCGGGCGGCTGCAACGTCATCTGTTTCACCACGGGACGTGGCTCGGTCTCCGGCTTCAAGCCGTCCCCCTGCATCAAGATCGCCACCAATACAGACATGTACGAGCACATGCGCGAAGACATGGATTTGAACTGCGGCGGCATCGTCACGGGTGACGAGACGATCGAACAGTCCGGCGAGCGCATCTTCGAGCATATCATTGCCGTTGCCTCCGGCCAGAAGACCTTGAGCGAAATCTATGACTACGGCGACAACGAATTCGTGCCGTGGCAGGTCGGCGCCGTGACCTGATGATTTTGGTGGGTTCCCCGGACGTTCGGGGAACCGCTTGATCGCTGCCTCGTTAGCGCCTCATCGAAGCGACAGGGGTTGCGGCAATGGCAGATGCAGACCCATTACACGGCGCGGCACGGCGCAGAACCGTTCTGGATGCTAACGCCATGCGCCGCCTCGTGCGCATGGCAAAGCTTGCCCGCCTCATGGATACGGCGCTGCGCGTACCTGGTACCAATATCCGCTTCGGCGCCGATTCCGTCATGGGCCTCTTGCCGGTGGCGGGCGACGCGGCAGGCGCGGTGATCGGTCTCGTCATCGTCAACGAAGCGCGCCGGCTTGGACTGCCGACGTCAAAGCAGATGCAGATGCTTGCCAATATCGGCACCGATGCTGTCTTCGGCAGCCTGCCGCTGGTCGGTGACCTGTTCGACGTCTACTTCAAGCCGCACCGGCGCAATATCCAGATGATCCTCGATCATTTCGGACTGGCGCACGAGGATCTTGCCCGCTACTGAACCGGTCTGCCGTGCAACGGTCGAATGATCAGTCGGCGGTGACCCGGCGCCCGGGCAGGCGAAAGACGATGCGGCGGTGCTTGATGAAGACATGGAGCGGCCGCTCGATCACCTCGTAACAGGCGATGCCGACCAGCGTTCCGATCACGGCACCACTCCAGAGGATGAGCCATGTCGGCAGGCCGGCGGAAAGGCCAAGCTTCAGCACCACCGAGATGGCAAAGGTGTGCCAGAGATAGATCGAATAGGACGCGTCGCCGAGATAGGCAAGTCCCGGCAGTGTCGGCAGCATGTCGGCCTTTTCCAGCGCCAGCACGCCCAGCACAAGGCAGATGGCGAGCGGCGCGCAGAGGAAGGTGTTGAACTCGGCCCGCAGCAGATAGATCGCCGTGAAGGAAAAGATTGCAACCGCAATCAGCATCAGCCCGGTATCGGCGCGCGGCACGCGGCCGGACAGCCAGAGCCTTCCGATCACGGCACCGGCCAGAAACTCCAGAATGAGCGGCCGCGTATAGAAGAAAGCGGGGGTGCCGGGTGTCGTCACGGCAAAGCCGACGACAGCCAGCGCGCCAAAAATGAGGCTGAGGGCCGCAAGGCGGCGGCCGGGTGCCAGCATCAGCGAGGCGGCAAAGGCGAGGTAAAAGAACATTTCGTAATTCAGCGTCCAGCCCTGGACGAGAACCGGCCAGAGCGCGCCGCCATTCGGCGAGAGGACGGGGAGGAAGAGGTACGAGCCGATCAGGTGCGGCGTATCGATTACGAGGTTCGGGAAGAGACCGGCAAATGCGCCGAAGACCATCACCGTCGTTGCAAGCCAGTAGCTCGGGGCGATGCGCAACAGGCGATCCTTGAGGAAGGCGCCGGGCGTCTGGTTCCGGTTCTGGCTGATGACGATCATGATGAAGCCGCTGACGACAAAGAAGACATCGACACCGGCAGCGCCGATGGCGAAATTCTCGTCCAAGCGTTCGGCGGCGTGGAACAGGACCACGGCAAGCGCTGCGATCGCCCGGAGATACTGAATGCCGTAGAGCGTCTTCATGGTGTGATCCCGTCCGGCCGTTCGGCGCTGAATTGCGTCATGCAAGATGCGCCCGCCGTTCGAGCAAAAAGCGTGCACGTTCGAAGGCAGGCGAGGGGACCCGCGAGCCAAGCGACAATCGCGCGACGGCGAAGTAAAACAGGAACGACCCGACATGGTAGGGGTGCATGATGTCGATCTCCACGAAGGAGCGCACCAGGAGCAGTGCCAGAAGCCCGAAGAGCACCATGGAATCGAGATTGCGGCCATCATGCAGCACCCGCTTCAGATGGCCGAAGAAGCCGGCAAGCAGCGTCAGCGCGAGAAGCGCGGTTCCAACCACGCCGGTTTCCACCATCGTCTCGATATAGGTGTTGTGGAAGTGGAAGCCGCTGCGCGAGCCGATGTAGAATTCCTCCCACAGGCGTTCCGCCTCCGGAAATCCCTGCACCCAGTAACCCTGGTAGCCGAGCCCGATCAACGGAGACTGGCGCGCCGCCTCGATGCCCTGCTGCCACAGATAGGTGCGTCCCGTCAGCGTTGAATCCTTGCCGAAAATTCCAAGGACCGCATCCATGGCGCCCATGGTGAGGGCGGCGTTGACGCCGATGACCGCAAGGATGATGCCGCTGGCAAAGACGATCTTGCGGGTGGTCGGCGCCAGAAGCAGGAGAACCTGCAGCCCGCTGCAGGCGGCAATGATGACAAGCGTCGTCAGAACCGACGTGGCCGATTGCGAGGCAAGGAGGCAGTAGGCCGACAAGAGCGCCGTGCCGGCACAGGCGGCCAGCCAGAGCCGGCGCATGCCCATCAGCATGATGCCCGCATAGGCAAAGTAGAGCCCGAGAGAGGCATAGAAACCGAGCTGGTTCTTCGAGGCAAAGGCACCGACAAAGCTGTAGGTGCCGTCCAGAGGATCAAAGTGGTAGACACCGAACAGCATCGAATAGCCCAGCACCACGGCGCAGCCGGCAATGACGCCGCGCACGAGCGTCGCGACGCTGAGGGTGCGCATGGCAATCAGCGCGCAGATGATGTGGGTGAGGTACTGGATTGCGGTGCGAAGCGACACGCCCGGTGCCGGCGACCAGAAGACCGACAGAAAGCAGAAACCGGCAAAGCCGAAGATCCAGAACGAGCGCATCGGGTTTCCAAGCACCCGCTTGTAATCCAGCATCACCAGCGGCAGCCAGACGGCATAATAGCCAAGGATCGAGACCTGACCGAACCGGCTGGAATAGGCAAAGACGAACAGCGACAGCATGACTGCCGCCGTGCCGTACAGCGCGTTTTCTTCCGGATTGATCAAGGCGGCCTTGGCTATCTTCATGGGCGTTACTGCATCAGGAGTTCGGAGGTGACCTTGATCACGTCGCCGGGCTGAAGCTTCGTCGTTTCGTCGGCGGCGATTTCCTTGGCGCCTGTTCCATCGTCGCGCACGATCGAGTAGCGGATGCTGGCGGACTTGCCGTGCGGGTCAAATTTCAGGGCTTCGGCGGACTGCGCCAGCGATTCGGCCACCAGTTGCTGACTTGTGCCGATCTGCAGGTTCAGCTTTTCCAGTTCCGCCTCGGTATCCTGCATCTCCTTGGCGCGCTGCGCTTCCCAGTCATTGCGCAGGTTGATCTCGTCCTGGTTCGCCTGGCTGATCTGCTGCTTGGCCCGCAGCGAATTGGTGTCGATATCGAGAAGGGCGGACTGAACCTCGGCTGCCCGCTCCTCGCTCGAAATCATGCGGGAGCTGAGCGCCAGACCCTGGTCGCTGAGGCGGCTGATCTTTTCGCGATCCTTTTCGACGATGTCGAGCTGGCGCGTCTGTGTCTCGGTCTTGCGCTGCAGGGATTCCACTTCGCTCTGCAGCAGCGCCTTGAGATCGGCCAGCGCCTTCAGCTGCAATTCATAGCGGTCGCGGCGCTGCTTCATCAAGGCAGTTTCGCTGCGGATCAGCTCGGACGCATTGGCGACCTTCTGCAGTTCCGCAGGCACCTTGATCTCGGGGGCGCCGGACATTTCCGCTTCCAGCCGGGCATGGCGGGCGATGAGGCGGGCGCGCTGGCCATCATAGACGGCGAGATCGCCCTTGGCATTGATGAAATCACGGGCAAAGCGCTGGCCGCTGTCGGAACGGCGCAGGCCGCCGGCAAGGCTTACGGCTTTCAAAACCGTAATATTGGGCGAATACGGATACTGCCCTGGCGTCTGGACGTCACCGGCGAGGAACACCGGACGGAATTCAGCGACTTCCACCGATGCGGAGGGCAGGTTTCTAAGGGCGAACTGCTGCTGAAGCTTTGCGCCGATGTCTGTCGCCACTTCGGCCGGCGTGCGGCCTGCGGCATCAAGGTTGCCGATGAAGGGCAAGGAGAGGGTGCCCGACGCGCCGACACTGTAATCGCCGCTCAGCGCATCCCAGCTTTTGACGACGCCTTCGGCAGGCTGCCATTCCGCAACGCGAATGCGCAGCCTGTCCATCACGCCAAGCTTGTAGGTCTGGTCATCTGCCATGGCTGCGCCGGCCATGACCAGCGTCATGCCGGCCATCAGGCAGGCGATGATGCGTCTGGAGCCGCTCTTTTGCGTCGCGCTTGGTTTTGCCAGCATTGAATATTCCTGGTTGAGGGCGGACAAGGACGTCGAACTTTCGTCGACGCCATCCGCCATTCATAAGAGCTTAAGGGGGATAAGAACCGCGCGCCTCAAGACATGCGCGGTCGAACTGTACCGATTGATATCAGTAGCTTCCGCGCGACATGCAGACGGCGGGAATGGTCTTCAGGATGATCGACATGTCGCGCATCAGGGACCAGTTCTGGACATAGTGCGTATCGAAGGCGATACGGCTTTCATAGGAGACGTCGTTGCGGCCGCTGATCTGCCACAGACCGGTGAGGCCGGGGCGCGTGCGCAGGTAATAGACGGCGAAATTGTCGTAAAGCGTCAGTTCCTCGTCCACCACGGGGCGGGGGCCGACAATGCTCATTTCGCCGCGAATGACGTTGAACAGCTGCGGCAGTTCGTCGAGGCTCAGCTTGCGCAGGACCGAGCCGACAGCCGTGACGCGCGGATCATCCTTCAGCTTGCGGGTTGCCCGCCATTCGGCGGCAGCCTCGGGGTTGTTGTGCAGGTGCTTGCGCAACACTTCGTCCCCGTTCATCACCATGGTGCGGAACTTGAGGCATTTGAAGCTGCGTCCGTTATGGCCGACGCGGCTGTGGCCGTAGAAAATGCGGCCGCCATCGGTGAACTTGACCAGGGCCATGATCATCAGGAAGAGCGGACTGAACACGACCAGGGCGATCATCGCCGTGGTGATATCAAAAGCGCGTTTGGCAACACCGCCTGTGGGAAAGGCGAAGTGCAGGTCGTCGGGTGCGGTAAGCGGCGAAATTGCCGATCGTGTCGCGGACTTCATAGAGAGGAACTCCATTGGTGGTGCGAGTGGTCGGTGCCCTTGCGGCCCATCATGTGCCGGCGGATGGGACAATAATTGTGTGTTTGGAATTTGTTTCCAGTTATTTTTTTATGGCGACCGCCCGAGCTTGTGCCATTTTGGGTTATGAAGTGTCTCGTTATGAGGCGATACTTTCCGAGATCGAAATGCAGTTTTTGCTGAAATTCAAGATATATTGTCTCTTTTTGGTCTGGAATAGTCTTGTGAGTCGCGCCACTGCGCGCTGTGGCAGGTTGCACAGGGATAAACTTGCCGACCACTCCGATATCATTGCTTGAAACTGACGATTTTGCCCAATAAATAACTGTCATTCACTCATTTTTGTGCGCCGCAATGTTTATGTTGCATCGCAATGAGGCGATCGCAGCGCAGCATTTCTCTGTAACAAATTTTGATCAAAAACCGCGCCTCAACCGATTGAAAAGGTCGTATCGGACAGCGGCGGCGGTTTAATGCGGCCGAAATCGGGCATAAGCTGCAAGCGGCCTTCCATGAGTTCATTACGAAATATTCATGAAGGGTGGCCACAGGAATGTGATAGCGTTTTGTCGGCATTTTGCGATAAGGCGGGTGGGCAAAGAGCAAAGCCGAGGCGGTGACGACGCAGGGCCAAGTGCCGGGAGGTTTCGACCATGTATGGACCACGTGTCATTGCCAGCATGTCGATCGTGCTTGTGGTGTTTGCCGTCGCTACCTACTTCCTCCAGGGCTCGGCCGTTGCAACTTTCTGGCAAACAATTCTTTGCGCCATCCTGCTGCAGACCGGTTACTTCCTCTGCGTCCTGTTTCTTGTCTCGCGCGAACGGGCCGCACGGGTCCGCAAGGCCGCGGAGAGCGGCAGTGTCTCGCGCAGCAGCGACGGTGCAATCTCCGGCGAGATCCGCCCATCCACCTCGCATCTGAAGGTCAGCGACCACTAGGAACCACCTCCACGGCTGCAATTTTGCTGCAGGTGCTTCCATATTCTGGCAAATATCCTAGGTTCGTGTTCGAGCGATCGACCGAAACGGAGACTGCCATGACCGTCAATGCCCCTGAAAAGGTGTGCGTCATCATCGCGGCCAAGGATGCCGCCGACACGATTTCAAAGGCCATCGCCTCGGCCCTCAGGGAGGAGGCCGTCGGCGAAGTGGTGGTGGTGGATGATGGCTCGTCGGATGGAACGGACGCTGCGGCACTGGCTGCCGACGATGGCAGTGGCCGTCTGGTCGTTGCGCGTTTTGAAAAGAACCGCGGCCCATCCGCGGCCCGCAACCACGCCATCGACATCTCGACATCGCCGCTGATTGCCATTCTGGATGCGGATGATTTCTTCTTTCCCGGGCGGTTTGCCGCCATGCAGGCGGAAAGCGGCTGGGATCTCATTGCCGACAATATCGGCTTCATTCACCATGACCCGGCGCTTGCTATCGAGCCCGAGCGTTTCCAGGCGCGAACACGCCAGTTGTCGCTCATCGATTTTGTCGAGGGTAATATTTCCAAGCGCGGTGTCCGGCGCGGCGAGATCGGCTTCCTGAAGCCGGTCATCCGGCGCGCCTTCATGCTGGCTCATGGCCTGCGCTACGACGAGGATCTGCGGCTTGGCGAGGATTACGATCTTTACCTGCGCGCGCTCGCCCACGGCGCCCGCTACAAGGTGATCGACCATTGCGGATATGGTGCCGTGGTGCGGGCAAATTCGCTAAGCGGTGCACACCGCACCGATGACCTGCGCCGGCTCTACGAGGCCGAGCGCAGGCTTCGCCAGACGCCCGGTCTCCTGAAGCCCGAAGAGGCGCGAATGGTTGAGCGCCATGAGCGTCATATCAAGGCGCGCTACGACCTTCGCCATATCCTCGACGTGAAAGCGCGAGAGGGCAAGGGGGCGGCCATCCGGCATCTGCTCTCGCATCCGGCCTCTGCGCCGGCGGTGTTGTCCGGCGTTCTTGCCGACAAGTGGGAGGCGCGTGCCGGCAAGGGAGGGCAGAGCCAGCCGCCGGTGCCGGCGGGCAAGCTGCGCTATCTTCTCCCGGGCGTGCCTGTCGCCCAGCGCTGAGGCGGTAAGCCACGCTGCCGGTGAGGGCAGGGTGGCCATGATCCGTCAGTTACGCCAGCAGGTAATCGCGCCGCACGCCGTCCAGAACCTCGCGAAAGCGTGCCTTGCGTTCCTCAAGGCTGCCATCGGGGGATAGCTGCGGTTCCGCCCGGCTTGCCTGCCACAGGGCAAGCGTTGACGGTGCCGCCAGCATCTGCTTGGCAGCGTTGCGCAGCATGGTTTTGGTGCCCGGCGAGGCCGCCGATTGCGGCTTTTCCAGCGTTGCAGTCTCGGCGACAGCCGAAATTGTCGTGGCTCCGGCAGACTGAGCGCTATCAGGGAATTTCAGCCCCCAGAAGCGCGATTGCTTCTGCACCGCCTCGGCCCGCGTTGATACCGGCACATAGCGCGGCGCATAGGTCGCCCCCACCGTCTCTGCCCAGTCGGTCCATTTGAAGCTGTTGATGGATCGCGAGGTGCTGACGGCAATCCACGGCACGCGAAACGCATCGGCAAGGATGGCGCCATGCATGGATTCCGCCACGATCAACTCCGACTGCGCAATCTTCGAAATCACGTCCTTGGCTTCGCCGCGCGGATCGAGATAGGTGAGGCCCGCCGGCTCACAGACATTCTGCCAGATGCCGAATTCCGCCGATTCCCAGTGCGGGATGAAGGTTTTCTTGAACCGCTTCGGCAGGTTCTGGAATTCCGGCATGTCTGTCACCATGACCGCCGGATCGATAATGCCCATGTCCGGGGCAAGGCTGAGCTTTGCAGCCGTCAGCGGCCCGCGTACGCAGCGCACATCCCATTCGGCCGGGTTGCTGACGTCCGGCGGCGTGCCGTAGCCATAACCGCTGCCGATGACCAGCTTGCGCACGCCCGTCGGCAGGAGGACCGGGTTCAAGACAGTGCCGACGCCGACCAGCAGCGTATCCGGATGGCTGTCGCGCAGGCCCGGCAGCAGGTAGTCCCACAGCCAGAGGTTCAGGTCATCACCGAAATTGCCGTGATGGGATTCCCAGAAGTAAGGCTTCATAGTGCGGTCCTCGGGGTCCGTTGGGGAGAAAGGAGAAGGCGGGCCATCAGCGGGCGCCCTTCAGTTTGCCGGTGCCAAGTTCCAGCACTGTTCTGATCAGGGCCGGATCGCGCCAGGCCCAGCGGGCAAGTGTTGAAAGATCCGGCACCTTGCGCTTGCGCACCAGTCCGGCCTGGCTCCACAGCGCCTGCCGGCGCGCGGTGTTCTTGTAGGAGGCAATCGATGCCACATCGTTGGGGCGCCGCGCAAAGCGCTGCTCCAGCCGGTCGAGCGCGACCCAGGTGTTGAACTGCTGGCGCAGGAACTGTGGCGACTGGTTGTCGATGCTGTGAAAGATGTTGATGCCCCGGCCGCGTCCGGCCCCGGCATCGTCGCAGAGGACCGGACGTTTGGCCGCAAGAATGCAGTCGCAGAAGAACAGCACGTCTTCGGCGGCCAGCCGCAGCGCCGGATCGAACCGCACCGTTTCAAAGATCTGCCGGCCGATGACCATGCAGGACAGGTGCAGAAAGCTCCAGTTCTTCAGCATCGTGCTGGCAAGATCCGGCACTTCCAGCACCAGCGGATTTTCCATGACCGGCTGCGCGCCGGCCTCCTCGCGAAGCTTGGCCATGCCGAAGTGGTAATAGAAATCATCGTCCGCTTGCATGGAGGCCCAGTAGCAATCGGCCTCAAGCCCCGTCAGCGCCTTGTGGGCGTTTTCCAGGTGCGTTGGCAGCCAGATGTCGTCGGAATCCAGGAAGGCGGCATAGCGGGTGTCTGCGGGGATGTTGTCGAGCCCGGTGTTGCGTGCACCGCCCGGGCCGCCATTCGGCTGCTTGATCAGCGTGATCCGCGCCCGCTCATCCGCGCTCAGACCCTCCAGTTCCCGTTCGCCCGGATAGGGGGATTCGTCATCGACCACGATGATATCGAAATCCGCATAGGTCTGCGCAAATATGGACCGCAAGGCGCGCATCAGCACGCCTGGCTCTTGCTGGTAGAACGGAATGATAACCGTGAAGGTCGCCATGAAGTGCCCTGCTTTCAAAAGACATGAAACCGCCCGGCTGTCGCCAGGCTGCTTCGGTGAGCGGCAGTTCCTGCGGGTGACCCTGGCCACGACGGCCTTTTGTGGGAGCACTCGCCTGATGCATCAAGCTCTTCCCGTGCGTGGTCTGTGCGCGGAAAGCTTTTAGTTTCGAGGGGAAATTTGTCCGTTTTTTGCATTGCGGCAAGAGGCAGTCAAACGAAGGCGATTTTCCTGTCGATCCGTCGCCTTAATATGTTTCATTTTCACGCATACGTGTCAATTTCGAACGGTAATGTGCTGCAAAGATGCCGTTGCCGCCGTTTCGTAGCATTTCTGCCGTATTTCCGCCGTAATTTGCGGTGGTTTTTAAGCGGCAGAGGCGGCATTCCGTCTCTCTGTCGGAATTATTCCGATGCCGGTGTCGAGAAATGGAACAGGATCGATGGTGTGCCAGCTTGGAAAATTATCCTTTGATTCCAAGCATCCAGCCGCTGCACATCCGGACTGTCGAATGGGGAACGGCCTGATCTCCAGCTGTCGGAGGTCGCGCCCATCTTGAGTTTTTGTTGCACTGCCACATTTTCCCCAACACTGAACAGCATGCTTTGGCTTCGAGGGCCGACGTCTGCTCTGGTTGAAATTCGGTTGCGGGGGAGGCGCAACCCAAGAGGGGTCAACGATATGCCTGTGGACCAGAACATATCCTCCCGCATCAACCTGATGCGCATTCTCCTGATCAGCGGCATCGTGTTCGTGCACGTGCCGTATGATCTCGACGCAAGTCCGTTCATTGAGCCTAACGGTTTTTTTGACTGGGTGCGTGTCTTCCTGGGCGAGAGCCTGTTTCGCATCGGCGTTCCGTGCCTGAGCGCGATCTCCGGCTATCTCCTCTTCCATAAAGGCTTGGAGACATTCGATTACCGCCGCACGCTCCTGTCAAAGAGCCGCACGGTTCTCTTGCCTTTTCTTCTGTGGAACTTTGCGGCTCTGCTCTTCGTGCTGCTCATCCAGCATTTCGGCATGGGGATCGGTTATTTTCCGGACCTGTGGGGATCCTCGTTCGGCGAGTGGCTCAACCACACGCTGGCGTTCAACGATTTTCCGGTCAATCTCCCGCTCTATTTCCTGCGCGACCTGATGGTGTGCATCCTGATTTCGCCGATCCTCGCCTTTCTCGTCCGCCGCGTGCCGACGGCGGTGCTCGGCGTGCTGTTTCTGGTGGCGGTCTTTCCGGCACTCACCTCCGGTATCGTCCTGAAACAATCGATTCTCTTCAGTTTCACCCTGGGGATATTTTTTGCGCTCTATCGTGTCGATCTTAAGCGACTGGATCCCTACGCGCTGCCCATTGCGGCGCTGGTTCTGGCGCTTGCGGCGGTTCTGGCGCTTGGCCTTTTCAACACCGGGCCGGACTATCCCGACACGCTCAACATTCTGCGCAATACGCTCGCAATCCTCGGCGCCGTCGGCTTTTGGGTGATCTCCGCACCGCTTGTTCGCACGCGGCTTGGACAGCGGATGGCCAATTCCGGCAGCCTGAGTTTCTGGACATTCTGCGCCCATTATCCGCTGCTCGTGCTGTTGTGGATGGTCTGGAACCGCCATGCGGATGCGGCGCTCTATCCGGTTTTTTACGTCGTCTCCGTCCTCATCACCTTTACCGCCCTTATCATCAGCAACCGTCTGGCCCTGCGGTACGTCCCGGGCCTGTACGAGGTTCTGACCGGCAGCAGGGGCCGTCGCAGGAGCTCGTCCAGCCCTTCGAGGCAGGTCGAGACGCTTGGGAGCGGCCGCGCTGCGGCCACGCAACAACAGAGGTAAAGCATGTCCCCTTTCGCACACATCCGGCAGATGATCGTTCCACAGGCGCTTGCGGCCCTGGTGACGTTCGCCGCCCCGGCGGCCATGGCGCAGACGACCGGCGCTTCTTTCGTCGAGAATTTCGACAAGCTTGATTCGACCTTCTGGTATCTGTCCGATGGCTGGAACAATGGCGCTCACCAGAACTGCACCTGGTCGAAGGATGCCATTACCGTCGCAAACGGCCAGTTGACGCTCGAGTTTCGCCAGAAGCAGACCGCCGAACGCGCCTATACCTGCGGCGAAATCCAGACGCGCCAGCGCTATGGCTACGGCACCTACGAGATCCGCATGAAGGCAGCGACCGGGTCGGGGCTCAACTCGGCGTTCTTCAGCTATATCGGGCCAACCGACAAGCAGCCGCATGACGAGATCGATTTCGAGGTGCTCGGCAAGAACACCAACGAAGTGCAGGTCAACCAGTATATCTCGGCCAAGGGCGGCAACGAGAAGCTGGTGCCGGTGGCGGGCGGCGCCGACAAGGCGTTCAACACCTATGCCTTCATCTGGGAAAAGAACCGGCTGCGCTATTTTCTGAACGGCAAGCTGGTTCACGAAGTCACCGATCCGGCCAAGATCCCCACCCATCCGCAAAAAATCTTTGCCAGCCTCTGGGGCTCCGACACCTTCAAGGACTGGATGGGCACCTTTGCCTATAACGGCCCGGTTTCCATGCAGGTGGATCGCATCGCCTTCACCGCGCTCGGCGAGAAATGCAAGTTCGAGGGCTCGGTCCTCTGCACGTTGAACTGAGCCGCGGTCGCGGCTTTGCCACCATGGTTTGCGCCTTCGTTCAGGGCAGGAAGTAGGAGTTGGACGACGTGACGTTGAACGTTCTTTATCTCGCCCACGATCTGTCCGATCCGGCGATCCGCAGACGGGTGATCATGCTGAAGGCCGGCGGCGCGACGGTGACCGTCGCCGGCTTTCTGCGCGATGAAAACCGCCTGGCCGACGAACCGGGAATTCGTCTTGTCGTGTTGGGCCGGACGGCCGATGGTCGCCTTGGCCAGCGTATGGCAGCCGTCATCAAGGCGCGCCTGTCGCTGTCGCGCCTGTTGCGTGGGCTTGATCGGCCGGATGTGATCTTGGCCCGCAATCTGGAGACCCTGGCGCTGGCCGGTGCCACATCCGGCCATTTCGGCAAGGATGTGCCGGTGGTCTATGAGTGCCTCGATATTCATCGCCTTCTTCTCGACGAAGGGGTGAAGGGCAGGCTTCTTCGCGCAGCCGAAGGCTTTTTCGGGCGCAGTGCTTCGCTTCTGGTCACCAGTTCGCCGGCCTTCGTCGCCCATTATTTCAAGCCGCTGTCGCGTCTCGACCTGCCGGTCATGCTTCTCGAAAACCAGGTTCTGGAGCTTTCGCCACAGGGCGGTACCGCGCCTGCTGCGCCGCGCCCACCACTTGCCAATGCGCCCTGGCGCATCGGCTGGTTCGGTGCCATCCGCTGCAGGAAATCCTTCGATATCCTCAGCCGTTTTGCATCCGCCATGAACGGTCGCGTCGAAATCGTCATTCGTGGCCGGGTTTCGCCGAAGGAATTTCCCGATTTCGAGGCGCGCGTCGCCGCGACCCCGCATGTTTCCTTTCACGGCACCTATCGCAATCCCGAGGACCTGCAGGACATCTACAGTGATATCCAGTTCGTCTGGGCTATCGACTTTTTCGAGGAGGGGCTGAATTCGGAATGGCTGCTACCCAACCGGCTCTATGAAGGCGCGCTGCACGGCGCTGTGCCGATTGCGCTGTCTTCCACCGAAACCGGGCGGTTCCTTGCCCGTCGTGGTCTTGGCCTTCTTTTGCCAACCGCCGATCCCGCAGCGCTGGAAGCCTGCTTCAGTGCATTGACGGTCACCCAGTACAACAGCCTGTTCGAAAAGCTTGCCGCGACCGATCGCCGGCAGTGGATCACCAGCGAGGCGGATTGCCAGGCGCTCGTGCGCCAACTCGGCCTTCTTTGCACCAAGGTGCCGCCCTCCGGCGCGCTCTCCCTGTCGTCGCCCCTGCAATCGGAAGGATCATGATGTCTGAGCCCGTCCTGCCCGAGATGAAAGCCCTGGTGGTGATTCCCTGTCTCAACGAGGCAGCCCATATCGAGCCGCTGCTGCGCCAGCTGAATGCCGGGCGCGGCAATCATGACATGCTGATCGTGGTCGCCGACGGCGGCAGCACCGATGGCACGCGCGCCATCGTGTCGCGTCTGACCGAGGAGATCGATGATCTGGTGCTGCTGACCAATCCCCGCCGCATCCAGAGCGTGGCAGTCAATCTGGCGGTCGCAGAATATGGAAACGGGCGCGATTATCTGATCCGCGTCGATGCCCACGGCGATTATCCCCTCGATTACTGCCGGACCCTGTTGCAGGAGGCGGTCGATACGGGAGCCGATTCCATCGTTGTCGGGATGAAGACGGTCGGTTTCGGATCCTTCCAGAAGGCAACGGCCGTGGCGCAGAATTCCAAGCTTGGCAATGGCGGCTCGAAACATCGCGCCGGCAGCGCCGGCCACTGGATCGACCATGGCCATCACGCGCTGATGCGCATCGCGGCATTTCGCGCCGTCGGCGGCTATGACGAGAGCTTCACCCATAATGAGGATGCGGAGCTGGATTTTCGTCTGCGCAAGGCCGGTTTTCGCATCTGGATGACCGGGCGAACCTTCATGACCTATTATCCGCGCACACGTCCCTTGGCGCTTTTCCGCCAATATCTCGGCTATGGGCGGGGCAGGGCGCGCAATCTGTTGAAGCATCGTTCGATCCCGAAACTGCGCCAGGCCCTGCCATTGGCCGTGATGCCGGTTACGCTGCTTGCGCTTCTGTCCGTCGTGCACTGGCTGGCCGCCGTGCCGCTTTTCGCCTGGGCGGGTGTCTGCATCGCCTATGGTCTCTGGATCGCGGTCTCGCAGCGCAGTCCCCACGGTCCGCTGGCGGCGGTGTCGGCCATGATCATGCATCTCGCCTGGTCCACCGGCTTCTGGCTTGAAGTTTTGCGCATTCGACCCGGAAGGGCTGCCGCATGAGAGACGATCGCGATCAATCCCTCGTCCATGTCGATATCGGCATCTGCACCTTCCGCCGGCCGGAGCTTGAGGAGACCTTGCTGTCGCTGTTTGCGCTGATCGTTCCGGCGGGCACTCGCGTTCGCCTGATCGTCGCCGACAATGACGCGACACCGAGTGCCGAAGAGCTGGTCGAGAGCCTGCGCCGCCGCTCGCCCTTCGACATCCAGTATGTCCACTGCCCGAAGTCCAATATCTCGATTGCTCGCAACGCCTGCCTGCACGCAAGCCATGGCGATTACCTCGCCTTCATCGATGACGACGAAACGGCCGACCCGCAATGGTTGGGCGAGCTTCTGGCGACCGCTTCGGCAACCACTGCCGATGCCGTGCTGGGGCCGGTCCGCGCGCTCTACGGCGAGGGCGCTCCGGGCTGGATGAAGAGCGGCGATTTCCATTCGACGCTGCCCGTCTGGGTCGGCGGTTCCATCCGCACGGGCTATACCTGCAATGTCCTTCTCGACATGCGCTCTCCGCGCGTGCGCGGGCGCCGCTTCGCGCTGGCGCTCGGCCAAAGCGGGGGTGAGGACACCCATTTCTTCAGCGGCGTCACCGACGACGGCGGCCTCATCGCCTTTGCGGAAAAGGCCATGCTGGTTGAACCTGTGCCACCCAAGCGGGCGCAGCTCGGCTGGCTGATGAAACGTCGGTTCCGGTCCGGCCAGACGCATGGTCGCATCCTTGCCGCGAAAACTTCGCTTGCCGGCCGTATGGTCCAGGCGGGGCTCGCCGGTCTCAAAGCGGCATTTTGCGGTGGCGCTGCCGTCGTTTCGTTCTTTTCGCCCGTGGCGCGAAACCGCTATGCGCTGCGCGCCATGCTGCATCTGGGCGCCATCAGCGGCCTCTTCGGCATGCGCGAAATCCGCCAGTATGGTTCGATGGAGGCTGCATGACAGACGAAGGCCTGAAGAGCGACCACGTGCTGCCCGAGAGCATCCCGGATGTGAGCTTTGTCATTGCCGCCTATAATGCGCGCGAAACCATCGGGCGGGCAATCGACAGCGCGCTTGCCCAGGTGGGCGTCTCGGTCGAGGTCATCGTCGTCGATGACTGCTCGAGCGACGGCACGGCGGAACTGGTGCGCTATTATGGCGATCCGCGCGTGCGGCTGATCGAGATGGTACGCAATGGCGGCCCGGCCGGAGCCCGCAACACGGGGTTTACGGCGGCCAGTGGCCGGTGGATTGCGGTTCTCGATTCCGACGACGAGGTCAAGAAAGACCGATCCGCAGCAATGATTGCCTGCGCACGCCGCCTCGAAGCGGAGATCGTCGTCGACAATCTCGACGTGGTGAAACCGGGCGAGCCGGCCGTGACCATGTTTACGCAACGCGATCTGCAGCATCGCCCCTCGCTGACGCTTGCCGAATTCATCGAATCCAACGTCATCTTCCGGTCCACTTTCAATTTCGGCTACATGAAGCCGATGTTTCTGCGGGATTTTCTCGTGCGCACCGGCCTGCGCTTCGATGAGCGCCTACGGATCGGCGAGGATTATTTGCTGCTCGCCTCGGCGCTCGCAAGCGGCGGTCGCTGCGCGGTCGAACCGAGTGTCGGCTATGTCTACCATATCCGCGAGGGCTCGATCTCGCGGGTGCTCGAGCCGCAGCATGTCCGCGCCATGATCGATGCGGACAAGGGCTTTGTCGAAGCCTATCCGCTGGATGCCAAGGCGCGACGGGCACAGGAACGCCGCAGCCGCAGCCTCATTGAAGCGGGCGCTTTTCTGTCGCTGGTGTCGCACATCAAGCACCGCTCGCTCCCCGGTTGCCTGAAGGTCGCCATTGCCCATCCCGGCGCCCTGCGCCATCTCAAAATGCCGATTGCGGCGCGTCTGCGCCGTCTCATCGGTTCCGCCACACGTCCTGCCAAGGCGTCATCCTGATTATCTCCCTCGCGTCGAGGGACGCCAAAGGATCTTTCTGATGGACCATATCAACCTTCGTTCGACGACGTTTCCGAGCGTAAACCGGGATCAGGATTCGTTTATCGATCTGGACCGGCTGTTTTCCGCGCTGATGCGGCGGATACGGCTGATCGGCCTCTGCGTCCTGGCCGCCATGGTGCTGGCCGGGCTTTATCTTTTGATGACGCCGCCGGCCTATACGGCCATGACGCAGATCCTCATCGACGAGAACCTGTCGCGCTATGCCGAAAACGAAACCGACGTCCAGTCGGCCCAGCAGATCGACAACCGCATGTCGAGCGCGGTGGAAATCCTGAAATCGAAGGCGCTTGCGCTTCGGGTCGCCGACGATCTGAAGCTTGCCGACAATGCGCTGTTTCTCGATCCGCCGGAATCGCCGATCGGTCTTGTGAAGGGCAGCGTCAAGAGCATCGTCGGATTGCTGAAACCGTCGGATCCGCCAGTGTCGGAAGAGGCGGCGCGCAATGGCCGGCGCGAAAAGGCCTCTGCCATCCTGCAGCAATCGCTCGACGTCAACCGCGTCGGGCGCAGTTCGGTCATTGCCATTGCGGTACAGTCACCGCAGCCGCTGTTGTCGACGCAGCTTGCCAAGGCCTATGCCGCCGCCTACCTGACCGAACAGCTGAGCGCCAATTTCAATGCCACCGAGCGGGCTTCCGACTGGTTGCAGGAGCGGCTGACCGATCTCAATCGCCGCTCGCAGGATGCGGCGCTGGCGGTCGAGGAATACAAGATCAAGAACGGGCTCATTTCGCCGCGCGGCGAACTTCTGTCGGCCCAGCAACTTTCCGATCTCACCAGCCAGCTGATCGTCGCACAGGCCGACACGGCAACCGCCTCTGCTCGCTTCAACCAGTACAAGGCGATTGTCGATCAGGGCCCGGATGCGGCGGTGAACAATGCCATCGTCTCCTCCACGGACGGCGGAAATTCGGTCATCCAGGATCTTCGCAAGCGCTACCAGTCGGCATCGGAGCGCCAGCGCACCGTCGAGGAACAGTTCGGCCCGGATCACCCACAGGCAAAGCTGCTCGCTACACAGAAGGCCGATATCGCCCAGCAGATCTTCCGCGAATTGCAGCAGATGACATCGGGCTTCCGCAACGACTATGAAGTGGCAAGCTCGCGTGAAAAATCGCTGCGCGACAGCATCGACCGTCTAGCCGGCAGCAATTCGCAGGCCAATGTGTCGGTCGTGCAGTTGCGTGAACTGGAGCAGAAGGCTGCTTCGCTGAAGGCGATGTACCAGACCTATCTCGACCGTTTCGAGCAGGCAACGCAGCAGCAGTCCTTCCCGATTGCCAAGGCTCGGGTGATATCGGAGGCGGGTGTGCCGACAGCACCGTCCAGCCCGAAAAAGACCATCACCATGGCTTTGTCCGTCGTGCTTGGCCTTTTCGTCGGCGGCGGTCTTGCAACGGCGCTCGAATTGAAGGAGCGGTCGTTCCGGCTGGGCCAGGATGTACGCAGCCGGCTCGGTCTGCGGTTCCTCGGTTATATCCCGCTTCTGCGCTCGCAAAAGGTCAAGGCGCGCGAAGCCGAGGCCGCCAAGGCGCGCAAGAGCGGGGGCAAGGTCGCGGAACAGGTCGATGATCAGGCGCTGGCCGAAGATGCCGCCCGCTTTGCCAAGAAACTCACCCGGGTGGCCGTGGATCATCCGCGCTCGGCCTTTGCCGAAACATTGCGCAATGCCAAGCTTGCCTGCGATGTCGCCCTGCCCAGCCGCGAATGCCGGGTGATCGCTGTCGTCTCAGCCCTGTCGGGGGAGGGGAAGTCCACGGTTGCTGCAAACCTCGCCAGCATGCTGGGCGCCATGAACAAGCGCACCCTGCTTCTGGACGCGGACCCGACGGCCGGCGGATCGAGCATTGTTCTCGACACCGAGCCGGAAAGCGGTCTTCTGGAAGTGCTGCGCGGCGATGCGCCGTGGACGAGCGCCATCACCATCGATGCCAAGGCCAACCTTGCTGTTCTGCCGATTGCTTCCAAGCACAATGCCCTGCCACATACCAGCGAACTGCTCGCATCGCCTGAAATGGGCAGGCTGATGGAAACGGTCAGCAGCCGCTTCGAATATATCGTCGTTGATCTCGCGCCGCTGGTGCCGACCATCGATGCCAAGGCGTTTTCGCCCTATGTCGATGCCTATATCTTCGTGGCCGAATGGGGGGAAACGCCGGTGAAACTGGTGGAAAGCCTTCTGGAAGCGGAGCCCGGCATCGCGTCGAAGACCGCTGGCGTGATCCTGAACAAGACGGATATGGACGAACTGGCAAAATATTCCGATGCCGGAGCTCCGGAGCGCTTTCGCGCCCGCGGCATGGCCTATCATCCGGACGAGCCTGTGGCGCTCTGACGCTTTGCGGTGCCGTCACTGGCTCCCAGCGATGGCACCGTAAAACACGATGAACAGATAGAGACTGAAGGCCCCAATCGCGAAAATGATGAAGAACGTCACGATGCCGCCGCCGGCACGGCGCTTGCGGCGTTGCGTGGGCAGGCTGTCTTCCGGCTGTGCGATGGGGTCGTTGTCTGGTGTCTTGGTCATTGATGGTCGCCTCATGTGTCGATGAGGTAACCGGTGAGCGCAGGCGTAGTTCCGCAGAAAACGTCACATTCGCACCGCTGCCCCCCATGCTTGAAAACCAAGCCAAGCCGTGAGTTGCCGCTGCTCTACGTCTGCTTCCCGCGCTGGCGCATGAGGTAGACGACGGCTGCGATCGACATGGCGGCAAGCGCATACCAGGTGAGGGCATAGACGAGATGGCTGTTGCGGAAGGAAACGACCGTCAGCCCCCCGACAGGAAGGCCGCCCGGATTTTCCGTGGCATCCGCATCGATGAAATAGGGCGCAACCTCCCCCAGACCGCGCGAGGCCGCAATGGCCGCCACGTCCCGCGAGTACCAGCGATCGGCAGCCGGATCATTGGTGCGCAGAAAGCCGCCGCCGGGCTCGGGTAGCCGCAGAAGGCCCGTCACGGCGACGTCGCCGGCGATTTCGCCCGCCTGCCGGGCAGCAGCGTCTCGTCTCTCCATCGGCACGAAGCCGCGATTGATGAGAACCGTGCCGCGATCCGTCGTCATGAGCGGTGTCAGCACCCAGAAGCCGGCGCCCCGTTCCGTCACGGCCTGCACCAGCGCTTGTTTGTCATGCAGGAAGGTGCCGTGGATGGTCACGCGGCGATATTCGTCGGCTGCCTGGTTGATCTGGGGCCATTGGGCGGGCAGGGGGGCGGGGACGGCGTCCGCATGAATGCGGGCATCGACGCGGGCAATCAGGTCGAGCTTCCAGAACAGCCGCTGCACCTGCCAGGTGCCGAGCGCCAGAAACACAAGCACAAGGCCCGCCATCACACAGGCGAAGGCGGTATAGCGCTTGCCGGGGTGGGGGCGGGCCTCTGTATCCATTCAACAGGTATCCTTGCGCGGGCCGGGGCATCGCTGCCGCCAGCCCGAACGCTGTTACGGCATGTTTTTCATCATTTCCGGGTTCATCGGCATCATGTTGGTGTTCAGATGATGCATGACCCAGAGCGAACCGGAGAGCGCGATCACCACGATGACGATGGTGAAGATCATCGCGAGCATGGTCCAGCCGCCTTCCGACTTCGAATTCATGTGCAGGAAGTAGACCATGTGGACGACGACCTGGACTGCGGCGAAGGCCATGACGATACCGGCCGTCAGCGCCTTGTTGTCGAGCACGTCGGCCATGACGAGCCAGAAGGGGATGGCGGTCAGAATGACCGCCAGGACGAAGCCCGTCATGTAGCTCTTGAAGCTGCCATGGGCGGCTTCATGCCCATGGCTGTGGGCGTGGTGGGTGTTGTGCGCGCTTTCCTGCGCCGGTGCATGTGGGTGCGAACTCATCCGATCACTCCGATCAGGTAAACGAGAGAGAAGACGCCGATCCAGATCACGTCGAGGAAGTGCCAGAACATCGACAGGCACATCAGGCGACGACGATTGGCCTCGATCAGGCCGTGCTTTGCCACCTGCACCATCAGCGTCACCAGCCAGATGCTGCCGAAGGTGACGTGCAGACCGTGTGTGCCGACCAGCGTGAAGAAGGCCGAGAGGAACGCAGACCGTTGCGGACCGGCGCCTTCGTGGATCAGGTGGCTGAACTCGTAGAGTTCGATCCCGAGGAAGGCGAGGCCGAACAGGCCGGTGATGGCAAGCCACATCAGCGTGCCGCTCTTGTCGCCCTTTTCCATCCGCAGCATGGCAAAGCCATAGGTGATGGAGGAGAACAGCAGCATGGCGGTGTTGATGGCCACGAGCTGCAGGTCGAACAGGTCGGCCGGTGCGGGGCCGGCCGCATAGTTGCGGCCGAGCACGGCATAGGTGGCAAAGAGGACTGCAAACATCAGGCAGTCGCTCATCAGGTAGATCCAGAAGCCCAGCATGGTGCTGTTTTCCGGATGGTGGTCTTCCGTCAGATAGAACTGCGGGTTCTCTGCCGAAACGGCGGCTTGGTTTTCACTCATGACAATCACGCCTGTTCCGCGAGCTGCTTGGTCCGGGCATTTTCCGTTTCGACAACGGTTTCAGCCGGGATGTAGTAATCGCGCTTGTAGTTGAAGGTATGGGCGATGGAGACGACAATGATGCCGAGGAAGGCGAGGGCCGCCAGCCACCACATGTACCAGATCATGCCGACGGCAAAGGCGACGCTGAGGCCCGACAGGATGACGCCGGTGCCGGTGCCCTTCGGCATATGGATCGGCTTGAAGCCTTCCAGAGGACGCACATAGCCGCGACGCTTCATGTCGTACCAGCTGTCATGGTCGTGGATGACGGGCGTGAAGGCATAGTTGTATTCCGGTGGCGGCGAAGACGTCGACCATTCCAGCGTGCGGGCATTCCACGGATCGCCGGTCAGGTCGCGCAGTTCCTCGCGCTTCAGATAGCTGACGACAAGCTGGATGAGGAAGGAGCCGATGCCGAGCGCAATCAGGAACGCACCGAAGGCGGCAATCACGAACCAGATCTGCAGCGAGGGATCTTCGAAGTGGTTGACGCGGCGGGTGACGCCCATCAGGCCAAGCACGTAGAGCGGCATGAAGGCGAAGTAGAAGCCGACGAGCCAGAACCAGAAGGACATCTTGCCCCAGAACGGATCGAGCTTGTAGCCGAAGGCCTTCGGGAACCAGAAGTTCACGCCGGCGAGCAGGCCGAACACCACGCCGCCGATGATCACGTTATGGAAGTGGGCGATCAGGAACAGCGAGTTGTGCAGCACGAAGTCCGCCGGCGGAACGGCGAGCATCACGCCGGTCATGCCGCCGATGACGAAGGTGACCATGAAGCCGATCGTCCACAGCATCGGCACTTCATAGCGGATGCGACCGCGATACATCGTAAACAGCCAGTTGAAGATCTTCGCGCCCGTGGGGATCGAGATGATCATCGTGGTGATGCCGAAGAAGGCGTTGACGCTGGCGCCGGAGCCCATCGTGAAGAAGTGGTGGAGCCAGACGAGATAGGACAGGATGGTGATGACGACCGTCGCATAGACCATCGAGGCATAGCCGAAGAGGCGCTTGCCGGAGAAGGTCGAGACGATTTCGGAGAAGATGCCGAAGGCCGGCAGGATGAGGATGTAGACTTCCGGATGGCCCCAGATCCAGATGAGGTTCACATACATCATCGGATTGCCGCCAAGGTCGTTGGTGAAGAAGTTCGTGCCGGCATAGCGGTCGAGCGTCAACAGAACGAGGGTGGCCGTCAGGATCGGGAACGAGGCGACGATCAGCACGTTGGTGCAGAGCGAGGTCCAGGTGAAGATCGGCATCTTCATCATGGTCATGCCCGGCGCGCGCATCTTCACGATAGTGGCGATCAGGTTGATGCCGGAGAGCGTTGTCCCGACACCGGCCACCTGCAGGCCCCAGATGTAATAGTCGACCCCGACCCCCGGCGAGTAATCGGCACCCGACAGAGGGGGATAGGCAAGCCAGCCGGTGCGGGCGAATTCGCCGACGAACAGCGACAGCATGATGATCGCTGCGCCGGCTGCCGTCATCCAGAATGAGAAGTTGTTCAGGAACGGGAAGGACACGTCGCGAGCGCCGATCTGCAGCGGCACCACGAAGTTCATGACGCCCGTCACGATCGGCATGGCGAAGAAGAAGATCATGATCACGCCATGGGCGGTGAAGATCTGGTCATAGTGGCTTGGGGGCAGATAGCCCTCATTGGCACCGAAGGCCATGGCCTGCTGCGTGCGCATCATCACCGCATCGGCAAAGCCGCGCAGCAGCATGATGAGCGAGAGGATGACATACATGATGCCGATCTTCTTGTGGTCGACGCTGGTGAACCACTCGTTCCACAGATATCCCCACAGGCGGAAATAGCTGATGGCGCCGACGACGGCGAGGCCGCCGAGCACCACGCCGATGAAGGTGACGAGGAGGATCGGCTCATGGGTGAAAGCCAGCGAATCCCATGACAACCGTCCGAAAATGAATTCCAACAGGTTACTGTTCGTGAACATTGCAGTTTCCGATACGTCTCAAGCCGGCGATTACGGCTTCGTGTTTGTGTTCAGCTGGTCAGGCGCCACGCCTTTGCCATCATGGCCTTCGTGGCCGGACATGCCGGGCATATTCGACATGCCGTCGTTACCCTTGCCCGGCTGCGCGGCTGAACCCGGTGCGGTTTCCGCTTCGGTGCCCTCATGGCTCTTTGCTCCATGGCCGGTGGCCGGATAGGTCGCGCCGGGGCCTTCTTCGTTGGTCCAGCGGGTATCGTATTGCAGGCGTTCGCGGTTTTCCGCGCTGTCCTTGCCGGCACCGCCCATCATGTCGATATGCATCATTTCGTTCTGGCACATCTGGCCGGGTTGGACGCACAGGTTGAGGATGGCCTCGTACAGACCGTTCTCCACCTGGCCATAATAGGTGACCGGCACGCGGGCACTCGGACGTTCCAGCTTCAGGTATGCGTCGCGGTTGAGCGGGGAGCCCTGGTTCTTGACCTGGGAGACCCACTGGTCGAACGCCTGGTTGCTCACGCCGTGGAACTTGAAGCGCATGCCGGAGAAGCCGTCACCGCTGTAGTTGGCGGAAAAGCCTTCGTAGACGCCTTCCTTGTTCATCACCGCGTGCAGCTTGGTCTGCATGCCGGGCATGGCATAGATCTGACCGGCAAGGGCGGGGATGTAGAAGGAGTTCATCACGGTCGAACCGGTGATCTTGAACTCGATCGGCGTGTCGATCGGCGCTGCGATCTCGTTGACCGTGGCAATGCCCTGTTCCGGGTAGAGGAACAGCCACTTCCAGTCGAGCGCCACCACTTCGATGGTGATCGGCTTGGTCTCGGGCGTGACCGGACGGGCCGCATCGATGCGGTCGAGCGGGCGATACGGGTCCAGCTTGTGGGTGCTGATCCAGGTGACGGCGCCGAGCGCGATGATGATCGCCAGCGGTGCGGCCCAGATGATCACTTCCAGGCGCGTGGAGTGATGCCATTCCGGGTCATACTGGGCGCTGGTGTTCGACCGCCTGTAATGCCAGGCGAAATAGAGCGTCAGGCAGATCACCGGAATGATGATCAGCAACATCAGCACCACCGAAATGATGATGAGGTCGCGCTGCTGCATGGCAATGTCACCGGACGGCGACATGACGACGAGATCGCAGCCCGAGAGCGCGAGAAGTAGGATGAGGGCACTAAGCCGGCAAATGAGCTTCATCAACCGTGGCATCTTTCAGTTCGAAATTTGCGTTTTGTCACTCTGCGACTAAAGCATGAGAGCAAGGCTCCCTATGAGGTCTTTCGTCGCAGTGCAAAACATTTTCGTGCAACGCAACAAGAAACCGGGGACCGCCTCGCCGATGATGGAGCGGGTGTGTGCAAAAGTCCCGCACGACGCCAGAGTTCCACCCGAAACGGTAAAGACTTTGCAACAATATACGGCACCTGCACCGTTTGGAGCAAATTCTTTGCCATTGAAGCGAGACCGGGCTTGATAACACGCAAATATGCATCATCCTATCTTTTGGGGAGGCGACTATTCGCCGCAAAGGAGGAGACCGCATCATGAGCATTACAACCAACCCCACATCGTCCGAGTTCGAGCGCGACGCCCGGCAGATGCACGATGGCAAGCCGTTGTCTCCCGGCAGCATCGCCATTGGCGTGGTCATCGGCCGCATGTCCGAATTCTTCGATTTCTTTGTCTACGGAATTGCCTCGGTTCTGGTTTTCCCGCGCCTTGTTTTCAGCTTTGCCGGCGATCCGGTGACGGCGACACTGATGTCGTTTGCCGTCTTTTCGCTGGCTTTCCTGGCGCGACCGGTCGGCTCGCTGTTCTTCATGTGGATCGACCGCACCTATGGCCGCGGATCCAAGCTCACCATCGCGCTCTTCCTGCTCGGCGGCTCGACGGCCGCTCTTGCCTTCCTGCCGAGCTACCAATCCGCCGGCGTCTGGTCGGTGGCGCTTCTGGCGCTGTTTCGTCTCGGCCAGGGCTTTGCGCTCGGCGGTGCCTGGGATGGCATGGCTTCGCTTCTGGCACTCAATGCGCCCAAGGAGCATCGCGGCTGGTATGCCATGATCCCGCAGCTTGGGGCGCCCATCGGCTTTGCGCTGGCAAGCGCGCTGTTCGGCTATTTTGCCGTCAGCCTCACCGATCAGGATTTCCTCACCTGGGGCTGGCGCTACCCGTTCTTCGTCGCATTCGCCATCAACGTGGTCGCCCTGTTTGCCCGTCTGCGTATCGTCGCCAGCCGCGAATTCGGCCAGCTGTTCGAAACGCTCGAATTGCAGCCGCGGCCGGTTCTCGAAACCATTCGCGTCCATGGTCGTGATATCCTGCTCGGTGCCTTTGCGCCGCTTGCAAGCTTTGCCATGTTCCACCTCGTGACGATCTTCCCGCTCAGCTGGGTGACGCTGCATGGCGGCCAGTCGGCGGGCGAATTCCTGTTCGTGCAGATTTTTGGCGCGATCGTCGGCATCGGGGCGATCGTCGTGTCCGGGCTTGCCGCCGACCGCATCGGCCGGCGCAAGCAGCTGATGGTCGGTGCCGGCATTATTGCCCTCTTCAGCTTTTCGGCGCCCTTCCTTCTGGATGCCGGCGGCAAGGGGCAGGATGCCTTCATCATCATCGGCTTCGGCATTCTCGGCCTCTCCTTCGGTCAGGCGTCCGGCGCGGTCTCGTCGCGCTTTTCGCTTCCCTATCGCTATACCGGTTCGGCGCTCACGTCTGACCTCTCCTGGCTGGTGGGCGCGGGCTTTGCGCCGCTTGTGGCGCTCGGTCTTGCCAGCAATTTCGGCATCATCTTCATCGGTGGCTACCTGATTTCCGGCGCCATCTGCACGCTTGCGGCGCTCAGTCTCAGCCGGATCCTCGATTCCTCCGAGCATCAGGCGGCGGCAAACCGTTAAGCGCCCTCCGGCACCTCTGGCATCAGACATCCCGGCCGTCGACAGACGGCCGGTTTTTTGTTTTGTCGGCTTGCCGGTTGCTGCCGGCCAAAAGACATGCAAGGCATGCACATCATCGGGAGATCAAAGACATGACGGACATCAACGACGCGGCCGGGACGACAAAGCTTACCGACCAGCTTTCACAGGCCATGCGCGACGGGCAGACCATCGGTACGGAGGGCCTTGTTGTGCCGGATGTCTCCGGCGCCTATGCCATCCAGGCCGACATCCTGAACCGGCTCGGGGCAGGTGCGCCGAAGGGCTACAAGTTCTCGCTGCGCGATGGCGGCCTCTACGGTGCGCCCCTCATCTTTGTCAGCACCGTTCCGGAATCACCGTTCTGCGCCGGCATCAAGGTGGAAATCGAACTGGCGCTGACGCTTGGCCGTGACCTGCCGCCGCGCGCTCACCCTTACAGCCGGCAGGATATCGTCGATGCCATCGAAAGCGTTGCGATCGGGGTCGAACTCGTGCGCAGCCGCTATACGCAAGGCCCCGGCAGTTCGCTGCCGCTCCTCCTGTCGGACATGATGAGCAATGTCGGGTATATCGTCGGGCCGGTCCTCGACCGGGCGCTTCTGGCCGAAGGGGCAGAACTCGGCACCCTTGTTCTGACCAATGGCGAGACGGTTCTCTTTGACGGAGCCCCCCGGCACCCGGACGGCGATCCTCTGGCGGCCGTCATCGCGGCAGCCAATGGCGGCTTGCCGATGGGCGGCCATCTGACGAAGGGCGCTGTGGTGACCACCGGCACGCTCTGCGGCGCACCCTCTATCCCCGCGGCGTCCGAGTTTACGGCAAGCCTTGGCGGTCAATCGATCACGGTCACGCTGACGGCGTGACGGCACTGAAGACGGCAGAAGGCACCCGCAGGGTTTGCGGGTGCCTTCTGCCGGAAGTCGGGGCGGTGGATCGGGCTGCCGACGGCGGTTGTCAGGCCGCCTTGCGCTGGCGGGTTGCCGTGGTCTTCGGCGCCTTTTCGGCCTTCGGTTTGCTCGTCTTCGGCTTGGCAGCCTTCAGCGGCACAAGGCTCATGACTTCCTCGGCAAACTGGCGGGCATTGTCACGCGCCTTGTCGAGATTGCTGACCCGTTCCGCTTCCATCGTATGCAGCGTGCCGCCGGTGACGAACATGTCGCGATAGGCAGCCCGTTCGATGAGGGCCGTTTCCAGCATATGCACCTGCTTTTCGGCCAGGATGGCCTTCACGGCGGTCAGCGCGCGGGTGGTGATGATGGAATTGATGCGCGTCAGCACCACCGAATGGGGGATGCGGATATCGCACTGGATCGCCAGCTGCTGAAGGATCTCCAGCACCTGCGCACCGCCCACGGCATCCATGGCGCAGCCCTGAACCGGGATCATCACCCGGTTCGACAGGCCGATCGCCTTGGCCAGAAGCGGGGACATGCCGCCGGCAACATCGACGATGACATAGTCCATCTTCTTCGACAGGGCCTTCACGTCCTCTTCGATCGTCTCCTCGGTGATATGTGAAACGACGGTGAATTTTGCCGAAGCGGCGTCGAGGCCCTGCCAGCGGGTGATCCACTGTTGCGGATCGGTATCGAGAATGGCAACGCGGTGTCCGCGTTCGGCGAGTTCTGCGGCAAGAATGAGAGCGACGGTCGTCTTGCCGGCGCCTCCCTTGGTATTTGCAAATGTGATTGTAGCCATGGCTAACCTTCAAGCAAAAATGGGGTGGTTCATCCTCGTGCGGTGGCGCGCTCGTCTGGCTTTTTCTGGTGATGGGCTTTCGCAGAGATGACGTGTCATATTCCCGGATGAAGCTTGCGTGACGCTGGTGGAGAGCGCCGGGAACCCCGCATTTGCGGGCTTTTTGACGCAATTTTTCGCGCTATGTCCCTGCGCCTCCATCCGCTGACTGACTATGTCTTTGACTGGGTTCGGTTTATTCGTCTGCTTGAGCGCAGGCCGCGCGAAACCTTTCCCGCTTTGACGAGTTGAACAGTCGACCCCTCCTGCAAAAGGTTTCCTACGTGTCTGAATTTCTGTTCGGCCCAGTCGTTTCCCCGTCCGAAACCCGGTTCCGCTTCTGGTCACCCCTCCATGACAGCGTCCGGCTGAAGCTTGAAGGTCAGGACCCTATCTCCATGACGCCTGTGAGCGATGGCTGGCATGAAAGAACGGTGCCGGGAGCCGGGGCCGGCACCCGGTATTCCTTCGTCCTGCCCGATGACCTCGTTGTTCCGGATCCCGCCTCGCGCCACCAGCCGGAGGATGTCCATGGTCCAAGCGAGGTGATCGATCTCGACGCCTATGTCTGGCGCACACCCGCATGGCGCGGTCGCCCGATCGAGGAACTGGTGATCTACGAGATGCATATCGGCGCCTTTACCCCGGAAGGCACTTTTCTCTCTGCCATCGAACGGCTCGATCATCTCGCAGCCCTAGGCGTCACGGCCCTGCAGATCATGCCGATCAGCGATTTTCCCGGCAGCTACGGCTGGGGTTACGATGGTGTCCTGCCCTATGCGCCGGAGGCAAGCTATGGCAGGCCAGAGGATCTGATGGCGCTCATCGATGCCGCGCATGAACGCGGCATCTGTGTTCTGCTCGACGTCGTCTATAATCACTTCGGCCCGGACGGAAATTACCTGCCGGCCTATGCGCCGATCTTTACCGAGCAGCACAAGACGCCGTGGGGCAGCGGCATCAATTATGATGGCGCCTCCTCGCGCCCGGTGCGTGAATTCGTGATCGAAAATGCCCTCTACTGGATCGGCAAGTTCCGCTTGGATGGCCTGCGCCTCGATGCAGTGCATGCCATCAAGGATGATACGCGCGAACATCTGCTGCATGAACTGGCGCGCCGCGTCCGGGCGGAAGCAGGCGATCGGCATGTGCATCTGGTCGTGGAGAATGAGGACAACAACAGCGACCTCCTGCGGCGCAACGCGGATGGTCGGCCGGTGCATTTTTCGGCCCAGTGGAACGATGACATCCACCACGTCCTGCATATCGCCGCGACCGGCGAGGACTTCGGCTATTATCAGGATTACGCCGGCGACCCCGCCAAGGTCGGCCGCGCGCTGGCGGAAGGCTTTGTCTTCCAGGGCGAACATATGCCGTATCGCGGCGAGGCGCGAGGCAAGCCGAGCCGCCACCTTCCGCCCACCGCCTTCATCTCTTTCATCCAGAACCACGACCAGATCGGCAACCGCGCGCTGGGCGATCGCATGATCGTTTCGCAGCCGCTGGAGGCCATGAAGGCGGTGGCTGCCGTCTATCTGCTGGCGCCGCAATTGCCGATGCTGTTCATGGGCGAGGAATGGGGTGCGCGCGAACCCTTTCCCTTCTTCTGCGATTTCGATGAGGAGCTGAACGAGAAGGTGCGCAAGGGCCGTCGCGAGGAAATGTCGCGCCTGCCGGGCTTCGATGGCGATGACCTGCCGGATCCAACGGCGCGTGCAACCTTTGAAAGCGCCAAGCTCGATTGGACAAAGCTGTCGCAGCAGGAAGCACAGGACATGCTGGGCTTTTACCGCCGGCTGATCGAGATCCGGCAAAACCATGTCGTGCCGCTTCTTGCCCAGTTGACCGGCACCAGTGCCCGGTTTGAACACGAAGGCGATGGCCTCTTGGTGGAATGGAACTTGGGCAACAAGCGCCTCAGCCTGCGGGCCAACCTCACCGCGAACGCCGGTCGGGTGCCTGAGGTGTCGGAGGGAGAGGTGATTTTCCGCTTGGGCACGATCGAGGCGGGCGAGGCGGCGCCGTGGTCTGTGGTGTGGAGCCTGGCCGATGGATGACCCGACCACTCTTGCGTCCAGCCCCTCGACCCCATCCGTCACGCAGGGGCATACAGCCACCCTGGACGAACTGGCGCGCCAGCATGGCATCGAGTTCACCCGCCCCGACCCGGATGGGCGGGAGGTCGCGATTTCCCGCGACACGAAGCGGAAAATACTTTCGGCGCTCAATGTGACGGTCGAGGACGCGGCCTTGATGGAGGCCGCGCCCGTCTGCTTCCTGCCGGATGTCCTGTCTGAGGATCGTCTCTGGGGCCTCAGCCTGCAGCTTTATGAACTTCGGTCCGATCGCAACTGGGGGATCGGCGATTTTGCCGATCTGCGTGCCATATGTGGTCTTGCCGGCCGGGTGGGTGCTGATTTCATCGGGCTCAACCCGTTGCATGCACCCTTCATGGCAGATCCGACCCGGTGCAGCCCTTATGAGCCGTCCAGCCGCCAATGGCTGAACCCGTTCTATATCGCTGTCGATCAGGTTCCGGGTTTTGCGCCACGGCCCGATCTGGACAAGGCTTTGCAAAAGCTCCGGCAGGCAAAGCTTGTCGATTATCCGGCGGTGGCCACGGCCAAACTGCGGGAACTGCGGCGTCTGTGGCAGGCATGGCGGAAGGCGAACCTGTCATCCGGGGCCTATGGGGCATCGGCCTTTGAAAGCTTTCTGGAACAATTCGGCGAAAGCCTGCGCCGCCACGCGCTGTTTGAGGTGATCTCTGCCGATATGGTCTCGCGTGGTCTGCCGGCCGGCTGGCGGAACTGGCCAAGTGACATGCAGGCACCGGACAGCCCGGCTGTGGTGACCTTTGCCCAGTCCAGACTGGATGAGATCGAATTTCACATGTGGCTGCAATGGGTGGCGCATGTGCAGCTTTCCGATGTGGTGGGGGCGGCCGAACAGGCGGGCCTGCGCATCGGGCTTTATCTGGATCTTGCCGTCGGCGAGGCGCTGGATGGATCCGCCACCTGGAGCGAGCCGGACATCTACGTGTCTTCCGCCAGCATCGGCGGGCCGCCCGACCCCTGGGCGGTGGACGGGCAGGACTGGCGGCTTGCCGCCTTTCTCCCGTCGAAAATTGCCGAGGGCGATCCCTCGCCCTATCGGCGCATGTTGGACGTGGCCATGCGCTATGCCGGCGCCGTGCGCATCGATCACGCGGCAGCGCTTGCGCGGCTGTTTCTTGTGCCCTTTGATGGGACCCCGGCTGACGGCGCCTATGTCGCCTACCCGAAGGAGGATATGCTGCAGGTTCTGGCCGAGGCCTCGCACGATCATCATTGCCTGGTCATCGGTGAGGATCTCGGCAATCTGCCGGAGGGGCTACGGGAGGATCTGGCACGCGCCTCGCTGCTCTCCTACCGCATCTTCTCCTATGAGTTGAACGAAGAGGGCTTTGTTGCGCCGGCCGATTATCCGGCTCTGTCGCTCGCCTGCGTTTCCACCCAGGACCATCAGACGCTGGGTGGCTGGTGGTCCGGCGCCGATATCAAGGCCCGGGCCGAGCATGGCCTCGTGCCCCAGAAAACAGCCAAGGCCGATCTCACCGCCCGCGCGAAGGAAAAATCCGACCTGGTGCGGGCGCTGGCTTTGGAAGGTCTTCCTGTGCCGGATGCGGCTGCTGCCGTGTTGAAGGGGAAAGACCTCGATCAACTGGCCCTGTCGCTGCACCGTTTTCTGGCCCGCACGCCGTCCATGCTTCTTGCCGTTCGGCTGGCGGATCTCACCAAGGAAGCGCAGCCGACCAATATCCCGGGCACCAGCGACAGCCATCCCAACTGGCGCCCCAAGCTGTCGGTGCCGGTTGAGGCACTGGAGGATCTCGACCTTCTCTCCTCGGTCGCAGGCGCATTGCGGGAGGAACGGCAGAAGACGATGCCCGGCGATCAGCGAGTATAACAGGCGTCAGACGGCCTGCTGCGCCTTTTCGTGCCCGTCTTCACACGCAAGGCCGGACCCTGCCTTTGCCTTGATGAAGGCGTCCCCGATACCGATCAGCACCGGGTTTTCGTAGCCGATCTCTGCCATGGCAGAGTGCATGTCGATGAGCTTTCCAACCCAGCGGCGCTCATCCTCGCGAGCAATGGCACTGACAATGACGGCGGGGGTCGTTGCCGCCATGCCGTTTGCGCAGAGTTTGGCAGCGATGGCGGCGGCTGTGCGTCCACCCATGTAAAAGACAGTGGTGACGGTCGAATCGGCAAGTTTTGACCAGTCGAGGTCCGCCGGAAGCTCGCCCTTGCGCGAATGCCCGGTGACGAACCGCACCGACTGGGCGTGGTCGCGGTGGGTGAGCGATACGCCAAGCCGGGCCGCCATGGCGGTGGCGGAGGTGACGCCGGGCACGATCTCGACCGGAATGCCTTCTTTTTCCAGGCTCTCGATTTCCTCGCCGGCCCGACCGAAAATCATCGGGTCACCGGATTTCAGCCGCACCACGCGCTTGCCGCTCTTGGCAAGAGCAATCATCGTGGCGTTGATATCTTCCTGCTTGCAGCTTTCGCGGCCGCCGCGCTTGCCAACCAGCATGCGCTTGGCTTCACGCCGGGCAAGCTCCAGCACGTCGCCGGAAACAAGATCATCGAACAGGATCACGTCGGCAGCCTGCAGGGCGCGCACGGCTTTCAGCGTCAGAAGTTCGGCATCGCCGGGGCCGGCGCCGACCAGCGTCACGCGGCCCACCGGTTGTTCGCCGGTTCCATGGGCGATGCGTCCGGCGTCGGTCACCAGCGCGGCAGCCGTTGTCTCGCTCGGCGCTTCGCGAAACACCCGGTCGACGAACCCTTCCCAGAAGCTGCGCCGCTCCGTACCCGGCTTCAGCTTTTCGTTGATCGCCTCGCGAATGCCCTGGGCGATTTCGGCCCAGGCTTTGAGCGCCGGCGGCAGAAGCGTTTCAATGCGTCGGCGGATCGCCTGCGCCAGGATGGGCGCGGCCCCGTCCGTCGAAATGGCAATGACCACCGGCGAGCGGTTGACGATGGAGCCGAACTGGAATTCGCAGAAGGCCGGATTGTCTATGACATTGACCGGCACGCCCGCGGCCTTTGCGGCGCAATAAAACGCCTTGGCTTCCTCGTCCGTCTCGCAGTCGCCCAGCGCCAGAGCCGCGTTCTCGAACATATGGATGTGCCAGGGGTGGTCGTGATGCACCATCAAGGGCGTCTCGCGGCGCGCCTGCTCGTCGATCATGCCTGAAAATGTGCCGGAGAGTTCGTGCCGGGGACAGAAAACATGCACGGTCGCGCCGCAGGCCACCAGCAGCTCGGCTTTCCAGGCTGCACCATCGGAACCGCCGGCCAGCACGACGCGCTTGTCGGCCAGATTGAAGAACACCGGAAGCTTCGCCAGCGGCTCCATGCGGGCGGGCGTTGCCCGGCGGCTGTCGTTCTTCAGCGGCTGCATGACCTGCATCACCGTTCTCCCGGTCTCTCGTGGTCGTCCCGCTCACGCTTGGCGGCAGGCATGTGACAAAACATGCATGTTCCGTGCCACTTGCAGAGGTTCAGACGCAAGGAATAATCCTTCGAAAAACGGCGGGGACAGGAAAAATGCGGCTTATTCTCCCGTGATGCCGCATCGGCTCAAGCAATTGAAGCAAGCGCAGCAGAAACTCCTCGACAAGAGGCATAAGATGGACGTATTCGCTTAAACGATTAAGCAACGATGGCATTGCGATGCGCAGCGAAAAACCGAAACTGGCCGTGATCGCCGAAACGCTCGGCGTCTCGGTTGCCACCGTGTCCAATGCCCTGTCGGGCAAGGGGCGCGTTTCGCCGGATTTGGCCGAGCGCATCCGGGAGACGGCGCGGGCGCTTGCCTATGTGCCGAGCATGGCGGGCAGGGCACTGCGCACGGGCAGAAGCGGCGTTCTCGGGCTCGTTCTGCCCGATATCTCCAATCCCTTGTTCCCGCAGATTGCCCAAGCCATAGAGCAGGCAGCCTCCACGGCCGGCTACGGCGTGCTGATCGGTGACTCGCGCGGCCATACGGGCGTCCAGACGGAGACGATCGAGCGGCTGATCGACCGGGGCGTTGACGGAATGGTGGTGATCCCGCGCCGGGGCACGCGCATTTCCGATATCGGCTGCCCGGTTGCCGTCATCGATACGCCCTCCACGCCCGGCAATACCGTTTCGTCCGATCACTGGGATGGCGGGCGCCAGATGGGCGCGCATCTGCGCGCGCTTGGGCATCGCAAGGTGCTGATCCTTGCCGGCAGTCCCTTGTCGACCGTCCAAAATGATCGGGTCGGCGGGTTGAAGGCAGGGCTTGGGCCGGGTGCCGACGTCGAGGTTGTCTGGCTTGAAACGCTTGCGTCACCCAATGCGCCCGACCTAGCACCCGATCGTGCGCCCGAGCATTCGCTCAATCTCGCCGCGCGGGTCGAGCAGGGGGTCACCGCCTTTGCGGCGCTGTCGGACCTGACCGCCGTTCGCGCCTTGACCGAATTGCAGGGCGCGGGCATTGCCGTGCCAGAGGCTGCAAGCGTTGCCGGGTTTGATGATCTGATCTGGTCCTCCGTCGTGACGCCGTCGCTGACCACGCTGCGCATGGACATGGCCGAGATCGCCCGGCTGGCTGTTTCGGCTCTCACCGCCGTCATTGAAGGGCTGCCGCGCGCCCGGGTGGCGGCCTCCGGCACGGTGACGGCCGAGCGCTCCAGCGTGCCGATGATGCTGGTTGTGCGCCAGTCGACCGGCCCCTGTCGCACCCTTGTGCCCGAGGCCGTGGAAGGGATCGTTCGATGACGATGGCCGCGTCCTCCATGGCGGGCAGGCCTGCCCGTCGCAACATTCGTAACTCGGATGTTGCAAAGCTGTGCGAAAGCCCCATTTCCGCCTTGCTTCGAGCGTTTGGTGGAGCCGATGGGCGGGCACCGAAGGCAGGTGCTCACCCGGAAGCCCCAGACAGGAAATTAGAGATGACCGGCCATGTTCCGATAGCGGCGGAGCAGGTCCGTCAGCCGCGCGTGATGTGCCTGGTCTCAGGTCCTTTCCAGGTCGTTGCGCGCGGCGAATTTTCAAATCGGATCTTTTACAATCACAGCTGCGCCCCGGACGGCCATGCTCTTTTGAGGAGGGCGTGATGGGCGTCTGGATCGATACCGACATGGGCTTTGATGATATCGCCGCCATTCTGGTGGCAAGCCGGGGCGGCGAGCCGGTCGATGGCGTGTCGCTGGTCTTCGGCAATGCGGGGCTTGCGCAGGTCGAACGCAATGCCTGCGGCGCAAGGTCTGCCTTTGGCTGGTCCTTCCCACTGTTTCGGGGGCGCTCTGCTCCCGTGCTCGGCCGTCTGGAGACGGCAGAAAGCATCCTCGGCGATCACGGAATGCCAAGTGCGGGCGAGCGCCTGCCCGAGGCACCCGTGGTCCTGCACGCCGAGGATGCTTTTTCGGCGCTGTGCGGCTGGCTTTCGGGCAAGCACGCGGACGGATTGCCACGCCGCATCCTGGCGCTCGGGCCGCTCACCAATCTTGCAGCCCTGGCCCTTGCCCGCCCCGATCTGGCGGCAGAGATCGATGAGATAGTCTGGATGGGCGGTGGCGTGACGACGGGCAATCACACAGCATCGGCGGAATTTAACGCCTTTGCCGATCCCGAAGCGCTGGCCATCGTGCTTGCCCATGGCGTTGCCTTGCGCATGGTCGATCTGGATCTTTGCCGCAAGGTTCTCGCCACGCCCGCCGATGTCGCACCCGTGCGCCGGGCCGGCGGGCGCAATGCGACCCTCATTGCCGATCTGCTTGCCGGCTTCATCGATATCGCCATCCAGCGCGGACGCCCCGCCATGTCGCTCTACGATGCCGTTGCAGCGGTCGCCTTCATCCGCGACGACCTCGTCACCTTTTGCCGCGCACGGCTCGATGTGGAACTGTGCGGCACGCATACACGCGGCCGCACCGTCATCGAAACCCGTGACGGCCGCGCTCCGTTCAACGCCGATTACGCCGTCGATATCGACGTGGACGCGGCACGGCGGATCATACTCGACGTTCTTGAAAGTGAAGCATCCCGATGACCCGTCCCTTCGAACTCTTCGATCTCAACCTGCCGGAACTGCGTCGTCGCGCCGTGCAGGCGGCGCGGGGGGACATGCCGTTCGATGTGCTGGTGAAGGGCGGAACGCTGGTGGATGTCGCAACCGGCGAACTTCGGGCAGCCGATATCGGCATCGTGGGTCCGATGATCGCAAGCGTTCATGCGCCGGGCAGCCGCACAGATGCCGCAACCCTCATCAATGCCGCCGGCGCTTTCCTGTCGCCGGGTCTCATCGATACGCATATGCATATCGAAAGCTCGATGGTGACGCCCGCCGGCTATGCGCAGGCCGTGGTGCCGCGTGGCGTGACGACGGTGGTGTGGGATCCGCACGAGTTCGGCAATGTACTGGGCCTTGCCGGCGTCAACTGGGCCGCCGATGCGGTGATCGACCTGCCGCTGCGTGTCATCCTGCTTGCCCCGTCATCGGTTCCCTCGGCACCGGGCCTCGAACTGGCTGGCGCCGATTTCGGCCCGGACGTGTTGCAGACGCTGCTGGCGCGTCCCGATATCGCCGGCATTGCCGAAATGATGAACATGCGTGGCATCATCGAAGGCGAGCAGAACATGGAGGGCATCCTGCGGGCAGGGCTCGAGACGGGCAAGCTGATCTGCGGCCATGCCAGAAGCCTTTCCGGCGCCGATCTGCAGGCCTTCATCACCGCCGGTGTCACCTCGGACCATGAACTGGTTTCGGGCGCCGATCTCCTGGAAAAACTGCGCGCCGGCCTCACCATCGAGCTTCGCGGCAGCCACGACCATCTCCTGCCGGAATTCGTCAAGACCCTGAATGGGCTTGGCCATCTGCCGCAGACCGTAACACTCTGCACCGATGACGTCTTCCCGGATGATCTGGCGCGCGCGGGCGGGCTCGACGATGTAGTGCGCCGTCTTGTGCGCTATGGAATGAAGCCGCAATGGGCACTGCAGGCGGCAACGCTGAATGGTGCGCGCCGGCTTGGCCGGCCGGATCTCGGTCTGATCGCGCCCGGCCGTCGCGCCGATATCGTTCTGTTTGAAGATCTTGAAGCTTTTGAAGCGCGCCGCGTGCTGGTGTCGGGACGCGAGGTGGCGGCCGGCGGGGCGCTGTTGTCGCCACCGTCCGCCAGCGAAACGGTAACGCTTTGCGACACGATGAAGCTTGGCGTCCTGACAGCGATTGATTTTCGCGTGCCGGCAAGCGGCACCTCTGCCCGCATTGCCACCATCGACAAGCCGCGCTTCACGCAATGGGGCGAAACATCCGCCGAGATCGCCGATGGCCATGTGGTGCCGCCGGAAGAGACGACGCTGATTGCCGTCGTTCATCGCCATGGCCGGGCGCCCGCTAGCCCGCGCATCGGCTTCCTTACCGGCTGGGGCAGGTGGCGCGGTGCCTTTGCCACCACCGTCTCGCATGACAGCCACAATCTGACGGTGTTCGGCAAGGATCCCGACGATATGGCCGCGGCTGCCAATGCGGTGATTGCGGCAGGCGGCGGGCTGGCCGTTGCCGCAGGCGGCGTGGTCAAGGCCGTGCTGCCGCTGCCGCTTGCCGGCCTCGTCGCCGAGGGCAGCGTTCCGGAAATCGCGGCAGGTTTTGCCGCCATCAAGACCGAGATGGATCGCATCGTCGACTGGCAGCCACCCTATCTGGTGTTCAAGGCCTGTTTCGGGGCAACGCTTGCCTGCAACGCCGGCCCGCATCAGACGGATCTCGGCATTGCCGATGTGGCCAGTGGACGCCTGCTTACAAGCCCCGTCCTCGAAACCGTCTGATCCTTTTCCCTCGCCCTTCCGGCCGCCGGCGGTTGATCCTGCTCAAAGCGCCTTGCTCTTTTTGCGCTAGGCTCTCCGGTGACGCATTGACAGCCGGTCGGAGCATATCTCACGGCTGAGGAAGAGAGGGGCAACCCTCCAGGGGGAGGTTCATGGTTTCCGCATACCGGGTGGCCGATATCACCAGAGCGCAAGTGGACCGCGCCTTTGCACTGGTTCATGCCGCAGATGCCCGCACAGAGCTTTCCGACTGGCGGCGCACCTGTTCCGACGTCCTTTCTGCCGAGCGGGGGGAAGCCGCGTCGCAGCGCCTTCTGGTCTGCGAAAATGCCAATGGTTACCTGAAGGGCCTCTGCCTCGTGCGCCGACGCGCAGATCCGGAGGCATGCGTGCTCGATGTGCCTCTGCATGTGGTGCTGACGGTCGCAGACGAGGAGGGTGTTCGCCAGGCCTTGCGCGAAAGCCTGCAGGCGCTGGCCAGCGAGGCGGGCTGCACGTTGATGCCGATAGAGGAGTAGGCCCTTTGGCCGATATCAGGAAGCGCTGGTTTCTGCGGTAAAAATGTAACCGACGCCGCGCACCGAACGGATCAGCACGGGATGGGTCGGATTGCTCTCGATCTTCTTGCGCAGGCGGGCAATCTGGGCGTCGATGGCGCGGTCGAAGGCTTCCATCTGGCGCCCGCGCGTCTGGTCCATCAGCATGTCGCGGGTCAGCACCCGGCCGGCATTGCGGATCATCACCGTCAGCATGTCGAATTCGCCGGTGGTGAGTTCTACTTCCTCGTCGTTTGGGTTGAGCAGCCTTCGACGGCTGACTTCCAGGCGCCAGCCGTCGAAGGCAAAGACCTGTCCGATCTCGACCTGCGGGGGCTCCACCGGGCGGCGGCGGCGCAGAATGCTGCGCACCCGCGCCAGCACTTCACGCAGGTGAAAGGGCTTCGGGATATAGTCGTCGGCACCGACTTCGAGACCGATGATGCGATCCACCACGTCGTCGCGACCGGTCAGCATGACGATCGGCACGTCGGAGCTTGCCCGCACCTCGCGGGCGAGCGCCAGCCCGTCTTCGCTGTTGGGCAGCACAAGATCGAGCAGGATGAGATCGATGGTGTAATCGGCAAGCGCCTTGCGCATGGAGGAACCGTCGGACGCGCCGGTGACGATGAAACCTTCGTCCTCGAAATAGCGGGTCACCATCTGGCGGATGCGCGGATCGTCATCAACGATGAGGATTCGCTCGGCCCGCCGCTCGAGTTTCGTCATGTCCTCACCCGACTGCTCATGCGCTGTTACAGACTGTTACACATTTCAACCCACCGTAACATGCCCGGCATCCTCTTGTCACCGCTCCCCACCATAGTTTGGCCATCAAGACAGAGGGACGCACAATGCTTTCGACAGGCTCAACCGCACAGTCCAATTTCGCCGCCGTGGCGATGATGAAACCGCAGCTGGAGACGCTTGACGAACTCTTTGCAGCGGTGCCGCGCGAGACGCTGGATATTGGCGCCGGCCTGTTCTGGGAGGGGGACCGGGCACAGCACATCTTCGAGGTCTCGGAGGGAGTGTTGAGGATTTTCAAGATCATAGGCGATGGGCGCCGGGTCATTACCGGCTTTCTGTATGCGGGCGACATGGTGGGGCTGACGCTGCGCGATGTCTATCTCTACAGCGCCGAAGCCGTGACGCCGGTCAAGGTGCGCCGCCTCACGAAGAAGGCTTTCCAGGATGCCATCGAGCATTCTCCAGAACTTCGCCCGCGGCTTTTTGCCCTGATGTGCGACGAAATGGCCGCCGCCCAGGACCAGATGGTGCTTCTGTCACGCAAGAGCGCCGAGGAGCGGGTGTGCAGCTTCCTGATGCTGACGGCGCGGCGCATGCAGGGCGACAGGCAGGTCGGCCGCACGGTGCAGTTGCCGATGAGCCGGCAGGACATGGCAGACTATCTCGGCCTCACCATCGAGACCGTTTCGCGCACCATCACCAAGCTGATTGCCCGCGGCGTGATCGTCCCCAATGGTCGCCATGCCTTTGATATCGGCAAGCCCGGAAAACTGCTTGCGCTGTGCGGCGATGGCGATAGTTATGAGGACATCGGCGAGCGTGGCGCAAAGACCAGACAGGCTGTCTGGCCGCACTGATTGCGGTCTCACGCCAAAATTTGGACGTCTGTAAGGGAACCCCATGGGTGAGAAGGTCAATGCCGGGCAAGCGGTCGATATGTCGAGCCTGCTGTCCCTTCTCGGGCCGATCAATGTCATCGCGCATGATGCAACGGGGCTGATCTCTCACTGGAGCGCCGGCAGCGCAAGCTTGTTCGGCTGGACGGCGGATGAGGTGGACGGGCTTGATGTGCTGGCGCTGTTGCAGCCATCACCGACCCTGTCCCTTGAGGATACGATTGCCACCATCCGCGCGGAGGGGGCGTTCAAGGGCAATCTGGAATACCGCCACAAGGACGGTCACACGATTTCCGTGCTCAGCCGCTGGGTGGTGGCCCAAGGCGCCGATGGTCCGGTGATCGTCCAGATCAACGAGGATTTTCGCGCTGCCGCCACCATCCAGGAAAATCTCGCGGTGCGCGAGGCGCATTTCCGGTCCATTCTGCAGACCGTGCCGGAAGCCATGGTGGTGATCGACGAAACCGGCATCATCACGTCGTTTTCCTCCACGGCGGAAGATCTCTTCGGTTACGACGCGGAAGAGGTGGAGGGGCGCAATGTGTCGATCCTGATGCCATCGCCCGATCGGGATGGCCATGACGGTTACATTCGCCATTATATGACTACCGGCCAGCGCCGCATCATCGGCATCGGCCGCGTGGTGAAGGGCCTGCGGAAAGACGGCTCGACCTTCCCGATGGAACTTGCCGTCGGCGAAGCGGTCTCCAATGGCAAGCGCATCTTCACCGGCTTCATCCGCGATCTCACCAGCCGTCACCGCATCGAGGAGGAGCTGCGCCAGGCGCAGAAGATGGAGGCCATCGGCCAGCTGACCGGCGGTCTGGCGCACGACTTCAACAATCTTCTGACCATCATCAGCGGCAATCTCGAAATGCTGGAGATGAAGCTGCAAGATCCGAAAACCCTGACGCTTCTGAAGGAAGCGCAGGGGGCCGCCGATGACGGTGCCAAGCTTACAGGGCAACTGCTGGCCTTCGGGCGCCGGCAGCCGCTCAATCCGCGCATGACCGATCTCGGCCAGATGGTGTCGAGCTTTTCCGAACTCATCCGCCGCACCATTGGAGACCGCATCGAATTGCGCACGACGATCCGCGGCGGCAGCAACGAAGCGCTGGTCGATGGTCCGCAGTTGCAGAATGCGCTGCTCAACCTCACGCTCAATGCCCGCGATGCCATGGCCGGCGGCGGTCAGCTGACCATAGACGTCAGCCGGGTGCATCTCGACATGGATTATGCGCAGATGTATCCGCAGGTCCGCGCTGGCGATTACATCCTCGTTGCTGTCACCGATACCGGAACCGGCATGACGGAGGAGGTGAAACAGCGCGCGTTCGAGCCCTTCTTCACCACCAAATCGACCGGTGCCGGCACCGGCCTTGGCCTCAGCATGGTCTATGGCTTCGTGCGCCAGTCCGGCGGGCATATCCAGATCTACAGCGAGCAGGGTCAGGGCACCAGCGTCCGGCTTTTCCTGCCCGGCGTGCTGGATGCATCGGCGCTGAAGGCGGACGAAGACCGGCTGCCTGTCATGCCGGATATTCCGGGCGGCACGGAAACCATTCTTGTGGTGGAAGACGATCCGCGTGTGCGCCGGGTCGCCGTCGCGCGACTGGAAAACAGCGGCTACACGGTCCACCAGGCGGCAAACGGCATCGAGGCGCTTGCCGTTCTCGATGCGCATCCCGACGTGGCGCTGATGTTTACCGATATTGCCATGCCCGGCATGTCGGGTGACCAGCTCGCCAAGGTCGTGCGCGAACGGTATCCGCAGATCCGCATCCTGTTCACCTCCGGCTATGCCGAACCGGAAATTGCTGGCAAGCAGCTGGCGGCCGATGGCAGCTGGCTGAAAAAGCCCTATACGGCCCGCGAACTGGCCTTGCAACTGCGCCTCTTGCTGGACTGAAATCAGCCTCTTTTGGAAATTTTTGCAGCCTCAGTGCGAGCGTCGGTTCGCCCCATGGCGCCGGTCACGCAGTCTGCCACGGGCTCTGCCTCGGCGTAGGAGTGCTGGAGCGGCCCGTCAGCTTGCGCGTGCCACCGGCTGGGCCGGTTGCGGCAAAAGGCGTGACAGCTGGGCGGCAATCTCCGACGGTGGCATGGAGCGGCCGTAGAGATAGCCCTGGCCGCAATCGCACCCCATGATCTTCAGTGTGATTTCCTGTTCGGCCGTCTCGATGCCTTCGGCGATCGTGGTAACCCCGATATCCTTGCTGAGCATGATCAGGGCGCGCGTAATGGCAGCATCCCGCTGCTTGGTGATGAGATCGCGCACGAAGCCGCGGTCGATCTTGAGCGTGGTGATCGGATAGCGTTGCAGGGTGCCCAAGGACGCATAGCCGGTGCCGAAATCGTCAAAGGCGATGCCCACGCCCAGATCACGCAACTCGCTGATCACCTTGAACGACTGGTCCCCGTCCTGGAGCGTGGCCGTTTCGGTGATCTCTAGTTCGAGCCATGCCGGATCGATGTGGTAACGGTGGAGCAGGTCTGCCACTTCGGCCGCCAGATCGGCGCAACGGATTTGCGAGGGGAAGAGATTGACGCTCATCTTCACCAGGGGCAGGCCAGCGGCCGCCCATTCGGAGAGCTGCCGCAGCGCTTCGTCCAGCACCCACCAGCCGACATCGACGCTCAGGGCGCTTTGCTCCAGCATCGGCAGGAATTCGCCGGGTGGCAACAGGCCGCGCTCGGGATGCTGCCAGCGGATCAGCGCTTCCATGCCGCAAAGGCTGCCATTGCGAAGGTTGACCTGCGGTTGGTATTGCAGAACGAATTCGCGCTTCGTCAGCGCCCGCAGGAGATCGCGTTGGACGGCACGCCGGTTCTGCGCCACCGCCTGAAGGGAGGCATCGAAAGCCAGCGCCTTCTGTGTGTCGGATCGCTTGGCGTGCAGAAGGGCGAAATCAGCCTGCGCCACCAGTTCTTCCGCATCGACCTCATCGGAGGCGAGGGCATAGCCGATGCTGCCGATAACCCGCAGACGGTGGCCGTTGATCATGAAGGGAACTGCCAGCGCCTCGAGTAGCTGCCCGGCGAGGTGAGGGGTGGTGTCACCGCGCGCCTGCTGCGGCAGCAGGATGGCAAAGCGATTGGCGGCGAGCTGTGCCAGTGCCGTATGGAGCCCCAGCGGCAGGCTTATGCGCACGATGATGCTCCGGATCAGCGTCTCATGGACCTGCGTCCCCAGGTGGTCGCGAATGTCGCGCAGGCCGTCGATGTCGAGCATGAGGAGCGCACCGACATGCCCGCTCTCGCACCGTTCGCCCAAGAGTTCTTGAAAACCGTGGCTGTTGTGGAGGCCGGTGAGACTGGCCTGGTCTTTGAGACGCGTCAGACGCGCCTGCCGCCGATGCCGCTCGGAAATGTCGGCGACGGCCATGCCGAGATGTCGATCCCCGTCGGCATCCCAGGCGGTCAACGTGACTTCGAGGGGAAATTCTCGGCCGTTGCGGTCGCAGGCGAGGATTTCGAAGATTTTGCCGCTCAGGATCCCGGTGCTGACATCCATCATGCGCGTGAGGTTGTAATGGCATTCCTCCCGCAGGCGCTCCGGAACGATCAGGAGCACGGACTGCCCGACCAGTTCGTCACGGCGGTAACCAAACAGCTGCAAGGCGGCGTCATTGACGAACTCGATGACGCCGGCGGTCGCCATCGACAGGAGTGGAAGGTGCGTGGCATTGGCAAAGGCTGCCGCATTCATGAGCGCCGCATCGCCGACAGACGGCGTTTCCTGCTGGCCGCTCACCCGCTTTGCCATCGGCTCATTCCCGCCACCGGGTGGTATGATCTCTTCCAAACCGCTGTTGGAGGACGCAACAGACAGGCCCATGACCTGCGCCATGCTGCCGTGGCTGTCGCCGAGCGCGCCAGCTTCAGACTGCATGAGCGGTTGCATGTCCATGTCTCGGGTCGGTTGCATCATGGCTCCGGGGCTTGACCATGGGTGGTCCGGTGCATTTTAACTAATATTTAATGATTTATAGAAGATGTGCAATCGGTCATACTTGTTTCGAATTCAACTATATTACGCATTTTCGGCCGATTGCAATGCTGAAAGATGTATAGGTGTCGGATTTATCGTCAAAAAGACCTCTGAGCGGCCAATATAGACAATTCCCGTGTGCTGAAACGTGTCAAGAATCTGTGTCAGCTCCTGTTGCGCGGGGGTATCCAGAAGTTCCAGCGCATCATCGAGTATGATCCATTTGGGCGCCATCAGGCGGGCATTGGCCAGCCGCAGCCGTGCCTGGTCTTCCTCATCCAGCACGCGCTCCCAGCGATCGCGCGTATCGAGTTGTCCGGCAAGTCGCTCCAGGCCGACCTCCGAAAGGGCCGCCACCATCGCGGCGTCGGAATAGTCGGTGGCTTTTTTCGGATAGGTCATGGCCTCGCGCAGCGTTGCATCGGGAAAATAACCTTTCTGCGACAGGAACAGGATATCCTCGAGCGGCGGCATCAGGATCTCGCCTTGCCCCCATTGCCACAGGCCCGCCATGGCCAAAAAAAGCAGGTGGCGGTTGGCCTTCGGATCGCCATTGATCATGACTCGCGCGCCGGGTTCGATGACGGTTTCACCTGCAAGCTGCAGACCGCGTTCCGTCGCCGTCATGGCAGGTCCTGCCCGCAGGATCAGGTCTTTGAGGATAATTTGTCTGGTGGGCGAGGGGCGGATGAGCGGCGAACTGTCGCTTTCGGCCTTATCCAACTCGATCAGGGCGCGGCGAAACACGGAGACCCGGTACAGAGCGGCCTTCCAGTCGGCGATCGGGCGGAAATTGTCGATATACCAGCGCAGGGCCGTGTTCACCTGGTTAAAGGCGCCGACTGCCATCATCAGCCCACCGAAGGAAATGCTGCCGCTGAAATAGACAGGTGCTGCAATGAGGATCGGCGCGATGGTGGTCAGCCAGCCGAAGCCTGAGGAAATCCAGGTGAGATTGGTATAGGCAAAGGCGAGCTTGCGGATGACCGCCAGAACGGCGCTGATCGACAGCTGGATGCGCTGGCGCTCGCTGTCTTCGCCATTGGTTAGCGTGATGGCCATGAGGTTTTCATTGGTATGCATCAGCGTGAAGCGCATGTCCGCTTCCTTGGAATAGCGCTCGGTGTTGAGGCGGGGCAGATGGCGGCCGACGACGTTGCTGATGAGGGAGGCGGTGGCCGCATAAAGAAGGGCCGCCCAGACCATGTAGCCGGGAATGGCGATCTGCCTTCCGTCGATGGTAAAGCTGAAATCGGCCGAAATTGCCCAGAGCACGCCGATAAAGCTCACCAGAAGAATGGTGGAGTTGACAAGGCCGATGGCAAGCGAGGTCGTCAGTTCCGCAAGGTTTCGCGCGTCCTCGTGCAGCCGCTGGTCCGGGTTGATGCCGATCTTGCCGTAGCTGGCGAGCTTCAGCGCCCGGCGCGGCTTCATCCACTGGTCGACAAGGTCGCGCGAAAGGCCCTCACGCATGTAAAGCGCGGTCATCTGGTTCAAAAAGGCCTGTATGACGTTGAGCACCAGAAGCGATCCGGCAATGACGAAGAAGACTTTCAGCTGCTGGAAGAAGGCGGGTAGATCCTGTTGCTCAAGCGCGTTGTAAAAAGGCGTGTTCCAGTGGTTGAGGCGATACTGGCCATAGACGGTGGTGAGGATCACGGCCAGCAGCCCGACGATCAGCAGCAGCACTTTTACGCGCACCGCCGACGTCCAGAAGGCGCTGATCATCATGCGCAGCTGCGCATCAAAGCGAAAACTGGCATTGCCGATCTCGAAATCGGAGGGGTCCTTGCCGTTTTGATCCGTCAGTGCTGCCATGGTTCGTTCCGCATGTGATCTTGCGCGATCTGCCCCGCGATCAGCTTTGTGTCGTCGGGCGAGGTCCTTCAACAGAGCTATACTGCAAATCGGCCCCCTTGCTACCGGACGGCGGGAGCACGGGAAAGATTTCCTGAAACTGTGCCTTCAGCGACCTCTTCCCATTCTTTGCCATTTCGATTGCCCGAGCCTGATGTCTGCAAGGGTCCGTGAGACCGCCCACAAGCGTGCGCTCCCAAAATTATTACAAACTTAAAATTTCTGTCTTGCCACGGGCGACCTCCGGTGCAATTCTTGGCTCAACAAGAGGCGGAAACAGCCTCGCAAAGGCGCCTGGACCGGCGAGGAAACCGGTTTTGAGCGTTTGAGGAACGAAAGGGAACAAGAGCCATGCTGGGACCCACCGGCCATGTGGATACGTTTGCCCGGGATAATCTTCCGCCATTGGATCAATGGCCGGAACTGCTGCTTGAGGGCTTCGACTACCCTGACTATCTGAATGCTGCGGTCGAACTGACGGACCGCATGGTGGAAAAAGGTTTCGGCGATCACACCGCCCTCATCGGCAATGGCCGCCGGCGCACCTACAAGGAACTGTCCGACTGGACGAACCGCATCGCGCGGGCGCTGACTGAGGACTACGGGTTGAAGCCGGGCAACCGCGTGCTGATCCGCTCGGCCAACAATCCGGCCATGGTGGCCTGCTGGCTGGCGGCCACCAAGGCCGGCGCCGTCGTCGTCAACACCATGCCGATGCTGCGCGCCGGCGAGCTTGCCAAGACCATCGACAAGGCCGAAATCTCGATGGCGCTGTGCGACACGCGCCTGATGGACGAGTTGGTGGCGGTGGCCAAGGAAAGTCGCTATCTGACCCAGGTGATCGGTTTCGACGGCACGGCCAATCACGATGCCGAACTGGACCGCGCAGCACTGAACAAGCCGGTGCGCTATGAGGCGGTGAAGACCGGGCGCGACGATGTGGCGCTTCTGGGCTTTACGTCCGGGTCCACGGGCATTGCCAAGGCGACGATGCATTTTCACCGCGACCTGCTGATCATCGCGGATGCCTATGCCCGTGAAGTGCTGAGCGTCACTCCGGATGATGTCTTCGTCGGGTCGCCGCCGCTGGCCTTCACCTTCGGCCTTGGCGGTCTTGCCATCTTCCCGCTGCGCTTCGGGGCGGCGGCCACGCTGCTGGAACATGCGACGCCGCCAAAAATGATGGAGATCATCGAGACCTACCGCGCCACCATCTGCTTTACCGCGCCAACGGCCTATCGTGCCATGCTCGCGGCCTCCGGCGAGGGCAAGGCGGATCTCTCTTCGCTCCGCATCGCGGTTTCTGCCGGCGAGACGCTGCCGGGACCGGTCTTCGAGGAGTGGACGCAAAAGACAGGTATTCCGATCCTCGACGGCATCGGCGCCACCGAAATGCTGCATATCTTCATCTCTAATCGTCTTGGCGAAGCAAAGCCGTCCTGTACCGGCAGGCCGCTCTCCGGCTACCAGGCCAAGGTGGTCAACGAGGCGATGAACGAGGTGCCTCGCGGCACGATCGGCCGGCTTGCCGTCAAGGGGCCGATCGGCTGCCGATATATGGCCGACGAGCGCCAGAAGGAATATGTACGCGACGGCTGGAACCTCACCGGCGACAGCTTTTTCGAGGATGATGACGGCTATTTCCATTTCGCCGCCCGCTCCGACGACATGATCGTGTCGGCTGGCTACAACATCGCCGGTCCCGAGGTGGAGGCAGCACTTCTGAAGCACGAGGCGGTGCTGGAATGCGCCGTGATCGGCGTGCCCGACGAGGCGCGTGGCCACATCGTTGAGGCGCATGTGGTGCTGACGGATCATGGTCAGGCCTGCGATGCGCTTGCAAAGCTCCTGCAGGAGCATGTGAAGGCAATCATCGCGCCTTACAAATATCCGCGCTCTATTGTGTTTACGCAGGCGCTGCCGAAAACCGAGTCCGGCAAGATTCAGCGTTTCCGGTTGAAATCCGCCTCTGCGGCGTAAGACGGCGTAATTTGCCCTTGCAGCCAGTGGATGTTTTGCCCGGGTTGTGGAAGTTTGGCGAAAAGACCGCCAAGGGTTTGCCGCCAAGGCCAGACGCCCGCACTGAGAAGCGGGCCTGAGACAAGAATAAATGTGGGACATCAGACCAAGAACGGGAGTGCATGACATGAAGACTTTCCTGAAAGCCGCCACCCTTGCGCTGTCGCTCGGGGCATCGAGCCTTGCCATGGCAGAGCCGGTCAAGATCGGCCTCATCACCACGCTGTCGGGGGGCGGTGCAGGTCTCGGCCTTGATACGCGCGACGGCTTCATGCTGGCCATCAAGCAGTCCGGCAACAAGGACGTGACGGTGATCACCGAAGACGACGCGCAGAAGCCGGAACTGGCCGTGCAGATCGCCGACAAGATGATCCAGAGCGAAGACGTCGATATCCTGACCGGCATCGTCTGGTCGAACCTTCTGATGGCGGTGGTGCCGGGTGCCGTGGCGCAGGGCAAGATCTACGTGTCCACCAATGCCGCACCGGCAGCGCTTGCCGGCGAAAAATGCGATCCGCTCTATTTCAACGCGGCCTACCAGAACGACAACCTTCATGAAGCCATGGGCGAATATGCCAACAAGGGCTACAAGAAGATGTTCATCATGGCGCCCAACTATCCGGCCGGCAAGGATTCGCTGACCGGCTTCAAGCGCTACTTCAAGGGCACTGTGGCGAACGAAGTCTATACCCAGGTCGGCCAGACCGACTATGCCGCGGAAATCGCCCAGATCCGTGCCTCCGGCGCCGATGGCGTCTTCGCCTTCCTGCCTGGCGGCATGGGCATTGCCTTCATGAAGCAATATGCGCAGTCCGGCGTCAAAATCCCGGTCATGGGCCCCGGCTTCTCGTTCAGCCAGGACGTGCTGCCGGCCATCGGCGATGCAGCCCTTGGCGCCAAGGCGTCGGGCCAGTGGGCAAAGGATCTCGACAACGAGGCCAACAAGAAGTTCGTCCCGGCCTTCCAGAAGGAATACGGTCGCCTGCCGTCGATCTATGCCGTGCAGGCCTATGATGCGGCCCAGCTGATCCTGTCTGCCGCGTCCAAGGCAAGCGTCAAGGATACGGCTGCCTTCACCGCCGAATTGAAGAAGGCCGACATCCAGTCGCCGCGCGGCAAGTTCAAGTTCAACACCAACCGTCACCCGATCCAGGATATCTACGTGACGGAAGTGGTGAAGGACGGCGGCGTGCTGACCAACAAGATCATCGAAAAGATCTTCACCGATCATGGCGATGCCTACGCCCAGGCCTGCAAGAAGTAAGGGCTGTTCGTGACCTTTGCGCTTGCAATCGAGCAGCTGCTGAACGGTGTTCAGCTCGGCGTCATGCTCTTTCTCATGGCCGCCGGGCTGACGCTGATCTTCGGCGTCATGGGCCTGATCAATCTGGCCCACGGCTCGCTCTACATGGTGGGCGCCTTTGCCTGCGCAACCGTGGCCGCCTTCACCGGATCGTTCTGGCTTGGCCTTGTCGCAAGCCTTGCAGCATCTGCGGCGGCCGGCGCCCTCATCGAAATCACGGTGATCCGCAGGCTCTATGCCCGCGATCACCTTGATCAGGTGCTGGCGACGTTTGCACTCATTCTCATTTTTTCGGAGGGCATGCGCTGGCTGTTCGGCTCGTTCCCGCTCTATCTCGATATCCCGCCGCTGCTTGAGGGCGCCGTCGCGCTGCCGGGCGGGGCACAATATCCGCTCTACCGGCTGGCCATCATCCTCGCCGGCGCGCTTGTCGCCCTTGGCCTCTATGGGCTGATTTCCCGCACACGGCTTGGCATGCGCATCCGCGCCGGCGAAAGCGACCGTGAGATGATTGCCGCCCTCGGCGTCGATATCCGCACACTCTACACGCTGGTCTTTGCTCTCGGCGCGGCTCTTGCGGGTTTTGCCGGTGGCATGGTCGGCGCGCTGCAATCGGTGCAGGTCGGCATGGGTGAACCAGTGCTGATCCTTGCCTTCGTCGTCATCGTCATCGGCGGCATCGGCTCGATCAAGGGGGCTCTCATCGGCGCGCTTCTGGTCGGCGTCGTCGATACGATGGGCCGGCTGCTTCTGCCGCAGGTGTTGTCGCTGATGGTTCCCCCGGCGCAGGCGGGTCTTATCGGCGGGGCGCTTGCCTCCATGCTCATCTATATCCTGATGGCGGTCATCCTTGCGGTCAAACCGCGCGGCCTGTTTCCGGCGCAGGCATGAGGAGTGTTCTGATGAGCCGCGAAACCGTCCTCAATCTCGTGCTGGCCTTGGCGCTTCTGGCTGTGCCTTACATCGCGCAGGCCGCCGGCCAGCCCTTCACCATCACGCTTGCCACCCGCATCGCGATCCTCGCGCTTGCCGCAACCGGGCTCAATATCGCGCTTGGCCTTGGTGGTCTCGTTTCCTTTGGCCATGCGGCCTTCTTCGGCGTCGGCGGCTATGTGGCCGGCATCCTGTCCTCGCATGCCTTTTCCGGCGATCCGATGCTGTTCGGCCTGTCCGGTTCCAAGCAGATGCTAGTCGTCTGGCTGGTCGCCATGGGGACGGCCGGGCTTCTGGGGCTGGCCATCGGCGCGATCAGCCTTCGCACGTCGGGCGTCTACTTCATCATGATCACGCTCGCCTTTGCGCAGATGGTCTATTATTTCGCCATCTCCTGGCCGGCCTATGGCGGCGAGGACGGGTTGTCGATTGTCGTCCGCAACCAGTTCCCCGGCGTCAACACCATGCGGCCGATGAACTTTTTCCTGATCTGTTACGGTGTGCTTCTGGTCGGCATCGTGCTGTCGGCACTCATCCGTTCGTCGCGGTTCGGGGCAGCGCTTCAGGCCGTGCGTCAGAACGATGTGCGCGTGGCCGCCGTCGGCATTTCGCCGATGCCGATCCGGCTCACCGCCTTCGTGATCTCCGCGATGCTGACGGCAGTCGCCGGCGCGCTCTATGCCGATCTCAACCGCTTCGTCAGTCCCTCCATGCTCTCCTGGCACATGTCGGGCGAACTCATCGTGCTGATCATTCTGGGCGGTACCGGCCGACTGATGGGACCGGTGGCGGGGGCAGCGCTCTATGTCATCTTCGAACACCTGCTCGGCGGATTGACGGAACGCTGGCAGTTCTTCCTCGGCCTCATCCTGCTGGCAACCGTGCTCTTTGCGCGCGGCGGGCTGATCGGTCTCGTTGCCGGAAAGGTGCGTCATGGCTGATCCGGTCCTTTCCATCCAGAACCTCCACAAGAGCTTTGGCGCGCTGAAGGCGACCGATGGCGTCAGCATCGATCTTCACCCCGGCGAAATCCATGCGCTGATCGGCCCGAACGGGGCGGGCAAGTCGACCCTGATCCACCAGATCTGCGGCACGGTGAAGCCCGATTCCGGAACGATCACGCTGGCAGGCAGCGAGATCGGCCGTCTGCCGGTGGCCGAACGCGCCCGGCTGGGGCTTGGCCGCACGTTTCAGATTTCGTCGCTCGCCGGTGAATTTTCCGCCCTGCGCAATGTCATGCTGGCGGTTCAGGCCGGGCAGGGCTCGAGCTTTGCCTTCTTCAAGCCGGTGATGCGCGATCGCTCGCTCACCGATGCCGCCATGAACCGGCTGGAGCGGGTGGGGCTTGCGGCGCGTGCCCATGTGCCGGCATCCGAGCTGTCCCATGGCGAGAAACGCCAGCTGGAAATCGCCATTGCGCTGGCGCTCGATGTGAAGGCCTTCCTGCTCGACGAGCCGATGGCCGGCATGGGGCCGGAAGGCTCCAAGGTGCTGACCGGCTTTCTCGACAGCCTGCGCCAGGAGGCGCCGATCCTGCTGGTGGAGCATGACATGGATGCCGTCTTTGCGCTGGCCGACCGGATTTCGGTTCTGGTCTATGGTCGGGTGATCGCGACCGGCACGGTGAACGAGATCCGCAACGATCCGGCCGTGCGTCAGGCCTATCTCGGAGATCACGCCTGATGCTGCTCGATGTCAAGGATATCGCCACCTTCTATGGCGCAAGCCAGGCCCTGTTCGGCGTGAACCTTCACATCGCCGAAGGCGAGGTCGTGGCCCTGATGGGGCGTAACGGCATGGGCAAATCGACCACCATCAAATCGATCTGCAACCTGATGCCGCCGAAATCGGGCGAGGTGCGGTTCGATGGCGCAACGACCGGGCGCCTGCCGCCGCACAAGGTCGCGCGCCTCGGCATTGGGCTTGTGCCGGAAGGCCGCCGCTGCTTTCCGAACCTCACGGTCTACGAGAACCTGGTTGCCGCTGCACGGCCGGGCCGCTGGACGCTGGAGCGGGTCAACGACCTCTTTCCCCGCCTTGCCGAACGGCGCGACCAGATGGCGCGCTCACTGTCGGGCGGTGAGCAGCAGATGCTGGCGGTCGGCCGCGCGCTGATGACCAATCCGCGCCTCTTGATCCTCGACGAAGCGACCGAAGGTCTCGCCCCCGTCATCCGTCAGGACATCTGGCGGGCGATCCGCACCCTGAAGGGCGACGGACTGTCGATCCTGGTGGTCGACAAGACGTTGTCGGAACTTTTGCCGGTGGCCGATCGCTGCGTCGTGCTGGAAAACGGCAAGACGGTGTGGGCCGGACCGCCGGACGGGCTGACGCCGGATCTGCAGGATCGTTATCTCGGTGTGTAGAAATGCGGCTCTGGCGTCGGGGCGCAAGAGCCGCACTTTCATGAGAAAGGACGTCAGGCGCCCAGTGGGGTGGAGGTCGTCTTCTGGTCTGCCGGCAGTGCCGCGAGCCGCCCGGCAAGCACCGCCATGCGCTTGACGGCCTCTTCCAGCACCTCGTCGGGCACTGTGAGCGAAATGCGGATGAAGCCGGCCGCCTGGTGGCCGAAGGAGGAGCCGGGCATGACCGCGACCTTTTCCGTCTGCAGCAGTTCCAGCGCATAATCGGCGCCGGATAGCCCCGTTGCCGTCACGTCCACCACCACGAACATGCCGCCTTCCGGCATCATCGGCTTCAAGAGATTGCTGCCGGAGAGCGTATCGCGGACGATTCCGGCGCGGCGCTCGTAGTTGGCGCGCATGATGCCGGCCGTCTCGAAGGGCTTGGACAGCGCCAGCGCCGTCATGTCGGAAATGAAGGGCTGGACACCGAACAGCATGGTTTCCGACACCGGCAGCAGCCGTTCGCAAAATTCCTCCGGGCCTGCCGCCCAGCCGCTGCGAAAGCCGGGTGCTGCATGCGACTTCGAAATGGAGGACACGACGATGGTGCGCTCGGCAAGCTCGGCCATGTCGAAGGGCGAGGCGAAATCCTCGCCGAAGATCAGCTGTTCATAGACCTCGTCGCAGACGATCCAGAGATCGTGCTTGCGGCAGATCTTTCCGATGGCGGCAATTTCCGCCTCGCTCAGCACGGCGCCCGTCGGATTGTGCGGCGTGTTCAAAAGCAGCACGCGCGCTTCCGGCGTGATCGCCCGCTCCAGATCCTCTGCCTGCATATGGAAGCGGTTTTCCGGGCGAAGCGGCACGGGGATGAAATGCGCGCCGGTGGAGGCAATTACGCCCTCATAGGTCGCGTAAAGCGGATCGCCGACCAGTACGCCGTCGCCGGCTTCCACCAGCCCGGTCATCACGGCATAGAGCGCGGTCTGCGTGCCGGGAAAACAAAGAAAATTCTTTTCCGTCACGCCCGGCCGGCGCTTTTGATATTTTTCCACCAGCGCCTTCAGGACCGGCGGTTCGCCGCGGCCGTTGGAATAGCGGGTGCGGCCGGCATGCATGGCGCGGGCGCATTCGGCCAGAAGCTCCGGGTCCGGCGGCAGGTCCGGCTCGCCGATGGTGAGTTCAATGATTGGTTCGCCGGCAGCCTTCATGCGGCGCGCCTGCAAATGAAGGGCCCAGCGGCCGGAACCGAGATCGGCCAGGCGGTCGGTGATGGAAGCGTAGCGCACAGAAAAATCTCCAGTTCAGGTGCGGATGGGAGCGACGAGATCGCCGGGGTTGAGGCCCAGCAGCCGCTCGACCGAGAGGATGGCGGTATCGGCGAGTTCATGATCGTGAAACATGTCGGACACCAGCGTTCCCTCCAGCCACAACCCGTCGATCAAGCCGTTCAATGCAATCGCATGGTGGCGGCATGTATCGGCAGCCAGCGGCTTTCCCTGTTCCTCGAAAAAGGCCTGCAGCAGATCCTGCAGCACTGACAGGAAGGCGACGTAATTTTCGCGGTGAATGGCGGCAAAGGCCGGCTCAACGCGGATATGGCCGATGAAGGCGGCCCAGAGCGACAGCATGCGCGCATCGGTGACGGGCGGCGTGAGGTTGCCGACGATGAAGCGGATCAGCCTGTCACGCGCCGTGCCGGGGCTATCGGCCGCGGCAAAGGCGGGCGCGCTCATCATCCGCATCACCTCGCGATAGGCGTCCTGCATCATCAGGTCCTTGCTTGCGAAGTAATGGCGGATGAGACCGCCGGTCACGCCGGCGCGGGTGGCGATCTGGCGCACGGTGGCACCCTGGATGCCAAGCTCGGCAATACAGTCGAGCGTCGCGGTGATCAGATCCTCGCGCCGCTCGGCCTCTGGGGCCCGATGAAAGGTCCGCCGGTTCACGCCGCCTGCCGAAGGATCGGGCGGGTGAGGCAGGTCGGGCCGCCCTCGCAGGCGATGCAGAGCGCATCCGCCTCGAAGGTGGTCACGGTGCAGCCATGGGCTTCCATGGCAACCTTGGTCGCCGGAAAACCATCGACCATGATCACCTGTCCGGGGCTCGTCGGCAGCACGTTGAGATTGAGGCCGTTGCTTGCGGCGAAATCGGCTTCCGGCGCATGGATCAGCGTATAGCCGCGCTCTTTCAGCATCAGATAGAATGCGGCCGGCATCAGCGGTGCGTGGACGAGCGCCATGGTTTCGGAAAGCGGGCTGATCACCGACATCAGGTGCAGGCAGGCCTCTTCGCCCTGCCAGAGCGGCAGGTCATAGCCGAGAACCGTGACGCCGATCGGGCCGAGAATGGCCTGCAATTGTTCGATGCCCGACTGGTTGCTGCGCACGCCGCGCCCGACGGCGAGCGTCTTGTCATCCACCCAGACGCAATCGCCGCCTTCCACCGTGCCTGGCGCCTCGATGGTGCCGAGGATCGGAATGCCGGCCTCGCGATAGGCCTTGGCATGCAGCGCCGGTTCGCCGGCGCGCAAGGCCTTGCCCATGCGCAGGATCACGGCGCCCTTGTCGGTCATCAGCGAAGGGTCATGCGTGAACATGGAATCGGCAAGCCCGTCGCCATCGTCTTCCACCCAGAGAATTTCGGCGCCGGAGGCTGCCACGAGACCGGCAAACTGCGCATGCTGTGCAATCGCCTTTTCCGCCTCGAAGCCGGGGCCGTAATGCCATTCCCGGGCATTGGCGGCGCGAAGGCTGGCGCCCGGGCGGCGCATCAGCACGCGCGCAAGCGTCGTTGACATGGCCTGGCAGCCGTATCCGTTCATGAATAACCTCGATGAGTTCGGGATGAAAACCTTGGACTGCCCTTATTATACGCTTGAGTAATTTTTAGACAAGTGCAAAACTAAGTCCTGATCATGCGGCGCCAGCACCGCGCAAGAAGAACAACATGCTGGGGGAATAGTCGGCAGAGCAGACCGGGCGATGAACGTCCGGCGGTGAAGGTAACATGGCGGAAACGGCGCAAGCCATTGAAGTGAAAAACCTTTTTAAGCGCTTTGGTCCGCTTGAGGTTTTAAAGGGTGTTTCTCTGAGTGCAAATCAGGGTGATGTGATTGCCCTGATCGGCGGCAGCGGGTCGGGCAAATCCACATTTTTGCGTTGCATCAATCTCCTGGAATTGCCGACCTCCGGTGAAGTGTCCATCCACGGCGAAACCATCCAGATGAAGAAGGATGGCCATGGCGGTCTCTTGCCGGCCAACCGTCGCCAGGTTCAGCGCATCCGCACCAAACTCGGCATGGTATTTCAGAGCTTCAACCTGTGGCAGCACATGACCGTTCTGCAGAATGTCATTGAAGTGCCGGTGCATGTGCTCGGGCAGCCGCGCGATGAGGCGATTGCGACCGCCGAGACGCTGCTTCGCCGCGTCGGCCTTTACGAGAAGCGCGATGCCTATCCGGCCTTCATGTCCGGTGGCCAGCAGCAGCGTGCAGCCATTGCCCGCGCACTTGCCATCCAGCCGCTGGTGATGCTCTTCGACGAGCCGACATCCGCGCTCGATCCCGAGCTGGTCGGCGAAGTTCTCTCCGTCATCGGCGATCTGGCGCGCGAAAAGCGCACGATGATCCTGGTGACCCATGAAATGGCCTTTGCCCGCCAGGTGGCCAACCATGTGGTGTTCCTGCATGGAGGCCATATCGAGGAGCAGGGTTCGCCGGAGGCAATCTTCGAGAACCCGCAGTCGGAGCGCCTGAAGAAGTTCATCAGCTCCATCCACTAACAAGAACCAAAAACGCAAAGCATCACCGAAAGGGGAAAATCATGAAAGATCTGCTCAAGGCCACCGCAATTGCGCTTGCCGTCAGCGCTGCAGCCTTCGGCTCGGCTGCCGCCCAGGAATTGAAGATCGGCGTTGCCGCGGAACCCTATCCGCCCTTTTCCTCGCCGGATGCGAGCGGCAAGTGGGTCGGCTGGGAAATCGACTTCATCGATGCGCTGTGCGCCGAAGCCAAGGAAAAATGTGTCGTCACCCCGGTTGCCTGGGATGGCATCATTCCGGCGCTGACCTCCAAGAAGATCGATGCCATCATCGGCTCCATGTCGATCACGGCAGAACGCGAAAAGACGATCGCCTTCTCGGACAAGTATTACAACACGCCGGCGACCGTCATCGGTCCGAAGAGCGAGAAGTTCACCGCCACGCCGGAAGGCCTGAAGGGCAAGATCCTCGGCGTCCAGGTGTCCACCGTCTCGGCTGACTATGCCAAGAAGTATTTTGCGCCGGTCGTTTCCGAGATCAAGGAATACCAGACTCAGGACGAGGCAAACCAGGATCTGGCCGCCGGCCGCATCGATGCCACCCAGGCTGACCTCATTACGCTGCAGGCGTTCCTCGACAGCGAGCAGGGCAAGGCCTGCTGCGAATCCAAGGGCAATGTGAAGGACGATCCGGAAATTCTCGGCACCGGGATCGGCATCGGCCTTCGCAAGGAAGATACGGCGCTGAAGGACAAGTTCAACGCCGCCATCAAGGCCGTGCGCGCTAATGGCACCTACGACAAGATCTCCAAGAAGTATTTCGCCTTCGACATCTACGGCAATTAAGCCGACAGAGATCCGTTCGTCCGGCCCCGCACGTTTGTGTGTCGGGCCGGACGTGCCTCTCCGGCTCTGAAAGCGCCTCTTCATGGACGCCACTCTCAAACTTCTCTCGCTCTGGTCTCCGGGCTGGGGCGGCGTACTCCTGACCGGTCTTCTCCACTCGCTGCAGGTGGCGTTCGGCGGATATCTGCTTGGCCTCCTCATCGGCACCGGCGGCGCGGCCGGCAAGCTGTGGGGCGGGCCGATCCTGCGCGATCTCCTGGAAGTCTATACGACCGTCGTGCGCGGCGTACCGGAACTCGTGCTCATCCTCATTCTCTATTACGCCGGCACCGATGCGGTGAACCATCTGACGGCGCTGATTGGGCTGCCGTCCATCGATATCAGCGGTCTTGCCGCCGGCATTTTCGTCATCGGCGTGGTGCAGGGGGCCTATTCGACCGAGGTGCTGCGCGGCGCGATCCTGTCCGTCCCCCAGGGGCAGCTTGAGGCGGCGCGCGCCTATGGCATGTCGCCGCTTCTGTCGCTGCGGCGCATCACGCTGCCGGCGATGTTACCCTATGCGCTGCCGGGTCTGTCCAACCTCTGGATGATCGCCACCAAGGATACCGCGCTGCTGGCCGTCGTCGGCTTTGCCGAACTGACGCTGGTCACGCGCCAGGCGGCCGGCACGACGAAGGCCTACCTCACCTTTTTCCTCGCTGCCGGTGCGCTTTATCTCGCTGTCACGCTCATCTCCAACCTGCTGATCGGCCTTCTGGAAAAACGCGCCCGCCGCGGCCTTGTCCGTCAGGGAGGCGCCTGATGAGCGAGGCCCAAAGCCCGGCCGCCTATGTGGCGCCTAAGGCGCGCAGCCTGTTTGAGCCGCATCGCCTGTTTCTCATGGCGGTTGCCGCCGTGCTGGTGTTCTGCGTGGCCTGGTTCATGCGCTGGGACTGGCTGCCGCGCTATCAGGAACGGCTGATCTACGGCATTGGCGAAACGCTGCTGATGTTGTTTTCCACTGCCATCGTCGGCTTCCTGTTTGCCGTGCCGCTCGGTCTCGTGCAGGTGACGGGGCCAAAGCCGCTGGCCTGGGCGGCGAGCGGCTTCTGCACGCTGATCCGTGGCACGCCGCTTCTTTTGCAGCTCTGGCTGCTTTATTACGGGCTCGGCTCGCTGTTTGCGCAATATCCGGAAATCCGCTCCTCTTTCCTCTGGCCCTATCTGCGCCAGGCCTGGCCCTATGGTTTTGCCGCGCTTATGATTTCCTTTGCCGCCTATGAGGGCGAGGTGATGCGCGGCGCCTTTGCCGGCGTGCCGCGCGGAGAGCTGGAAGCGGCGCGCGCCTATGGCATGGGTCCGTTCACGCTGTTTCGCCGCATCTGGTTGCCGCGCGCCATTCACCGCGCGCTGCCGACACTGACCGGCGAGACGGTGCTGCAGCTCAAATCGACCCCGCTTGTGGCGACGGTCACGGTGGTGGATGTCTACGCCATCATTTCGCGCGTGCGCCAGGAAACCTTCCTGACCTATGAGCCGCTGCTGCTTCTGGCGCTCATCTATCTCTGCCTCACCGGCATTCTGGTCTTTGCCTTCCGGCAGCTGGAAAACCGTATCCCGACCAGGGGCGCCTGAAGCCGCGTTTCAGGCGGCCCACGTCCGGCGGTGCAGCCACAGCATGGCCGCAGCGCTGGGTGCCGGGAATACAAGCCGGAATCTCCAGAAGCATTTTCCAGGGCCGAGGCGCTGCTCGCCCTCCTGCCGCACCCGGTCAGGATGTCTTTCTGCGGTGGCTTGCGCCCACGTGCCGGTCCGGCAGGCGCGGCGTTCCAAACAGCTTTTGCCGCATCGGACCTTCAGCATAATGGGTCTTGTAGGCTCCGCGCTCCTGCAGGATCGGCACGATGAGATCGATGATGTCGTCAAAACATTCCGGAACGACGGTGCGCGACAGGTTGAACCCGTCAATGCCGGCCTGTTCGCTCCACGCGATCAACCGCCCGGCAATATCATCGGCGGCACCCACCATCGGGGCCTGCCGGCTGCCCAGTACCATCTGCTGAAGCAGCTTGCGGCGCGTCCATTGCGGGCCGGCTGCGCGGGTCATTGCCTCGACATTGGAGGTAATGGCATTGCTTTTGCCGGTCTCGATCGGCTCGTCCGGATCGTATTTTGAAAAGTCGATACCCAGGGAGGCCGCGGCGTGCACGAGGGCTGCCTCCGAGCTGACATAGCGCCTGTAGTCCTCGAACTTTTCGCGCGCCTCGGCTTCGGTGCGGCCGGTGACGATGGTGGCGCCCATGAACACCTTGATATCATCCGCCTGTCGGCCGGCATCGACCGCATTTTTGCGGATGTCTTCGACGATCGCCTTCACGCCGTCGATCTTCTGGCCGTTGACGAAGACGCATTCGGCATGCGTTGCGGCAAATTTTCGCCCGCGCGGCGAAGAGCCTGCCTGGTAAAGCACCGGCGTGCGCTGCGGCGAGGGGGCGGTGAGATGCATCGCCTCCAGCCTGTATTGCCGGCCCTGATGGTCGATCCTGTGGACCTTGGCGGGGTCGGCATAGAGGCCGGCGTCCCGGTCAAACACCACCGCGTCGTCCTCCCAGCTTTCCTCCCACAGGCGATACACGATCTCCATGTATTCATCGGCCAGATCGTAGCGGTCGTCATGCGCCATCTGGCCCGCAAGACCGTGGGCACGCGCGGCACTGTCCAGGTAGCCGGTGACGATGTTCCAGCCGATGCGTCCCTGTGTGAGGTGATCGAGCGTCGACAGGCGTCGGGCAAACAGGAAGGGCGGCTCGTAGGTGAGGTTTGCCGTCACCCCGAAGCCGAGATGCGTGGTGACGGCGGCCATGGCCGGCACCAGCATCATCGGGTCATTGACCGGCACCTGCACCGCTCCCCGGATGGCCGCATCGGCGCTTGCGCCCAGCACATCGTAGACACCCGACACATCGGCAAGGAAAATGCCGTCGAACAGGCCTGCCTCCAGCCGCTTGGCGTAATCCATCCAGTAGGTGATCTCATGATAGCGGTACGACTGGTCGCGCGGGTGCCGCCACAGACCCTGCTGAATATGGCCGACCGTGTTCATGTCGAAGGCGTTGAAGCGGATTTCGCGCATTATTCCCCTCCGGCTTTCCCGGTTAAATGGTTTGCAGCCCGCCAGCTGTTTCGTATAGGATTTCTGTCGTCCACTATAAGAGACGATTTTAAGGAAATGCAAGAATGGGCGGCGAGGATCTTCCGGCAGCGTCTGGCGCCTTTATTCTGAGCGGGCAGGCGATTGCCGAGCGCCTGCGGATCGAGCGGGAAAATCGCGGCTGGTCGCTGTCGGATCTGGCCGAGCGCTCCGGTGTCTCCAAGGCCATGATCAGCAAGATCGAGCGCTGTGAGGCAAGCCCGACAGCCACGGTTCTCGGCCGCCTCTCCGGCGCCTTCGGCCTGCCGCTCTCGGTGCTGCTGGCGCTTGCCGAGCGCGCCGACGACCGCCTCTCGCGCATGAGCGACCAGCCGGTCTGGACGGATCCCGAAACCGGCTATACGCGCCGGGCGGTGTCGGTTCCAAATGGCGGGCTTCTGGAACTGATCGAGGTGACGCTGCCGGCTGGCGTGCGCATTCCCTATCCGGCGTCTGCCTTTGCCTTCCAGCGCCAGCAGATCTGGCTTCTGTCAGGACAGCTGGATTTTTCTGAGGGCGAGACGCTCCACCATCTGGCGCCGGGGGATTGTCTGGAGCTTGGTCCGCCCAGCGCCTGCGTGTTCTTCAATCCGGGTGCCGAGCCATCGCGGTATCTCGTGGCGCTGACACGGCGTTAACCCTTCACGACGGCCGGGGCGGCTCACGCCCCGAGCCACAGCTTGATGATCAGCCCGACGAGGGCGACGCTGAGAACGCCGGCCGCCCAGAGTGCCACGAACCAGCCGATCTGCCGGGCCATCTTCGATGCCATCAGTGGTATCCCTCTTCCGGGTTCACCTTGCCGCGAAACACCCAATAGGCATAGGCCGTATAGGCAAGGATGGCGGGCACCAGCACGGCTGCACCCACCAGCAGGAAGGCAAGGCTCTTGTCGGGCCCTGCGGCATCCCAGATCGTGACCGACGTCGGCACGATATAGGGATAAAAGCTGATGCCTATGCCGGCATAGGCCAGCACGAAAAGCCCGAGTGCCGCCAGGAACGGCCGGCTGTCATGCTTCGTCTTCAGCCCGTTCAGCAGTACCATGAGGCAGCCGATCACCAGAAGCGGGACGATGACGCTGAAGATCGCGGTCGGATAGCGAAACCAGCGGTCGAGATAGTCGGGCTTGAGGAAGGGCGTCCACAGGCTGACGCATGCCATGGCAAGGACGGTGAGAAGCGCGGTTGCAAAGGCAAAGCGCCGGGCGCGCGCGGCCAGATCCCCGCTCGTGCGCATCACCAGCCATGTTGCGCCGAGAAGCGCATAGCCGACGAGAACCGCAAAGCCGGTTGCGATGGAAAAGGGCGTCAGCCAGTCCCACCAGCCGCCGGCATAGGCGCGGTTTACCACCGGAATGCCCTGCACCAGCGCGCCGAGCGCCACGCCCTGGCAGAAGGCGGCGACGGTGGAGCCGCCGGCAAAGGCTCCGTCCCAAAGCCGTTCGGCCCGTTTCGAGCGCCAGCGGTATTCGAAGGCGACACCGCGGAAGATCAGCGCCAGCAGCATGGCAATGAGCGGGGCGTAAAGGGCCGGCAGGATGGTGGCATAGGCGAGCGGAAAGACGGCAAGCAGGCCTCCACCGCCGAGCACCAGCCAGGTCTCGTTGCCATCCCAGACGGGTGCTACCGAGTTCATCATCACATCGCGATCATGCTTGGCATCGAAAAACGGAAACAGGATGCCGACGCCGAGATCGAAACCGTCAAGGATGACATAGGCCAGCACCGCAAAGGCAATGATGGCCGCCCAGATGAAGGGAAGATCAAGCGCCATGGTGGGCACCTCCATGAGAATGGGCATGAGAAACTGAATGGGCTGCGTGACCGTCCGCAAGGCCGGAGGCCGGCGTGATGCCGGCCGTGCGGATCGGCCCCTGGCCGAGATGGCCGTCTGGGTCACGCGGCAACCTGCCCATCAGCCGCAGGATGTAGAATGTACCCGCGCCGAAGACGAGAAAATAGACGATGACGAAGGCAATCAGCGAGGAGGCGACGGCCGGTGCCGAAACGGGCGATATCGACTGCGCCGTCAGCAACTGGCCATAGACCGTGTAGGGTTGGCGGCCGACTTCCGTGGTGATCCAGCCGGCGAGTACGGCGACGAAACCGGCGGGGCCCATGACGACAGCCAGCCGATGCAGCCCGCTTGCCTGGTAAAGCGTGTGCCGGAACCGACAGTAGAGGCTCCAGAGCCCAAGTCCCAGCATGGCAAAGCCGAGCCCGACCATGACGCGGAAGGACCAGAAGACCACGGTGACCGGCGGCTCCAGCTCGTCCGGCACCGTGTCGAGGCCCGCAAGCGGCGCGTTGAGATCGTGCTTGAGGATCAGGCTCGACAGTTTCGGGATCTCGACCGCATAGTCGATCCGCTTCTCCTGCGGGTTCGGAAGACCGAAGAGAATGAGCGGTGCGCCATCCGGATGGCTATCATAATGGCCTTCCATCGCCATGACCTTCACCGGCTGGTGCTCCAGCGTGTTGAGACCATGCGCGTCACCGGCAAGGATCTGCAGGGGGGCGACGACGGAAATCATGCCCATCGCCATGGAAAACATCGTGCCGGCGCGAAGCGGCGCGGTGCGGCGGAGCAGGTGATAACCGCCGACCGCGCCAACGACGAGCGCCGTGGTGAGATAGGCCGCCATCACCATATGGACGAAGCGATAGGGGAAGGACGGGTTGAAGATCACCGCCCACCAGTCCACCGGCACGAACTGGCCGACATCGTTGACGGCAAAGCCCGCTGGCGTCTGCATCCACGAATTGACCGCCAGGATCCAGATCGCCGACATCAGCGTGCCGAGCGCCACCATCAGGGTTGCAAAGAAATGCAGGGCCGGACCGACGCGCTTGCGGCCGAACAGCATGACACCCAGGAAGCCGGCCTCGAGGAAAAAGGCCGACAGCACCTCATAGCCCATCAGCGGGCCGATGACCGGGCCAGCCTTGTCGGAAAACACGCTCCAGTTCGTGCCGAACTGGTAGGACATCACGATGCCGGAGACGACGCCCATGCCAAAGGCCATGGCGAAGATGGTTTTCCAGAAGTCGAACAGCTCGATGTAGACGGGTTTCTTCGTCCAGAGGTGCAGGCCCTCCAGCACGGCAAGATAGCTTGCAAGCCCGATGGAGAAGGCCGGAAAGATGATGTGGAAGGAAACGGTGAAGGCGAACTGTATTCGCGCCAGCATCGTGGCATCGAAATTGTCAAACATGGGGGCACTCGCTCTTTGTCCGACCCCGTGGCTGCGGGGCGCTGGTAAAGGCAGTCTCGGGGCATCTGCTGCGCTGCACAATGCGTAGCGTTGCCGCAGCCGGGCGGATCCGCGCAGGCAAAGTGTCACACCCCCATGAAATGGGCGGGGTTGCTTCGCCGTAAAGTGCCCTTGGTTAATTTGCTGTTTGTCGCGGGTTGGTTTCCCCGATCTGCGTCAGATCTCGACCGTGGCCAGAAGCGGAAGATGGTCGGATGCGCGGCGGGCCAAGGGATGTTCCACCGCTTCGGAGCTTAAAATCCGCGGGCCGCCCGAGACAAAAATGTGATCGAGCCGCAGAAGCGGAAAGCGCGAGGGAAAGGTCGGTTTTGCAAGCCCGCCGGCGTGATGGCGCACATCCTGCATCCGGGCGGCAAGTGTCCGGTAGGGGGCCGAGGACGGGATCGAGTTGAAATCGCCGATGAGGATGGTCGGCTTTCCCTGCACATCCGGGTGGCCGAGCCAGCCCGGCCCGACAAGCTCCTCGGCCTGGCGCAGCCGGTCGCGGCGCAGCAGCCCAAGATGTGTGTTGAACACCTGCACGGGCTGGCCGTCCACATCGATGTCCGCCCAGATGGCGCCGCGCGGTTCCCCGATCGAGGCCAGCGCGCCGGCGCGGCGAAGACGCATCGGAAAGGCGGTCAAAAGCGCATCGCCATAGCGCTCCTCCTTGACGCTGAGCGCCGGGTGGAACTGGAAATCCATCTTCAAGAGGCTGGCAATCGCTTCGGCCTGGTCAATGCCGCCGCTGCGCTTTCGGCCGACATCGAGTTCCTGCAGACCGATAATGTCGGGCGAAATCTGCGCGATCATGTCTGCGACCCGGCCCGGATCGAGCCGTTTATCCGTGCCCACGCAACTGTGAACATTATAGCTGAGGATGCGGATGGTCCGGCGTGGCACAGGGCCCGTATCTTCGACAGGTTCGATCATGAGGCAGGGAACCCCTATCCGCGCGTTTCGTTCCCTTAACGCAAAACTCACCTTTGGCCATCGTGCCGAAACCACCTGAAGAGCGAGGGAGCTGACGTGACGCGGCAGATCATCCGACTACTCGTGGCCGCAATCATCTGTATTGCAGCTGTACTCGTCTATCGAAGTCTGAGCCGCTACAGTCTTGAGGATATCCGCAGCTCGCTATCCATGATCCCGCCCTGGCGGCTTGTCACGGCATCGCTTTTTGTCGCGGCTTCCTATCTTTGCCTGTCCGGCTTCGACTGGCTGGCGCTGCGCTATGTCGGCAGGCCGCAACCTTTCCGGCGTGCGGCACTTGCTTCTTTCACGGCACTGTCGATCGGCCACAATGTAGGAGGGGCAGCACTATCGAGCGGTGCGGTTCGCTACCGTTTCTATACGCGCTGGGGGCTTTCGGGCGATGAAGTGGCCAAGGTCATCCTGTTTTGCGGGGCAACCGTGCTTCTCGGCCTCAGCATGCTCGCAGCCATCACCCTTCTCTTCATGCCGCCGACGGGCGACGGCATGCTTGATCTCGATCCAGCAGCTCGGTTCTGGCTGGGACTTCTGTTTCTTGCCTATCCGGTCGCCTATGTCGTCTGCTCCATCTGGGGAAGGCCGCCGCTCAAATTCCGCTCGTTTCGCATGGAGATGCCGCAGACGAAGATGTGTCTGGCGCAGATTGCCGTCGGCACCGTCAATTTCGGCTGCGTGGCCGGCGCGCTCCACCAGTTGCTCGCCACCTTTACCGATGCCGGTTATCTGCAGGTGGCAGCGTCCTATGTGACGGCCACGATTGCCGCGATGCTGAGCCATGTTCCGGGCGGGCTTGGGGTGCTGGAGGCAACCATGCTGATGCTGTTGCCCGCCAGCGCCTCGATCGGGGCGCTGGTTGCTTTCCGCGTGCTCTATTACTTCATTCCGCTGTTGATCGGTGTGCCGGTCTTCCTCGTGTCGGAAGCCTATTTCCGCCGGCTGGCGCCGGAGCGTGAACCGTCAGGTGAAGCTGCGCGTCAGGCGTGACAGCGCCCAGCGCGTGCCGACCTTCAGCTGGCGGAACGGCCAGAACGGCCGGCGGGGATCGGCAAGCGAGGTGCCGATCAGCGACTCCGTCTCGCCATTGCTTGCAATGACGAACGGCCTCAGACCGCGCGGCCTGCTGTTGAACTGCTCGATGGTCCGGATCAGCGAGCCGGTCTCGGCAATCGAGGCCGAGATATCGGCAGGGCTTGCCTCCAGATGTTCGGCAATCAGATCGTCGCGCAAGGCAGTCAGCGCCCGGCGACCCTCGTCGGTCGTCGGCTCGAAGGCGATGTCGGATTCCGTATCGAGCCCTTCCGAGCGGTTGTTGAGGTTGGAGGAGCCGATGCGCACGAAGCGGTTGTCAATCACCACCAGCTTGGAATGGACGATGATCTCCGTCTCCTTGCCCTCGCCATCCCGCGTCACGGCATAGTACACACGCAGCCGATTGTAGCGGTCCAGCCGCTTCAGGCGGCGGATCAGCCGGTTGCGATTATGGCCCATCATCAGTTTTTCGAGGAGCCCGTGCGATTCCCGCGTCACCAGAATGACGATCTCGGGGCCGTCCGGCTCCTGCAGCCGCTCGGCCAGCGTGCGGGCGACAGTAAACGAGGCCAGATACTGGGATTCCAGGTAGATGTGGCGCCGTGCCGCGCGAAGCGCATCATGCGTCAGCTGCACCGCCTCGCGGCGGCCGCGTTTGCCGTTCCACAGAAGCGGTTCGGTCAGCGCCAGTGCCACCGGGCAATCGGTGAGCGACGGCGCCAGATCCTGCGGCCAGAGTGACTCGGCATTGCCGGGATCGGCATTCAAGACTTCGCCGGTTGCGCGTTTCCAGCGCTTGCGGGCGGCGTCTCCCACCAGAACGGCGCCATCACCGGCCAGAATGGCCTGCAGGTCATGCACCGGTCCATAGCAGGTGCCGTCCGGCGAGCAGCGCAGCGCATTGGGAATGGCGTGCCGGCGGTCATCCCAGCGGCGGGCCGTGAGGTCGATGCCGCCGAGAAACGCCACCGCATCGTCCACCGCCACCATTTTCTGGTGATGGCTGGCACGGACCGGATGGCGGAAATCGAATTCCAGCTTGATGCGCGGATGGTCGTTCCATCCGGTCTTCTGGAAGAGCTTGAAGCTTTTGCCGGAATAGATCGGCCCCATGCCCCAGACGAGAATGCGCACAATCAGCCCCTCATGGGCCTCCACCTGCGCGCGCAGAATTTCGCCAAGGGTCGGGCTTCCGTCCTCTTCCGGCGTCAGGCGAATGTGCGGATTGAAATCCCAGCCGACGATAAAGATCGATTTTTCGGCCTTGGCCAGAACCTGCGCCAGGCGCTGATAATATTCAGCGCCATCGACAAGAAAGGCGGCGCGGCTTGTAACGGCTTCACGCCAGGCATTGCGGCCGGGACGGATGATGGAAGCCGTCTTTGATGTCTGGCCCTGTGCTGTTTTGCCTTGCGCTGTCTGGCTCTGGCCGGCGCTGTACATGCTCGCGTCCACGATCGTCACCTTCTGGATCCCTGCTCTGGGCACAGAACGCACCGGTGCGACGCCGGTTCCCGTCCGGGGCACGACAAGTTGCGGATCGATCAAACTTCAGGAATGCGGCGGGAAGTTCCGCCACGCGCCGGCCGGCTAGAATTGTGCCGGCGGCTCGCGCGTCTCGTCCGGGTTTGGCAAAGGCGTCTCATCGGGCAACCGGTCCGGTTCAGGTTCCTGGATCGGCGGCTCGGGAGCCCAGACGGGGGACGGCATCGGCGGCTGTTCGCTCGGATCGCGCGGGGCTGGCATGATCATCTCCTCGTTTGCTGACTGTTGAACCGCAAGCCCGGGAGATCGTTCCCATCTTTGTTGCGGCATTTATGTCAAGGAAAGGGCTGAATCCTGGGATAGGATCAAAAGCCGCAGGAGAGGTCGTCTCCGGCTGAGGTTTTGACCGGCGCCGACTGACGAAGATTGAAGGAGTTTGTTGATGGCCCATTCCGTCGACCATTTCATTGCCTGGCTTGGCGAGGCGCACGCTCTGGAGGTGCAGGCATCGGCTCTGTTGCGCGCCCAGATCGCCCGCATCGAGAACTATCCGGAATTGCGCGAGCGCCTGCAGGAGCACCTGACGCAGACCGAAGCACAGGCGGACGTTCTGCTGCGGCTTCTCGACCGCGCTTCGGGAAGCGGCTCGGTGCTGAAGGGTGTGGCCGGTCGGCTCTCAGCCGTGGCGCAGGGCATGACCGGGATGCTGGCCGCCGACGAGGTGGTGCGGATCGCCATGGCGGCCTATGGCTTCGAACATTCAAAGATCGCGCTCTACCGGGTGTTGCTCACGGCCGCGGACGAATTGGGTGACACCGAAGCGGTGGGCGTGTTCGAGACCATCCTCAAGCAGGAGGCGGCGATGGCAGCCTGGCTTGAAACTCATCTTGATGTCGTCACGCGACTTTACCTCATGCGCGACGAGCGGGATCTTCTGGCCAAGCGCTGATCGTCTCAAAGAGGCTGAACGGAAAAGCCCGCCGGCAGGCTGTGCGGCGGGCTTGCTGCGGGCCGGCTCTCAGGAGCTCAGCTTGGCGGTCAGTTCAGCCGGATCGCGAATGCCGGTGCGATAGAGCTCGATGATTTCGGCAGCCAGATTGTCGGCCGCGCGCTTGTCGCTGAGAGCCACGCCCTCCAAGCCGCGTTCCCGGCGCAAGACATCAAAGCAGGTCTGCAGAAATGCGAGTTCCTGCGGTTCGAGTGTGGTTTCAGCAGCCGATATGGTCACGTTTGCCACCTCCTTCATAGAGGGCGAAAGCTTTTGCTCGTCTTCCAGCCGCCGGCGCCCCGTGCAATGGCCAACGGTATCGCAAGACTACGCCCATCAGGGCGCATTGCAACCGATCCCCTCTCACGATCGTCTGAACTCTTGGTGTCCGGGCTGAAACGGTGGCGCGTCCGGTCGGCGCGCAAAACGGCGCGACGCACTTGAGTGTACGCTAAAGATCGGCTCAACTGCCCCAAGGGGAGAGTGGGAGGATCGGAAACGGTGGCAGAAAACGGGCGAGCCGAGCCTGCAGGTGCCTTTGCGGGTCTGATGCGACGAGGCGAGGGGGACGGTACCGCGGACCGCGCGCGACCGCGCCGGCGGCTCTTGACGGCACAGGCGGCGGTTCTTGCCATCCTTTTCATCGGCATCCTGTTCGTCGTCTATGGCGGCGAGGTCATCAAGAAGCGCTACCTGCGCGAGGCCGAAACGCAAGGCGCGACAACGCTTCGTCTGGCCGTTTCTGCGCTTGAAGGGCATCTGCGTCGCTACGAGGCACTGCCGGCGCTTCTTGCCGACCAGCCGGCCATAGAGGCACTGATCCAGCATCCGGACGATGTGGTGATCCGCCACGCGACCAACCGCTATCTCAGCGAGATCAATGCCCTTCTCAAATCCTCTGACATCTACATGATGACCATGGATGGCCAGACGATCGCTGCCAGCAATTTCGAACTGCCGACCAGCTTCATCGGGCAGAATTTCAGTTACCGGCCGTATTTCCAGGAAGCGGCACAGGGGGCTCAGGCCCGCTTTTATGCGCTCGGCACCACATCGGCCAAGCGCGGCTACTATTTTTCCTCGCCCATCGAAATTTCCGGCCGCATCCTCGGTGTCCTGGTGTTCAAGGTGGACATCGACATGATCGAGGCCTCCTGGGTGGGGGGTGATGCACGCATCTTCGTCTCCGATCCGGAAGGCATCATCTTCATGACGGGCACGGCGGAATGGCTCTACAATGCCGTGCTGCCGCTGACACCCGAACGGCTGGCACGCACGAGCGCATCGCGCCGCTATGCCGATGCGGTGCTGAAGCCGCTGCCCTCGACCGAAGTCATGGAGGCTGGCCACCGGCTCGTGCGCATCGTCGAACGTCAGGGCACGCGCGAATATCTGGCGCTGTCGCAAGCCATGCCGGAGGCGGGCTGGACGGTGAATGTGCTCACAGATACGGCATCCGCTCGGGCGCAGGCGCAGACCGTCGTGATCGCCGGGTTCCTGCTTCTGTGTCTGGCCGGGCTTGGCCTTGCCATCCTGCTGCAGCGGCGTCAGCGCCTTGCCGAGCGTCTTATGCTGCAGGCCGAAGCGCAGGGCGAGCTGGAACGGCGCGTGGTGGAGCGCACCGCCGACCTTGCCCGCGTCAATACGCGCATCGAAGAGGAAATCGCCGAACGGCGTCTCACCGAACAGCAGCTGCGTCAGACCCAGGCCGATCTCATCCAGGCCGGCAAGCTTGCCGGGCTCGGCCAGATGTCGGCGGCGCTGTCGCACGAGTTCAACCAGCCGCTCGCGGCCGCCAAGACCTATACCGACAGTGCCGCCGTTCTCATCGAGCGCGGCCGTCTGGAGGAGGCGAACGACAATATCCGCCGCATCTCGGCGCTCATCGACCGCATGGCGTCGATCTCCCGGCACCTGCGCAACTTTGCCAGAAAACCCAACGAGAAACTCGGGCCGGTGCTGCTCGATGAGGTGATCCGGGACACGCTGGACATCGTCGCCGCCCGCCTGAAAGCCGCCGACGCGACGCTCGTCGTCGATCTGTCGTCACCCAATCTTGCGGTGGAGGCGGGCTTCGTGCGCCTGCAGCAGGTGCTCGTCAACATCATCACCAATGCCGCCGATGCGATGGAGGGGCTGGAGGAGAGGGAGATCGAGATATCCGCCCGGCCGGAAGATGGACTCGTGGCCATTTTCGTGCGTGACCACGGGCCCGGCGTGCCGGCGGCCATCCGCGAGCGCATCTTCGATCCCTTCTTCACCACCAAGGGTGTCGGCAAGGGGCTGGGACTTGGCCTTTCCATCTCCTATAACATCATCAAGGACTTCGGTGGCAGCCTGGACGTCAGCGATCACCCCCAGGGCGGGGCGCTTTTTCGCATCAGGCTGCAGCCGGCAGGCGAGCGGACACAAGGATAGGCTGGGACGCATGCAGCGGGTTTTGCTGGTGGACGACGAGGAGGAACTGCGCCGCTCCACCGCGCAGGCGCTGGAGCTGTCCGGGCTTTCGGTGCAGACGCTTGCCAGTGCCGACCACGTTCTGGAACTCATCGGCTATGCCTTTGACGGCGTCGTGGTGAGCGATATCCGCATGCCGGGCCTCGATGGCATGACGCTGATGCAACGGATCCGGGAACTCGACGCGGAAATCCCGGTCATCCTGGTGACTGGCCACGGCGACGTGCAGCTGGCGGTGAAGGCGATGCGGGAAGGCGCCTATGATTTCATCGAAAAGCCGTTCACCACGACGCATCTTTCGGGCGTCATCCGCCGAGCGCTCGACCGGCGGGGTCTCGTTCTCGAAAACCGGCGCCTGAGGGCCGTGGCGGGCAAGCGCGATGACCTGGAAAGCCGGCTGCCGGGGCGCACCCAGGGCATGGTCGATCTGCGCTACCAGATCCGCGCCATCGGGGCAGCCGATGCCGACACGCTGGTGATCGGCGATACGGGTGTGGGCAAGGAAGTGGTGGCGCGGGCGCTGCATGATGTGAGCGCGCGCGCCAACCGGCCGTTCATCGCCATCAATTGCGCGGCACTGCCGGAAAACCTTATCGAAAGCGAGCTGTTCGGCCATGAGGCGGGTGCCTTTCCCGGTGCGCTTCGTCCGCGCTTTGGCAAATTCGAGCATGGCCGGGGAGGCACGATCCTACTCGACGAGATCGGCTCCATGCCGTTCGACCTGCAGGCAAAGTTCCTGCGCGTGCTGCAGGAGCGGGTGATCACACGGCTCGGCTCCAACGAGACGGTCGGCCTCGACGTGCGCTTTATCGCCACCAGCAAGGTCGATCTGGAAGCGGAAGTGACGGCCGGCCGCTTTCGTGCCGACCTTCTGTACCGGTTGAATGTCGCAACCCTTCGCGTGCCCTCGCTTGCCCAGCGCCGGGCGGATATTCCGCTGCTCTTCCTGCAATTGGTGCGCGAAGCCTGCGCCCGCTATGGCCGCGACGATATCGACGTGCCCCAGGAAGTGGTGGCTTCGGTTGCCCAGCGTGACTGGCCGGGCAATGTGCGCGAGCTGCGCAATGCCGCCGACCGGCTTGTGCTCGGCCTCGATATGCGCCCGGGCGATGGCGGCGCGCTGGTGAAGCCGGACAGCGGTAGGCTCTCCGACCGCGTTGCAGCCTTCGAGCGCAATATTATCGCGAGTGCCATTGCCGCCCATGGCGGGGCCCTTCGGCCCGTCTACGAACAGCTCGGAATCAGCCGCAAGACGCTCTACGAGAAGATGCAGAAATATGGCCTCGACAAGAAGCTGCTGTCGCCGGAAAGCCTGATGGAGCTAGGGGAAGACTAAGCGGCGACGCCGATGGGTGGAAATCCACCCATGAAAACGCCGCGATGGGAAGAAATCGACCCATGCCGCACTGCAGTATCGCGGTTTGAAGGGCGGCGGCCTTCATCGGGTTGTTGCATGAAAGCCGTGTGCGGGAACAGATGGCCTCATCTGGTTGCTGGGGGAGGAGCCGTCAGCGACCGGCCGGATTTCATCTCGAGGAGGATGTCGATGAAAATCATCAAGGCTATCGCCTGTGCGACCGCGTTTGCCGCTCTTGCCCTGTCGTCCACCGTCTCTCAGGCGGCCGGTTATCCGGAACGTTCGATCACCATGATCGTGCCCTTCTCGGCGGGTGGCCCGACCGATACGGTCTCGCGCCTGGTGGCCGAAGCCATGTCGAAGGATCTCGGCCAGCAGATCATCATCGAAAACGTCGGCGGTGCCGGCGGCACGCTGGGCGCCGGGCGCGTGGCAAGCGCTGAAGCCGATGGCTATACTCTGCTTTTGCATCATATCGGCATGGCCACCAGCGCCACGCTCTATCGCAAGCTCGCCTATGATACGCTGAAGTCCTTCGAATATGTCGGTCTCGTCACCGATGTGCCGATGACGATCGTCGCGCGTAAGGATCTGGAAGCCAAGGATCTGAAGGGCCTGATCGAGTATGCCAAGGCCCACAAGGATACGGTTACCGTTGCCAATGCGGGGATCGGGGCTGCCTCGCATCTGTGTGGCATGCTGTTCATGAGTGCCATCCAGACGCCGCTTGTCACGGTTCCCTACAAGGGCACGGGACCGGCGATGACCGACCTTCTCGGCGGTCAGGTCGACATCATGTGCGACCAGACCACCAACACCACCAAGCAGATCCAGGGCGGCACGATCAAGGCCTATGCGGTCACCTCGCCCAAGCGTCTGGATGTGCTGAAGGATGTACCGACGGCGGTCGAGGCTGGCCTGGCCGGCTTCGAAGTCGGCATCTGGCACGGCATCTATGCGCCGAAGGGCACGCCGGCAGCTGTTACGGAACGGCTGTCCAAGGCCCTGCAGGTGGCCTTGAAGGATCCGAACGTTGCAGCCCGCTTTGCCGAACTCGGCACGGCCCCGTCTTCGGCTTCCGACGCCACGCCGGCTGCGCTGAAGGTCAAGCTCGAAACCGAGATCGCCCGCTGGAAGCCGGTCATCGAAGGGGCCGGCCAGTACGCCGACTGAGACGCCGGCCGCATGGCCTCTCTCCTAAGGGAAGGGGCCATGCGTTCAAAGGACATTGAGAGGTGGGAAAGCCGGCGCGACGCCGGCTCCCGTTGCGAAAGGCGGCAGGACCGCCGGGCGCATACCGGCCGGCGCGTCGAGCGCGCCCTCTCGTGCAGATCTCCAGGGGACCAACGGGGACACCATGAAATCCATAGTAATCGACAGGACAAATGCGCTCTGTGGCGCGATCTTCGTGGCGCTCGGGCTGTTTTTTGCTGCGCAGTCGCTGGACCTTACGCTTGGCACCGCGTTTCGCATGGGGCCGGGATATTTTCCTCTGCTGCTCGCAGGCGCGCTTATCGTGCTCGGCGCCATCATCGTGATCCAGTCTCTGCGCACCGTGCATGAAGGCGTCGGCGCCATAGCCTGGCGCGGCCTGCTCTTCATCCTGCCGGCGCCGATCGTGTTCGGCTTTACTGTGCGCGGGCTCGGCTTCGTGCCGGCGCTGTTTCTTGCGGCGTTCATTGCCTCCTTCGCCTCGTCGCGGATGAAGCCGGTCATGGCTGTTGTGCTGTCGGCCGCCATCACGGTGTTTTCCGTGCTCGTCTTCAGTTACGGCCTTGGCCTGCCTTTCCGCAGTTTTGGCCCTTGGCTCGGTTACTAGGAGGCATCGATGGAACTCTTTCACAATCTGGCCCTCGGCTTTTCCACGTCGACCTCGCTTGCCAATCTGTTCTTCTGCCTGGTGGGCGTGCTTCTCGGCACCCTCATCGGCGTTTTGCCGGGCATCGGTGCCACGGCAACCATTGCCATGCTGCTGCCGATCACGTTCCAGCTGGAGCCGGTCTCCTCGCTGATCATGCTCGCCGGTATTTATTACGGCGCCCAGTATGGCGGCTCGACCACCGCCATCCTCATCAACATGCCGGGTGAAAGCTCGTCTGCGGTCACCGCCATCGATGGTTACCAGATGGCGCGCAAGGGGCGCGCCGGAGCCGCACTTGCCATTGCGGCCTTGGGCTCGTTCTTTGCCGGCACGGTCTCGACCTTCCTGGTTGCCGTCTTTGCTCCGCCGCTCACTTCGATCGCGCTGCAGTTCGGCGCGGCCGAATATTTCTCGCTGATGGTGGTCGGCCTCGTCTCCTCGATTGCGCTCGCCTCCGGCTCCATCGTCAAGGCGCTTGCGATGGTCGTGCTCGGCCTGCTGCTCGGGCTTGTCGGCACTGATATCTATTCCGGCACGCCGCGCTTCACGCTCGGCATCCGTGAATATGCCGATGGCTTGAATTTCGTGGCGGTCGCAGTCGGCGTCTTCGGCATTGCCGAAATCCTGCGCAATCTGGAAAACGAAAAGACCCGTTCGGTGCTGATTTCCAAGGTGAGCGGCCTCATGCCGACGCGCGACGATTTCCGCCAGATGGTCGCCCCGGTCCTGCGCGGCACGGCAATCGGATCGGCGCTCGGCATTCTGCCCGGCGGCGGTGCAATCCTCGCCGCCTTTGCCTCCTATACGGTGGAAAAGCGCGTTTCGAAAAACCCGCAGGAATTCGGCCAGGGCGCGATCGCCGGTGTGGCAGGACCTGAATCGGCCAACAATGCCGGTGCGCAGACCTCATTCATTCCGCTTCTCACGCTCGGCATTCCGGCAAATCCGGTTATGGCGCTGATGATCGGCGCGATGATCATCCAGGGCATCGTGCCGGGGCCGAATGTGGCAACCGAACAGCCGGCGTTGTTCTGGGGCATCATCGCCTCCATGTGGATCGGCAACCTGATGCTGGTGGTGTTGAACCTGCCGCTCATCGGGCTCTGGGTGAAGCTGCTCACCATTCCCTATTACGTGCTCTTCCCGATCATCATGGCCTTCTGCTCCATCGGGGTCTACAGCGTCAATTCCAACGTCTTCGATCTCTATGCCGTCGCCTTCTTCGGCTTCATCGGCTACGTGCTGGTGAAACTGCGCTGCGAGCCGGCGCCGCTGCTGCTCGGCTTTGTGCTCGGGCCGCTTCTGGAAGAAAACCTGCGGCGCGCCATGATCCTGTCGCGCGGTGATCCGTCGACCTTTGTGACGCGGCCGATCAGCGCCACGCTTCTGGCACTGGCGCTCGGCGTGCTGATCGTGGTGCTGGTGCCGAGCGTGCGGGCCAAGCGCGAAGTGGTGTTCCAGGACGAAGATTGAGAAGCAGACCGCAAGGCTCCCGTCCCACGACGGGGGCCTTCTTCAAAAATTCTCCACCGTCTGCAGGTGCTGAAGGTCTGCAACCGGCGTCTGGCGCAGGATGCGTTCCATCAGAAGCGTACCGAGTTGCACGCCCGCCTCCAAGAGATCCTCGCGGATGGTGGGAATGCGGGGCCGGACCTGGTCGAAGAGGCCGGATGTCTGCTTGGTGACCACATGCACGTCGCTCCCGAGCGTCAGGCTGCGGTCATGGGCTGCCGCCATCACCGCCATGGCAATGACCTCGCCGCCGCAGATCACCCCGTCCGGGCGGTCGCGTTTGCCAAAGGCTTCGAAGAAACAGTCACGGATCGCGGCCGAACGGCTGTCGATGGTGATGTCGCCAGGGATTTCATAGGCGATCCCTGCCTCGCCGACGGCGGCCATGAAGCCATCCTGCATATGGCGGGAAAAGGTGAACTGCGAGGGCGGCAGGATGATTGCAAGCTTGCGGCAGCCGTTCTCGATCAGCCGGCGGCTGGCGCGGTAGGCAAAGGCGTGGTTGTCGTAGTCGACATATGGATGCGGCGTGGCAAGCTCGGTGCGACCGTGGCAGATGAAGGGGAAATCATTTTCCAGAAGCAGTTTCACCCGCTCGTCCTGCGGCTCGGTGCGGGTAAAGATCACACCGTCTGCCGTGCGGTTGCGGATGATGTGGCGAACCGGCTCGACCTGCGGACGGTCGGAAAAATGCGGGGTTATGACCAGGTGGTAGGGCGTATCGCGCAGCGCCTTGGACAATCCGCCGATCATCGAGGTGGCATAGCCGAGGATTTCCTCGTGCGGGTCGAGAATGAGGCTGATGACATGCGTGCGGCCCGTGCGAAGCCGCTGGGCGGCGCTGTCGGGCTGATAGCCGATGTCCTGCGCCACCCGGGCCACCCGAAGGCGCGTTTCCAGCGCAATCTGTGGCGCGCCGGCCAGAGCCCGGGAGACGGTGGTGACGGCAAGCCCGGTCAGCTCGGCAATCGTGCGCAACGTGGGCTTTTCCGAGCCACTGCCCCTGGCGGCGGCTCGCGCACCCGGCAACCGCTTCGGCCACCCGGTCTCCTCAAGCGTCATTATCGTCCTCCTGCTTACCCTGTTCCTCATCCCGGCGGCATATAAATCATACTTTTTATGGGGGTGGAACATGTCGTTTCTGCCCGTGCAAGCCCGCGGCACGGCGCATGGATCGGGCGGTGCAACTCCCGTTTGCGCATGGACCCCGGAAGCCGGGCCCGCAATACTGGAGAAGTGGAACCTTCGCTGTTGCCACCGGTTCATAAGGCAATAGGCGTGCAGCAACCGCTGCGCGCGCACAAACCCGGCAGGAGGCGACGATGCGCAAGGATATTCCCCAGGATAATGACGCAGCGACCATAAGGCAGGACGCCAAGGGGCAGTTCGGCAAGAATCAGGGTGATCGCAAGGCAAGCGGTGTCGATTCGGCAAAGCCCACCGTCATCACCGGCTCCGAGGACGCAACGGCCCACAAGGAGCCACCGGGCCAGCACATCGGCAAGGAATGGTCGCCGCATTATGATGAGGGGCTGAAGCGGCACAAGCCGGAATAGGCGCGAGCGCGACGTTGACGTGGCGGTGAGACTGCTGCCCAACGGCGGAGGTGACCAGAGACAATCAAGCCGGGCAGGGGGCGGCCAACCCGTTTCTGCAATGGGCATAATCACTTGGTTCCGAGGGCGAAGTCGGTTAGAACATAAAGATCGGCAGTGCAGCGGGGGGCGAAAGGGCATGAGGGCCACGGCCAGGAACGTTCAATCGTCACGTCTGCGGGGTTGATTGCGCGATGGGCAGGCTTTCGCGCGATTTCCCGACGGCCTCCATCGGCTTCTACCTTGTCGCTCTGTCGGCCGTTATCGCCCTGCCATTGGTCGCCTTCGTCGTCTTCCTGATGCTGCAGCTGGAAAGCCAGCAGCGCGCTATTCTGAACAGCGATACGCAGGAAGATGCCCGTGCCATCGCCCGTTCTATCGAACAGGAGTTGCGCGATTCCGTCACCACGCTGCGGCTGATCGCCAATGCACCGGAACTCACCACCGGCGACCTCAAGTCCTTCCACGAAAGAACCCGCAGCAGTCTGCGCAGCAGTGCCCGGTTCATCGTGCTTGCCAATGCCGATGGCAGCCAGAAGCTCAATACGCGTACCGATTTCGGCGAACCCCTGCGGCCGATGGCGGATAAGGAGGGCTTGCAAGCCGCCCTTTCGTCGAGGCGGATCGAGGTGTCCTCCGTCTTCGTCGGCGCAAATGCCAGGCGCTGGGTGTTCAACGTGATGATGCCGTTGCCGCCAGAGCTTTCCCATGTCGGGGCGGCGCTGGTCCTTACGCAGAACGCCGAGGACCTGCAGCGGCTGATCAGCGCCGAAAGCCTGCCTCACGGCTGGTCCGTGGCCGTTCTCGACCAGCACAACCGGATCGTGACCTCAACGGCCGCCGGCGCTGGGGAGACGCCGCCATTCGCACAGGAAACGCAAGCCTTGATGAGCGGGGTCAGCGGCACGATCGAGGATATCGGCGGCAAGCCCCGACAAATGTATGGTTACGCTCGCCTGCAGGACTGGCCCTGGAAGGTGGTGGTCTGGGGCCCGATCGCCACAGCGCAAGAAAGCATCATCACCGCTTCGCGCTACCTCATCTCCGGCAGCCTCATCATCCTTGCCGTCGGGCTGATCATTGCCTATGCGGTCGCCCGCCAGCTGCGTGTTCCGATCCGCCAGATTGCCGCCATGGCGGATCGCATCGGACGCGGCGAAATCGTCTCTCCGGTCAATACACGGATCACGGAAGCGAACCATATTGCCATTGCGCTGTCGAATGCGTCGTTTGATCGGTCCGAAGCGGAAGACCGCGCGCATCTCGTCATGCATGAACTCGTGCATCGCACGAAGAATATCATGACGCTGGTGCAGGCGATGATGCGCCAGCTGGCGCGGCGCGGCACTACCATGGAGGAGTTTCAGCGCGCCATCGGCGAGCGCCTGCAGGGGCTTGGAAAATCCATCGAAATGCTGGCGCAGGAGCAATGGGCCGGTGTCGCGATGACGCGGGTCGTGGCGCTGCATCTGGAAATCTTTGCCGAAACGCGCCACCGCGTCAAACTGTCGGGCGAGGATTTTGTGCTGCGCGCCGAGGCGGTGCAGAACCTTGGCCTCGTGCTGCACGAGTTGGCGACAAACTCCGTCAAATACGGTGCGCTCTCCGTGCCGGAAGGTCGAGTCGACCTCACCTGGGCGCCTGTCGAGAAGGAGGGCGCGGACGAGCCGTTCCTGCGGGTCACCTGGCAGGAGACAGGCGGGCCGCAGGTTAAGGAGCCTGCCGCCACGGGCTTTGGCACCACGATCATCAAGCGTCACGCGGCGGCTTCCTTCAACGGGCAGGTGGAGGTCGATTATGCCGTGGACGGCTTCCGCTGGAGCCTTGTGGGCCCCCGCCGCCTCTTCGAGCGGTGTAGTGCCGAGCCTGGCAAGGACGGTCCCGGTTGACTTCTTATCTTCCTGGGTAAGGCAACAGGAACGAACGCAAGTCTTCAGCGTTTGGCGGCTATGGATATGACCGTCACCGCTCCCTCCGCCGATGAGGCCATCGAGGCGCTTGCCACCATCGGCCTCACCTATGTCAACGATACCGTCCCCGGTATCCGCCGGTTGCGCAAGGGCCGCGGCTTCTGCTATCGGATGCCGGACGGAACACTTGTCTGTGCCGGGCCGGAAAAGCAGCGCATTCAGTCGCTCGGCCTGCCGCCGGCCTATGAGAATGTCTGGATCTGCCTTGATCCGCGCGGCCATCTGCAGGCAACCGGCTACGACGCACGCGGGCGCAAGCAATATCGCTATCACGCCGAGTGGCAGCTGTTCCGCAGCGAGCTGAAATACGATCAGCTGATCCGCTTCGGCGAGGCGCTGCCCCGCATCCGCCGCCGTGTGCAGAAGGATCTCGGGATCGGCCTCGATCATCCGGAAGCCGTCATTGCGGCGCTGGTCGCTCTTCTGGATGCCACGCATCTTCGCGTGGGAAACCGGGCCTATGCCAAGGAAAACAAGACTTATGGCGCAACCACCCTGTTGAAGCGGCACATGAAGCTGATGGATGATGCCGTGGTGCTGCAGTTCACTGCCAAGGGCGGCAAGCGCGTGCGCCACACCATTCGCCAACCCCGCCTTCAGCGCATCTTCGAAGAGATCGCCGATCTGCCGGGCCGCCAGCTGTTTTCGTTTCCCGACGAGGACGGGCTACCGCATGCAGTGGATTCGGGCCGTCTGAACGCCTATCTGGCCGAGGTCTCCGGCCTGCCGATTTCCGCCAAGACGTTTCGCACCTGGGGCGGCAGCGTTGCAGCCTTCAGTGCGGCGCGCCGGGCCCATCAGGCTGGCGAGCGGATCAAGGTCAAGCTCCTGACGACGGCTGCCTCCGAAGAGCTGCAGAACACGCCCACCGTGTGCCGCAACAGCTATATCCACCCGCTCATCCTGGAGCTTGCCGAAGACGCCAGTCCGCTTGATGCGCTGGTGGAAAATCCTGTGCGCGCCGATGCGCAGCTGTCAGGCCTCAGGAGCGACGAACAGCGGATGCTCTCCTTCCTGAAGAACGCCGCCATCGTTGAACCCTCACAGCAGATATAAGGCCTCGTCCGGCCATTGTTTCTCATGCAGATAGATCCCGAACGCAGAAAGGCCGCCCCGGTGAAGGAGCGGCCAGTTTTCGGTTGAGGCGTGTGGTCTCAAGCCGCGCGGCGATTGTGAATGCCTTCGCCGATTTCCTCGACGATCTTGGCAACGAATGCCTGCAGATCCTTCGGCGAACGCGAGGTGATGATGCCCTTGTCGACCACGACTTCCTTGTCTTCCCAGGAGGCGCCGGCATTCTTCACGTCGGTGCGGATGGAGGCAAAGGAGGTTGCCTTGCGGCCGCGAAGGGCGTCGGCTTCCACCAGCAGCCACGGGCCGTGGCAGATGGCAGCAACCGTCTTGCCGCTCTTGACGAAGTCACGCACGACACGAACTGCATCGGCGTTTGCGCGCAGGATATCCGGGTTGATCTGCCCGCCCGGAATGACCAGGGCGTGATAGTCTTCAGCCTTCACATCGGTGACGACAAGATCGACCGGCACGCTGTCGCCCCAGTCCTTCTCGTCCCAGCTCTTGATGTCGCGGGCTTCGAGCGACGCGATCTTCACGTCGGCGCCCTGCTTGCGCAGCTCTTCGAGCGGAACCCGAAGCTCGGAGCGCTCGTAGCCATCGGTGGCGAGGATCAGGATGCGAGCGGATTTGATATCTGTCATGATTGTAAGTCCTTTCGTTTAGTTCGAACCGTCAGAGACGGCGCGTTCAGTCGATGGCGGCCGTCTCAGAGACGACCGGTCGAGAGGTCGCGCCCATTGATAGAGGCGGGCACACGCATTTCCTCCCGAGGAGCCCTTGGAAGGGGCATTTCAACGCTGTCCGGCATCACGACATGGAATGCGTCGGGTGCGCGTTCAGCAGGACGCAGGGGCTTTGACGGGCGAAGGCCGATCAGCCCCCTCAGTTTGGCGATGACATTGTGCATTTCACTTCCTCCGGTGTATCGCTCCCGATGAACCGGGTTCGAGGTGGCCCCTGGGGAGACGAAGTGCCTTGCATGTCGTTCAGGCCCTGATTGGCCTGTGGTGCCAGATAAACCGGCACGCGCTGCGGATGGTTCCGCAGAAAAAAATCGAACGCTGGTTGGAACAAATTCGAATGCCCGCTGTTGCCGCCCTGTTCGCCATTGCCGGGATGCGGCAATTTCACTGACGATCAGCCGCAGGGGCATGGATGTGTGATGACCGCTTGACCGGCAGGAGCCGGCCAATACGATCTCCAGTTAACTGTCGGCTCCCACTCGCCGTCTTTTTATCGGGCCTTGGCCTTACTTCCTGCACGGGCGTCCAGTCGGCGCTCGACCCCGCCGGCTCGGAGGCCGAGGCCGTCGCGACGCTGTTCTGGGCCATGGTCGCCGGCGGCGGCGTGATCTGGTTGATCGTCGTCGGCGCCGTCATCTATGCGAGCCGCCTGAAGAAAAAGCCGATGTCCGAGAGGGGCGCAAGCCGGGTGATCTTCTTCGGCGGGGTGGCCTTTCCGGTGGTCGTGCTGGCCTTTCTGCTCGCCTATGCGGTCTGGTTGATGCCGGCCATGCGTCCGTGGTTCGGCGGTGAAGGCGAGGGGCTGCGGCGGATCGAAGTAACGGCCGAGCAATACTGGTGGCGGGTGCGCTATCTCGACAGCACCGGTGCCGTGGTCCGCGAGACGGCGAACGAGGTTCACATGCCCGTCGGCGAGCGGGTGCTTTTCCTTCTGAAGGCCAAGGACGTCATCCATTCGTTCTGGATCCCCTCGATTGGCGGCAAGATGGATGCCATTCCCGGCCGCACCAATGCTCTGCAACTGGAAGCGACACGGCCCGGCACCTATCGCGGCGTTTGCGCCGAATTCTGCGGCACCGCCCATGCGCTCATGGCCTTTTCGGTGCAGGCGCTGGAGCCTCAAGCGTTTGAGGACTGGCTGGCAGCGCGGCACCGGGAGGTTCCGGTCGTAAGCGTCGAGCCTGTCGTGAGCGGCCAGCCGCGGGGGCTCAATCTCTTTCTGCGCCATGGCTGTGGCTCCTGCCATGCCATTTCCGGCACGCCGGCAGACGGCGCGCTCGGGCCGGACCTCACGGCATTTGGAAGCCGGCCGACGGTCGCCGCCGGGACCTTGCCCAATACGCCGGAAAACCTTGCCCGCTTCATTCAATATCCCGATGCCATCAAGCCCGGCGTGCGCATGCCAGGCTTTACCATGCTGCCCGCGGCCGATGTGTCAGCGATTGCCCTCTACCTGAAAGGACTGGAATGACCGTCGAACTGGGACCGCTGCTGACCGAAGAGGAGCGCGCCGCGCAGGAAAAGCGCCTGCGGGACGTCTGGCGCACGCCGTCGGGCTGGCGTTACTGGACCTCGGTCAACAACAGCCAGATCGGCCTGTGGTATGGCTGCACGGCTTTCGTGTTCATGCTGTTTGCCGGCCTGCTGGCGCTTCTGATCCGCCTGCAGCTCGCTGTGCCGAACAATGATCTCGTCTCGGCGGAATTCTTCAACCAGGCCTTCACCCTGCATGGCACGGTGATGATGTTCCTGTTTGCCGTGCCGATCTTTGAGGCCGTGGCGATCTTCATCCTGCCCTCGATGCTCGGCTCGCGCGAACTGCCGTTTCCACGCCTTTCGGCCTTCGGCTACTGGAGCTTTGCCATCGGCGGTGTCTTCGTCTGCGGCTCGATCTTCTTCAATGCGGCGCCCAATAGCGGCTGGTTCATGTATCCGCCGCTCGCCACCGACAAGGAACAGTCGGGCATCGGTGCCGATATCTGGCTGCTTGGCCTGTCCTTCATCGAAGTGGCCTCGATCGCTGCCGCCGTCGAACTCATTGTCGGCATCATGAAATGCCGGGCGCCGGGCATGCGCGTCAACATGATGCCGCTCTTTGCCTGGTATCTGCTGGTGGTGGCCGGCATGATCCTGTTTGCCTTTCCGCCGCTCATTGCCGGCGACCTGCTGTTTGAAATGCAGCGCATGTTCGACTGGCCGTTCTTCGATTCCGCCCGCGGCGGCGACCCGCTCTTGTGGCAGCACCTGTTCTGGATTTTCGGGCATCCCGAGGTCTACATCATCTTCCTGCCGGCGATTGCGCTGATGGCGATGATCGTGCCGACCTTTTCGCAGCGCCCGATCGTCGGCTATTCCTGGATCGTGCTGGCTGCGGTGGGCACCGGCTTTCTCAGTTTCGGGCTCTGGGTGCATCACATGTTCACCACGGGCCTGCCGCAGATCTCGCTTGCCTTCTTTTCGGCCGCCTCCGAAGCAGTCGTCATTCCGACCGGTGTGCAGATCTTCGTCTTTATCGCCACCATGCTTGCCGGCCGGGTGATTTTTTCGACGCCGATGCTGTTTGGCGCCGGCGGCCTTGCGATCTTCATCATCGGCGGTCTGACGGGCGTGATGGTGGCGCTGGTGCCCTTCGACTGGCAGGCGCATGACACCTATTTCATCGTCGCCCATCTGCATTACGTGCTGATCGGCGGCATGCTGTTTCCGGTAACGGCCGGCATCTATTATTTCTACCCGTTCTTCTCGGGCAAGAAACTGTCCGATCGCCTCGGCAAGATCGCCTTCTGGCTGATGTTCATCGGTTTTAACGTCGCCTTCTTCCCGATGCATTTTGCGGGCCTTCGCGGCATGCCGCGCCGCGTCTACACCTATCCGGAGGAGATGGGGTGGGACTGGTTCAACCTCATCTCGACAATTGGCGCCTTCGTTTTTGCCGCGGGCTTTGCTCTGGTCGTCCTCGATGTGCTGCGGCCCAAGCGCAATGTGCCGGCCTCGCCGGTCAACCCGTGGAATGCCGGGACAATGGAATGGCTGAACGAGAAGGACGAAACCTGGGGGTACCGCTCCATTCCCGCCGTCAGCAGCCGCTATCCGCTGTGGGACCAGCCGGACCTGCGCCAGCATATTGCCGAGGGGCGCTTCTACCTGCCGGACGCAGAGACCGGCCACCGCGAAACGCTGGTCACCTCCGTTCTCGATGGCAAGCCGCTGCAGGTGCTGCGGGTCGGCGGATCGTCGCGTGTCACGATGGTTGCCGCCTTCATGCTGGGCGGCGTGTTCATTTCGCTGACCTATGAGTGGTGGTGGATCACCATCCTCTGCGCCATCGGCACGCTGGTCTCCATCCTCTACTGGCTGTGGACGGGAACGGCGCAAATCCCCGAGACGGAAAATCGGAACGCCGGCATGGGACAGAGCTTTCCGCTCTATGTCTCGGGTCCGGCCTCCGTCGGCTGGTGGGCGATGTTCATCACCATGGTCGGAGACGGCACAGCCTTTGCAAGCCTCATCTTCGGCTATTTCTTCTACTGGACCATTCACGACGATTTCACCGCTGGGGCCGCCGGTCCCGGCATGATGTGGCCGCTGGTGGCCGCCGCCCTCTTCATCGCCGCGTGGCTGGCGATGATGGCGGCACGGTCGGTCAATGATCGCGACCGGACGGTCGGCACACGGCTGCTTCTGGTTCTCGCCATCCTGCTCACCGTCGGTGGAACGGCTGCCGGGTTCCTCGGGCCGTATACGCATGCCATGGAGCCGACGCGGCACGTCTATCCGGCGGTCGTCTGGGTTCTCGTGGTCTGGACGGCGGCGCATGCGGCGGTTGCCGTCATCATGCAGGCCTATTGCCTGGCGCGCAGTTTTGCCGGGCGCCTCACCGGCACCTATGACCAGGACCTGCGCAATGTCGTGCTCTATTGGCACTTCATGCTGGCAACGGCGGTCGGCACCTTTGCCACCATCGGCCTCTTCCCGAGCCTGAGATGAGGGTTTCATGAAAAGCGTCATCCCCCGCGAAGTCGAAACGCTCTGGACCCTGTTTACCGCGCCCACCGTCTGGGCGCTGCATTTTGTCGTCAGCTATGTCGTGATGGCGATCTACTGCGCCAAGCCCGGTATCTACGGCCTCAGCTTCAACCATTTCCGCTGGGGCCTCGTCGCCTTCACGCTGTTTGCGCTCGCCTTCATCGTGCTTGCCGGTTACCTCGCCTGGCGACAATGGGGCTTTGGCTCCCAGGATGCCCCTCATGATGCGCCAACCGCACATGATCGGCGCCTGTTCCAGGGTTTTGCGACGCTGCTGTTATCCGGTCTCAGCTTCGTCGCCGTCATCTACACTGCAATTCCGCTGATCATCCTGGCGGAGTGCCAGACATGACCACCACGACGAAACGCGTGATGTTCCTCGCCGGCCTGCTGGTGCTGTGCGCCGCCTGGGCGCTGCTCATCTTCGAAAACGCCGCCTCTTTTTCGGTCCACATGATCACCCATATGGCCGTGGTTGCGGGCGCTGCCCCGCTTCTGGCTCTTTCCATCTCCGGCTCGCGCTATGATCGCGTTGCGACAAGCCGCATGCTTACGCCGCTCACGGCGTCGCTCATCGAGCTGATCGTCGTCTGGGGCTGGCACCTGCCGGCGCTTCGGGCTCTGTCGGAAAGTTCTGCCGTCTTTCGCATGCTGGAGCAGGCGTGTTTCCTCACGGCCGGCCTCATCCTCTGGCTCTCCTGTTTTGGGGGATCGGGTGAGGCACGCGACGAGCGCCGGCTCGGCGGCACGCTGGGTCTTCTCTTCACCACCATGCACATGACGCTTCTCGGCGCGCTTCTGGCGCTGTCGCCGCGCCCGCTCTACGGCGACGGCCTCGTCACCTGTTTCGGCACGACGCTCTCGGCGGGAGAGGACCAGCAGGTCGGCGGGGTCGTGATGCTGATGGTCGGCGCGGCCGTCTATCTCGCCGGCGGTGTCGCGCTTCTGGCGCGCACGCTGAATGCGCCGCAAACGACCGGGATAAAGGAGGGCTGATGTACATCCGCTGGAAATATCTGATCGCAGCCGTCATCATCGCGCCCGTCCTTGCGCTGCTCGTGGCCTGGTCAGGTCTCATCAATATCGGGGCAAGAAGCGGCCACTGGGCGATCACCGACTGGTTCCTCCACTGGTCGATGCAAAGTTCTGTGCGCACCGCTTCGCTTTCTACCGAGGTTCCGCCCTTCGACAATCCCGAAATGCTCAAACTTGCGGCCGGGCATTATGAAGCCGGCTGTGCGATGTGCCATGGATCGCCCGCGCGCGAACGCTCGTCGGTTGTCTTCGGCATGCTGCCGGTTCCTCCGGATCTGAAGCCCCGCATCCCCACCTGGACGGATGCGGAACTGTTTCACATCGTCGACAAGGGCGTGCGCTTTACCGGCATGCCTGCCTGGCCGGCGGAGCACCGCCCAGATGAGGTCTGGTCGATGGTGGCCTTCCTGCGCAGGATGCCGAACATGGACGCCGCCGAGTATCAACGTCTTGCGGGTCTTGCGGCGTCTTCTGAAGGGGGAACGGCAAAGCTCGGCTGTCAGTCCTGCCATGACGAGGACCGGCTGAACGGCAGAAGTCTCATCCCGAGCCTTGCCGGGCAATCGCCTGACTATCTGCGGAAAAGCCTCATGGCCTATCTCAAGGGAGAGCGCGCAAGCGGCGTCATGCAGACCGCCGTCAACGGGCTCAACTCCGATCAGGTGGCGGCGCTTTCGGCCCACTATGCCGAGATGCCGCGCAACACTCTTTCGGCGGAAGAGGCAAATCCAAATGGCGGCAACGTCGAGGATGGGGAAAAGCTTGCGCGCACAGGCCGGCCCGAGGATCGCATTCCCGCCTGTCTCAGCTGTCACGAGAAGGCGGATGGCAATCCGGTCTATCCCACCCTGTCCGGCCAGAGCGCGCCTTATCTGGCACGCCAGCTAAGGCTGTTTCGCGAGGGCCATCGCGGCGGCACGGCGTTTCACCATCTGATGGCACGCGCCGCCAATGATCTGACGGACAAGGATGTGGAGGATCTGGCCGCGTATTTTGCCGCGCGCGCCAACACCCGTTGAGAGGGCCCGCGCACGGTCGATCGTGCTGCCAGGATCGGGCCGCTCAGACCGGCACGATCAGCATGTAGCATGTTGCGATGGCAAGCACGAGACTTGCAGCTTCCAGCCATTCACGCGGCATGACGTCTCTCCTGAGGGGTTGTGCCTCCAGAACGGGCTTGCCTTCATCTGGTTCCACACGATTGCCACAGGTGTTAAGAATGTGTTGCGATCGTGTCACAACCATGACGCCGGCGCGCGCCCGAGGCACATTTTTACGCCATGCGGTCCTCGGCTCCTGCGCGCGCACGGGCGGCTTCGAGAATGGAACGGATCTCGTCGGCAGCCTTGTTGGCAATGGCGATGCCTTCCCCCGGAACGACGCCGGGATCCTCCTCATGATCCTTGAAACTTGCATCCTCCGACAGCCGTCGCGTGAACCGCTGCAGGCTCTGATCGCCGGCGAGCAAAGCTGCAATGAAATCGATCATCAGCTCACGGTGGGCATTGAGGCGGCCTTCCATCTCTTCTGCAGACTGCGGGTTCATCATTGTCCTTCTCCTCTAGCCGGTCACGGCGAACTGGTTTGTCGGATGGGAGGAACATCGAAAGGCGCAAAAGGTTACTGGCAGGACGAGAAATTTTTAATCGCTACCGAGGTCACCACGGTTGACGGAGGGGCGACAAGAAGAGGGCTCATTCATGAGAACGCTGTTTATGGCCGGATGCGCCGCTTTGATTGCCACACTGTCTTCCTGCGGTCCTGCCGACGATGAGAAGAAGAACGCGCCTTCCGACACATCGCCACCCGTCGAAAATCGGCTGGACGGCAACACGGCGCCCACCGACCGCGATCCGACGCCGCAGAGCGGCAGCGGCGGCGATATTCCGGCGACCGGAGGCGCTCCTCCGCGCTAACTTTGATTAAAGCGTCGATCTTGCCGCAATGCGGGAACGAAATGGTCCGTGGCGCTTTGTTTGCGCACAGCGACAGAAGGTGCGGACATGGATATCACAACGACCGATTTTAAAGTGGAAGCGGGTTCCTGGTTGGAACTCGGCGCGACCTATGACGGCAATGGCACGAACTTTGCCATTTTCTCCGCGCATGCGGAACGCATTGAGCTTTGCCTGTTCGATCCGAGCGGCAAGAGCGAAATCGCGCGCATCACGCTTCCCGAATATACCAACGAGATCTGGCATGGCTATCTTCCCGGCGTAAAGCCCGGCCAGCTCTATGGGTACCGCGTCCATGGCCCGTTCGATCCGGAAAACGGCCATCGCTTCAATCCCAACAAGCTGCTGATCGATCCTTATGCTCGCGAACTGGTCGGCAATTTCGACTGGAACGATGCGCATTTCGCCTATGATCTGCTGCATGAAGACAAGGACCTTACCTTCGACGAGCGCGACAGCGCCCCTTATACGCCGAAGTGCCGGGTCATCGATCCCTTTGCCTTCGACTGGAGCAGCGACAACCGCCCGAATATTTCCTGGCCCGCAACCGTCGTCTATGAAACCCACGTCAAGGGCTTCACCAAGCTCAACCCGGCCATCCCGGAAAACCTGCGCGGCACGTTTGAAGGCATGGGCCACAAGGCAACGGTGGACTACATCAAGAGCCTTGGCATCACCTCCGTCGAACTGATGCCGGTGCACGAGTTCCCGGACGACCAGCACCTTCTCGACAAGGGGCTGCATAATTTCTGGGGCTACAACACGATCGGCTTCTTCGCGCCCGCCTCGCGCTACTATGGTCCGCGCGGCCTCCAGGGTTTTCGCGATATGGTGCGCGCCTACCATGACGCCGGCATCGAGGTGATCCTCGACGTGGTCTATAACCACACTGCCGAGGGCAACGAGCTGGGGCCGACGCTCTCCTTCAAGGGCATCGACAACTTTTCCTATTACCGCACGCTGCCGGACAATCACCGTTATTACATCAACGACACCGGCACCGGAAACACGGTGAACACCTCGCATCCCCGCGTGCTGCAGATGGTGATGGATTCGCTGCGCTACTGGGTCGATCACATGCATGTCGACGGGTTCCGCTTCGATCTCGGGACCATTCTCGGTCGCGAGCCGGAAGGATTTGACGAGCGCGGCGGCTTCTTTGACGCCATTACCCAGTGCCCGACCCTCTCCAAGGTCAAGCTCATCGGCGAGCCCTGGGATATCGGCCCTGGCGGTTACCAGGTTGGCGGTTTCCCGCCCGGTTGGGCGGAATGGAACGACAAGTATCGCGACACCACCCGCGAATACTGGAAGGGCGACCAGAACACGGCACCGGATTTTGCCGCCCGCCTGCTCGGCTCCGGCGATATCTATGACCTGCGCGGCCGTCGCCCCTGGTCGAGCGTCAACTTCCTCGCTGCCCATGACGGTTTCACGCTGAACGACATGGTGTCCTACAACGAGAAGCACAACGACGATAACGGCGAGGACAATAACGACGGCCACAACGACAACCGCAGCTACAACTATGGTGCGGAAGGTCCGACGGAAGACGAGGGCATCAATGCGGTGCGCGAACGCCAGAAGCGCAACTTCCTTGCGACCCTGTTCCTGTCGCACGGGACGCCGATGCTGCTGGCCGGCGATGAATTCGGCCGCAGCCAGATGGGCAACAACAATGGCTACTGCCAGGACAGCGAGATCTCCTGGGTCCAGTGGGAAGGCCTGCCGGAAACCAATGAGGCTCTGCGCAACTTCACGCGCCACGTCATTGCCCTTCGCCAGAAGCAGCCGTTGTTCCGTCGCGAAAACTGGCGCGATGGCATGGAGGTGAACTGGTTCAACGCCGGCGGCGGCTACCAGCAGCCGGAGCAATGGCTGGAAGGCACGACGCTTGGCCTGCATCTCGGCCGCCGCGACCTGGAAGGCCAGCCGGGCATCTGGTCGGACGTGCTGATGCTGTTCAACCCGTTCGAAGGCACAGTGCCGTTCAAGATCCCGCCGCTCAACAAGGGCCGCTGGATCCTCGAGCTGACAACCGCCGATCCGGCTATCCGTGGCCAGGAAATCGATCAGGATGAGGATTTCGAGCTTGAAGGGCGCAGCCTTGCGGTGTTCCGCCGCGGCTAAGGCCTAAACGATTTTACGACATGGGAAGGCCGGCAGCTCGTTTGCCGGCCTTTTTGTGTTGGGCAGTCGGCAAAGTAAATCGCAAAGGGGATTTGTGAACTGTGAAGTGAGACGGAGCATGCTCGCCGCTGAGGCGGCATGAAAAAAGGCCCTCAAGCATGGGCTGCGGGCCTTTCTTGATCAGCAATACCACAGCATGACAGCCGGGGAGGAAATCATCGGGCGGTCACGCGACAGAAGCGACCGGCTTTTGTCTCAGGCGCCCAGGCGGCGAAGACCGCCATCCGTGCGGTTGCCGACGAGGTTCGCATAGATCGCGGCATATTTTTCCGCGCTGCGTTCCCAGGAGAAGCGGGTCTTCATGCCCTGGTTCTGCAGGCGTGCCCAGCTGCGCGTGTCGGAATAGGTGTCGAGCGCGCGGCGGAGCGCCAGCCTCAGGCCATCGGTGTTGACCGGGTGAAACTGGAACCCGGTGGCCACGCGCGCAGAGACAGCGGCATCATTGGCGTCGATGATGGTTTCCGAGAGACCCCCGGTTCGCGACACCACCGGCACGCAGCCGTAGCGCAGCGCATAGAGCTGGGTGAGGCCGCAGGGTTCGAAGCGGGATGGCTGCACGATCGCGTCCGATCCGCCATGGATCAGATGGGCGGTGGGCTCATCATAGCCAATATGCACGGCCATGCGTCCGGGGAAACGGGCAGCGGTGGCCAGCAGCGCTGCCTCAATGTCATGGTCGCCCTTGCCGAACACGATCAGCTTGCCGCCATTATGGATGATTTCGTCGGCGGTTTCGGCGAGCATGTCCATGCCCTTCTGCCAGGTCAGCCGGGTGACGGCGGAAAACACCGGCCCTTCGCCATGGTCGAGGCCGAAGCGTTCCAGAAGCACAGCGCGGTTCTCGCGCTTGCGCTTGAGGCTGGTCCCATCGTAATTGCGCGGCAGGTAGGTGTCGGTGGCGGGGTCCCAGACATCGAGGTCAATGCCGTTGACGATGCCGCGGAGAGCCATCACGCGTTCGTTCAGCACGCCGTCCAGCCCCATGCCGAACCGCGGCGTCAAGATTTCGCGGGCATAGGTGGGGCTGACGGTCGTAATGGCGTCTGCCGTCTGCAGCCCGCCCTTCATATAGCTGATATCGCCGAAATATTCGAGACATTGGGTCGTGTAAGTGCTGGCAGGCAGGCCGATGGCGTGCAGGCGGTCGACGCCGTACTGCCCCTGGAACGCCAGATTATGAATGGTCAGAACGACCGGCAGGGTGCAGCCCATCTCGCGCATGTAGACGGAGGTCAGTGCTGCCTGCCAGTCATGGGTATGAACCAGATCCGGCTTCCAGGAGGGCAGGGCGCCATTGGCGATTTCGGCGGCTGCGCGCGACAGGGCAGCAAACCGCTTCCAGTTGTCCGGATGATCGTTGCCTGCCTCGTCGACGTACGGCCCCCCCGGACGGTTGAACAGGGCCGGAGCGTCCAGGACGAAAAGGTCGAGGTCATCCACCTGCGCATGCAGGAGGCTTGCCTGTTCGCCCAGCAGATCGTCAAACGCAAGCAGTGGAACCGCGCCCTTGATCTTGTCCATGACGACGGGATAGCCCGGAAGGAGTGTCGATGTGGAAATTCCGCAGGTCTGCAAGGCCTTGGGAAGCGAGCCGGTCACGTCGGCCAGACCACCCGTCTTGATGAGGGGGAATAGCTCCGAAGTTACCGATAATACGTTCATGTGGGGCCTGTCCCTCTCTGGCGCGACCGTCTCTGCTAAGCGATCCCGGCCACGCCGAACCCGGCGGTCTATAAAGCTGATCGGAGCGTTCATCATGGCGAAATCCTGCGCGCGCCTGTCATTGTGTGGTGGCAAACGCGCCGGCCATGGGCGACGTTCCATCGGCGGGGGGAAATACGGAGGGAGGAAGGCTGGGCCTGCATGCCGTGTCCAAACAAAGATCAAAGGAAATTCGGCGCCGTGAATCCCTTCACGACGCAAAGAAGCAATTGATGGCAAAGGGTGCGCGACTGTACCGCCGTCTTTGGCAGGGGCACCCGGACCTCGCACGCCGCAGCGCTAAGAGGTGACGTGGTGTTAATGACCGGTCTTCTTCACCGCGCGCGTCTTTGCCGGTGCGGCCGCAGCCTTTGCGGCAGCCTTCGGCTTTGCCTTGGCGGGAGCGGTATCGATGACGGGATCGGTTGGCGCCGGTTCAACGGCGATCGATTTGGATGTATTCGTCTTGGCAGCGCTCGCTTTGGCGCCCTTTTTGCCGGATGCGCCTGCCGCTTCAAATTCCCTGCGTGCCTGTTCCCAATGCTCGGCATCCTTGCCGTGGGTGTAACCGTCAGCCTCCCACAATGCATAGGCCCGGTTTCTGATCCACTCTTCCGAATCCGCCATCGTCGTCTCCATTTGCCCGAGCATCGAAACGCGCACTTTTCGTAAAAGTTCCAGCGCCGATGAATTTTGTGCGCTGCGGTGGCAACTGGCAACCCGCCGGGAGGGGAATTTTTTATAAAAAGACGTGGAACCTTCGGTGTCCCTTGCGGTTTAAACGCCAGGGTGAGGAGGCCCGTTCCATGGAAAAATGTGTCGATATCATTCCCCACGCCACCGGCTGGATCTACATGCTGAATGGAAAACCGTCGGCATCCTATCCGTCCTATGGCTTGGCGTTGAGCGCTGCCAAGCGCCACGCGCAGGATGAACTGGAGACGCTGCGCCGTCCGGTTTTCCGCCGACAGGAGGTGAACGGCGATATGACGCGGGTGATGCCGCAGCAGCCCGGCGCTGCTCTCTGAGCGCTGAACGCCTTCGCCAGCCATGTCGCCTCTTTGATTTCAAGACAGCAAAAGGCCCGCCACTCCGAGAGACTGGCGGGCTTTTCACTATTTAGACTTGAGGCAGTGCCTGCGGCTCGCGCACCGGCGAGCCGCAGACGAGACCTCAGGCGGCCTTCTTGGCGGCAATGTTCACGGCGCTGCCGGCCAGCGTGGTCAAGGTGGCGTCGGTCTTGCTTTCCTCCGAAAGCGTTTCCTCAAGAAGGGTTACTGCGTCCTTAAGGCCGAGCTGCTTTGCCCAGGCGACCAGCGTGCCGTAGCGGCTGATTTCATAGTGTTCGACAGCCTGTGCTGCGGCCAGCAGGCCGGCGTCGAGGGCGGGCGTGCCCTTGAATTCCTCGAGGATTTCCTCGCCCTCTTCAAGAATGCCTTCGATGGCGGCGCAGGTTTTGCCGCGGGCGCGCTTGCCGATCAGTTCAAACACCTGCTGAAGGCGCTCGATCTGGCCATCGGTTTCTTCCTTGTGCGTCAGGAAAGCCTGCTTCAGCTTTTCATCCTGGGCGCCACGCGCCATCTTCGGCAGCGCCTTGGAAATCTTGCGCTCGGCGTAATAGATGTCTTTCAGGGTTTCGTAAAACAGATCATCAAGGGTCTTGGTCGCCATGGTCGGTGTCTCCTCAACGGGTTTTGGGGAATAGCGTGGCGCGTGAAGCGCAAGGGTGTAACCGGCCGCCCACCACAATGTTCCATATCGCACCGCAAAATTGCGCCAGTTGCCGGCTGACCGACGCGTCGCGCGGCGGTTGTCGTCTGTTCGACCTTTCCTCGTCGCAACCTTCAGGAACGATGGCAGGGCGCAGATGTTTGATGGCTGCCTTGATCAAACGTTGAGAGGATTTGGAAATGCAGACGATGAAGATCTACCGGCTGGTGCCGAGCGCCCCATTGGATGATCCGCAGTGGATGGATCGCCCACCGCAGGGGGAAGTGGTCGTGCGGGCACTGACGGCCGGCGACGCACGGCTGGTCGCCACGGACGCGGAACTGGATTTCACCGAGATCGATGCCAGTCCCGCCGAGGGAAACTCAACCCGCATGGCAAGCGCCTTTCGGAGCGAAAAGCTTTATACGGTTATAGAGGATCTCTCCGGCCGGTTTTCAACCGAGGGTCCGCGGGAAGTTCTGGATGGCGTGGTGCGGATCGACAACATCCTGCCGCTGCAGGTTGACTAAAAGCACACGGCAGCGTCGACGGTGCGCCGGACGCTGCCTTGCTCGCCTCAGCTCAGTCCTGTTGGTCGATCTTTTCGTTCAGCGCCTTCTGCAGCTGAAGCGCCAGGTCGAGCAGGCGATCGGGAACCGGCTCTTTTTCGATCTCGCCGAGGAGATCGGCAACCTTGCCGCTGACCTTGTTTCCCAGAATTGTTTTTCCGCCGGTCATTTTTTCCGAATTTCTCGTCATCCCGACCTCTCGGCGGAGCCTTGTGTGCGTGCGTCGGTTGCGCGGCGCGGCAGTGGCGTCCGGCAGCAACCTCTAAACTACTGGAAAGCGCGGAATGGGCTTGCTTGTCAATGGGCAGCGCACGCAAAGCGACGCCCGGCTGCGCGATCGGCCGCCGGGCGTGACTTATCGATCAGATTTGGATCAGGTGCGGCCGGGGATGGAGGTGATGGTGGCCGAGACCGGATCGCTTGCGGGAAACGTGTCTTCAAGCCCCTTGTCCAGCTGCTGTTCGATATCCTCTCCGTTATGGCGGTCGGATTCCAGCGGCAGGGTCTGGCCGCCATCGACCGATGCGCTGTTCGCATCCACCATCTCATCCGGCAGGACATCGTTTTCAACGATGCGGCCGAGGAATTCCTTCGCCTTTGCAATCGCGTTGGTGCGATTGATATCGGCGGTCTGCGCGCGAAGGCTGACGGAGACGACATTGCCGCCCTGCTCGACGAATTCGACCGTATAGCCGGACTTACCGCCGCCCTCTGCAATCACCCGGGTTCCAACGATGCTCATGGTGCCACCTTTTCGGTTTCCTTGAAGTTGGCCCAAGAACGAAAAGCACCCTGAGTTTGTTCCGCAACGCCGTGGATCGAGGAAGGGGTAAGGACAACCGCCGATCGCCATATTCAAGCGGAACCAAATAGACACACGCGACGTTTGCCACCTCGATCCCACCACCGCTATTGGAGAGGTTTGCAACGGTGTCCGAATCACAGTTGAGTCGCGATCCTGCACGCGCAGACATTGTCAGACTCATCCCCGCTCTCCGCGCGTTTGCCCGCACCTTTTGCCGCAATTCGTCCGACGCAGATGATCTGGTGCAGGAAACGCTGATGAAGGCGCTCGGGAACCTTGACAAGTTCGAGCCCGGCACGAAGCTGAAATCCTGGCTCTTCACGATCATGCGCAACACATTTTACACGCGCGCGAAGATCCTGGGGCGTGAGGCGCCGGGGCTTGAGGAATGCGTGTCCGGCGATTCGCCGATGGAGGCAACGCAGGAGATCCAGGCAAGGGCCCGCGAAGTGCAGCAGGCACTGGCGAAACTTCCCCCGCATTACCGCGAGGTTCTGACGCTCGTGGCGATCCTCGGGGAAAGCTACGAGTCTGCCGCCGAGATCTGCGATTGCGCCATCGGCACCGTAAAGAGCCGGCTGAACCGTGCCCGCCATCAGATTCTGCAGGAGCTTGGCGAGGAATAAAGTACACCTCCTCCTCTTGAGGACGCATTGGAACGCCCTACTGGAAAGTTTCAGACACGCTCTGGAACCTTTTGACGATGGATGCCGTTACCGGCGCGGGTATGGCCAGTGGCCATGGCCTTCCGCACACTATTTTGGGATTTTCAATATGTCCGTTACGATCACAGCGGTCCTGTTCTCCTTGATCGGGATTGCTCTGGCCGCCGGTGGCGCCCAGCTCATGATGCTGGGTGGTAGTGTCTATTACCTCATCACCGGCATTGCTTTTCTCCTCACCGCCATCCTGCTTTTCCTGCGGCGCGCTGCAGCGCTTTGGCTTTATTCGCTGATCATTCTCGGCTCGCTCGGCTGGTCGTTGTGGGAAGTCGGCTTCGACTGGTGGCAGCTTGGCCCGCGCGGCGGTGTCATCATCGTGCTCGGCATGTGGTTGCTCACCCCATGGATCCGCAGGCCTCTGGGCTTCAAGAGCCCGACGACCGGTTTTAGCTATGGCGCAAGCGCCGGCCCGCTTGGGGCCTCCGTAGCACTTGCCATCGTCATCGCGGTCATCTCTATGGTGGTCAATACGACGGACACCCACGGCAACCTGCCACAGGATCAGGTCGCCGCAGCGCCCAATCTGGGAGGCGACGTTCCGCCCGGCGAATGGCATCAGTACGGACGCACACCTTACGGTCAGCGATACTCGCCGCTGGATCAGGTGAATGTCGACAATGTCTCCAAACTGCAGGAAGTCTGGCGTTTCCAGACCGGCGACGTCAAGCTGCCGCAGGATGTGGGCGAAACGACCTATCAGGTCACCCCGCTCAAGGTCGGCAATTCGCTCTATGTATGCACGCCGCATAACTGGGCGATCGCCATCGACGCGACAACCGGCAAGCAGATTTGGAAATTCGACAGCAATTCCGGTCTCAATCCGGATCGTCAGCACCAGACCTGCCGCGGCGTGACCTATTATGCCGATCCGGCCGCCGCACCGGATGCTCCCTGCGCCACGCGCGTCTATCTGCCGACATCCGATGCCCGGCTGATCGCGCTCGACGCCAAGAACGGCCAGGTCTGCACGACCTTTGCCGACAATGGTACGCTGCGTCTGCAGGCCGGCATGCGCTACAATCCGGCCGGTTATTATTACTCGACCTCTCCGCCGGTCATTGCCGGCGGCAAGATCATCATTGGCGGTGCCGTCAACGACAATTACTCCACCCAAGAGCAATCCGGCGTCATCCGCGCCTTTGACGTGAAGACGGGCGCTCTGGTTTGGAACTGGGATTCCGGCAATCCGACGCAGACGGCTCCATTGCCGGAAGGCCAGAGCTATAAGACCAACTCCCCCAATAGCTGGTCCGTATTCAGCTATGACGAGGCTCTCGGGCTGGTCTATATTCCGCTCGGTAATCAGGTGCCTGACCAACTCGGCATGAACCGCTCGGAAAGCGTGGAGAAATATTCGTCCTCCATCGTGGCGCTCGACATCAACACTGGTGCCGATCGCTGGGTGCGCCAGACCGTGCATCATGACCTCTGGGACATGGACGTGCCGGCCCAGCCGGTGCTGATGGATCTGACCAAGTCCGATGGCACGCAGGTACCGGCCCTGATCGGCCCGACCAAGCAGGGTGACATCTATGTGCTGGACCGCCGCACGGGCGAGCCGATCATCGATGTCAGCGAAAAGCCGGCTCCGGGCGGCGCCATCCCCGAGGATCATACCTCCCCCACCCAGCCAATCTCTGCGCTCAACTTCCGCCCGCGTACGCTGGAGGGCCGCGACATGTGGGGCGTCACCATGTTTGACCAGCTGGTGTGCCGCATCCGCCTGAAGCAGCTGAAATACGAAGGCCAGTACACGCCGCCCTCGCTGCAGGGAACGATCGTCTATCCCGGCAATTTCGGCACCTTCAACTGGGGTTCCGTGGCGGTCGATCCGGAGCGCATGGTGATGTTCGGCATGCCGACCTACCTTGCCTTCACCTCGCAGCTCGTTCCGCGTTCGGAAGTTCCGCCGAAGGGATCGGACGAGAAGGGGTCGGAACAGGGCCTCAACCGCAACGAAGGTGCACCATATGCCGTTCGCATGGGACCCTTCCTCGGCCCGCTGCAGATCCCCTGCCAGGCACCGCCATGGGGTTATGTCGCAGGGACCAACCTGCGCACCGGCGACATCGCCTACAAGCTGAAGAACGGCACCGTCTACGACATGACGCCGCTGCCGCTGCCCTTCAAGCTTGGCGTTCCGGGCATCGGCGGCCCGATGATCACCAAGGGCGGCGTTGCCTTCCTGGGTGCTGCCGTCGACAACTACCTGCGGGCCTACAACCTCACCAATGGCGAGCAGCTGTGGGAAGCACGGCTTCCGGCCGGTGGCCAGTCCACGCCAATGACCTATTCGGTGGATGACGGTCGCCAGTTCGTGGTGATGGTCGCCGGTGGTCATGGCTCGGTCGGCACCAAGGCCGGTGATTATGTTATCGCCTATGCCCTGCCGCGCTAAGCCTCGGCATTCATGAGAAAAGCCCGGCGCGTGAGGCTCACGCGCCGGGCTTTTTGCGTTGAAGGCAGCCTGGAAAAGGTCAGAGAGGCTGCTGGGCCGTAATGCTGTTGACGACCGACCGGATGCCCGGCACGGAGAGAGCCACTTCTTCGGCGCGGGTCACTTCGCCGGGACGAAGCACGCGTCCCGCAAGATTTGCCTGAGAGCCCTTGACGGTCACGGTGACATCGGTGGCGTCAAGGCCGCCGGCGCCCGCAAGGGCTGCGGCAACGGCGGTTTCCAGCGCCGCCTGCGGCGGAACCTCACGCTCCACCGTCGGCTCCAGTTCATGAAAAGTCTGTGGTTTGAAAACCATGCGGTGTCCTCCTGATGTTGCGTGCTATTCTAACGCCTGAAGGCGACCTTGGTTCAGCCGGCCTGCAGGGCAGAGGCGATGGACGCCTTCAGCTGCTGCTGCGAAAACGGCTTAGGAAGCCGGGGAAGCTGGATGGTTTCGCCGGACGGCAGCTCCGCATAGCCGGTTGCGAGCACGATCGGCAAACGAGGCTGGGACACGCGAATGCGGTGCGCAAGTTCGGCCCCCGTCATCTTCGGCATGGAGTGGTCGGTGATCACCATGTCCACCATCGTGCCACCTTCGAGGACCTTCAGCGCCTCTTCTCCATTATACGCCTCGATCACGGTGTGGCCGAGATCTTCCAGCATGAGCGTAGTGTTCATGAGCACCAGCGCATCGTCATCGACGGCGAGAATGGTGAGCGCGCGGTCGAGGATCGGGCTGTCAAACATGGGGATTACCTCTTCCTTCGGCAGCACGTGCACTGCATCTTTCTGAACGATCGCTGGAAGCAGCATGGTGACGGTGGTGCCGACGCCCTTTTCGCTTTCCAGCCGCAATTGCCCCCCGGATTGCTCCGTCAGGCCCTGAACCATGGAAAGGCCGAGCCCGGTGCCCTTGCCGATCCCCTTGGTGGTGAAGAAGGGGCTTGTCGCCCGCTCCAGCGTCTGCGCATCCATGCCTTCGCCACGGTCGTTCACCGAAACGGCCACGTAGGTGCCGCTCGCCAGCATTCCCTGGGGTTCGCTCAGGTGTTCAGCCGCGGCGGAAATGCGGATCGTGCCGCCGCCCGGCATGGCATCGCGCGCATTGACGACGAGGTTGATCAGCGCCGTTTCGAACTGGTTGGCATCGGTGAGAATATAGGGGAGGTCGGCCTCATAGGAGGCCTCGATGGCCGTGTTGGCGTCCAGTGACCGACGCATCAGCTCCAGCATGCCTTCGATCGACTCTTCCACATCGATGGTCCGGACATCCAGCTCCTGCCGGCGCGAAAAGGCCAGCAGCCTCTGTGTCAGTGCTGCCCCGCGCTCGGCGCCGCGAATGGCGTTGGCCACAAGCGGCGTGAGCTGTGGATCGGCGGGCAGTCGTTTCTCTAGGATCTGCAGGCTGCCGAGCACGGCCATCAGCAGATTGTTGAAATCATGCGCAATGCCACCCGTCAGCTGCCCGATGGCTTCCACCTTCTGGGCCTGAAACAGATCTTCGCGCGCTTTGGCGAGCGCCAGTTGCGTGTCGCGTTTCTCGCTGATGTCGCGGGTGATCTTGGCAAATCCGAGCAGCGTGCCGTCTTCATCCCGAATGGCGTCGATCAGCACATTCGCCCAGAAGCGGCTGCCGTCCTTGCGAACACGCCAGCCTTCTTTTTCGAAGCGTCCGATGCTGGTTGCAACGGCAAGGCCTTTTTCCGGGGCGCCGCTGGCACGGTCTTCCGGCGTATAGAAGCGGGAAAAGTGCTCACCGATGATTTCCGACGCCGCATAGCCTTTAACGCGCTCGGCGCCCGGGTTCCAGCTGGCCACATGACCCTGAGGGTCGATCATGTAGATGGCATAATCGCTAATGGAATTGATCAGCAGCCGCGCGTGATCGTGTGTTGCCAGCTGCTCCTTTAGGCCATCGGCCATTGCGCCCCCATCCTCGCCTACATTTTGCGGCTCTTATAAACGCGCTTTGTCATAAATGGTTCCACGGCATTCAAAAATCTTCGGGGGGCGTTGACAAAAGGGCGGCACATGATACGACTGACGAAATTATAAATTCGTCAGTCGTTAGTCAGAAGGTGTCATGAGCGATCAGTCGGCCCCGTCCCAGGAAAATGTGCGCAAGGAGAATGTCGAGCGTATCCTCGACACCGCTGCGCGCCTGTTCATGCATTACGGCTATGCGAAGACGAACGTGGCAGACATCGCCCGCGAATTGTCGATGTCGCCCGCCAATATCTATCGCTTCTTCTCCTCCAAGGCCGAGATCCATCAGGCCATCGCGAGGCGTATGCTGGAGCAGCAATATGCCATCCTGGCCGCCAATGCCAAAGGCGGCGGGGCGGCGGCAGAGCGCCTGAAGAACCATCTTCTGCTGCAGCACCGCATCACCGTCGAAACCATGCTCGATGACGAGAAGGTTCATGAAATGGTGCTGGTGGCCATGGACCAGCAATGGCAGGTGATCCAGCAGCATCTGGAGCGCGTGCGCGACCTGATCCGCTCGATCATCGACGATGGCATTTCTGCAGGCGAATTTCGTGCGCAGGACAGCCTTTTGGCGGCCGAGTGCTTCATGCAGGCAGCCACCGCATTCTGCCACCCGCAGATCGTTTCGAAAAAACTGAGCCAGGATGAGGTTGCAGGCCCGGATGACATGGCCGCCTTCATCCTGCGCGCTCTCGTTTAGTCAGTCCAGAGCAGGGGGATCGAGACGATCCGCCCTTCACATGCCGGTAGGAGCCGCAGAAGTGACGAAAAAGACCACGTTGTCCTGGCAACAATTCGCCGTGGCTGCTTCGCTGATGGTCCTGGTGGGCTGCAGCGAGGAAAAGCAGGCTGCCGCTCCCGAAGCGCGACCCGTCAAGGTGGTCACGGTGGCGGAGCCGGATGAAGGACGGCTTCTGCAGTATTCGGGCGCCGTCAAGGCGCGCCGCGAGATCGCGCTCGGCTTCCGCGTGGATGGCAAGATCACGGAACGCCTGATCGATGTCGGGCAGCGGGTCAAATCGGGAGACGTGCTGGCGCGTCTCGACCCGGTCGATTACGAACTGTCCGTGCGCCAGGCGGAAGCGGAACTTGCCTCGGCGGAAAAGCAGGTGGATATCACCCGCCTTGCGCTGCGCCGCGCCGAAATCCTGCAGGAAAAGAGCGTCACCTCGCAATCGGCGCTGGAGCAGAGCCAGCTGTCGCATGATCAGGCCGTTGCCGCGCGCGATGCAGCCGTTTCCGCACTCGAGCAGGCCCGCAACAAGGTGTCCTATGCCAGCCTGAAGGCAGGTGTCGATGGCATCGTCACGGCCGTCAGCGCTGAAGCGGGCCAGGTCGTGGCGGCCGGTTCTTCCGTCGTCACGGTGGCTGCCGATGGTGCCAAGGAAGTCGAGATTGCCGTTCCGGAGGTCGATATTAGCGAGTTCAAGCCCGGCAAGGCGGTGAAGGCCAGCTTCTGGTCGAACAGCGGCCTGTCGCTCACTGGGACCGTGCGCGAAATCGCCGGCAGCGCCAGCAGCACGTCGCGAACCTTTGCCGTTCGCGTCAGCCTGCCGGATGATCCGCAGCTGCGCCTTGGCATGACCGCAACGGTGACGGCGACCACAGAGGGCGCGACGCCCGCCTATGTTCTGCCGCTTTCGGCGCTTGCCAAGCAGGATGGCAAACCGGTCGTCTGGGTATTTGACCAGGCCTCCGGCGCCGTTCATGTGCGCGAGGTCACCGTTGGCGGCTTCTCCGATGACGGCGTGCGCGTGACCGGTGGCATTGCCAAGGGTGATGTGGTGGTGGCCGCCGGCACGCAGTTCATGCGCGAGGACATGAAGATCCGCCTCTACGGGCAAGCGCCTGAAACCGCCGGCGAGGCTGATGCCGCGCCCCCGATCCGTTCTTGACACCCACGCTCAAAGGCAGGACACCTCCATGACATCCTCCCGCCAGGACCGGTCCGGAAAACAGCCCTTCAACCTGTCGCGCTGGGCAATCGCCCATCCGAGCATCGGCCGTTTCCTCTTCGGCATCATCATCGTCATCGGTGGCCTTGCCATCATGAACATGGGCCAGAAGGAAGATCCGGATTTCACCTTCCGCGTCATGGTGGTGCAGGCCGTCTGGCCGGGCGCCTCCATCGAGGAGATGCAGGATCAGGTGGTCAACAAGATTGAGCGCAAGCTGCAGGAAACCCCGCATCTCGACTGGGTGAAATCCTATACGCGCGCCGGTTCCTCGATCACGACGCTGCAGATCAAGGGCGATACGAGTTCCGCGCAGGTGGCCGATGCCTTCTATCAGGTGCGCAAGAAGATCGGCGATATCGAGCAGGAACTGCCGAGCGGACTTCTCGGCCCCTATTTCAACGACGAATTCGGTGACACCTATATCACGCTCCATGCGTTGACCGGTGACGGCTACAGCTATCCCGAGCTGAAGACCTTTGCCACGCAGGCCCGCGACATGCTGCTGGCCACCAAGGGTGTCGAGAAAGTTTCGATCCTGGGCGCCCAGGACGAGAAGATATATGTCGACGTCTCCTCCAAGACGCTTGCCGAGCGCAATCTGACCTTCACCGATATCCAGAACGCGCTCGCCGGCCAGAACAATGTCGATCCCGCCGGTACGGTTGAAACCGCAACCCGCTCGGTGCGCATCTCCGTGGAAGGCGGCGTGCGCACGCCGGAAGACATCCGCGCCTTGCGCATCCGAAGCGGTGACCAGGTGTTTCGCCTCGGCGATATCGCGACCGTCAGCAAGGGACTGATCGATCCCTATGATCGCAAGTTCCGCTTCAATGGCCGCGATGCCGTGGAAATCGGCGTGGTCATGCAGAACGGCTACAAGGTGACGGATGTCGGCCAGTGGGTCGAGGAAACATACAAGCGGTTCGAAAGCGCTCTGCCGGTCGGTGTGTCCGTTGCGCAGATCTCCAATCAGCCGGAAGTGGTGCACGAGGCGGTCGGCGAGTTTTCACAGGCCCTTCTCGAAGCACTGGTCATTGTGCTGGTGGTGTCGCTGCTGTCGATCGGCTGGCGCTCGGGCATCGTCATTGCGATCTCCATTCCGCTGGTGCTCGCCGCCACCCTTGCCATCATGTACGAGCTTGGCATCGAGCTGCAGCGCATCTCGCTTGGCGCCCTTATCATCGCGCTCGGCCTTCTGGTCGATGACGCGATGATCGTGGTGGAACTGATGGAGCGCAAGCTGGAGGAGGGGCTGGAAAAGCTCGACGCCGCCACCTTCGCCTATTCCTCCACCGCCTTCCCGATGCTGACCGGCACGCTGATCACCACGGCCGGCTTCATTCCCGTCGGCTTTGCGGCCTCCACCGCCGGCGAATACGTGCGCTCGCTGTTCTACGTCGTCGGCATTGCGCTGGTGACCTCGTGGTTCGTCGCGGTCTATTTCACGCCCTGGCTCGGCTACATGATCCTGAAGCAGCGCGCCCATGCCGGCACGCATCATGACAGCTATGATACGCGCTTCTATCGCGCCTTGCGCGCAACGGTCGGCTGGGCGGTCAGGCACCGGATCATCGTTCTCCTGATGACGCTGATGGTGTTTGCAGGCTCTCTCTACAGCTTCAAGTTCATCCCGCAGAGCTTCTTCCCGCAGTCCTCGCGCCCGGAAATCCTCGTCGATCTGTGGTTGCCGGAAGGCACGGCGATTGCGGAGGTGGAACGCCAGGCCAAGGCGCTCGAACAGAAGATCATGGACGATCCGGACAAGAAGTTCGTCGCCACCTTCATCGGCGAAGGTGCGCCGCGCTTCTTCCTGCCGCTCGACCAGCAACTGCGCAACCCGAATTTTGCCCAGCTGCTCATCATGTCAAACGGGCTTGAGGAGCGCGAGCGGATGATCGTCAAGCTGCGCAAGATCCTGGCCGAGGATTTCCCGACGGTGCGCGGCAAGGTCGATCGCCTCTTCCTCGGTCCGCCGGTGGGCTGGGCCGTGCAGATGCGCGTGACCGGTCCAGACCGTGCCGAAGTGCGCCGCATTGCCGATCAGGTGAAGGAGCGTTTCCATCAGAATCCGCTTCTCGGCACCGTGCATGACGATTGGCTGGAGCCGGTGACAGCCATGAAGCTGATCATCGACCAGGACCGTGCACGTGCGCTGGGTGTCAGTTCGCAGCGCGTGCGCCAGATGCTCTATGCCACGATGAGCGGGGCAACGCTCGACCAGTTCCGCGATGGCGAGGAAACCGTGTCCATCGTCCTGCGTGAGCCCGATGCGACGCGCCATCTGCTGACGGCGGTTAATTCGATCTACATCCCGACGGACAATGGTGGCTTCGTGCCGGTCTCGCAGGTGGCGCGCGTCGAACCCGTGCAGGAAAACGGCATCGAATGGCGCCGTGACCGCCTGCCGACCGTCTCCATCAAGGCGACCGTCCCGGATGGTGTTGAACCCAACGACCTGGCGATGAAGATGTATCAGGGCATGGGCGATCTGCGCAGCGCGCTTCCGGCGGGCTATAAGGTCGAGATCCAGGGTGGCGCCGAGGACGCGGCGGAGAGCCAGATGTCGATTGCCGCCAAGGCGCCTGTCATGCTGTTCGTGATCGTCGCGCTGCTGATGATCCAGCTGCAGCACTTTGGCAAGTCGATGCTCGTGCTGGCGACGGGGCCGCTCGCCATCATCGGGGCATCGGCCGCGCTCCTCGTTACCGGTGCTCCCTTCGGTTTCGTGGCGATCCTCGGTGTTATTGCGCTCCTTGGCATCATCATCCGCAACTCGATCATCCTGGTCGACCAGATCGACCAGGATATTGCCTCCGGAATGGCGCGGGCCGAAGCCATCGTCGGAGCCGCCGTGCGCCGTTTCCGCCCGATCATGCTGACGGCGCTGGTGGCGGTTCTGGCCCTTATCCCGATTTCCCGCGGCCTGTTCTGGGGACCGCTCGCCTATGCCATGATGGGCGGCATCCTGGTGGGCACTGTCCTTACCATTCTGGTGCTGCCGGCCGCCTACGCCCTGTTCTTCGGCCGCGAGCCGAAATCCCGAAAGACCTCCGGCGAGAACGATGATCGCCCGAAGGAGCCCTCGTCGCTCACTCTTCCCACCGCCGCGGAATGAGCGACAGGCGGGAAGCGGTGCCCCTGCCGCTTCCCGCCCTCTCTTCAAGGGGAAGCATGGCTTGGAAAGACCATCGCGGTTCGACCCTGGATTGAGTGGAAAATTCCCGATCCGTCTGCCAAGGCAGATGCCGGGTTTCTCGCGTTGGCGCAGGTGAACCCGTAAATTCCGCTCAACTGACGTTGACCGGAGATTTTCATGAACCGCCTCCTCATTCTTGGCACTGCGCTTGCGGCACTTTTTGCAGCACCTGCCTTTGCCGAAGGTCCGAACAAGCTTCTCAACGCGTCCTACGATGTCGCCCGCGAGGTGTTTGCTGCCGAAAACGAGGCCTTCATCAAGACCCATCCGGGCATCACCATCGATCAGTCGCATGCCGGAACCTCGAAGCAGGCGCGCGCCATCGTGGAAGGTCTGGAAGCTGACGTTGTGACCTTCAACCAGGTCACGGATATCGATTTTCTGGTGAAGCAGGGCTTTGTCTCGGCCGACTGGCAGAAGAACTTTCCCAATGAGGCTTCGCCCTTCTATTCCTTCCCGTCCTTCCTGGTGCGGGCCGGCAATCCGAAGAACATCAAGGACTGGAAGGATCTTGCCCGCGACGACGTGAAGGTGATCTTCCCCAACCCGAAGACCTCCGGCAATGCGCGCTATACCTATCTCGCCGCCACCGCCTACGCAAAGGAAGCCTTCGGCGGCGACGAGGAGAAGGTGGAAGCCTTCGTGAAGAAGATTTTTGACAACGTGCCGGTCTTCGACACCGGAGGCCGTGCGGCAACTACCACCTTTGTCGAGCGCGGAACCGGCGATGTCCTGATCACGTTTGAAGCCGAAACGCGCGGCATTGCCAAGCAATACGGTGCCGACAAGGTGGAAAGCGTCATTCCGTCCGTCTCGCTGCTCGCCGAATTCCCGGTCGCCGTGGTCGACAAGGTGGCCAAGAAGCACGGCACGCAGGAACTGGCCAAGTCGTATCTCGACTTCCTTTACAGCGAGGAAGGCCAGCGCATCGCGGCGCAGTTCGGCCACCGCGTTCACAATGAAAAGGTCACGGCAGAGTTCAAGGATCAGTTCCCGTCCATCCGTCTGGTGAATGTCAACGACGTGTTCGGCGGCTGGGACAAGATCCAGAAGGAGCAGTTTGCCTCCGGCGGCACGCTCGACAAGCTGTACGGCAGCCGTTAACCCAATACCATTGGCAACGCTTGCAAAACCCGGCGGATCCTCACCGCCGGGTTTTGCCGTGAAGTCCGAGGAGTGCCTACCATGACCCCCGAAAGAAGCGCATCGTGAGACGCAATGTCCTGCCGGGCCTCAATCTGTCGCTCGGGATTACCCTGTTTTACGTCGGCCTGATCGTTGTCCTGCCGCTGGCAGCGTTGATCTTCAAGGCCTCCAGCCTGGGCTTTGCCGAATACTGGACCATTGTTTCTTCGCCGCGCTCGGTTGCGAGCTATCGGGTGACGGCGCTTGCCGCGCTGGCGGCGACCATCTTCAACCTCTTCTTCGGGCTGGCGCTTGCCTGGGTGCTGACGCGTTACCGCTTTCCCGGTCGCCGGATCATCGATGCGATGGTGGATCTGCCCTTTGCCCTGCCAACGGCGGTGGCCGGCATTTCGCTCACGGCCCTCTTTTCCGCCAATGGCTGGTTCGGATCGGTTCTGTCCGATATCGGCATCAAGGTCGCCTATACGCCGCTCGGCATCATGATTGCCATGTGCTTCACCAGCCTTCCGTTTATCGTGCGCACGGTGCAGCCTGTGCTGGAGGACCTGGACCCGGCGCTGGAAGAGGCGGCGCAGTCGCTCGGCGGGTCAGACTGGACGATCTTTCGAACCGTCATCCTGCCGCTTCTGGCGCCGGCGCTTCTCGCCGGCACATCGCTCTCCTTTGCCCGGTCACTGGGCGAGTTCGGCGCCATCATCTTCATTGCCGGCAACCAGCCCATGTCGACGGAAATCACCGCGCTGCTGATCTTCATCCGGCTGGAGGAATATGACTATCAGGCCGCCGCCGCCATTGCCTCGGTGCTTCTGCTGACAGCCTTTGCCATGCTTGCCGTCACGAACTGGCTGCAGGCCCGCGCCTTGCGCTACACGGTGAAAGGATAGCCGATGAGCACCGCCCGTAGAAAACCGCCGCGTGTCGGCGACAATCCGCTCTTTCGCCGCCTGCTGATCGGCATCGTGCTTTTGCTGGGCGCACTGCTCATCCTGGCGCCGCTCATCGTCATCGGCGTTGAAGCGTTTCGCCAAGGCTGGAAGGTCTATGTCGCGACGCTTGCCAATGCCGATACGCAGCATGCCATCATGCTGACGGTGATCACCGCCCTCATCGCCGTGCCGCTCAACACCGTCTTTGGCGTGGCGGCCGCCTGGGCCATGACGAAATTCGATTTTCGCGGCAAACGCCTGTTGCTGATCGTGACGGAAATTCCGTTTTCCGTTTCGCCCATCGTCGCCGGTGTGGCCTATCTCTTCGTTTATGGCCTGCAGGGCATTTTTGGCCCGCTGCTCGATGCCTATGACGTGAAAATCCTCTTTGCGCTGCCAGGCATCGTGCTTGCCTCGATGTTCGTCACCGCACCCTTTGTGGCGCGTGAACTCATTCCGCTGATGCAGGCGCAGGGGCGTGATCTGGAAGAGGCCGCCACCTCGCTTGGCGCATCCGGCTGGCGCACCTTCTTTTCCGTCACGCTGCCCAATGTCAAATGGGCCATGCTCTACGGCGTCGTGCTCTGCAACGCGCGCGTGATGGGCGAGTTCGGAGCCGTCTCTATCGTGTCGGGCAATATTCGCGGCCAGACCAACACGCTGCCGCTGCATATCGAACTGCTCTACCATGATTACCAGGCCGCCGGCGCCTTTGCCTCGGCCTCCATTCTGGCGGTCATCGCCGTCTTTACCATCATTGCCAAGGTGGCGCTGGAAGGCCGGGGCGCCGGCCGCCGCGTCAAGCCTGTAGCCATCCTCGCCACGCCGGAAATACGCCCATGAAAATCCGCCTCGATAGCGTCATCAAGACATTCGAGACCTTTCGCGCCGTGCATGGCGTTTCACTCGAAATCGAAAGCGGCGAACTGGTCGCGCTGCTCGGGCCGTCCGGTTCGGGCAAGACAACGATCCTGCGCATGGTCGCCGGCCTCGAATATGCCGATGAGGGCCGCATCTATTTCGGCGAAGAGGAAGCAACGGACATTCCGGTGCGCGAACGTGGCGTCGGCTTCGTCTTCCAGCATTACGCGCTCTTCCCGCACATGACGGTGGCGGAAAACATCGGCTTCGGCATGAAAGTGTCGAAGGTCAAGCGCGACAAGGCGGAGATTGCCGCCCGCGTCGCCGATCTTCTGCGGCTGGTGCGCCTTGAAGGCCTCGGCGACCGGTTTCCCGGCCAGATTTCCGGTGGTCAGCGCCAGCGTGTGGCGCTTGCCCGTGCGCTTGCCGTCGATCCGAAGGTTCTGTTGCTCGATGAACCCTTTGGCGCGCTCGACGCCAATGTGCGCCACGACCTGCGCCGCTGGCTGCGCGAGATCCACCAGGAACTCGGCATCACGACCATCTTCGTCACCCATGACCAGGAAGAAGCACTCGATCTTGCCGACCGGGTGGTGATCCTGAAAGAGGGAAAAATCGTCCAGCAGGGCACGCCGCAAGAGGTTTGCCGCGATCCGAAGGATGCCTTCGTCATGAAATTTCTGGGCGACGCCAATCGCCTGACGGGTGAGGTGCGGGCAGGGGTTGCCCATGTCGGCGGTGCGCAGGTGGCTGCCGCCGGCGTTCCGGATGGACCAGTCGACATCTTTGCCCGCCCGCGCGATCTCGACTGGTCGACCCATGGACCGGGTCTGGCCGCAAAGGTGGAGCGCGTGCTGGATCGTCCGGGTGAGCGTCGGGTCATTGCCACGGTTTCGACCGGCGAGACGCTGGAATTCGACGTCGAGCCGGAACAGGCCGTTGAAAAAGGCGAGGCGGGTTTCGTCACGCTGCGCCGGGCCAAGGTGTTTTCGCTGGGGTGATAGTTGGCAAAAGTCCCCCTCTGGCTGCCGCCATCTCCCCCACAAGGGGGAGAGCGCAGGTGGCTGAGGCTCGCACTAATCTATGAGCTACAGTCAACCCTGTCCCATCTGTCGTCACGGCAAGGAGCGCGTTGGCGGAAGGGCATGGCGTTGCCACATGGTGTCTCCCCCCTTGTGGGGGAGATGGCGGCAGCCAGAGGGGGCTTTCTTCTCAAGACGCGACCAACAAAAAAGGCGCCGGTTCCCCGACGCCTTTTCGATTTTATAACAAGCGAAAGGCTTAGCTCATCTGGCTGACGAAGCGGCTTTCCATGTAGGCTTCCACCGCTTCCGAGCCGCCTTCCGTGCCGTAGCCGGAATCCTTGATGCCGCCGAACGGGACTTCCGGAATGGCAAAGCCGTTGTGGTTGATGGTCAGCATGCCGGCTTCCATCTGGCGGCCGAGCGCATGGGCGGTCTTGACCGAGCCGGTGAAGGCATAGGATGCAAGGCCAAACGGCAGGCGGTTGGCTTCTGCCATGGCATCATCGATGGTCGAAAAGCGGTTGACGATGGCGATCGGGCCAAAGGGCTCTTCGTTCATCATCTTGGCCGAGGTCGGCACGTCGACGAGAACCGTCGGCTCGAAGAAATGGCCCTTGTTGCCGATGCGCTTGCCGCCGGTCTTCAGGACAGCACCCTTGGACACGGCATCGTTGATCATGTCTTCCATGGCCGGGATGCGGCGCTCATTGGCGAGCGGACCCATGGTGACGTCGGCTTCAAGGCCGTTGCCGACCTTAAGGTTCTCCGCATACTTCACGATGCCGTCGATGAACTGGTCGGCCACGCCGTCCTGGATGAGGAAGCGGGTGGGTGCCACGCAGACCTGACCGGCATTGCGGAATTTCGCCGCAGCCGAGACTTCGATCGCCTTGTCGAGATCGGCATCGTCAAACACGACGACCGGCGCATGGCCACCGAGTTCCATCGTCGCACGCTTCATGTGCTTGCCCGCAAGCGCTGCCAGATGCTTGCCAACCGGCGTGGAGCCGGTGAACGAGATCTTGCGGATGACCGGATGCGGGATGAGATATTCGGAAATTTCCGCCGGAACGCCGTAGACGAGGTTGACGACGCCTGCCGGAACGCCGGCATCGGCAAAGGCACGGATGAGTTCAGCCGGCGAAGCCGGGGTTTCTTCCGGCGCCTTGATGATGATGGAGCAGCCGACGGAGACGGCAGCAGACAGCTTGCGCACGATCTGGTTGATCGGGAAGTTCCACGGCGTAAAGGCCGCAACCGGGCCGACCGGGAACTTCACGGCCATGTTGGACACGCCGCCGAAGCGAGCCGGAATGATCTGGCCATAGGTGCGGCGGGCTTCTTCGGCGAACCAGTCGATGGTGTCGGCGGCATTGATGATTTCGGCCTTGGACTGGCCGAGCGGCTTGCCCTGTTCGCGCGTCATCAGCCAGGCGATGTAATCGATGCGTTCGCGCAGCAGGTCGGCCGCCTTGCGCATGATCTTCGAGCGTTCGAAGGCGGACGTGTCGCGCCAGATCTTGAAGCCCTTGTCGGCGGCTTCGAGTGCGAGGTCGAGATCAGCCTTTTCCGCATGGGCGATCTGGCCGATGATTTCCTGGGTCGCGGGATCTTCCACGGCAATGGTCTTGCCGCCGATGGCATCGCGCCATTCGCCGGCGATGAAAAGCTTTACGTCAGGATAGCTATGCATGAGAGGACCTCAATTCTTGGTCTTTAAAAGCGGACGGTCGGGGAGGCAGGGCGAGGGAGGATCGCGGCCTGGTTTGGAAGTTTCGCCCCTCAGTTAGGACAAAAAGGTTCGACATTCAACGCCCGAGGCAAAAAGTATGACTAATAAAAAAAGGATCGGGAGATGTCCCCCGATCCTTTTCATGATCGTCCGGTGCCGTGCGCGGGTATCAGAAGAAGGCCTGGATCCCAGTCTGCGCGCGACCGAGGATCAGCGCATGAACGTCGTGCGTGCCCTCGTAGGTGTTCACCGTTTCCAGGTTCTGCGCGTGGCGCATCACGTGGTATTCGATCTGGATGCCGTTGCCGCCATGCATGTCGCGGGCCTGGCGGGCGATGTCGAGCGCTTTGCCGCAATTGTTGCGCTTCATGATGGAGATCATTTCCGGCGCCATCTTGTGCTCGTCCATCAGGCGGCCGACGCGAAGCGAGCCCTGCAGGCCAAGCGTGATTTCGGTCTGCATGTCGGCGAGCTTCTTCTGGTAAAGCTGCGTGCCGGCGAGCGGCTTGCCGAACTGCTTGCGATCCAGGCCATACTGGCGGGCGCGCAGCCAGCAATCTTCGGCAGCCCCCATCACGCCCCAGGAAATGCCGTAGCGGGCACGGTTGAGGCAGCCGAACGGACCTTTCAGGCCGGACACGTTCGGCAGAAGCGCGTCTTCGGAAACTTCGACGCTGTCCATGACGATTTCGCCGGTGATCGAGGCGCGCAGCGACAGCTTGCCGCCGATCTTCGGCGCAGACAGGCCCTTCATGCCCTTTTCCAGCACGAAGCCGCGGATCTCGTTGTTGTGCGCTTCCGATTTTGCCCAGACGACGAAGACATCGGCGATCGGCGCGTTGGAAATCCACATTTTCGAGCCGCGCAGGCGATAGCCGCCTTCGATCTTTTCGGCACGCGTCTTCATGCCGCCCGGATCGGAGCCGGCATCGGGCTCGGTCAGGCCAAAGCAGCCGATGAGTTCGCCGGAGACGAGGCCCGGCAGATACTTCTTCTTCTGTTCATTCGAGCCATAGGCAAAGATCGGGTAGATGACGAGCGAGGACTGCACGCTCATCATCGAGCGATAGCCGCTGTCGATGCGCTCGACTTCGCGGGCGACAAGGCCGTAGGCCACGTAGCTGGCATTGGCTGCGCCGTATTCTTCCGGAAGCGTGACACCGAGAAGCCCGGCCTGGCCCATCAGGCGAAACAGGTCCGGCTCGGTGGTTTCGGACAGATAGGCTTCCTGAATGCGCGGCAGAAGCTCGGCCTTGCCGAAGGCGGCAGCCGCATCGCGGATCATCCGCTCGTCTTCGCTCAACTGGTCGTCGAGAAGAAAGGGGTCTTCCCAGGAAAATGCTGCACGGTCGCTCAATGGAACCTCCACTTTAAAACTGTGGGAGAGGTTATCCGCCAACAGGCTTGTCGGGTCCAGCGCCGTTTACTCACGATGACATGAGCTATAGGAATGGACGATGTCCAATGTCAGCCGCAAGCTTTTACCCTCCACCAGCGCCCTTGCCGCCTTCGAATCCGTGGCGCGGCTCGGCAGTTTTTCCAATGCCGCCGACGAGCTGTCGTTGACCCAAGGCGCCATAAGCCGCCAGATTTCCGGTCTGGAAGACCAGCTGGGCATCCTTTTGTTTGATCGCTCCAGCCGCGGCGTGGCGCTGACGGAGGCCGGACGCGCCTATGCGCGCGCCATTGGCGGCGCTCTGTCGCAGATCCGCGCCGCCTCGCTGCAGGCCATGACGAAACGGCATGGCGATACGCTGAACCTTGCCATGTTGCCGACCTTTGGCACGCGCTGGCTTTTGCCGCGCATTCCCCGCTTCGTGTCCGCCCATCCGGAAATCACGCTGAACTTTGCCACGCGGATCGGCATGTTCGATTTCGAGCAGGACGGGCTGGATGTCGCCATCCATATCGGACAACCGAACTGGCCGGGCGCGGAATGCACCTTCCTGATGGAAGAGATGGTGGCGCCGGTCTGCAGCCCGGCCTTCATGGCAGGCCATGTCATCGAGCAGCCGGCTGATCTTCTGCCGCTGCCGCTTCTGCACATGGCCTCGCGTCCCGGCGCCTGGACGCATTTCTTCGAAAGCATGGCGGTTGCCGGCACGCCGGCGCCCGGCATGCGGTTCGAGCAGTTTTCAAGCGTCGCCCAGGCCTGCAGCGCCGGTCTTGGTGTCGCGCTGATGCCGCTGTTTCTGATCGAATCCGAGCTTGCGGCGGGAGACCTCGTGCAGGCGCTGCCGCAACAGGTGCGCAGCCCCAGTTCCTATTATGTGGTCGCGCCGATTACCCGCGTCGAATTCCGTCCGGTCAAGCTGTTTCGCAGCTGGCTGATCGAGGAAGTCGGCCGCTGGCGCGACGAGCCTTATTATGCCTGATGCGGAGTTTTTGATGCAGCCTCACGAATTCTGGCAGGAGGTTCATGCGCCGGCAAGTTTCCCGGACGACGGCCCGTTCGAGACCTTTTATCCGGCCCGCTTCGCCGATGGCCGGCAGTTGCGCCTGCCGATCCGGCCGCTGCCGGACGGGCGCCATGCGCTGGCCTCCCTCATCATCAACCAGGCCGGCTTTGCCGTGGTCGAGGCGCTGGCCAAGGATCTGACGGAGCGCATCGCACCGCTTCAGCCGGATGTGGTCGTGGGCCTGCCGACGCTCGGCCTGACCCTTGCCGCAGCCCTTGCCCGCCATCTCGGCCACACGCGGTATGTGCCGCTCGGGACCTCGCGGAAATTCTGGTACGAGGAAACGCTGTCGGTGCCGCTCACCTCCATCACCACGCCCGAACAGGCAAAGCGCCTCTATGTGGACCCGCGCATGCTGCCGCTCATCGAGGGCCGGCGGGTCGTGCTGGTTGATGACGTGATTTCGAGCGGCAGTTCGATCGTGGCGGGCCTGCGATTGCTAGACACTGTGGGCGTCGCGCCGGTCGCCATCGGCGCTGCCATGCTGCAATCCACGCGGTGGCATACGGCGCTCGATGCCGCGGATCCGGCATGGCGGCCGCTGGTCCATGGCGTGCTCGAGACGCCGATGCTGACGAAGGGTACTGACGGTCGCTGGCAGTAGTTGTGCGTGGCGGCACTTTCCGCCTTGCCGACAGTTTGTAGATTGGCCTAGGATCGCCCTCCTATCGAGTGCTTTAGTATGACAATTCGGAAATCCCAGATGGAACCTGTGTTCGACGGCCACAACGATGTTCTCTTGCGGCTGTGGCGCACCATGCGCAACGGTGCTGATCCGGTGGCGGAATTCGTCAAGGGAACGCGCGAAGGCCATATCGATGGGCCGCGCGCCCGCGCAGGTGGTCTGGTGGGCGGGCTCTGCGCCATCTACATCCCGTCCGGTGACCTGATCCTCAAGGAACCGGACGTCAACGGCCATTATTACACGCCGCTTGCCGCGCCTTTGGACCGCGCGGCCTCGCTGGACATTGCGATGGAAAAATTTGCCATCGCGCTGAAGCTGCACGAGGCGGGCGCCTGGCGCATCTGCCGGTCCACCGCCGACATTCGCGATGCGATCGGCGAGGGGCAGTTTGCAGCGGTGATCCATATGGAAGGTTGCGAGGCAATAGACCGTGATCTTTATGCGCTCGAAGTGTTTCATGCGGCCGGCCTGCGCTCGCTCGGCCCCGTTTGGAGCCGCCACAATGCCTTTGGACATGGCGTGCCCTTTGCCTATCCGCTTTCGCCCGATACCGGGCCTGGCCTGACGGATCTCGGCTTTGAACTGGTGAAGGCCTGCGACCGGATGGGCATTCTCATCGATCTTGCCCACATCACGGAAAAGGGGTTCTGGGACGTCGCCAACACCTCCACCCAGCCGCTCGTGGCAAGCCACTCCAACGTCCATTCGCTGACGGCGGTCGCGCGCAACCTCACCGACCGGCAGATGGACGCGATCCGCGAGCGCAAAGGCATTGTCGGCCTCAACTATGCCGTGACCATGCTGCGCCCGGATGCCCGCGATGACGCCAACACCGGCCTCGACCTGATGGTGCGCCATATCGATTACATGGTGGAGCGCATGGGCATCGACTGCGTCGGCCTCGGCTCGGATTTCGACGGCGCAACCGTTCCCGCCGATATCCGCGACGCCAGCGGCAACCAGAAACTGGTTGCGGCCCTGAAAGCTGCGGGCTACGCTTCAGAAGATCTTCATAAGCTGTGTCGGGAAAACTGGTTGAGGGTTCTTGCGAACGCCTGGCACGAAGCGTGATGAATGTTTAGACAAGACTGACACTACAACAAAATCAGGGGACTAACATGACCGTGTTTCATCGCAATTTCCGTATCCTGACGACGAGCGTCGCGCTGTCGCTGGCAACGCTTGCCGCACCGCAGGCCTTTGCCGCAACGCCGGCCGATACGCTCGTTGAAGGCTTTGCCATCGACGATATCATCACGCTTGATCCGGGCGAGGCGTTCGAGCTTTCCGCGGCGGAAGTCACCGCCAATACCTACAGCAAGCTGGTCATGCTCGATCCGAAGGACACCTCTAAGGTCGTCGGGGAACTTGCCGACAGCTGGACGGTATCCGACGACGGCCTGACCTATACGTTCAAGATGAAGCCGGGCCTCAAATTCGCCTCCGGCAACCCGATCACCGCAGCCGATGTCGCCTATTCCTTCGAGCGCGCCGTCAAGCTCGACAAGTCGCCGGCTTTCCTTCTGACGCAGTTCGGGCTGACCGGTGACAACATCACCGACAAGGCGAAAGCCGTCGATGACGCGACCTTCGCGCTCACCGTCGACAAGCCCTATGCACCGAGCTTCGTGCTCAACGTTCTGACCGCTACCGTGGCATCGGTCGTTGATAAGAAGGTTGTGGTCGCCAAGGCCAAGCCGATGACGCCGACCGCCGAATACAAATACGACAATGATTTCGGCAACGAGTTCCTGAAGACCGGCTATGCCGGTTCCGGCGCCTACAAGATCGTCACCTGGCGCGCCAACGAAGCCGTCGTGCTGGAAGCCAACCCGAACTTCTTCGGCGAAAAGGCCAAGATAAAGCGCGTCATCTATCGCCACATGAAGGAAAGCTCCGGCCAGCGTCTGGCGCTGGAAAACGGCGATATCGATATCGCCCGCAATCTTGAGCCGAACGATCTGGCCGCCATCTCGGGCAAGAAGGATCTGGCCACCATCTCCGCTCCGAAGGGCACGCTCTATTACTTCAGCCTCAACCAGAAGAATGCCAACCTTGCAAAGCCTGAAGTGCGCGAGGCGTTCAAGTACCTGATCGATTACGATGCCATCGGCGAAACCCTGATCAAGGGCATTGGCAAGATCCACCAGTCCTTCCTGCCGGAAGGCCAGCTCGGCGCTTCGAGCGAAAACCCCTACAAGCTGGATGTGGCAAAGGCCAAGGAACTGCTGGCGAAGGCCGGCCTGAAGGACGGCTTCACCGTCACCATGGACGTGCGCAACACGCAGCCGGTGACGGGCATTGCCGAAGCCGTGCAGCAGACGCTCGGGCAGGCCGGCATCAAGCTTGAAATCATCCCGGGCGATGGCAAGCAGACGCTCACAAAATACCGCGCCCGCACCCATGACATCTATATCGGCCAGTGGGGCTCGGACTATTTCGACCCGAACTCGAATGCCGAAACCTTCACCAGCAACTATGACAATTCCGATCAGGGCAAGACCAAGACGCTCGCCTGGCGCAATGCCTGGGATGTTCCGGAACTGACGAAGAAGTCGCAGTCGGCGCTTCTGGAAAAGGATTCTGCCAAGCGCGCGGCGATCTATCAGGATCTGCAGAAGGAAGTTCTGCAGACGAGCCCCTTCGTCGTCATCTTCCAGCAGGTGGAAGTGGCCGGTTATTCGGCCAAGCTGAAGGATTTCAAGCTGGGTCCGAGCTTCGATACCAACTTCGTCTCCACGATCTCGAAGTGATCCGCGGAAAGGTCTGATCCCTTGACGCTTCCTGAAACAACGGGTGCGGTGCGGCCAAGGCGCCGCACCGCAAGCCCGGCCATAGGCCTGCTGCGTTTTGCCGTCACGGTCGTGACGACATTTCTCGGCCTGCTTGCCGTGACCTTTTTCATCGGGCGTGTCATCCCGATCGATCCGGCGCTTGCCATCGTTGGCGATCGCGCGCCCGCCCATGTGGTGGAACGGGTGCGCGAGCAGCTTGGCCTCAATCTGCCGCTCTGGCACCAGTTCCTGCTCTATCTGAAGCAGGTCCTGTCCGGCGATTTCGGTGTCTCGGTGCTCTCCTCCAATCCGGTGATGGAGGATATTCGCCGGGTCTTTCCCGCAACGCTGGAGCTTGCGACGCTCGGCACGCTGATCGGCGCCGTCTTCGGCATTCCGCTCGGCGTTCTGGCCGCCGTGCGCCGTGGCAGCCTTGTCGACCAGATCGTGCGGGTCATTGGCCTCATCGGCTATTCCGTGCCCGTCTTCTGGCTGGCGCTTCTGGCTCTGCTGTTCTTTTACGCAAGGCTGAACTGGGTCGCCTATCCCGGGCGCATTGATGTCGTCTATGAGTATACCTTCACGCCGATCACCGGGCTTTTCATGGTCGATGCGATCATCCAGGGCCAATGGGATGTGCTGTGGGATCTGTTTCGCCACATCATCCTGCCCGCCTCGCTGCTCGGCTATTTTTCGCTGGCCTATATCAGCCGCATGACGCGCTCCTTCATGCTGAACGAGCTGGCGCAGGAATATGTGGTTGCCGCGCGCGCCAAGGGGCTGTCGGAAACCCGCATCATCTGGTTCCACGCGCTGCGCAATGCCGCCGTTCCGCTGCTCACCGTCATTGCGCTTTCCTATGCTGGCCTTCTCGAAGGCTCGGTTCTTACCGAGACGATCTTCGCCTGGCCGGGCATCGGGCTTTACATCACCAATTCGCTGCAGAACGCCGATATCAATGCCGTGCTCGGGGGCACGATCGTCATCGGCGCCGTGTTCATCACCATCAATCTTCTGTCCGATCTTCTCTACCGGACGCTGGATCCGAGGACGCGCAGACGATGAGCATGCCGCAGACCACCTTGAAACCCTATAGCCGCGAATGGCTGCTCTCGGATCGCCCGACCTCGCGGCGGCAGGCCAAGCTCGGCCGTGCCTATGTCATCTGGCGCCGGTTCTCGGAGAATCGCCTGGCGCTCGTCGGCCTGTTCATCATCCTGGCGCTGATCGTCATTGCCGGGCTTGCCGATCTCATTTCGCCGCATAACCCTGTCGTGGGTGACCTGCGCAATGCCCGTCTTCTGCCGCCGGGCACGGATGGCTATATCCTCGGCACAGACGATCAGGGCCGCGATATCCTCTCGCGCCTCATCCACGGCTCGCGGCTGACGCTGCTTGTCGTCGTGCTGGTGGCCATCATCGCAGCCCCCATCGGCCTTATCGTCGGCACGGTGGCCGGTTATGCCGGTGGCTGGGTCGATGCCGTCCTGATGCGCATCACCGACATCTTTCTGGCATTTCCGAAGCTCGTGCTGGCGCTGGCACTGGTTGCAGCGCTTGGTCCCGGCATCGAAAACGCCATTCTGGCAATTGCCGTGACCTCCTGGCCGCCGTATGCGCGTATTGCCCGGGCGGAAACGCTGACCTTCCGCAATTCCGAATTCATCGCGGCCGTGCAGCTGATGGGCGCCTCGCCGTTTCGCATCGTGCTGCGTCACGTCATGCCGCTCTGCACGTCCTCGCTCATCGTGCGCGTCACGCTCGACATGGCCGGCATCATCCTGACGGCGGCGGGCCTTGGTTTCCTCGGCCTCGGCGCGCAGCCGCCGCTTCCGGAATGGGGCGCGATGATTGCGTCTGGTCGCCGCTTCATTCTCGATCAATGGTGGGTGGCCGCCATGCCGGGTTTTGCCATCCTCATCGTCAGCCTTGGCTTCAACCTTCTGGGCGATGGCCTGCGCGATGCGCTCGATCCGAAGGAGGCCGGCCAATGAGCAAGCTTCTGACCGTCGACGATCTGCGCGTTTCCTTCCCCACCCGCACGGGACAGGTGGATGCCGTGCGCGGCGTGTCTTTCACGCTCGGCAAGGAGCGGCTCGGCATCGTCGGTGAATCCGGCTCCGGCAAGTCGCAGACCGGCCGCGCCATCATGGGGCTGACGCCCGGCCACGCAAAGATCAGCGCCAAGACGCTTGCCTTCGATGGCATAGATCTCCTGTCCGCCTCGGCCAGCCAGCGCCGGGCGCTGCGCGGCAAGCGTGTCGCCATGATCCTGCAGGACCCGAAATATTCGCTGAACCCTGTGATGACCATCGGTCGCCAGATTATCGAGACCTTGCGCACCCACGAGAACGTCTCGATGAAGGAGGGCAGGGCGCGCGCGCTTGCCATGCTGGAGGCGGTGCAGATCCGCGATCCGGAACGCGTCTTCGATCTTTATCCGCATGAAGTATCCGGCGGCATGGGCCAGCGCGTGATGATCGCCATGATGCTGGTCTGCGGGCCGGAGCTGCTGATTGCCGACGAGCCGACGTCTGCCCTCGATGTCACGGTGCAGCTCGAAGTGCTCGCCATCCTCGACAAGCTCGTTTCCGAACGCGGCATGGGCCTCATCTTCATCAGCCACGATCTGCGGCTGGTGTCATCCTTCTGCGACCGCGTCATCGTCATGTATGGCGGGCGCGTGGTGGAGGAACTGCCCTCGGCCAATCTCGCCGAGGCGAAACACCCCTATACGCAAGGTCTGTTGAATTGCCTGCCGACGATTGGAACGCATCGCCATCCGCTGCCCGTTCTGGAGCGAAAGCCGGAGTGGGCTCTATGAGCGCGTCTGCTCTTTCCGTTCGCAACATGGTGGTGGCTTTCGACGATTTCCTGGCGCTCGATGACGTCAGCATCGATGTGCGCGAGGGCGAATCCTTCGGCATCGTCGGCGAATCCGGTTCGGGGAAATCGACGCTTCTGCGTGCCGTGGCAGGCCTCAACAGCTTTGAAAGCGGTAGCCTCACGGTGGCCGGGACAAGTTACCGGGGCCAGACGCGGAGCAAGGATTTTTACCGCACCGTGCAGATGGTGTTTCAGGATCCATACGGTTCGCTGCATCCGCGCCAGACCGTGGACCGGCTGCTGCTCGAACCGCTCGCCATCCACGGCTTTACCGATGTCGATGTCCGCATTGCCCGCGCGCTTGACGAAGTGGGTCTCGGCAGCGGTTTTCGCTTCCGTTATTCGCACCAGTTGTCCGGCGGCCAGCGCCAGCGCATCGCGATTGCCCGGGCGCTCATCCTGGAGCCGAAAATCCTGCTGCTCGACGAACCGACCTCTGCGCTCGATGCCTCGATCCAGGCGGAAATCCTCAACCTGCTCGAACAGGCGCGAAAAGATCGCGGGCTGACCTTCGTCATGGTGAGCCACGATCTCGGCGTCATCAGCCACATGTGCGAGCGTTTGACGGTGATGCGCAAGGGCAAGGTGGTCGAAACAGTGTCGGTCGATGCGCTGGAAAATCGCGCTTTTTCGGAAGACTATACCCGTGCGCTTCTGGTGGCGAGCGAAGGGTTTCGCCGGGATTGACTCCGGCCTGACGGTGGCACCGAGGAATCCCGATGCAGCTTCGTGCCCTCATGTATTTCGACGAGCTCGTGCGCACCAATTCGATGCGCGCGGCCGCCGAAAATCTCAATGTTGCGGCTACCGCCGTCAGCCGCCAGATCGAGAACCTCGAGCATTACTTCGGCACGACACTGGTCGAGCGCTCCAATCGCGGCATCAAGCTGACCGCCGCCGGCGAACTACTGGCGGCGCGGGCTGGACGAACTTTGAGGGAACTCGAACACGTCCACCAGCTGATCGATGACCTCAAGGGCCTGCAGCGCGGCAAGGTGACGATTTTTGCCAATGGCGCGACCGTTGCCAATCTGATTGCGCCGGTGCTGGCGGAATTCAGCCTGCGCTTTCCAAAACTGCGCTTCGAAGTGGCCATCACCAGCGCACGCCAGGCGCTGGATGCGCTGGCCTCTGCCGAGGCGGATCTCGTCGTGACCCTCTTTGCCCCCAAACTGTCGGGGGTGAAGGTCAGGCTGCGGTCGGAAATCACCTATGACCTGATCACCTCGGCCAACCATCCGGCAGCATTGCAGCCGGAGATTTCGCTGCGCGAGATCGCCGCCCTGCCGCTGGCGCTTCCCGACAAGAGCTTTGGCGCGCGCCTTGCCTTCGAAGAGCAGTTCCTGAAGATCGGCGTGGAGCTGGATCCGGTCTTTGTCACCGGTTCCTTGGAAATGCTGAAGGAACTGGTTCTGCGCGAGGCGGCCGTGACGCTTCTGCCAGCCCTTGCCGTCCACCGCGAAGTACGCTCCGGCCAGCTTGCGGCCATCCCCGTCTCGGCTGGCAAGGGCGTGCGCACCTCGATCGATCTGTGCGTTGCGCCAGACCGCCAGCTGTCCTTCGCCGCCTCCAAGCTCGTCGACTTCATCGAAGCCTTCATGCGAGGCGCGGACCGGCCGAAACAGTCTGAACGGAAGAAGACATCGGTGTAGCGTTTTCCGCTACACAGGGCACACAAAAATGCTAATTGTGTGTGCGCCTGCGAAGTGCCACTCTCTTGCCATAACAGCGTTCCCGCAGGGCCTGATGAACCGGTGGCAGAACGAGAATAAGGGGAAGTTGGAGAATGGGAAGCACATTCCTTCGTGCATCGACGACACTCTCGCGCCGCGCCGTGCTTTTGGCTGCGCTGGCGGTCGGCCTCGGGGCAGGGCTGCACGGCACGGCCGAGGCGGCGGCGAAGACGACGCTGACGCTTGGCATGTCGGTGGAGCCGCCGGGGCTCGATCCGACGGTTGCAGCCCCGGTCGCGGTCGGCCAGGTCACCTGGCAGAATGTCTATGAGGGTCTTGTCACCATCAACGAAAAGGGCGAGATCAAGCCGCAGCTGGCCGAAAGCTGGACGATATCCGACGATGGTCTGACCTATACGTTCAAGCTGAAGACCGGCGTCACCTTCCACGATGGCGAAGTGTTTGATTCTGCCGCTGCGAAATTCACGCTGGACCGTGCCCGCGGGCCGGAGAGCACCAATGGACAGAAGCGTTTCTTCCAGGCAATCGATACGGTTGAGACACCGGATGCCTCGACGCTGGTCCTGAAGCTCAAGGCACGCAACAGCAGCCTTCTCTACTGGCTGGGCTGGCCCGCCTCCGTCATGGTGGCGCCCAAAAATGCCGCAGACGCCAAGACCAACCCCATCGGCACCGGCCCGTTCAAATTCGTCAACTGGACGAAGGGCGACCGTGTGGAGCTTGCCGCCAATCCCAACTACTGGGACAAGTCGGTCAAGGTGAAGCTTGAAAAGGTCGTCTTCCGCTTTGTGGCGGATGCGCAGGCGCAGGCCGCGGCCCTGAAGTCCGGCGATATCGACGCCATCCCGGAATTTGCCGCGCCCGAATTGATTGAGGATCTGAAGGGCGACAGCAAGCTTGCAACCGTCATCGGCAATACCGAGTTGAAGGTCGTTGCCGGCATGAACAGCGCAAAGAAGCCGTTCGACGACAAGCGTGTGCGCCAGGCGCTGATGATGGCGGTGGATCGCAAGACGCTGGTGGAAGGCGCCTGGTCCGGTTTCGGCACGCCGATCGGCAGCCATTATACGCCAAACGACCGCGGTTATGTGGACCTGACCGGCACCCACCCCTACGATCCGGAAAAGGCAAAGGTGCTGCTGGCGCAGGCCGGCTATGGCAGCGGGCTCACCTTTACCATCAAGGCCCCGCAGATGGCCTATGCGCAGCGCTCCTCGCAGATGCTGCAGGCGATGTTTGCCGAAATCGGCGTGACGCTCAACATCGAAACCACCGAATTCCCGGCGAAATGGGTGGCGGATGTCTTCAAGGGCTCCAATTACGACATGACCATCGTTGCCCATGCCGAGCCGATGGACATCGATATCTATGCGCGCGATCCCTATTACTTCAACTACAAGAACCCCGCCTTCAACGACGTGCTGAAGAAGGTGGAGGAAACCACCGATCCGGCAGCCCAGGAAAAGCTCTATGGCGACGCGCAAAAGATCCTCGCGGACGACGTGCCGGCGCTCTATCTTTTCGTGATGCCGAAACTCGGCGTGTGGAACAAGAACCTCACCGGTCTCTGGGAACACGAGCCGATCCCCTCCAACGTGCTGACCAACGTCTCCTGGACGCAGTAATGCACGCCGGTCCCGGCGCCTGCCAACCCGCCGGGACCCCTTTTTCTCATCTATGAGACGACTATGGTAAGTTCAGATGTCCGCCGCCTTTGCCCTGACGGGCAAGGGATCGGAATTGTCATGCGCGCAGGGCCTCGGCCTGTGCGACAAAACCGCCGCTGCGGAGAGATGCAATGATCCTGCTGCTGATCGCGCGGCGCTTTCTGGGCCTTCTGCTGACGCTCCTCATCGTCTCCGTGCTGATTTTTGTCGTGATGGATCTTCTGCCCGGCGATCCGGCATCCGTGATGCTTGGAACGTCGGCCACGCCGGAAACGCTGGCGGCGCTGCAGCGCCAGCTGGGGCTCGATCAGCCGCTGCCGGTTCGATATGTCACCTGGGTCCTGTCGGCCTTCAAGGGTGATCTCGGAACCTCCTATACCTATAGTGTGCCGGTGGCCGGCCTCATCGCCGAGCGGCTGGCGGTCACCGTGCCGCTGTCGCTGCTCGCCGTCGCGCTTTCCATGGCGATTGCCATTCCGCTCGGTGTCATCTCGGCCGGACGGCGCAACAGCCTTGTCGATTACGGCGCAAGCGTCATCTCGCAGGTCTTCATTGCCGTGCCCGGCTTCTGGGTCGGCCTGCTCCTCGTCATGCTGTTTTCGGTCACCCTCGGCTGGATGCCCGCCGGCGGATTTCCGGGGTGGGACAATGGTCTTTGGGCAGCGCTTAAGGCGCTGGTGCTGCCGGCCATAGCACTAGCGTTGCCGCAGGCTGGCGTTCTGACACGCGTCACCCGCACCGCCGTTCTGGAGGTGATGAACGAGGATTTCGTCCGCACCGCCCGCTCCAAGGGGCTGTCGGAAAAGACGGCGCTCTGGGTGCATGCGGTGCCCAATGCGCTGGTGCCTGTCGTCACCATTCTCGGGCTGCAATTCACCTTCCTGATTGCCGGCGCGGTGCTGGTGGAAAACGTCTTCAACCTGCCGGGCCTGGGGCGGCTTGCCTATCAGGCGCTGACGCAGCGCGATATCATCGTCATGCAGAACGTCATCCTGTTCTTTTCCGGCCTCGTCATCATCATGAATTTCCTTGTGGATCTCGCTTATCTCGCGATTGATCCAAGGCTTCGGGCGGGAGTGCGCTGATGCGGTATCTGTTGCGCCGCCCGATCCTGCTCTCGGGTCTCGTCATCACCACCTTCCTCTTCGTCGTGGCACTTCTCTCGCTGGTCTGGACGCCGCTGCCGCCAACGAAGATGCAGATCATCCACAAGCTGAAGCCGCCGCTCGATTATGGCCTGCTCGGCACCGATCATTTCGGCCGCGACATTGCCTCCATGCTGATGGTGGGGGCTTGGAATTCGCTGTCCACCTCGCTGCTGGCCGTTGCTATCGGCGCCACGCTCGGCACTCTGGTCGGCGTGTTTGTCGCGGCCGTGCGCGGTTTTACCGAAACTCTGGTCATGCGCGGCTGCGATATCATCTTTGCCGTGCCGCCCATCCTGTCGGCGATGATGCTCGGCGCTTTCATGGGGCCGGGGCGGTTTACCGCCATCATCGCCATTGCCGTCTTCATGGTGCCGGTGTTTGCCCGTGTGACGCTCGGGGCCGCAAACCAGATCTGGACGCGCGATTACGTGATGGCGGCCATCGGCATGGGCCGCAACCGCGCGCGGATCACGCTCACCCATATCCTGCCCAATATTTCCAACCAGATCATCGTGCAGGTAACGATCCAGCTTGGCCTTGCCATCCTCACCGAAGCCGGCCTCAGCTTCCTCGGGCTCGGCATGCCCCCGCCGACACCCACCTGGGGACGCATGCTGTCTGATGCACAGACTTACCTCAGCCAGGCGCCATGGATGGCGCTGATGCCGGGCATGGCCATCGCGCTCGCGGTGCTCGGCCTCAACATGCTGGGCGATGGCCTGCGCGACCTTTTAGACCCTCGTGACCAATCCTGATTTCAGATCGAAGACATCGCCATGAATGAATTGCTGACACTGACCATCCGGCAGGTCCGGACCCTCTTTGCCGAAAAAAAGCTGTCGCCGCTCGAATACTGGCGGGCGGTTGAGGAGCGGATTGCCGCCTTCGAGCCGCATATCGCAGCCCTTTACCTCTACGACCCCGAAAGCGCCCGTGCGCAGGCCAAAATCTCCGGCGAGCGTTGGATGAAGGGCGAGACGCTCGGACCTCTCGATGGCATTCCGCTGACGTTGAAGGAGTTGATTGCGACGAAGGGCGATCCGGTGCCGCTTGGTACGAAAGCCGTCGAACTGGTGCCGGCGCCTGCCGATGCGCCGATTGCCGCCCGCTGCCGGGAAGATGGCGCGGTGATCTTTGCGAAAACCACATGCCCCGATTACGGCATGCTGTCGTCGGGGCTCTCCAGCTTCCACAAGCTCAGCCGCAACCCCTGGGATCTCTCGCAGAACCCCGGCGGCTCGAGCGCCGGCGCATCGGCGGCTGCGGCTGCCGGTTTCGGCCCCTTGCATATCGGCACCGATATCGGCGGCTCCGTGCGGCTTCCGGCCGGCTGGACCGGCATTTTCGGCTTCAAGCCCAGCCAGGGGCGCATTCCGGTCGATCCCTATTATGTCGGGCGCTGCGCCGGGCCGATGACGCGCACGGTTGAAGACGCCGCCTTTTCCATGGCAACGCTGTCGCGGCCCGACTGGCGCGACGGAACCTCGCTGCCGCCCAATGATCTCGACTGGCTGGATTTCGATGTGGATGTGCGGGGCCTGAAGATCGGCCTGATGCTCGACGCCGGAACCGGGCTTGCCGCCGAACAGGAGGTTCAGGATGCCGTGGTCGCGGCTGCCCGGCTTCTGGAACAGGCGGGGGCCGAAATCGTGCCGGTCGGTCCGGTCATCACCCGCGCCATGCTGGACGGGCTCGACAATTTCTGGCGCGCGCGTTTCTGGGGCGATATCGAGGCGATGCCGCAGGCGCGCCGCGATACGATCCTGCCCTATATCTACGACTGGGCGAAGGGCGGCGCCGATGTCTCGGGCGTCGATGCCGTGCGCGGCTTCAACCAGACCATCGAGATGCGCAAGACCTGCGGCAAACTGTTCACGACGGTGGATGCGGTCATTTCGCCCACCAATCCCATTGTGTCCTATCCGGCCGAATGGGCCTCGCCGACCAACGACCCGGCAGCACCCTTCGAGCATATTGCCTTCACCGTTCCGTGGAACATGTCGGAGCAGCCGGCCTCCTCGATCAATTGCGGCTTCTCCCGTTCTGGCATGCCGATCGGGCTGCAGATCGTCGGCCCGCGCTATGCCGACCAGTTTGTGCTGAAGCTGTCAAAGCTCTTTGAAACCCTGTCGGGCGGGATGCCGCGCTGGCCCGAGCCGCCTGTGGCCTGACGATCGCCGATCGATACCCCTTGCGACACCTGACGACTGATCCTTGCGTGCTTGATTTTGCGCAAGGATGGCTCGGTTCGCACAGTCCATAAAAAGAATGCGCGCAAGCGCCTGCTATGCAATCTTTGTCCTGTGGAACAAAACAGCAGCTTCGTCGTTGACGGGCGAACCACCGGGCGCCGGACGCATACGGACGGGGGCATGTTTTTCTGTCGCCGAATTTTTTCAGTCTGTCGCGCGCACCGCAGTCCTGCCAGGCAATTGCCATTTCTCAAGGAGATCCCAATGTCCATGAATTCGCCGAATGAATTTCCGCGCACCGGCTCGCAGGCCGATATCGAACTGCAGTTGCAGCAGTTGCGCGAAGACATTGCAGCCCTTGCCCGCACGGTTGCCGCTGCCGGCTCTTCGAAAGCCGATGACCTGAAGAGCAAGGCCAAGCGCGCCTCGCATGATGCCATGGATGCCTCGGCCCAGATGATGGATGCAGCCAAGGCGCAGGCCCTGTCGATGGAGCAGGACCTGGAGCGCCAGATCCGCTCCAAGCCGCTGCAGTCGGTCGCCATCGCTGCCGGCGTCGGCTTCCTGTTCGCGCTCCTGTCGCGCCGCTGATCATGGGCGGTCTTGCCCCTCTGATCGCCTCGCTGGTGTCGATGGACATGCGGTCCACCGTGCACCGGCTTCGACGCAACACAGTTCTTTACGCCATTGCAGCGCTCTTCGTGCTGACGGCCTATGGGGCAGGCGTTGCGGCCTTTGCCGTCTATCTCGCCACCATGATGAGCATTGCGGCGGCCCTTGGCATCGTGGCGCTTCTGGCGCTTGCCGTGGCGCTTCTCGTCTTCAGCATTGTCCTTTTGAAGAACAGGGCGGACGAGCGGCGGCGGCGGGAACAGGCAGCCGGCAACCGCGCGCTGATGATCACGGCGGCTGTCTCGGCCTTGCCTATCCTCCTCAAATCCCGGCCGCTTGCTGCCGCGGCGGTGGTGAGCGGCCTTGCGCTTCTTGTCACGCGCTTCATGGGAGCAGGCTCGGATAACGAGGCTGAGCCGGGCGCCTGACGCTGATCAAGACCAAGATGATGATGGCCGGCGTCCTCAGATGAAGGGACGTTGGCCTTCGTCCGTCGGGCGCCAGCCGGCAATGTCGAACAGCCTTTCCCGCTCCAGCACTTCCGAGCCTCGATCGAGCCATCGCAGGACATTGGCATCCGACAGCCGGCGCAGCGTCTTGTTGGTATGAACCAGCGACAAGCCGAGCGTATCGGCCACATGCTGCTGCGTCAGCGGCAGGATCTTTGCTCCGTCCTCGTTGAAAATGCCCGTCACATGGGCGCGGTGATCGAGGAAGGCGAGAAGATAGGCCGCCCGCTCCAGCGCCGTGCGCCGGCCGATGCTGAGCAGGTGTTCGTCCAGCATGGATTCTTCGCGGGAGGCGATCCAGGTGAGGTCGTAGCCGAGCGAGGGGTGCTTTCGAAACAGCGATGTCAGCCTGTCGCGTTCGAAGATGCACAGCGTCATGCGCGTCAGCGCCTCCACCGAATGCAGCATTTCCCGCATCAGATTGCCCTGCAGGCCGACAAGGTCTCCAGGCAGGATGTAATTGAGGATCTGCCGGCGACCATCCTCAAGGATCTTGTAGCGAAAGCCCCATCCGGCCAGCACCGTATAGAGCTGCGGATGCATCTCGCCTTCCACGATGATCGTGGCGCCCGGATCGACGGCCAGCTCCCCGATCTTGAAGGTTGAGACAAAGCCGAGTTCTTCCGGCGTGAAATCGCGGAAATTCTCACGGCGACGCAAGGGACAGAGGTTGCAGGGGATGCGGGGAGGACTGAATGGTTTCATTTGAGCCATGAAGGGACCGAAGACGCGACAAGTTGCTCATCCTAGCTCAAGAATGCGACACGGCATGTGTCTTTTTTAAATGACCCTCATAATTGGGAGTGATCTACGCCTTGGCTCACGTCATCAATCGGGAACCACCGTGTGCATGTCCTCATTATCGACGTCGAATATCTCGTGGCTCTCGAGGCTGAACAGGTCTTGACCGAAAAACTGGGCTATACAGCCGAAATCGCTGTGCCTCGCGAGATCGCGCACGCCTTGGAAAGCCGACCATTCGACGTGCTCTTCCTCAACGCCTCGCTTCTGACGCCACCTGTCGAGGATGCAATCCGCCTGCGCCTGTCGGAAGGCGCCGGCGTGGTTTTTTCATCGGTCGATCGCATGGTCCAGCGCGGCGTGCCGGGATTTCCCGGCATTCCGGTGATTGCGCGTCCATTTGATGATGAGGAACTTGTCGCTATGGTGCAGCGGGCCGCACAGCAGACGATCGGTTTTATCGCGTCAACTGCCGAAGGCGCGTGAGGTAATTGCAGCATCGCCCGGATCCGGGCCGAAATCGCTTTCCCCGGAAACGCCCAGGATTTCCTGCAATCGCGAGCGGGCGCGCGAAACGCGGCTCTTGATGGTGCCGACGGCGCATCCGCAGATAGAGGCGGCTTCCTCATAGGCAAAGCCTGCGGCGCCGACCAGAATGATGGCTTCGCGCTGGTCGTCGGGCAAAGTATCGAGGGCCTTGCGGAAATCCTGCAGGTCCAGGCGGCCATATTGTTCCGGGTGAACGGAAAACCGCTCGCTGAACAGGCCATCGGTATCTTGCACTTCACGGCCACGCTTGCGCATCTGGCTGTAGAATTCGTTGCGCAGGATCGTAAACAGCCAGGCGCGCATATTGGTGCCGGCGGTGAAGCTGCCCTGGTTTGCCCAAGCCTTCATGATCGTATCCTGAACCAGGTCATCGGCCTTGTCATGGCGCCCGGTCAGTGAGACGGCAAAGGCGCGCAGATTGGGCAAAGATGCCAAGAGGTCGCGCTTGAAGGCGCGATCGACGTCCTCGTCCTTGCTGGTCATTTCGTTTTTACCGCCTTGGCGTTTTTCTCCGCCTCATCGAGACGCTCAAGAAGCTCCAGAAATCGATCCGGAATACCTTCCTCTTGCACAGCGTCGTAGAATTCCCGTAGCTTTCGGGAAATCGACGCGTTCGGCTGCATTGCGCCCGGCCGGAAGTTGTTCGATTGTGCTGTTGTCATCTTATCTTTGTTTCTGGTCTCGTCGTCACTCATCACAGGCGCCTGTTGCGATATCGTTCCGTTAAATGCGTGGGCTGAAAAAAAGTTCCCATGCCTCGGAACTTTTTTTTGCCGCATCCGTTGATACCACGTTAATTGCCCATTGGGCATCAGGGGAGATTCTGAATGTCACTTACCTCACGCATTGCGTCCCACCTTCCTTACCTGCGCCGCTATGCCCGCGCGGTCACAGGATCGCAGACCTCGGGGGACGCATATGTCGCTGCGGTCTTGGAGGCATTGATTGCAGATGTTTCCATTTTTCCGGAAACGTCCAAGGACCGCGTTTCGCTTTACAAACTGTTTGTCGCCATTTTTGGTTCCACCTCAATCGAGATCCGCCCGATCGAGTCTCCCTTTGCCTGGGAACAGAGAGCCGTCGCCAATCTTGCCAACCTGCCGTCGCAGGCGCGCCACGCGTTTCTGCTGATTTCGGTGGAAGGGTTCACCATCGAGGAAACGGCCGAAATTCTGGGCGTCAGTGTCGAGGAAGCCACCCGCCTTCTCGATGAGGCCTCGCGCGAAATTTCACGGCAGGTCGCGACCGAGATCATGATCATCGAAGACGAGCCGCTGATTGCGCTCGATATCGAGCAGATGGTGCAGGATCTTGGTCACCGCGTCACCGGCATTGCCCGCACGCACAAGGAAGCCGTGGCGCTGTTCCAGACGTCGCAGCCGAAGATGGTGCTTGCCGATATCCAGCTTGCCGATGGCAGCTCGGGCATCGATGCCGTCAACGAGATCCTGAAGTCGTCAAGCGTCCCGGTCATCTTCATCACCGCCTTCCCGGAGCGGCTTTTGACCGGCGAGCGGCCTGAGCCGGCTTTCCTGGTCACCAAGCCTTTCAACCCGGACATGGTGAAGGCCCTGATCAGCCAGGCGCTGTTCTTTAACGACACCGTCAAGGCCGCCGCTTGATTTTCGACAAAACGCGCCGCTCCTGATGATGGCATGACAGTTTTCCGGAACATTCCCTGCGGCGATGCGTTCAGTCGCTGCGAAATTCACCGGAAGCTGCTCTGCCATTTCAGTCGCGGGGCGTCTTACCAAATAAGAAGGCAGGTCTAGACGTTGATTATAGTATGCGGGTCACATCCTGTGACCCTGATCTTGCGTCCACTCCTGCCTTCACTGTCTTTTATTCATTGCCGTTCGGGTTGTTCCTGAGGGGCGTAGGTCCTATAAGGTGTTGCATTGGCCGGGCTGCAAGTTCCACGGTCAATCGGAAAGGGCGGAGTAAAATTGTTGTCACATCAGCTGACATGGCAACAGGCTGGTGAGAGTGACGACAAGTTGCGTGAGTTTTTCATGCCAGCCCTTGTCGATCTCGGAGCGAGCGTGATCATCCAGGATCTCGATCGCAATTACCTGTTCGTTACCAATCTCCCGTCCGTATGGTCTGCCGGTTTGGCCGAATCCCCCAGTGACAGCAGCCTTTTTGGTGGTGATATCGCCGAAAAGCTGAAGATGCTGAAGGATGGCATTACCGAACCGGGCCAGAAGAAGCATCTGGAGATTTCCGTCAATTCCGACGAGATCTACGAGTTTCGCGTCCAGGCGGTCGCCTTGGCGGCGGGCGGCGTGCACCTGGTCACCACCATCGTCGATCGGTCGGAAGAGCGCCATCGCGAGCGTTTGCTGCGCGCATTGTTGCGCGAGGTCAGCCATCGCTCGAAAAACCTTCTCGCCATCATCCAGAGCATCGCGCTGCAGACGGCCCGTTATTCCGTCTCGCTCGACATGTTCCTGAACAAGTTTCGCGGCCGGCTCTATTCGCTGTCGCAGTCGCAGGATCTCATCACCGATTCCAGCTGGCGCGGCGCCTATTTCTTCGAGCTTGTGCGCCAGCAGACGGACAAATATCTGCCGGAGCACCAGCAGCAGGTGAAGGTGAGCGGTGACGACGTGCTTCTGTCACCCAATGCGTCGCTGCATCTGGGACTTGCTCTGCATGAGCTGATCGTCAACGCCGTCAGCCACGGATCGCTGGTCAAAAGCGGTCGCGCCATCGCCATCAGCTGCAACCGTGTCCAGGCCAATGGCCAGGATTGTCTGGAAGTGCGCTGGGAGGAGGGGCTGGCGCTCGTCGCCGGCCGTCTGGATGCGCGTGAGGAAGACAGCCTGAAGGCGCATTTCGGCAGCACCGTGCTGGAACGGGTCGTACCGGCCTCCGTCAACGGCAAGGCGCATTACGTCATTACGCCGGAGCGCATCAGCTACAGCCTGGTGTTCCCGCTCGAGCACGCCTCCGAATAGGAGCGCCGCACCCTGTGTGCGGCCTGCCTTGAGGCGAAACCAAATTTTCCTTCATGAGATGAGATTGCAAGCCCGCAGCGGTCGCACGGCATCTGCAAGAAAGCAGTCGCATCACGGATGCTGCCGGGCATAAAAAAACGGTCTCGATTTCCGGGGAAATCGAGACCGTTGGTCTCTTCGAGGGGGATGAAGAGGCATCTGGAAGCTTGAAGGGCGGGGGGACGGGGGCGCTTCCAGATGTACTAAGAACGGGCATCCCGCCTGTTGGTTCCGCTCCCCTGCAAAAAAATCTCTTTTTTATTATCTCGCAAAAAAGCCGGCCGGATGGCAGAAGCGCCCCGGCGGGGGGCGCTTGAGGATGAAAGCCGCGACCGCCTCAGCGTGAGACGGTGCGCGGGTCCAGCGCATCGCGGATGGCGTCGCCGACATAGTTGATGCTGAGCACCGTGAGCGAAATCGCAAGCCCCGGCCACATGACGCGGGACGGGGTAATCTGCAGAAAATTCGTGCCGTCAAACAGCAGGCGCCCCCAGGTCGGAAAATCCGACGGAAAGCCGAGCCCGAGGAAGGAGAGAGCGGATTCGGTGATGATCGCCGCCGCAATGCCGAGCGTTGCCGAGACCATGATGGAGGAGAGCACATTGGGCAGAATATGCCGCAGCACGATGCGGTATTCCCGCATGCCGCTGCTCTTGGCCGCCAGGATGAATTCCTGGCTTTTGACCGCCAGCACATCGCCGCGAACGATGCGGGCGGTATGCATCCAGCTGGTAATGCCGATGACGAAGACGATCAGGATGAAGATGCCGGTTTCCGGGCCGAAGGCGGTGCGCAGCGTGTCGCGAAACAACAGGATGATCACCAAAAGCAGCGGCAGCAGCGGCAGGGCGAGAAAGAGATCGGTCAGCCGCATCAGCGGCCCGTCCAGCCGCCGGAAATAACCGGAGAGAACGCCGATGAGTGTGCCGAGCAGCAGCGAGAGCAGCATGGCGGTCATTCCGACCGCAAGCGAGATCTGTCCGCCGGCCATCACCTGCGCCAGCATGTCGTGGCCGAGATTGTCGGTGCCGAACGGGTGCAGCAGCGACGGCCCCTGGTTCTTGGCGCGGATGTCGATCTTGTTCGGGTCGATGGTATGGATCAAGGGCCCGACATAGACGATAAGCAGGATGGCGATGAACACGATAAGGCCGGCGACGCCGCCCTTGTGGGCACCGAACTTGCGGCGAAACAGCGCCATCGGCGTTTCGTTGGCCGCGCGGGTATCGGCCAGCACGGCAGCGGCTGTGTCAGTCATAGCGGATCCTCGGGTCAAGGATGCCGTAAAGCACATCGGCAATCAGGTTGAACAAAACGATGAGGACGGCAAAGATGAAGGTCAGCGTCTGCACGAGCGGAATATCGGCGCCCTGCACGGCGGTGATCAGCAACTGGCCAAGGCCGTTCACGCGAAAGATCTGCTCGGTGATGATGGCGCCGGAAAAGATCGTCGGCACGCCGAGCGCGATCACGGTGACGACCGGGATGAGGCTGTTGCGCAGCACATGCACCAGAAGCACCGTCTTTTCCTTGACGCCCTTGGAGCGGGCGGTCCGTACATAATCCTGGCTGAGATTGTCCAGCATGGAGGCGCGTACGAAGCGGGTGATCTGCGACGCGTTGTAGAGTGCCAGCACGAGAACCGGCAGGAACATCTGCCGGATCTGGGCGATGAAACTCGACCAGTCCCGGACGACGAGATTGGTGTCGTAGATCGACGGGAACCATTGCAGCCAGGAAGAAAAGATGACGATCAGCAGCACGCCGGTGAAGAAGGTCGGCACCGAATAACCGACCATGGTGACGAAGGTGCCGATCTGGTCGAAGATCGAATACTGCCTATAGGCGGAGATGACGCCGACGGGGATAGCCAGCAGAATGCCAAAGACATAGGCCATGCCGACGACCCAGAGCGTCTGCGGCATGCGCTGGACGATGAGATCAACGACCGGACTGCGGGTGGCCCAGGACAGCACGCGCATGCGGTTGCCATCGCCGAATTGCCAGCCGGTCATCTGCTCAAGAATGTTCAGGGGTTCGTTGACGAAGAACTGTTGCAACCATTTCAGGTAGCGAAACAGGAAGGGCTGGTCGAGGCCCATGGCGGCGCGGATCTGTTCGCGCACTTCCGGCGGAATGGTGAGCGGCAGATCGCCGAGTGGATCGTTGGGCGCCAGATCCAGGAGCGCAAAGATAACGAAACTGATGACAAGCAGCGTCGGTACGGCAAACATCAGTCGCCGGATCGTATAGGTAAACATTCTGTGGTCTCCAGGCGGTCGCGGAGAAGCAAATGCCGGCTCCGCAGGAAGCGGAACCGGCGCTCAGTGCGTTACTTCTTGCGGGACCAGTCTGCGACGTTCCACAGTTCGGAATCCCAGGCATTCATCCGCACGCCCTGCAGCGTGACGGCCGTGGAGGAAATCTGGCCACGGTGAATGAGGGGGATGTGGGCGCCTTCGGCCGTCAGCATGTCATTGGCCTTCTTGGCCAGTTCCGCGCGCTGCTTGAGGTCGGAGGTCTTCGACAGTTCGGCGACGATCTTGTCATAGTCCGGGTTGCAGTAGCGCGGCATGTTCTGGCCCTGCCAGCCATTGGCGGGGGCCGGGATCTTGTTGCAGAGCCATTCGGTCAGGTATTTTTCCGGATCGGTGCCGTCGAAGTTGTTGGTGTACATCTCGACGTCCGCATAGAACTTCTGGAACGTATCGGGGCTTGCCGGATCGCCGCCGAAGAACACGGAAGCCGAGATGTTGCGCAGCTCGCTTGCCACGCCAATCTGCTGCCACCAGTCTTTCACGAGCGCCTGGGTGCCCTGGCGCACGGAGTTGGTCGAGGTCTGGTAGAGATAGGACAGCTTCACGCCGTTCTTGGCGCGGATGCCGTCGCCGCCCTTCTTCCAGCCTGCATCGTCGAGCAGCTTGTTGGCGCCGGCGATATCCTGCTTCAGGCACCAGTCATTGGCTGTGGAGATGTAGATATCCGGAGCCGGGACGATGTTACAGGTCGGCTTGCCGGCCGCGCCATAGCCCGCTTCGTTGATGATGTCGCGGTCGATGGCCATCGACAGCGCCTTGCGCACGGCCGGATCCGACAGCGACGGATGCTTGCCGCCTTCGACGGTGGAGCGTTTGTCGCCGAGCGCCGGGTCAGGATTGGTCCAGTTGAGGTTGATGCGCTCGACCTGCGTGCCGAACGCGGTTACCAGCTTGCCCTTGCCGGCCTTCATCATGGTTTCGAGCACTTCCGGCTCGACCTGCATGTTCCAGCCATAGTCGAATTCGCCGGTCTCGAGAACCGCACGGGCGGCCGATGCCGCATCTCCGCCGCCCTTCAGCGTGACGGAGGCAAAGGCCGGCTTTGCCGCATCGCGGAAATTCGGATTGGCGACGAAGGTGATCACGTCGTTCGGCTTGAATTCCTTCACAACGAACGGGCCGGTGCCGATCGGGCCGAAATTGGCCGCGGTGCAGCCCGGGGCCTTGGCGCCGACGCAATCCTTGAACTGCGCCTTCTGGATGACCGGCGATTGCGCGCCGACAAAGGCGCCATAGGGATAATATTTAGGCTCTGCGAAGGAGACTTTCACCGTCTGCGGATCGACCGCTTCGACCTTGGTGATGCCTTCATACTGCGCCTTCTGGGCGCAACCGCCATCCGGGGCGGTGCAATACTGCCAGGTAAAGACCACGTCATCGGCGGTAAACGCGCTGCCGTCCGACCACTTGACGCCCGGCTTGATCTTCCAGGTGATGCTCTTCATGTCGGAGGCGACGCCGCCATTGGCAACGGTCGGGATTTCGCTCACCAGCCACGGAACGAGCGTCCCCGTCTCGTCGTAGCGAGCCAGCGGCTCGATGACCATGGAAGAGCTGTAGACTTCTTTGGTGCCACCGGAGAGATACGGATTGAGGGTGGAGACCGCCTGCCAGAACAGGATTTTCAGGTCGCCATCGGTTCCTCGCTGTGCCTGCGCTGCGCCGCCAAGCGCCAGTGCCGCCACCGTACCGGCAAGCAGGATTTTCAAGCTCTTCATTCTTTTCCCCTTGAAGATGTTTTTGAGTGATTGTCGGCCGCGCCTCGGCCCTGGTCTGCCAGACCGCATCGCCACCGCGCTGTTTCCTCTCAGCGTGATGGCGAATTTCGTTGATCGCCTCCTGGTATGACGCGCATCCGCCATGGCCTTGTTCGGCTCGTTTGGCAGGATGTGAACAAATTTTAAGCTATCTAAACACAAGCCTAAATTACGTTCAAGAACGAAAATTGAAGCTTGCAAAAACACTGAAGGACGTCGCAATATCGGCGCCAGATACGGGAAACAGCTGAAAAGACAGACGAGGGTGCATCAATGCCAGTTCTCAATCGCGCTGCCGAAATGCAGGAAGAGGTAGCCGGATGGAGACGCCATCTCCATGAAAACCCGGAGCTTTTGTATGATGTCATCCAGACCGCGTCGTTTGTCGCTGAAAAGCTGAAGGCCTTCGGCTGCGACGTGGTGGAAACCGGCATCGGTCGCACCGGCGTCGTTGGCATCATCAAGGGGACGCTCGGAGAGGGGCCGGTGATCGGCATGCGCGCTGACATGGACGCGCTTCCCATCGTCGAAGACACCGGTGTCGCCTGGGCGTCGAAAACCCCAGGCAAGGCGCATTCCTGCGGCCATGACGGGCACACGGCCATGCTGCTCGGGGCCGCACAGTATCTGTGCGAAACCCGCCGTTTTGCCGGCTCGGTCGCCGTGATCTTCCAGCCCGCTGAAGAAGGTGGCGCTGGTGGTCTGGCCATGGTGGAAGACGGCATGATGGAAAAATTCGCCATCAAGGAAGTCTATGGCATGCACAACATGCCCGGCCTGCCGGTCGGCGATTTTTCCATGCGCAAGGGCGGCGTAATGGCCGCGGCCGATACGTTCGAGATCGTCGTGAAGGGTAAGGGCGCCCACGCCGCCCAACCGCATGTTTCGATCGATCCGGTTTTGACATCGGCCCATATCATCATCGCCCTGCAGTCGATCGCTTCGCGCGCCGTTGATCCCCTGAAATCGGTTGTCGTCTCCGTCACCACCACCCATGGCGGCGATGCGTATAACGTCATCCCGATGGAGGTGAAGCTCACCGGAACGGTGCGCACGCTCGACCCTGAAGTGCGTGATTTTGCTGCAAAGCGCCTTGTGGAGGTGGCTGAAGGCACGGCGCTTGCGCATGGCGCGGTGGCCGAAGTCACCTATCATCGCGGCTATCCGGTCACCGTCAATCATCCGGACCAGACGGATTTTGCAGCCTCAGTCGCGGCCAATATTTCTGGCGAACAGCGCGTCGAAACCAATGCGCCGCCGAAAATGGGCGCGGAAGACTTTTCCTACATGCTGGAAGCCCGGCCCGGTGCCTTCGTCTTCCTTGGCGTCGGTGCCACGGCCAACCTGCATCACCCGGCCTATGACTTTAACGACGAGGCGATCCCCTATGGCATCAGCTACTGGGTCACGCTTGCCGAAACGGCGCTGGCGGCCTGATCTGTCCCGCCCTGTATGCCCGCAAAGTTGAAGGAGATGCCTGTGTCTGACACCCATGTAAAACCGGCGGACGCAGCCGCAAGCCCGGTGCTGAAGGTCGAAAACCTCACCACCTCGTTCAGGGTCAATGGCCACTGGCGCTCGGTGGTGCGCAACATGAACTTTTCCATTGCCCCGCGCGAGACCGTGGCAATCGTTGGCGAATCAGGCTCGGGCAAGAGCGTAACCTCGCTCTCGCTGATGCGGCTTCTGCCGAAGTCGTCGAGCAAGATCGAGGGCAAGGTCACGCTTGGCGGGCGTGAACTTCTCTCCCTGCCGGAAGAGGAGATGCGCAAGGTTCGCGGCAACGACATCTCCATGATTTTTCAAGAGCCGATGACCTCGCTCAACCCGATCTTCCCGATCGGCAAGCAGATCGCCGAGGCCTTGACCGTCCACCAGAACATGTCCTTCAACGACGCCAAGGCGGAAGTGCTGCGGCTGCTCGACAAGGTGCGCATCCCCAATGCCAAGGGGCGTTTCGACGAATATCCGCACCAGTTTTCAGGCGGCATGCGCCAGCGCGTGATGATTGCCATGGCGCTCGCCTCGCGCCCGAAACTTCTCATTGCCGACGAGCCGACGACGGCGCTGGACGTGACCATCCAGGGCCAGATCCTCGATCTCATCAAGGATCTTCAGGAAGAGGAGGGCATGGCGGTTCTCTTCATCACCCATGACATGGGTGTGGTGGCGGAGATTGCCGATCGCACCATCGTGATGTTCCGCGGCGATACGGTCGAAACCGGCGCCACCGACGACATTTTCCATCGCGGCCAGCACCCGTACACCCGCGCGCTTCTGGCAGCCGTGCCGCGCCTCGGTTCCATGCAGGATCGCGCGCTGCCGGCGAAATTCCCCATTATCGACATCCAGTCCGGCGAAGCGCAGCCGCTCGTGGAGGTGATCGATACCGTCGACAAGGGTAAGACGCCGATCCTCGAGGTGAAGGATCTGACGACGCGCTTTGCCATCCGGTCGGGCATTTTCGGGCGCCAGACGGGCGCAGTGCATGCGGTGGAAAACGTGTCCTTCGACCTGTTCGCGGGTGAAACCCTGTCGCTTGTCGGCGAATCCGGTTGCGGCAAATCCACCACCGGCCGCTCCGTCACCCGCCTTGTGGAACCGACCAGCGGGCAGGTGACGCTCGACGGCTACAATGTGATGAACCTCGACCGCACGACGCTGCGCACCATGCGCCGGTCCGTGCAGATGGTTTTTCAGGATCCCTTCGCCAGCCTCAATCCGCGCATGAGCGTGGGCTCTGCGGTCATGGAGCCGTTCATCGAGCACAATCTTGGCTCCAAATCCGATGCCCGCGACAAGGCGGCAGATCTTCTGACGAAAGTCGGCCTGTCGCCGGACATGATGCGGCGCTATCCGCACGAATTTTCCGGCGGCCAGCGCCAGCGCATCGCCATTGCCCGTTCGCTGATGCTCGATCCGAAGGTGATCGTGGCCGACGAGGCGGTGTCTGCGCTCGATGTGTCGATCAAGGCGCAGGTGTGCAATCTGCTGCTTGATCTGCAGCAGAGCCTCAACCTTGCCTATCTGTTCATTTCCCACGACATGGCCGTGGTCGAGCGCGTCAGCCATCGGGTGGCGGTGATGTATCTCGGAGAGATCGTCGAGATCGGCCCGCGGGCTGCCGTTTTCGACAATCCACAGCATCCGTATACGAAAAAGCTGATGGCGGCCGTGCCGGTGCCTGATCCGGCGCGCCGCGCGATCAAGCGCAACCTGTCGACCGACGAGATCAAGAGCCCGGTTCGCCCGGCCGGCTATGTGCCGCCGGTGCGCAGTTATCGACAGGTTTCGGAGGGACATCTGGTCCAGGTGGAATAGGCCGGCGGCCCGCAAAAGGCGCCCGCCGCTCCTGGGGAAGAGCGGCCCGCCTCCTTGCCACAGGGGAGGCGCGGGCGGACGGTCCATTTGACAGGATCGGCCCAATCATGCCAGCAACGAGCCTCAAGTGTTTGCAAGGGTTACCGGATGGCGAGGCGCTCGGATACGCAGGGTAGGCTGGACGACGCAGCACGCGCCGGATGGCTCTATTACGTCGCCGGTCGCACGCAGGACGAAATTGCAGCGGCCATGGGCATTTCGCGCCAGTCGGCGCAGCGCCTCGTTTCGCTGGCCGTTGCCGAACGGCTGATCAAGGTGCGGGTCGATCATCCGATTGCCGCCTGCCTTGAGCTGTCGGCCGCGCTGAAGGCGAAATTCGATCTCATCCATGTCGAAGTCGTGCCCTCCGACCCGGCCGGGACCTCGACCACCGTCGGCATTGCCGAAGCGGCCGCTGCCGAAATCGAGCGATGGCTGAAGAAGCCCGAACCGATCGTGCTTGCCATCGGCACGGGGCGCACGCTGAAGGCCGCGGTCGATCAGCTGCCGCCGATGGAGTGCCCGCAGCACCGCATCGTGTCGCTCACCGGCAATATCGGCCCGGACGGCTCGGCGGCCTATTACAACGTCATCTTTTCCATGGCCGATGCCATCAAGGCGCGACATTTTCCGATGCCGCTGCCGGTCCTGTGCTCTTCGGCCGATGAGCGGGACCTTTTGCATCTCCAGCCCATCGTGCAATCCACCTTGAAGCTTGGCGCCATGGCCGATGTCACCTTTGTCGGCATCGGGGAACTGGGCGTCGATGCGCCGCTCTGTGTCGACGGCTTTCTGGCGCCGGACGAAATGACGAGCCTGATGGCCGCGGGCGCCACCGGCGAGATCTGTGGCTGGATGTTCGATCATGCCGGACGCCTGCTGGAGGATCCGATCAACGATCGCGTCGCCAGCGTTTCCATCCCGCCGCGCGAGAGCGGAACGGTGATCGGGGTGGCGCTTGGAAAACGCAAGGAAAAGGCGCTTGCCGCCGCCTTGCAGGGCCGGCTGATCAATGGCTTGATCACGGACGAGGCAACAGCTGGGCATATGCTCAGCCTGTGAGCAAAATTTATTCAATTTAAAATCAATGGCATGAGCGGTTCCCGCTGCATTGCAGCGATGAATCCTGCTTGACATGTCGCAGGCTAAAATGAGTAATTGCCCACGAGCAAAGCGAATGCTCGCTGTATTCTTCTGGGAGGAAGACATGACATTGAAGACGATTCTGCTCGGCGCTGTCTCCGCGCTGGCATTCTCCGGCCTTGCCTCGGCTGAAACCCTGACCATCGCCACCGTCAACAACGGCGATATGATCCGCATGCAGAAGCTGACGGATGACTTCAAGGCAAAGAACCCCGGCATCGATCTGGAATGGGTGACGCTGGAAGAAAACGTTCTACGCCAGCGCGTCACCACCGACATTGCAACGAAGAGCGGCCAGTACGACATCATGACCATCGGCACCTACGAGGTTCCGATCTGGGCCAAGCAGGGCTGGCTGCTGCCGCTCGACAAGCTCGGCGCCAATTATGATCAGGCAGACCTTCTGCCGGCGATCAAGGATGCAGTTTCGGTGGACGGCAAGCTCTATGCGGCACCTTTCTATGGCGAAAGCGCCATGATCATGTACCGCAAGGACCTGTTCGAAAAGGCAGGCCTTACGATGCCGGAAAACCCCAAGTGGGATTTCATCGCCGATGCCGCCCGCAAGATCACCGACAAGGGGTCTGAAACCTACGGCATCTGCCTGCGCGGCAAGGCCGGCTGGGGCGAAAACATGGCCTTCATCACGGCGCTCGCCAACTCCTTCGGCGGCCGCTGGTTCGATGAGAGCTGGAAGGCCCAGTTCGACCAGCCGGAATGGAAGCAGGCGCTCTCCTTCTACGTCAACCTGATGAAGGATGCCGGCCCTCCGGGTGCGTCGTCCAACGGCTTCAACGAAAACCTCGCGCTCTTCCAGACCGGCAAATGCGGCATGTGGATCGATGCGACGGTTGCCGCCTCCTTCGTCTCCAATCCGAAGGAATCCAAGGTCGCCGACAAGGTGGGCTATGCGCTCTTCCCGACCTCCGGTGACCTGACCAACCACGGCAACTGGCTCTGGGCCTGGAACCTCGGTATCCCGGCCGGCACCAAGAAGGCAGAAGCGGCACAGAAGTTCATCTCCTGGGCAACCGACAAGGCCTATACCGAGCTGGTCGCCTCGAAGGAGGGCTGGGCCAACGTTCCTCCGGGCACGCGCACCTCGCTCTACACCAATGCCGAATACCAGAAGGCCGCACCGTTTGCCGCCATGACCCAGAAGGCCATGACGGCTGCCAACACGGCAAAGCCCACGGTCAAGCCGGTGCCCTATACGGGTGGCCAGTTCGTGGCGATCCCGGAATTCCAAGGCATCGGCACGGCTGTCGGCCAGCAGTTCTCGGCAGCGCTTGCCGGCCAGATGACGGTCGATCAGGCGCTTCAGGGTGCCCAGCAGTTGACCAGCCGTGAAATGGCCAAGGCCGGTTACCCGAAGAAGTAAGAGGCCTTAAGCCCTCTCTGCCCTGCCGGGCATCTCCCCCACAAGGGGGGAGAAACCGGGCTGACGCCTTTCGGCCTGCGTCACTGTTCCCAAGGGAACGCCGTGATGCGCCGGTCTTGTCCGGCACGGGTTGCGGCACGTGTCTCCCCCCTTGTGGGGGAGATGGCGGCAGCCAGAGAGGGCTCTTTTCCAGTTTCACACTCCAGACAGTAAGCCGGGGCTCCCATGGCAACGACCCACACCCATTCCGCAGCACGGCTGATGATGGCCCCGTCGGTCATCCTGCTTTTCGCCTGGATGGCCGTGCCGCTCGGCATGACGATCTATTTCTCCTTCCTGCGCTACAATCTTCTGATGCCGGGCATGGAGGAATATACGGGCTTCCTCAACTACCAGTATTTCCTCACCGATCCCGCGTTCTTCGCAGCGCTCACCAACACGCTTCTGCTGGTCGGCGGCGTGCTGACCATCACCATCATCGGCGGCATCGCGTTCGCGCTTCTGCTCGATCAGCCGATTTTCGGGCAGGGCATTGTGCGCATCCTGGTGATCGCGCCCTTCTTCGTCATGCCGACCGTGTCGGCGCTGGTCTGGAAGAACATGTTCATGAACCCGGTGAACGGCCTGTTTGCCTGGATTTCCCGCAGCTTCGGCTTTGCGCCGCTTGATTTTCTGGCCTCCATCCCGCTTTTGTCGATCATCATCATCGTGGCCTGGCAGTGGCTGCCGTTTGCCACGCTGATCATGCTGACCGCTCTCCAGTCTCTCGATGAAGAGCAGAAGGATGCCGCCGAGATGGATGGGGCAGGGGTCGTGTCCCGCTTCCTCTATATCGTGCTGCCGCACATGGCGCGCGCCATCACCGTCGTCATTCTCATCGAGACGATCTTCCTGCTCTCGGTCTTTGCCGAAATCCTCGTCACCACCAATGGCGGACCGGGCACGGCCAGCACCAATCTCACCTATCTCGTCTATGCGCAGGCACTCCTGCAGTTCGATATCGGTGGGGCATCGGCAGGCGGCATCGTCGCCGTCATCCTCGCCAATATCGTCGCCATCTTCCTCGTGCGCCTTATCGGCAAGAATCTGGAGGCCTGATCCATGGCACGCAAGGTATCGACACGCCGCAAACTGATCATGAGCGCCATTGCCTGGACGCTCGGCATCCTGATCTTCTTCCCGATCCTCTGGACCTTCATCACCAGCTTCAAGACGGAAGCGGAAGCGGTGGCCTCGCCGCCATCGTTCCTCTTCTTCCACTGGACGACGGAAAATTACGCGCAGGTTCAGGAGCGTTCGGATTATTTCCTGCACTTCATGAACTCGGTGGTGGTGTCGCTCGGCTCCACCTTCCTCGGCCTCCTTATCGCAATCCCCGCCGCCTGGGCCATGGCCTTTTCGCCGACCAAGCGCACCAAGGATGTGCTGATGTGGATGCTGTCGACGAAGATGATGCCGCCGGTTGGCGCGCTCATCCCGATCTACCTCATCTTCCGCGATGGCGGCCTGCTCGATACCCGCACCGGTCTCGTCATCGTGCTGACGCTGATCAACCTGCCGATCATCGTGTGGATGCTCTACACCTATTTCAAGGAAATCCCCGGCGAGATCCTGGAAGCGGCCCGCATGGACGGTGCCTCGCTGCCCAAGGAAATCGTCTATGTGCTGACGCCGATGGCGGTCCCGGGCATTGCCTCGACGCTTCTCCTCAACATCATTCTCTCCTGGAACGAAGCCTTCTGGACGCTGAACCTCAGCGCCTCAAAAGCCGCGCCGCTCACCGCCTTCATTGCCTCCTATTCGAGCCCGGAAGGCCTGTTCTACGCCAAGCTTTCCGCCGCTTCGACCATGGCAATCGCGCCAATTCTCATCATGGGCTGGTTCAGCCAGAAACAACTCGTTCGCGGCCTCACCTTCGGTGCGGTCAAGTAGGCTGAGCGGTCAACAAGGAATAACGACGATGGGCAGTATTACCCTCCGCAATGTCTCCAAGGTCTTCGGTGAAGCAAAGGTCATCCCGTCGATCGACCTCGATATCGAGGATGGCGAATTCGTCGTCTTCGTCGGCCCGTCCGGTTGCGGCAAGTCCACGCTGCTGCGCCTGATCGCGGGTCTCGAGGATGTCTCCGGCGGCGAGATCGTCATCGACGGCAAGCCGGCAACGGATGCGCCACCGGCACGACGCGGCCTTGCCATGGTGTTCCAGTCCTATGCGCTTTATCCGCATATGAGCGTGCGCTCCAACATCGCCTTTCCGCTGAAGATGGCGGGCATGGACAAGGCCGAGATCGACCGCAAGGTGGCCGATGCGGCGAAGGTGCTGAACCTTACCGATTATCTGGAGCGCAAGCCGCGCCAGCTGTCGGGAGGCCAGCGCCAGCGCGTGGCCATCGGCCGCGCCATCGTGCGCCAGCCGAAGGCGTTTCTGTTCGACGAGCCGCTGTCGAACCTCGATGCGGCGCTGCGCGTCAACATGCGTCTGGAAATCAGCGAGTTGCACCAGCAATTGCAGACCACGATGATCTACGTCACCCACGACCAGGTGGAAGCCATGACCATGGCCGACAAGATCGTCGTCCTCAACAAGGGACGGGTGGAACAGGTCGGATCGCCGCTCGATCTTTACCGCAAACCGGCCAATCTCTTCGTGGCAGGCTTCATCGGTTCGCCGAAGATGAACCTGATCGAAGGGGCGTATGCTCAGGCGAAGGGCGCAAAGACCGTCGGCATCCGTCCCGAACACATGGCTCTCTCCCATGACAGCGGCAGCTGGACGGGCACGGTCACCATTGCCGAGCATCTCGGCTCGGACACGTTCATGCATATCGAGGTCGATGGCATCGGCACGGTCACCGCCCGCGCCAATGGTGATTTTGCCTGCCGCCACGGCGACCGCGTCTACCTCACGCCGGATGAAAACCGGCTCTATCGCTTCGATGAGAAGGGGCTTGCGCTATGAGCGGCAGACTGAGCGGCAAGTCCGCCATCATCACCGGTTCTGCCCGCGGAATCGGCCGCGCCTTTGCGGAAGCCTATGTCCGCGAGGGGGCAACCGTCGCAATCGCCGATATCAACCTTGAGCGTGCCGCGGCAACAGCTGCCGAAATCGGCCCTCAGGCCTATGCCGTGGAACTTGACGTGACGCAGCAGGCCTCCATCGAGGCGGCCGTGCGCGCTGTCGAGGAAAAGACCGGCGGCGTCGATATCCTCATCAACAATGCCGCTCTTTTTGATCTGGCGCCCATCGTCGAAATCACCCGCGAAAGCTATGACCGGCTGTTTTCGATCAATGTTGCAGGCTCGCTTTTCATGCTGCAGGCCGTGGCGAAATCGATGATCGCCAAGGGCAAAGGCGGCAAGATCATCAACATGGCAAGCCAGGCCGGGCGGCGCGGCGAGGCGCTGGTCGCCGTCTACTGCGCCACCAAGGCCGCCATGATTTCGCTCACGCAGTCGGCCGGCCTCGATCTCATCCGCCACGGCATCAACGTCAATGCGATTGCGCCGGGCGTGGTCGATGGCGAGCACTGGGACGGCGTCGACGCGCTGTTTGCCCGCCATGAGAACCTGCCGCTTGGCGAGAAGAAGCGACAGGTGGGTGCGGCTGTGCCCTTCGGGCGCATGGGCCGCGCCGAGGACCTGACCGGCATGGCCGTGTTCCTCGCCTCTGCCGACGCCGATTATATCGTTGCCCAGACCTACAATGTCGATGGCGGCAACTGGATGAGCTGATGGCCCGCACGCGGGCGATCACGCTGCAATCTTACTCCCTGGGACCCTTCGAGGACCGCACCATGACTGTCAAAATCTCCCTCTCCACCCTCTCCGATGCAGCGGCCACGGCGGCTATCCCGGCCTATGATCGTGCGGCTCTTTCCGCCGGCATCCTGCATTTCGGCGTCGGCAATTTCCATCGCGCCCATCAGGCGGTCTATCTGGATGACCTTTTCAACGAGGGGTTCGATCATGACTGGGCCATCGTCGGTGCCGGTGTCCTGCCCTCCGACCAGGCGATGCGCGAAAAACTTCAGGCGCAGGATTTCCTGACGACGGTGGTCGAGCAGGACAACAACCGCACCGCCGCCCGCGTGACCGGGCCGATGATCGATATCCTGCCGGTCGGCGATCAGGCCGCCATCATTGCAGCTCTCACCGATCCGAAGATCCGCATCGTCTCGATGACCATTACCGAAGGCGGCTACTTCATCGACGCCAATGGCGATTTCAACCCGGCGCATCCGGCCATCCGCGCCGATGCTGAAAATCCCGCTGCCCCGAAGACGGTCTTCGGCCTCATCATCGCCGGGCTGAAGGCGCGCCGCGAAAAAGGGATCGCGCCCTTCACCGTGATGTCCTGCGACAACATTCCCGGCAACGGCCATGTGACGGAAAACACCGTCTGCGGCCTTGCAAAACTCTCCGATCCGGATTTTGCCGCCTGGATCCACGACAATGTCGCCTTTCCCAATTCCATGGTGGACCGCATCACACCGGCCACCGGCGCCCGCGAGATCGACTTCCTGCGCAACACGTTCGAGATCGAAGACGGCTGGCCGGTCTTCTGCGAGGAGTTCAAGCAGTGGGTGATGGAAGATCATTTCCCCGCCGGTCGCCCCGCCCTTGAAAAGGTCGGCGTGCAGTTCGTCGAGGATGTGGCACCCTACGAGCTGATGAAGATCCGTATCCTCAACGGTGGCCATGCGGCAATCGCCTATCCGGCAGCGCTTCTCGATATCCATTTCGTGCATGAGGCAATGGAACATCCGCTCATCCGGGCATTTCTGGAAAAGCTGGAAAAGGAAGAAATCATCCCCATCGTGCCGCCGGTGCCCGATACCAGCCTTGAGGCCTATTACGATCTGATCGAGCGGCGTTTCCTCAACCCGAAGATCGGCGACACCATTCCGCGGCTTGCACAGGATGGCTCCAATCGTCAGCCGAAATTCATCCTGCCCTCCACCGCCGACCGCTTGCAGCGCGGCGAAGATATCATCGGCCTGTCGCTGGTGTCGGCTCTCTGGTGCCGTTACTTTGCCGGCACATCCGACAGCGGCAAGACGATCGTCTTCAACGATGCAAGCGCCGAAAAGCTGCAGGCGGCAGCACTTGCGGCCAAAACCGATCCAATGGCCTTTCTGGCTTTCGATGAAATCTTCGGCGCCGTCTCCGGCTCGCAGCATTTCCGTGACCGGTTTGCCCATGCGCTTCAGACATTGTGGTCCAAAGGCACGGCCGCCACACTTCAGCTCTATCTCGAGGGCCGACTCGTCGGCTAGAGTGATGTCATGACGAACTCGGCGCCGCTGATAATCTTCGACTGCGATGGCGTGCTGGTGGACAGCGAGCCGCTGTCCATCCGCGTTCTGGTGGATGCGGTAAAGGCGCATGGCGTCGTCATGACCGAGGCGGAGGCCTATCGCCACTTTCTCGGCAGAAGCCTTGCAACCATGGTGTCCGTCCTCGACGAGACCTTCGGTGTCGAAGCCAACGAAGCATTTCTCGACCGGATGCGGGCGGATCTTTACGCCCGCTTCGAACAGGAACTGCAACCCATTGCGGGCATTGCCGCAGCGCTCCAGGCGCTTAATTGGCGGTTCTGCGTGGCCTCGTCCAGCCAGCCGGAACGTATCCGACTGTCGCTCGGCCTCACCGGTCTTGTCGATTTCTTCGAGCCGCATATATTCAGCGCCACCATGGTGAAGAACGGCAAGCCGGCGCCGGATCTTTTCCTCTACGCGGCAGAGCAGATGGGAGTGGCGCCGCGGGATTGCATCGTGATTGAAGATAGTCCCGCCGGGATTCTGGCGGCAAAACGGGCGGGAATGGCGGTGTTCGCCTTTACCGGCGGCTCGCATGCAGACCGGGAGGAGTACCGGGCAGACATCACGGCTCTGGCACCCGATGCCGAGTTTGACGCCATGTCCGATTTGATCCACCTTGTCGATCACCATATCGACGGTTGCAGCCGATAGCAGCGACGGGCGCACCATAAGCGCCATGTCTTGAGAAGATGGCTTTCAGGGATGATGGGGAATATGACCTGATGCGTGCGCACCTGGTGGCGGTCGATGTGGGGACGACCAGCGCGCGGGCCGGCGTTTTTACCCGGGACGGCAGGCTTCTTGCCAAGGCACGGCATCCGATCGTGATGCGCCGCGATGGCGATGCCTTTGCCGAGCATGATTCGGAAGACATCTGGCGGGCTGTGTGCCATGCGGTGCGCCAGGCGATCGGTGAAGCGGGCCTTGCCGCCAGCGATATTGCAGCGCTTGGTTTCGACGCCACCTGTTCGCTTGTGCTGCGCGACCGTGAGGGCGCCCCGCTTGCCGTCTCCCACCAGGGTGAAGATCGCTTCGATACGATTGTCTGGCTCGATCACCGTGCCGTGCTGGAGGCGGAACGGTTGAGCGCCACGGCCCATCCGGTGCTCCGGTTTTCTGGCGGCTCGCTCTCGCCGGAAATGCAGATCCCCAAGTTGATGTGGTTGAAGACGCATCTGCCCGACAGCTGGCAGCGGGCCGGCTATGTCTTTGATCTTGCCGATTTTCTCACTTGGCGCGCAACCGGCTCCAATGCGCGCTCGCGCTCCACGCTCACGGCCAAGTGGAACTACCTCTCGCATGAAGAACCGGGCTGGCATGCCGATTTCCTCAAAGCTGCGGGCCTTGAAGATCTGATCGAGAGAGCCTCTCTGCCGAAGGACACGCTTGCCGTCGGCGATGCCGTCGGCCGTCTCCGGCCAGAAGCTGCCGATGGCCTCGGGCTGGATGTCGAGTGCGTCGTGGCCGCCGGCCAGATCGATGCCTATGCCGGTGCACTTGGGGCTCTGGGCGCTGTTGCGGGGCATCCCGACATGGAGCGCAATCTGGCGCTGATTGGGGGAACGTCGAGCTGTCTGGTTGCGCTGTCGCGCCAGCCGCTGCCGGGGCATAGTCTCTGGGGACCCTATTACGAGGCACTGCTTGCCGGTCACTGGCTGGTCGAGGGAAGCCAGTCGGCCACCGGCGCGCTTCTCGATCATATGGTGCGCATGCATGCGGCGGGCGGCGAACCGACGCCAGGCCTTCACCAACGCATCATCGACCGCATTGCCGTCCTGCGGGCCACCGAGGGCCATCGTCTCGGCGAGGGGATCGACATCCTGCCGGATTTTCATGGCAACCGGTCTCCGCTTGCCGATCCGCGCGCGACCGGCGTCGTGAGCGGGTTGACGCTCGATGCCTCCTTCGACGGACTTTGCCGCATCTACTGGCGTACCTGCGTGGCGCTGGTGCTCGGCATCCGCCATATCCTGGAAACCATGGAGACGTTCGGTCACGGCTTCGACATGCTGCATGTGGCCGGAGGGCATGTGCAGAACCCGCTGCTGATCGAACTTTATGCCGATATCACCGGGCATCCCGTGCGCGTGCCGGCTGCCCCGGATGCAGTTCTCGCAGGCTCTGCGATGGCCGCGGCGGTTGCAGCAGGGCTTTACCCTTCGCTTGCCGATGCCGGACTTGCCATGGACCGCGGCGGCGAAATCCGTGAGCCCAATGCCGCGGTGCGCGCCGATTACGACCGTGATTACCGCCGGTTCCTTGCCATGCATCGCCACCGCGCCGAACTCGAAGCCATCAGCTGACCGGCTGCTTATTGTTCGCGGCCCAGCGTGCACCTACATTCAGGTCCTCAACGGAGCCCGCCACGCATGATCTTTCAATCCGCGCGACTGTCCCTCTTGAACCTTTTTGCGCCGGAAACGCGCTCGGCCTTCTGGAAAGTTCTGGGGCTGACGATCCTGGTGCTGATCGGCCTTTGGTTTGCGCTGCGTGGCATCTTCATCGGCTATGTCTGGCCCTACTTTGCCGATCTTCTGCCGAGCGTGCCGGACTGGGCGGGCTGGCTCACCTTCATCTTTGCGATCCTCGCCGGCATCGGGCTGGCGCTTGGCCTTGCGCTGTTGATCGCACCGGTGACCGCGCTGATTGCCGGCCTGTTTCTCGATGATGTGGCGGAAGTGGTGGAAAAGCGCGACTATCCGAACGATCCGCCCGGCACGGAACTGCCGCTCGGGCGGGCCATGGTCGAATCGGTGCAGTTTCTCGGGGTGGTCATCCTCGGCAACATCATCGCGCTGTTTCTGCTCTTCCTGCCGGGCATCAATCTCGTCGCCTTCTTTCTGGTGAACGGTTACCTGCTGGGCCGCGAATTCTTCGAATTTGCCGCCATGCGCTTTCGCCCGCCGGTTGAGGCCAAGGCGTTTCGCCGCAAGCATCAGGGCACGGTGTTCCTGGCAGGCCTCCTGATCGCAGGCTTTCTGGCGATCCCGATCGTCAACCTGCTGACGCCGCTGTTTGCCGCCGGCATGATGGTGCATCTGCACAAGGCCTTGAGCGCGCGTGATCCGTCATTCGCTGTTGCGGAGGGCATCCGCGCCCAGCATCTGCGCGGGTAGTTCGGCAAGCGGCACCGGCACGTCGCAGGTCTTGGCCGGATAGCGACAGAGATCGGCAATCACGCACGCCTCGCATTCCGGCTTGCGGGCCTTGCAGGTGTAGCGCCCGTGCAGGATCAGCCAGTGATGGGCGTGAAACAGGTATTGCTTCGGAATGATCCGGAGCAGGTTTTCCTCCACCGCATCCGGCGTGCTGCCCGGCGCCAGCTTCAGTCGGTTGGCAAGGCGAAACACATGGGTATCGACGGCAAGCGTCGGAATGCCGAAGGCCATCGACATCACCACATTGGCCGTCTTGCGCCCGACGCCCGGCAGCCGCATCAGCTCTTCCCGGGTTCTCGGAACCTCGCTGCCGAATTCCTCGATCAACAGGCGCGACAGCGCGATGACGTTCTTGGCCTTGTTGCGGTAGAGCCCGATCGTCTTGATATGCTGGATCACGCCCTCTTCGCCGAGCGCCAGCATTTTTTCCGGCGTATCGGCGATCTCGAAGAGCTTTCTTGTGGCGCGGTTGACGCCGATATCGGTGGCCTGCGCCGACAGCGCCACCGCCACCACCAGCGTGAACGGGTTCACATGCTCCAGTTCGCCTTTTGGCTCCGGCCGTTGGATGCTGAAACGGCGGAAGATCTCCTCGATCTCCGCCTTGCTGTAGGCGGTGCGGGCATGCCTGCGGCTTCTCGCCGCGCCATTTGACTTTTGTGAAGTTTGCATATGGGATTGTGACTTCGAGATTGCCATCTAGCTTCTATGACAAGGCACGGGATGGAAGGCAACGTGGACAGGCTGGAGGATAACCCGGTTTTTGCAGCCGAGCTGACACCCTATCGCTCGCTCGGGCGCAAGGGCTTTCGCATCTTGCTTGCCGTGAGCGGTGCCGTCTGCCTGCTGCATGGCCTGTTCTTCATGGCAACCGGCGCCTGGCCGATCGGTCTGTTCTTCGGGCTGGATTTCTTCCTCCTCTACGGCGCCTTCTGGCTGAACTACCGCGCCGGCCGCGCCCGCGAGGAAGTCACGGTGTCGCGCACCAATGTCTCCATCCGAAAATTCTCGCCGGCAGGGCGCATGGTGGAACATCGCTTCAACCCGTTCTGGGCCCGCTTTCGTGTGCGCCGGCATCAGGAATACGGCATCACCTCCATGCACGTGACCGGCGAGGGGCGCCTGACCGATGTGGGCTCCTTTCTCAACCCGGATGATCGGGAAAGTTTTGCCAAAGCGTTCCGCGGGGCGCTTGCCACGGTCAAGCAGCGGATCTGAGGGCAGAGTGACGCAAGAATCGGGTGGCGTCTTCCGCCCGCCCGTGGTGAATTCATCCTCGACATGAGGACTTTTCCGATGAACGCCTTTTCGCCCGTACCCGCCACCGACATCACACCAGAGGGTGAGGATTATGCCGTGGTCAAGCAGGTCATCGAACGTATCACGCTCGATTACCGCGACCAGCCGTCGCTCGAGAGGATCGCCGCTGACCTCGACCGCTCGCCGACCCAGCTTCAGAAGGTTTTCACCCGTTGGGCGGGCCTGTCGCCGAAAACTTTTCTGCAGGCGGTGACACTCGATCACGCCAAGCGGCTTTTGGGGCACGAGCAATTGCCGCTTCTGGAAGCCTCCTATGAAGTGGGCCTGTCCGGTCCGGGCCGTCTGCATGATCTTTTTGTCACCCACGAGGCGATGAGCCCCGGCGAATGGAAGGCCAAGGGCGGAGGTCTGACGATTTCCTACGGCTTCCACCCGTCGCCCTTCGGTTTGGCGCTGGTGATGGCAACCGAGCGCGGACTTGCGGGTCTAGCCTTTGCCGATAACGAAGGGGGCAAGGCTGCCTGCTTCGAGGACATGGCCAAACGCTGGCCGAATGCCGTTTATGTCGAGGACAAGGCCGCAACCGCGCCCTACATCGCCCGTGCCTTTGATCCTTCCCGCTGGTGCGCGGAAGAACCCTTGCGGGTCGTCCTGATCGGCTCGGACTTTCAGGTGCGCGTTTGGCAGAGCCTTTTGAAAATTCCCTTCGGCAAGGCCGTCACCTATTCCGACGTCGCCCGCGACATCGGCCAGCCGACGGCGAGCCGTGCGGTGGGCGCTGCCATCGGCCGCAATCCCATCTCCTTCGTCGTGCCCTGCCACCGGGCGCTCGGCAAAAGCGGAGCGCTCACCGGCTATCACTGGGGGCTCACCCGCAAGCGCGCCATTCTCGGCTGGGAAGCGGGCAAGGCGTGAGGGGCAAATTTTCTTTGTGCCGCACAGCCGGGTGTGAGAGACTGACCGCATGAAAACCTCGATCGACCTTCCCGATGACATCTCGCGCCGCATCGACCAGCTGGCCGAACGGACGAGCCTGACGCGCAGCCGGATTGTCGAGGATGCACTTTCCCACGGCCGCTCCCTTGCGTGGCAGGAAAAATGGATTGCGGGTGTTCAGGCCGGAATTGCGGATGCGGACAAGGGCGAATTTGCCTCGCCGGCTGACATCGACGCGCTCTTGGCCAGATACGATCAGGTCTGATCGCATGCAGGTCCTCTGGACTCGCCGATCCATTGGGGAACTCACCGCCATCGGCGACTACATCGCCCAGCATAATCCGTCGGCTGCAGCCCGGGTCGTCAAGGATATCCACCGCAGAACCGTTCGGCTCCTGTCGGCCAATCCGTTCATCGGTCGCCGCGGAGAGATCGAGGGGACGCGCGAACTGGTCCTGCCGAACCTGCCCTATATCGTCGCCTACCGTGTGCGGGAGGATCAGGTCGAAGTGCTGTTCGTGCAGCACGCGGCACGGGATTGGCCAGACGATATCTGAACGCCGTTGTCGTTCACTCCCCAGCCAACCCCAATAGCTCCCGTGCCGCCGCCTCGTCGGTAATCAGCGTGTTGCAGCCGATGCGGCGGATGGTGGCGCGGATGGCTTTTGCACGGTGGGCACCGCCCGAGGAGAGCACGATGTGACGGGCCTTCTTCAGCGTGTCGAGATCGACCGACATCACCCGCTCGTGGATCGGGTGTTCGATGGTGTGGCCCTCGGCATCGAGGAAGTTGAACATGGTGTCGCAGACGCAGCCGGCATCCACCAGTTCCTGCAGGGTGTCGTGACTGATGAAGCCCTCCGACAGGGACGTGGAGTGCGGGCCGATATCGCCGCAGGAGACGATGGCGAGATCGAGGTTTTCCGCCAGATCGTAGAGCGTCTTCAACCCGCATTCCTCGATCAGCGCCCGCTTGGTGGCAACGGAATCGACGAGAAGCGGCGCCAGAAACATGTAACATTCTGCGCCAAGCTGGCTTGCCAGCCGCCAGGTGTAATCGATCGGGTTTGTCTGGTGGACGGCAACGATGCCGCCGAGCAGGGAGACGACCTTGCAGTTTTCGCGCCTTGGCGGGCGAAAGCCGGAAAGCGATGCCGTCATGGTGCGGCCCCAGCCGACGCCGATGGTCATGTTGTCGGTCATCACTTCGGTAAGGAACTGCCCGAGCGCCAAGCCGACAGCCTTGGCAATGGCGCCCGCATCGTCGCTGTCGGGGGAGGGCACCACCACGGCCTCATCCAGCCCATAGGCCTTTTCCAGCTTCACGGCGAGATCGACGCAATCATCGATGCCTTCGCTGATCCAGATCTGCACTTCCGAACGTTTGAGCGCCTCGTCCAGCAGGCGGATGACGGTGGAGCGGCTGACGCCGAGCTTTTCCGCCACGTCCTTCTGGGTCAGTCCCTGGTTGTAATAGAGCCAGGCGGCGCGCAACCGAAGCGACGCGGCTTCCGAATAGGCGATATGCGTGTCGCGTCTGAGTTTCGCCACGGGTATGCGGATCCTTTTGCGTCCTGAGGAGACAGGACTATCGATTGTGATGAAACAAATGTCAAATCGACTGGGCAAATGTCTTGACTTTTGCGCTGTGGACCGCAGATACTAAGGATAGAGAGGGGTGCAGTTTTTCCCTCAATTCCAATGCAACAAGTCAAGGATATTCCGGATGGCGTCCAAGCTCGAACAACTCCGTTCCATGACCACGGTTGTCGCTGATACCGGCGATATCGAGGCTGTGGCGCGTCTGAAGCCGGTGGATTGCACCACCAACCCGACCATCGTGCTCAAGGCGCTTGGCACGTCGATGTTTGCCGACGATGTCAAGGAAGCCGTCTCTTGGGGCAAGAAGCAGGGCGGCAATGAGGAAGCGGTGATTTCGGCCGTTGCCGATCGCCTGGCCATTTCCGTGGGTGCCGCGCTCTCCAAGCTGGTGCCGGGCCGCGTCTCGACCGAAGTCGATGCGGATCTCTCCTTCGATACCGAAGCGTCGATCAAGAAGGCACATGGCATCATTGCCGCCTACAAGGAGCGCGGCATCGAGCGCGATCGCATCCTGATCAAGCTCGCCTCCACCTGGGAAGGTATCAAGGCTGCCGAAGTGCTGCAGACGGAAGGCATTGACTGCAACCTGACGCTGCTCTTCTCCAAGGCCCAGGCGATTGCCTGCGCGGATGCCAAGGCCTTCCTCATCTCGCCCTTCGTCGGGCGTATCCTCGACTGGTACAAGAAGTCGACCGGCGAGGATTACACCTCCGAAACCGATCCAGGCGTCATCTCGGTGCGCCAGATCTACAATTACTACAAGGCGAACGGCATCGAGACCATCGTCATGGGTGCCTCCTTCCGCAATGCCGGCGAAATCGAAGCGCTGGCCGGTTGCGACCGCCTGACGATCAGCCCGGCACTGCTCGATGAACTGGACAAGGCCGAAGGCACGCTGGAGCGCAAGCTGTCCCCCGACAACATCACCGAGGACGCCTTCTTCCCGATCGACGAGAAGAAGTTCCGCTGGATGCTGAACGAGGATGCGATGGCAACTGAAAAGCTGTCGGAAGGCATCCGCTCCTTCAACAAGGATCTGATCAGCCTTCGCGCCATGGTGAAGAAGGAACTGGCTGCGGCCTGATCGCAGTATCGCTTTGACCGATGACAAGCGGCTCGCCTTGATGGCGGGCCGTTTTGCATTGGGGTCAGGAGGTCGCCACACTCCGTCGGGCGCGGATCGAGGTGCGGATAAAGGCGGCGATAAAGACAGCGCTCATCAGCAGCACGATGGTCGGTGCCGGGGCGCTGTCGATGAAGAAGCTCAGATAAATGCCGAGGAAGGACGCAGTCAGGGCGATGGCAACAGCCACCAGCATCATCGTGTGGAAGCGCCGCGTCAGCAGGAAGGCGATCGCACCGGGTGCCACCAGAATGGCAACCGACAGAATGATGCCGACGGCCGTCAGCGCCCCGACCACCGTCAGGGACAGTACCGTCAGCAGGCCGTAATGCAGCAGTTTTACCGGCAGGCCGATGGCCTGCGCATGCTGCGGATCGAAAGCATGCACCAGAAGGTCCTTGCGCAACACGCCGAGAAAAATCGTGCAGCCAAGGGCAATGAGACCGGTCTCCAGTAGGTCGGCGGGTGCGATGCCCAGCATGTCGCCGAACAGGATATGGTCGAGATGCACGTCGCTCTTGACGGCAACGAACATCACGAGGCCCAGCCCGAACATGCCTGAAAACACGATGCCGAGCACCGTATCCTCCTTGATGCGGCTGTTGTCCTTGAGGTAGCCGGTCGACAGCGCACAGACGAGGCCGGCGGCGAAAGCCCCGAGCGACAGCGGCAGCGACAGCATATAGGCGACCACCACGCCCGGCAGCACCGCGTGGGAAACCGCATCGCCCATCAGCGACCAGCCCTTCAGCACCAGCAGACAGGACAGCATGGCCATCGGCACGGCAATCATCATGGTGACGATAAAGGCATTCTGCATGAAGGGCAGCTGGAACGGCAGGATGGCCAGTTGCAGGGTCTCGCTCATGCCGGCTCCTCCAGGGCATGGGCGCGGCGGCGGCGCGCCGCGATCAGGCCGTGCTTGGGCGCAAAGACGAAGGCGGCCAGAAAGATCAGCGTCTGCAGCACCACGATGATGCCGCCGGTGGCGCCGTTGAGGAAATAGCTCGCATAGGCGCCGACAAAGCTGGTGGCAGCACCGATGCCGGCCGCCATCACGATCAGGCGCTGGAACCGGTCGGTGATCAGATAGGCGGTGGCACCCGGCGTTACCACCATGGCAACGACCAGGAAAGCGCCGACCGTTTGCAGGGCGGCAACCGTGGAGGCGGCCAGCAGCGTGAAGAACAGTGCTTTCAGGAAATCGGGGCGAAGGCCGATGGTGCGCGCATGATTTTCATCGAAGAAGGCCACCATCAGGTCCTTCCATTTCAACAGCAGGATGACGAGGCTGATGCCGCCGATCAGCACCAACTGAACCGTATCTTCCGGCGTGATGGCGAGGATATTGCCCAGCACGATGGTCTGGATGTTGACCGATGTCGGCGACAGCGACACCATGAACAGGCCAAGCCCGAAGAAGGCGGTGAAGATCAGCCCGATAATGGCATCTTCTTTCAGCTTGGTGCGCTGGTTGAGAAACAGCATGGCAATCGCTGCAAGTCCGCCGGAGAGGAAGGCCCCGAGCGCGAAGGGCAGGCCCAGCATATAGGCGCCGGCAACGCCCGGCACGATGGCATGGGACAGCGCATCCCCGATCAGCGACCAGCCTTTCAGCATTAGATAAGCCGAGAGAAAGCCGCAGACGCCACCTACCAGCGCGCTCACCCAGATGGCATTCAGCATATAGCCATAGGTGAAGGGCTCAAGAAGCGTCTGGAGCATCCGTAGCCTCCTGCGGTGCCCGGGTCGCCGTCCTGCGGGTGCCATTGCCATAGGTCACATAGGGGCGTTCATCGTCGGTGATGACGCGGACATGGCGGGCGTCCTCGTCGTCATGCAGGTCGCGGCCGCCGAGGACGAAGTGGCGCAGCACGCCGCCGAAGGCCTTTTCGAGGTTCTCCTCGTTGAACGTGTCCTGCGTCTTGCCATAGGCGATCACGGTGCCCTTGACGAAGACGGTGCGGTCGCAGAAATCCGGCACGCTGCCGAGATTGTGGGTAGAGACCAGCATGACGCGGCCTTCGTCGCGCAGGGATTTCAATAGCGCGATGATCTGTTCCTCGGTGCCGACATCGACGCCGGTGAACGGTTCGTCGAGCAGGATGACCTGGCCTTCCTGGGCAAGGGCGCGGGCGAGAAACACCCGCTTGCGCTGGCCGCCGGAGAGTTCGCCGATCTGGCGCTTGCGAAACTCCGTCATGTTGACCCGTTCCAGCGCCTCACTCACCATCTCGTGGTCGCGGCGCGAGGGGATGCGCAGGAAATTCATGTGGCCGTAGCGGCCCATCATCACCACGTCCTCGACGAGAACCGGAAAATTCCAGTCCACCTCTTCGGCTTGCGGCACGTAGGCGACAAGGTTTTTGCGCAGCGCCTGGGCCGCACTCATGCCCAGGATGTCGACAGTGCCGGCAGAGAGCGGCACAAAGCCCATGATGGCCTTGAAGAGGGTGGATTTGCCGGCGCCGTTGACGCCGACAAGGGCCGTGATGGTGCCTTTGGGAACCGTGAAACTGGCCTGGCGCAGCGCCGTATGCCCATTGCGGTAGGAGACGGTGACGTTATCGACCTTTATGCCGAAGGCCGGCGGCTTCACCTTTCCCATCATCATTGCGCAAGACCTTTCGCAATCGTGCCGGTGGTGACTTTCAGAAGATCCAGGTAGGTCGGAACGGGGCCATCCGGATCGCTGAGACTATCGACATAGAGCACCCCGCCATAGGTCGCCCCTGTTTCCCGCGCCACCTGCTTTGCCGGATCGGGCGAGACGGTGCTTTCGGAAAAGATCACGCCGATCCTGTCGGCCCGCATGGCATCGATCACCGCTTTCACCTGCTGCGGCGTTCCCTGGCTGTCGGCATTGACCGGCCAGAGATACAGTTCCTTCAGGCCGAAATCCCGGGCGAGGTAGGAAAAGGCGCCTTCGCTCGTCACGAGAAAACGCTTGTTTTCAGGCAGACTGTTCAGCGTGTCGCGGATCGGCTGGACGGCCGCGCGGATCTTGTCGGAATAGGCCTTTGCATTGGCGGCATAGAGATCGGCATGGGCGGGATCGACTTTAGCGAGCGCCTTGCGGATGTTTTCCACATAGATCAGGGCGTTATCCGGAGACATCCAGGCATGCGGGTTGGGCTTGCCTTGATAGGCGCCGCCGGCAATCGCCATCGGCACCACGCCCTCCGATACCGTGACGCTTGGCACATCGCCCATGTTGACCAGGAATTTTTCAAACCACTGTTCGAGGTTCAGCCCGTTGCGCAGCACAAGGGTTGCATTGCGCGCACGCAGGATGTCGCGGGGGGTGGGCTGGTAATTGTGAATCTCGGCGCCGGGTTTGGTAATGCTTTCGACGTCGGCGGTGTCGCCCGCCACGTTCTTGGCCATGTCGGCGATAATCGTGAAGGTGGTGACCACCTTCGGCTTTTCCGCCGCGCTTGAAACAGCCGGGGCAAGGCTAAAAACGGTTATAAAACCGGCAGCGAGCATGCGCAGTAGCACGGATGTCATCCTCTAATGCAACTCATTTGCAATCTAACTTAGCCTCGCTTTTACCGATGTCAATGCTATTGCAAATCATTCGCAACTTCGTGACTTTCGCCTTAACGCCGCGCCCTGTCGCGGAATGAAGCATCGCGGCCGTTGAGATTGGCATGGGGGCTTAAAGCTTCTTCAAGAGTAATGAGAGAGGATGTCCACTCGGCCTTCAGGGCCTGTGTTTTGCGTTGAGGGGATTTGAGCATGCCGGAGGTCCAGGCGTGAAAGGCGTGAAGATACGACTGTCACGCACCCTTTGCCTGGTTCTCGGCGGCGTCGTTCTTCTCGGCGGCGGCAGCGGAGCCTTGGCGCTCTACATCGGTTCCGACAGACTTCTCGGCCCCTCCTACCTGGAAGTGAACGGGCTGCAATGCACCACGCTGCAACTGGTGAAGATCAAACGCGATGGTCACTACTGGGTGCGCAAATATGTCTTCACCGACCGGGGCGACGGACCGGCGCGATTGAAGACCGCGCTTCGCGTGGCAAAGTCCGTGCAGGCGGCGGAAAAGGCGGATCTCGTCCAGATCAGCGTGCTGGACAAATCGGGGCCGACGCTGAGGGCGGGCATGCGCGGTCGTGCCATCGGGGCACAGGTGGTTTATATTCCGACGCCATCCAAGGACGCGGATGTTCCAGAACCCGTCTACTCGGCCTTCTATTTCGAAGGCCCGGCCTCGGCCAAGGGCGAGTATTTCGGAACGCGCATCGAGCCGACGCTGGGTGATATCGAAAAGATTGCAGCCAGCCTGACCGACAAGGCCGATTGCGTGTCACCTGTCATCGAAACGCAGCACAAGGACGATGGTCACGGTGCGCCGAAGGGCAAGAAGAAAGCCAAGGGAGGCGGCCACGACGCCGCCGCCGATGCCCATGGTGGTGGTGATGCCGGCCATGGCGGTGGTGCAGAAAAGCCTGCCGAAGGCCATGGTGGCACGCCGGTTGCCGGAGACGGCGACAAACCCGCAGCCGGAGGCGGTCATGGCGGGGAAGGCGGTGCACCGGCTGAAAAGCCCGAAGGCGGCGGCCTGATCAGTTCGCTGAAAAGCATGGTGTTTGGCAGTCCCGCACCGCAGACCGCCGCCGCCGATACGCAGTCCCATGGTGCAGGCAGCGGGCCTGCGGAACCAGGGGCGGCGCACGCAGCCGATGCGGCAAAAGCCGCGCCTTCCGCGCCCGAGCAGACCGCCGCCGCAGAAGCACCTGGCCTCTTTGCGCGCGCCAAGGCCATGATCTTTGGCAGTGACGCACCAAAGCCGGTTGTCGAGCCGGCCGCTCATGCGCCGGCAGGAACACCGCTACAGGGGGAAGAGGCTGCGGCACCATCCGTTGCGTCCGCGCCGGCGCAGGATGGCATCGACCCGATGAAGGTGGCCGCGCCACACGCGGACGGATCGCACGCGGCTGAACCGGCATCGGTGACCAACGATGCCGCGCCCGCACCGAAAGCGCCCACCGTCGCCCAATGATCCCGTCTCTGTTATTTCTTGTCCAAATGCTGGACAGCAAAACGGCCCGCCAATGGCGAGCCGTGATCATCAGTGCGTGCGGTTCTGATCAGTCCGCCTTGTTGCGGCGGGCCGGGAAGAGAATGATGTCGCGGATTGAGGGCGAATTGGTGAGCAGCATGATCAGGCGGTCGACGCCGATGCCAAGGCCACCGGCCGGCGGCATGCCCTGGTCGATGGCATCAAGGAACTCGTCGTCGAGCTGCTTGTCCTTCTCGCCACGGGCATGCGCCTGTTCCAGCTGCTCTTCCATGCGGCGGCGCTGTTCTTCTGGATCGTTGAGTTCGGAAAAGGCGTTGCCGACTTCCCAGGCATTGCAATAGGTCTCGAAGCGTTCGACCAGACGCGGCTCGCCCGGTACTTCCTTTGCGAAGGGAGAAATGTCCTTCGGGAAATGCGTGACGTGAGACGGCTGGATCAGCGTGCCCTCGACCTTTTCCTCGAAGATGAAGGCGAGGCACTCGCCCCAGGTCCAGTCCTTTTCGACCGCAAAGCCGGCGGCCTTGGCGGCGGCGCGGGCTTCTTCATCCGTCTTGATCGAGAGGAAGTCGATGCCCGTTGCTTCCTTGACGGCATCCGGCATGGGCACGCGCTTGAACGGGCCCTTGAAGGAGAGCGTCTTGTCGGCAAAGGCGACATCCGTCGTGCCGTGGATCGACAGCGCCAGTGTTTCGAACAGGCGTTCGACCAGGCCCATCATGTCCTCGTAGTCGGCATAGGCCCAGTAGCACTCCATCATGGTGAACTCAGGATTGTGCCGGGTGGAAACGCCTTCGTTGCGGAAGTTGCGGTTGATCTCGAACACCTTGTCGGAGAGACCCGACACCAGTGTGCGCTTCAAGAACAGTTCCGGCGCGATGCGCAGGTACATGTCCATCTTCAGCGTGTTGTGGAAGGTCTTGAACGGATCGGCGGTCGCACCGCCATAGACCGTCTGCAGCATCGGGGTTTCCACTTCGAGGAAACCTTCGCCTTCCAGGAAGTGCCGGAAGCCGGAAACGATCTTCGAGCGCTGCTGGAAGCGCAGTTTGCTCTCGTCATTGCTGAGGATATCGAGGTGGCGCTTGCGGTAGCGCAGTTCGATGTCGGAGACGCCATGCCACTTTTCCGGCATCGGCAGCAGCGACTTCGTCAGCATGGTGATTTCATGCGCGTTGATCGTCAGCTCGCCGCGCTTGGTGCGGCGCACGATGCCTGTCACGCCGATGATGTCGCCGATGTCGATCATCGCCAGCATCTCGCGGGCGGCTTCCGGCGTCGTGTCCTTGTGGGAGAAGATCTGCACCTTGCCCGAGGCATCGCGAATGTCCATGAACATGCCGGAATTGCGCGAGGAATAGACGCGGCCCGCAACGGTCACGACGTCCTGCGTTTCCACGTCCGCTTCGAGGCTTTCGTATTTTTCCGAAAGCTCCGCATTGGTCAGCGTCCGGTGGAAATGCGCCGGATAGACGTCGCCGATCTTTTCGCGCAGCAGCGCCAGTTTCTGGCGGCGCACTTGCGTGGCGTCGGAGGAGAGGGCGGTTTCGGTCTTCTGTTCGGTCATCGGTTATCGCCTTTTGGGGCCGTGTTGTCTGTTTGCCGGCGCGGCTGCCTGGTGATGGTGCTCCGAGCGGCCCTGTATTTCGTCATCCTCGGGCTTGACCCGAGGATCCATTCATCGGCTTGAGGGGTCTTCCAGGATCTGACGTTTTCGCATCTGGTCCTGGATCCTCGGGTCAAGCCCGAGGATGACGGAGGAAGACGCCAACGTGGTCTCGGATGGAGACCCGCCTCTTCGCCCTTACTTCTCTGCACCCACCAGGGATGCCACCACGGTTGCGGCAATTTTGAGCCGCTGGCGCACCACGGAGCGGCCGAGCAGCGCCATTGAGTCAAACAGTGGCAGCGAGCGCTGCGAACCGGACATGGCAACAAACAGCGGCGGGGTGACGACGCGCAGCTTCTTGCCGAGCTTGTCGGCCACGGCGCGCAGTTCCTGGTCGATGCTTTCCACCGTCCATTCCGGCATTTTTTCGAAATCGGCCTGAACGGTGTTGATGATCTCCAGCGTCTCGGCGGGCGAGGTCTTGAGGCCCGCAAACGAGGCGGGCGTCAGGCCGACGTCGCTGGCGAGCAGGAAGCCGGCCAGGTTCGGCAATTCGCCGAGCTTGGAAATGCGGCTCTGGGCAAGCTTCAGGCCTTCCGTCAGCCGCTGGTTTTCAGAGGCCCATTCGAAGCTGCGGGCAATGAATTCCTCCGGCGACAGCTTTTCGCGCAGCCAACGACCGTTCAGCCAGTCGAGCTTCTGGATGTCGAAGATGGCGCCGGCCTTGGAGAGCGCTTCCGGATCGAATTTGTCCGCCAGTTCCTCCATGGTCAGCAGTTCTTCGCCTTCGGCGATCTGCACGAAGAACAGGCCAAGGAAGTTCATCAGCGCTTCCGGCAGGTAGCCCAGCGCCGAGTAATAGGAGATCGAGGTCGGGTTCTTGCGCTTCGACAGTTTTGACTTGTCGGCATTGCGCATCAGCGACAGGTGCATGAACTTCGGCTCCTGCCAGCCGAAATAGCGGTACAGCAGGATGTGCTTCGGCACGGACGCCAGCCACTCTTCGCCGCGCGCCACATGGGTGATCTTCATCAGATGGTCGTCGATGACGTTAGCCATGTGATAGGTCGGCATGCCGTCGGCCTTGATCAGCACCTGCATGTCGACGGAATTCCACGGGATCGACACGTCGCCATAGACGCCGTCGTTGAACTCGCAAGCCCCTTCCGTCGGGATCTTCATGCGCACGACGGAGGTTTCGCCGGCGTCCATCTTGGCGGTGACTTCTTCGGCGGAATAGCGCAGGCAAAGGCCGTCATAGCCGGGTGCCTTGCCGGCGGCACGCTGCTCTTCGCGCATCTTGTCCAGGCGCTCCGGCGTGCAGAAACAGCGGAAGGCATGGCCCTTGTCGAGAAGTTCCTGCGCGTAGGGCCAGTACATGTCCTTGCGGTCGGACTGGCGATAGGGACCGTAGGGGCCGCCGACATCGGGGCCTTCCTTCCAGTCAAGGCCTGCCCAGCGCAGCGCGTCCAGCACTTTCTGCTCATATTCCGGCGTCGAGCGCGAGGCATCGGTGTCCTCGATGCGCAGAATGAACTCGCCGCCCATCTTCTTGGCGAAAAGATAGTTGAAAAGCGCGATATAGACTGTGCCGACATGCGGCTCGCCGGTCGGGGAAGGTGCGATACGGACGCGGACGCCGGAAGTGGTCATGGGTGCCTGCTCGAACTGGAAAAGCGCCACGAGGGGCGCAATCTGGATTTCGGGATTGGCAGGCCTTAGCGCATATTCTGCGGGAAGCGTCAAGATTTATGCGGCAATCCGTCAGGTCACCGGCCATACCCACATCAGCGCCGGCACCGAGACCAGCACGATCAAAAGCGACAGCGGCAGGCCAAGGCGCGGGTAATCGGAAAACCGGTAGCCCCCCGGTCCCATCACCAGCGTGTTGCACTGGTGCCCGACGGGGGTGAGGAAATCCGAGCCGGCCCCGATCGCAACTGCCATCAGAAACGCTTCCGGGCGGAAGTTGAGCGTGGTGGCAAAGCTCACGGCAATCGGTCCCATCACCAGCACGGTCGCGGCATTGTTGAGGAAGGGCGTCACAGCCATGGCCGTGACGAGAATCAGCGTCAGCGCGCCCCAGGGCGGCAGGCTGTGGGCGGCGGTGCCGAGCCAGTGCGCAATCAGTTCGCTTCCGCCGGAGGTGCGAAGGGAATCCGACACCGGGATCAGCGCGCCGAGCATCACGAGGATCGGGCCGTCGACCGATTTGTAGATGTCGGTGAGCGGCACGGCGCGGAACACCGCCATGCCAAGCGCTGCGGCAAAGAAGGCAACGGCCACCGGCGCATAGCCCAACGCCGTGGTGATCATGGCAAGCGCCAGGATGGCGATCGGGATCAGCGCCCGCCTTTGCGTGCCCAGCATGATCTCCTGCTGCGCCAGCGGCAGCAGCGAAAGATCCTGCAGCACGGTCGGCAGCGTTTTGCGCCCGCCCTGCAGCACGATCACGTCCCCTTCGCGCAGCACGAGGTCGCGCAGGCGCTCCCGCAGACGCTCGCCGCGCCGGCTGACGGCCAGCAGATTGACGCCGCGCGTATAGGAGAGCGCCAGATTGGCCGCCGAGACGCCGGCAAGCGCCGACTGGCGCGAAATCACGCATTCGATGGAGACGAGATCCTGCAGCGGCTGGCCGCTTTCGCGCAGCACCTTGCCGGACAGTTTGAGCCGGGCGCTGGACGTGGCCCGTTCCAGAGCCGACGAGCGCCCCTCCAGTAGAACGGAATCGTTCTCCCGCAGGATGAGGTCCGGCAAGGGCGACATGCGGGCTGCGCCGCGCAAGACGGCGATTGCCACCACCTCGTTGTCGCCAAGCTTCAACAGGTCGCCGAGCGGCTTGCCCAGAACCGTCGACTGTTCCGTGACCACCGCCTCCGACGCGTAATTGGAAATTTCCACCGCATCCTCGATCGAGGCTGTCTGCTTGGTGCGCTCCGGCACCAGCCAGTAGAAGAACAGCAGGAAGGTGATGCCGACGAGCGCCAGCAGGCCGCCAACGGGCGTGAAGTCGAACATCGTAAAGGGCGCGCCGGTCATTTCGCCGCGAAGCCGCGAGACCACGATATTGGGTGACGTGCCGATCTGCGTCATCAGGCCGCCGAGAAGCGCGGAAAAGGCCATGGGCATCAGATACCGCGAGGGAGAAACGCCGGCGCGGCGCGAAAACTGGAAGGCGACCGGGATCATGATCGCCAGCGCGCCGATGTTCTTGATGAAGGCCGACAGCAATGCCACGACGATCATCAGAAGCGCGATCTGCGCGCGCACGGATGTCAGGTTGGGGAAGAACTTCTTGATTGCCATTTCCACGACGCCCGAGCGGGCGACGCCGGCACTGACGACCAGCGCACTGCCGACAATGATGACGATATCGTCGGAAAAGCCGGAAAAGGCATCATGGGCGGGCACGACGCCCAGAAGCACCGCCGCCACCAGCGAGCAGCAGGCGACGACGTCATAGCGAAAGCGATCCCAGATGAAGGCCCCCATCATGGCGGCGATGACGAGAAAGGCGAGGATCTGTTGGGTGGTCATGCCGCTCCAGGAGTGGCGGGACCGGAAGAGGCCGCCGCGAAAGGGGTTTGGGGTGCCACCTCAAATGCGGCGGAACCCCGAAAGTTCCAAGACCTCGCGGCGGTCATTCTGCGCAGCCGGAGGCGCGTCAGTGAACGGTATCGGTGCCGGATCCGCCCTGCCTGCGCTTGCGGGCATTGCGCGAGAACATGTTCAAGACCTCGACCAGTGCCGAAAACGCCATGGCGGCATAGACATAGCCCTTGGGCACATGAAAGCCCATGCCTTCGGCAATAAGCGTGGTGCCGATCATCAGCAGGAAGGCGAGCGCCAGCATGACGATGGTCGGGTTTCGCTCGATGAAATTGGCAAGCGGTGTTGCTGCCACCAGCATCACGGTCACGGCCGCGATCACCGCAATCACCATGATCGGCACATGCGGCGTCATGCCGACGGCCGTGATGATGCTGTCGATGGAGAAGACGAGGTCGAGCAGCAGGATCTGGCCGATGGCGGAGGCAAAGCTGGTGGCGACCTTGCCGGACACCATGTCTTCCTTGTGATCGACCGGATCGACGCTGTGGTGGATCTCCTTGGTGGCTTTCCAGACGAGGAAGAGGCCGCCGGCGATCAGGATGATGTCCTTCCAGGAAAAGCCCTGGCCGAAGACTTCGAAGACCGGCGTCGTCAGCTGCACGATCCAGGCGACGGTGCCCAGAAGGCCAAGCCGCATGACGAGGGCAAGGCCGATGCCGATCTTGCGGGCCTTTTCGCGGTTTTCCGGCGGCAGCTTGTTGGTGAGGATGGAGATGAAGATCAGGTTGTCGATACCGAGCACGATCTCCATCACCACCAGGGTGACGAGCGCGACCCAGGCGGCGGGATCCTGGACCAGTAACATCAGGTTCTGCATAGGTGAAAGCCCCTTGGCGCCGCAGGAGTGCTGGCTTTTCGAAATGTAGCCGGGATGCCTGATGAATCAAGCCACCGTCATTGGGCCATTGCGGAAGAGCCGGTCTCTGCAGTGCGAAATTAATACACTGTCAGCGCCTTAGGAGGGATGCGGGCTTCTGGCGCCCGCGCACACCCGAACGCGCGCAAGGGGTATACGGGCGAGCCGCTTTTTTATTCCGTCGCGAAAGCAGATTTTTTTGCCCCGTAGCCGGCCATGAACAGCGTCACGCCGGCACTCACGATATGCTCGATCTCGTCCTCAGGGGGAGGGGTGCGCATGCTGCCGAACAGACGCAGCTTCAGGAACGATCCCGTGCACAGTTCTATGAACTGGCGGGCGGCAAGCGAAATGTCATCGGTTGCAAGCGCGCCACGCTCCACCTGCCGCTCGATGAAATTCTCCAGAACCGTGCGTACGTTCAGCGTCTCGTCGCGGAAAAACCGTTGCGAGAGGTTCGGCATGCGCGGAGCAACCCCGATCATCGTGCGCATGGCCGAGATGGTGTCGTTGCTGGTGACGTGCGTGGCAAAGCCGACGCCGAAGCGAAACAGGCCATCCTCCACGTCATCGACGCCCGTCAGGATATCCTGCAGGGATTGGGCAAGGCGTGCCTTTTCGCGCTCCATGAGAGCGGCGAACAATTCGTCCTTGTTGGCGAAGTAGACATAGATCGTGCTTTTCGATACGCCTGCCTCGCGCGTAATGTCGTTCATGCTGGCCGCGTCGAAACCGGTCGACATGAAGATGCGCTTGGCGCCGTCAAGGATCTGTTCGCGCTTGACGGGGTCCTCGCCAGCGGCAAATCGGCCGGTCGGGGTTTGGGCGTCGCAGGGAACGCAGCTGTCTTCAGGCATTCGTGATCCCGGTTTTAAAACTTTTCGAACCAGATGGTTCGATTGCACTTGATATGTGCTAAGGATCACTCTATGTCAACCACAATTGAACCGATCGGTTCGATCCGTTCGTTCTCCTTCCTCCATGGTGCTCCCGATGACTGCATCTCCTCAATCCGGTCCTCTTCGTGTTGTTTCAAAGGGCGCAGATGCCGCTGGACAGGCGGATGCGCGCACCGAAGCACCGATTGGTGAAAAGAAGCCGGCCGGTGCCGACCAGGGTGCTGCAAAGACCGGTGAGGGCGCGCCTGGGAAGAAAAAGAAGAGCTTTGTCCTGCCGATCCTCGCGGTGGCGCTCATCGGCGCCGGCGGCTGGTACGGTTACAACTGGTGGACGGACGGCCGTTTTCTGGTTTCCACCGACGACGCTTATGTGTCCGGCGATATCGCAGTGATTTCGCCAAAGGTGTCCGGCTATGTCGAAAAGGTCAACGTCGTCGAAAACCAGACGGTGAAGGCCGGCGATCCGCTCGTCACGCTCGATCAGGGCGATTACCGCATTGCGCTCGAGCAGGCGCAGGCCAATGTCGAAAGCGCCAATCTGGCGGTCGCGCGCATGGATGCGCAGATTACAGTCGGCGAGGCGAGCCTCAAGCAGTCGCAGGCACAATTGAGCGCGCTGCAGGCGGCGCTGCGCGGTGCCGAGATTACCCAGAAGCGCCAGACGGAACTGGCCTCCAAATCCGTCGGCACCGCAGCCGATCTCGACAATGCGCAGATTGCGCTCGAGCAGGCGCAGGCCAATATGGCCGCAGGCCAGGCAGCCGTCACCTCGGCGGCCGCCAATGTCGATCTCCTGCGGGCCCAGCGCACCGAAGCCGTCAACACGGTGCGCCTGCAGGAGCTTGCAGTCGAGCAGGCCAAGCGCGACCTCGATTTCACCGTGCTGAAGGCGCCTTATGCCGGCACCATCGGCAATCTGTCGGTGCAGACGGGTGACCTCGTCTCCAGTGGCAAGCGGCTCGCCTCGCTGGTTCCGCTCGATGCCCTCTATATCGATGCGAATTTCAAGGAAACGCAGATCGGCCATATCGCGGTCGGGTCGAAGGTCCGCGTTCACGTCGATGCTTTCGATGAAGACACGATTGAAGGCACGGTCCAGTCGATTGCGCCGGCCTCCGGCGCCGTCTTCTCGCTGCTGCCGCCGGAAAATGCCACGGGCAACTTCACCAAGGTCGTCCAGCGCGTGCCGGTTCGCATCGCCGTGCCGCAGGATGTGTTGAACGAACGTCGCCTGCGCGCTGGCCTCAGCGTCGTTGCCGATGTGGATACCCGCACCGCTCCCTCCGCCCACGCGGCGGCCAACTAACGGCTGAGGCTCCGGCAAAGGAGAACCAACATGGCCGCCACAACAGCGACTGCGGGTGCCCCGGCCGGTGCCCGGCCCGTCGATCCGCCCATGGACAAGAGGAAGATCATTGCCTTCTTCGCCATGGTGGTCGGCATGTTCATGTCCATCCTGGATATCCAGATCGTCTCCGCTTCGCTGTCGGAAATCCAGGCCGGCCTGTCGGCCGGTTCCGACGAAGTGGCCTGGGTGCAGACCTCCTACCTCATCGCGGAGGTCATCATGATCCCGCTGTCGGGCACGCTTGCCCGCATCCTCTCGACGCGGGTGCTGTTTACCGTCTGTGCGGCGGGCTTCACGCTGTCGAGCGCGCTCTGCGCCACCGCCACCAATATCGACCAGATGATCATCTACCGCGCCATACAGGGTTTTATCGGCGGCGGCATGATCCCCTCGGTGTTTGCGGCGGCCTTCACCATCTTCCCACCCTCTAAGCGCGCCGTCGTCTCGCCCATCATCGGCCTCATCGCGACGCTTGCGCCGACGATCGGGCCGACGGTCGGCGGCTATCTCAGCAATGCCTTTTCCTGGCACTGGCTGTTCCTCGTCAACATCGTGCCCGGCATCATCGTCACGCTGATGGCCTGGACCTTCATCGATTTCGACAAGCCCAATCATGAACTGATGAAGCGCTTCGACTGGTGGGGCCTTATCTCCATGGCGGTGTTTCTCGGCTCGCTCGAATACGTGTTGGAAGAGGGCAACAGCAAGGACTGGTTCAGCGACGAGCATATCGTTCTTGGAACGGTCGCCATGGTCATCGGCGCGGTCGTCTTCTTCTGGCGCGCCTTCAAGGTGGATTTCCCGGTGGTGGATCTGAAGGCCTTCACCAACCGCAATTTTGCCTTCGGCTCGCTGTTTTCCTTCGTCATGGGCGTCGGCCTTTACGGACTGACCTATCTCTACCCGCTGTATCTGGCGCGTATTCGTGGCTACGACGCGCTGATGATCGGCGAGACCATGTTCGTCTCGGGCCTTGCCATGTTTTTCACGGCGCCCGTCGCCGGCATGCTTTCGGGAAAGCTCGATCCGCGCCTGATGATGGCTATCGGCTTCTTCGGCTTTGCGTCAGGCACCTATCTGATGACAGGGCTGACTGCGGACTGGGATTTCTACGAGCTTTTCCTGCCGCAGATCCTGCGTGGATGCTCGATGATGCTGTGCATGGTGCCGATCAACAACGTGGCGCTCGGCACGCTGCCGCCGCAGCGCATCCAGAATGCATCGGGTCTTTATAACCTCACCCGAAACCTTGGCGGCGCCGTCGGCCTTGCCATCATCAACACCTTGCTGACCCAGCGGTCCGACGAGCATTATGCGCGTCTGTCCGAACATGTAAATTACGGCAATCCGGCTGCCCTCAACTGGCTGGAAAGTGTCGGGGCGAACTACAATGCCTTTGGCATCGACGGTTCGACTGCCGCTCTCTCCAAGCTGTCCGGCATCGTAACCCAGCAGGCCACCATCATGTCCTTCATGGATGTGTTCATGGGGCTGACGGGCCTGTTTGCCAGCCTCATCCTGCTGGTCATGATGATTTCCAGGCCAAAGGCCGCGCCACCTCCCGGCGCCGGGCACTGAGCCTCCACACGAGATCCACCGCCTGAGAGGGGCCGTCACGTAAGGGGCGGCCCTTTTCACATGCTATCCGCACGGATGGCGATTTTTTGATTTACGTACCTCAAATTCGCGTCTATGTGTTCTGCCGGGAGGACACATGAAGCCGACGGTTCACGATATTGCTGCCCATGCAGGCGTCAGCCTTGCAACCGTGGACCGTGTGCTGAACGGTCGAAGCGGCGTGCGCGCAGTCACCCGGCAGCGTGTGGAAGAGGCCGTGGCAGCGCTCGGTTTCGTGCGCGACGTGGCCGCTGCCAACCTCGCCAAGGGCCGCGTCTACACCTTCACCTTCATCCTGCCGGCCAACGATAATTCCTTCATGATCAGCCTGCGCGGCGAGGTGGCGGCGGCCGCAAGGCGTGCCGCGGCCGAGCGCATGGCGCTGAGCATTATCGATGTACCGGCCTTTGACGTGCCGGCGCTTGTCGCCGCGCTCGAGGCGGTGGCGGACGCACGGCCGGATGGCGTCGCCTTCGTCGCAATCGATGCGCCGCCGGTGCGCGCCGTCGCACAACGGCTGGTGGCGGCCGGCATCCCCGTCGTCACGCTCGTCTCGGATCTCGGCGAGGCGTCCCGCACGCATTACGCGGGGATCGACAACATTGCCGCCGGCCGCACCGCCGGCATGCTCACCGGCCGCTTCCTGCAGGGGCGCACGGGCCCCGTGCTGCCACTGTCCGGTTCGCTGATGGTGCGCGACCACCGCGAACGGCTGGATGGCTTTGCCGCCGTCATGGCGGAACGCTTTGCCGAACGCGCAATCCTCGCGCCCGTGGAAGGCCGCGACGATCCGACAAGGACGGAAGACCTGATGGGCGAGGCGCTTTCGATCCACGGCGATCTGGCCGGCATCTACAGTTTCGGCGCCGGCAATCGCGGCCTCATCCGCGCCATCGAGCGGTTGCCGGCGAAGACCCGGCCGGTTGTCATCCTGCATGAGCTGACCGATGTCACACGCGCGGCACTTGTCTCTGATCTGATCGACGCGGTGCTCAATCAGGATGCCGGCCATGAAGTGCGCAGCACGATCCGGGTGCTGAAGGCGGCGGCCGATGGATCAACCGTGGTGGAGGCGCAGGAGCGCATCCGCATCGACATTTTCTTGAAAGACAACCTGCCCTGACAGGCAGCATGAGGAGGACTACCAGCATGTATCTCGGTCTCGATCTCGGCACGTCCGGCGTCAAAGCCATGCTGATCGATGCGAACCAGCGCGTCATCGGCTCGGCCACGGCCGCCATCGATGTCTCGCGCCCGCATCCGGGCTGGTCGGAACAGGATCCGGCCGACTGGATCCGTGCGACGGAAGAGGCGGTCGCGGGTCTGAAGGCCACCCATGGTGCGGCTCTGGCGGCCGTTCGCGGCATCGGCCTCTCCGGCCACATGCATGGCGCAACCCTGATCGATGCTGACGACAAGGTGCTGCGCCCCTGCATCCTGTGGAACGACACCCGCTCCTTTGCCGAGGCGGCGAGCCTGGATGCCGATCCGCGCTTTCGCGCCTTGACCGGCAATATCGTCTTTCCGGGCTTCACCGCGCCAAAGCTTGTCTGGGTGAAGAACAACGAGCCGAAGATCTTTGCCAAGGTGGCCAAGGTGCTGCTGCCGAAGGATTATCTCAGGCTCTGGCTGTCGGGCGAGCATATCTCCGAAATGTCGGATTCGGCGGGCACTTCCTGGCTGGATACGGGCAAGCGCGCCTGGTCCGATGCGCTTCTTTCGGCAACAGACCTCACGCAGGCGCAGATGCCGGCCCTGGTGGAGGGCACGGCCGAGGCCGGGCGTCTTCGCCCCGAGCTTGCCGCCGCCTGGGGTATGACGCAGAGCGTGGTGATTGCCGGTGGCGCCGGCGATAATGCGGCGTCGGCCTGCGGCATGGGAACGGTGGCGGAAGGCCACGCCTTCGTGTCGCTCGGCACCTCCGGCGTTCTTTTTGCGGCAAACGGCTCCTACCTGCCGAAGCCGGAAAGTGCGGTCCATGCCTTCTGCCATGCCTTGCCCAACACCTGGCACCAGATGGGCGTCATCCTGTCGGCCACCGATGCGCTGAACTGGCATGCGAAGGTGACCGGAAAGACGGCCGGCGAGCTCTCCGCCGAGGTGGGCGATATCCTGCATGCCCCGACCGGCGTCACCTTCCTGCCCTATCTTTCGGGCGAGCGCACGCCGCACAATGACGCAAAAATCCGCGGCGCCTTCATCGGCCTTGGCCATGAGACCGACCGTACAGCCCTGACCCAGGCCGTGATGGAAGGCGTGACGTTTGCCATCCGCGACAGCCTTGAGGCGCTGAAATCCGCCGGCACCCGCATCGACCGCGTCACTGCCATCGGCGGCGGTTCGCGCTCGCGCTACTGGCTGTCGTCGATTGCCACGGCGCTTGGCGTACCGGTCGATATTCCGGCCGACGGTGATTTCGGCGCAGCCTTTGGCGCGGCCCGCCTCGGACTGATCGCGGCAACCGGCGCCGATCCGCTTGCCGTCTGCACCGCGCCTGAGACGGCCGAGACGGTGGAGCCGGTCGCAGGTCTGACATCGGCTTACGACACCGCCTATCACCGTTATCGGGCGCTTTATCCGGCGATCCGAGGACTTTGAGGAAATTGCCCCTCACCCTGACCCGCTCCCCGCACGCGGGGGGAGGGAACGGAACGGCTGCGGCGCAACCCCTTCTCCCCGTGAACGGGGAGAAGGTGCCGGCAGGCGGATGAGGGGCAGCGCTGTAAGGCGCACGGACAGGAATAGACACCCACCAAGGAGGAACCACCCATGTCGACAGGCTTTTTCGGCGATATCGCCAAGATCAAATATGAAGGTCCGGACAGCACCAATCCGCTCGCCTTCCGCTACTACCAGCCCGACGAGATCGTGCTCGGCAAGCGCATGGAAGACCATCTGCGTTTTGCCGTTGCCTATTGGCACACGTTCGTCTGGCCGGGCACGGACCCGTTCGGCGGCAACACCTTCGAGCGTCCCTGGTTCAAGGATACGATGGATGCGGCCAAGCTGAAAGCCGACGTGGCCTTCGAATTCTTCCAGCTGCTCGGCGCGCCCTATTACTGCTTCCATGACGCCGATGTACGCCCGGAAGGCGGCTCGTTTGCCGAAAACACCAAGAACCTCAACGCAATCGTCGATCACTTCGAAAAGAAGCAGGCCGAAACCGGCGTGAAGCTCCTCTGGGGCACGGCGAACATGTTCTCGCATCGCCGTTATATGTCGGGTGCCGCGACCAATCCGGATCCGGACGTCTTTGCCTTTGCGGCAGCCACCGTAAAGACCTGCATGGATGCCACCCAGCGTCTCGGCGGCGAGAACTACGTGCTGTGGGGCGGCCGCGAAGGCTATGAAACGCTCCTCAACACGGATCTCGGCCGTGAGCTGGACCAGATGGGCCGCTTCCTCAACCTTGTCGTGGAATACAAGCACAAGATCGGCTTCAAGGGTGCCATCCTCATCGAGCCGAAGCCGCAGGAGCCGTCGAAGCACCAGTATGACTATGACGTCGCCACGGTCTACGGCTTCCTCAAGAAGCATGGCCTCGAAAACGAGGTGAAGGTGAACATCGAGCAGGGCCACGCCATCCTTGCCGGCCACACCTTCGAGCATGAGCTGGCGCTTGCCAATGCGCTCGGCATCTTCGGCTCCATCGACATGAACCGCAACGACTACCAGTCCGGCTGGGATACGGACCAGTTCCCGAACAACGTGCCGGAAATGGCCCTGGCCTATTACCAGGTTCTGGCGGGTGGCGGCTTCACCACGGGCGGCACCAATTTCGACGCCAAGCTTCGTCGCCAGTCGATCGATCCGGCCGATCTGCTGATCGGCCATATCGGCGGCATGGATTGCTGCGCCCGCGGCCTGAAGGCAGCCGCAAAGATGATCGAGGACAAGGCGCTTTCGGCTCCGCTCGAAGCCCGCTATGCCGGCTGGGCCTCGGACGACAGCCAGAAGATGCTGCGCGGCGAGCTGTCGCTCGATGACATCGCAGCGCTTGTCGAAGCCAAGAACATCAACCCGCAGCCCAAATCCGGCCAGCAGGAACTTCTGGAAAATATCGTCAACCGCTACGTCTGAGCGGGACATTCCTGACGCGACAGCAAGCCGGGGCAGACCATCGCCCCGGCTTTTTCATGCGCAGAGCGCTTTAACGCCTTGCCGGTTCCGACACCGACCCGCGCACGATCAGGTCCGGCAGGATGAGGATCTCGCGATGCTCCGAACCTGTCTGGCCGAGATTTTCGAGAAGCAGCGCCATGGCCTGCCGGCCAATCGCCGAGCGTGGCTGGCGGATGGTGGTGAGCGCCGGCTTCACATAGGTCGCCTGCGGCACATCGTCGAAACCGATGACGGAAAAATCCCGCGGCAGGTCGTAGCCGCGGGCCGAAAGCCCGTTGATGACGCCAAGGGCCGTCGCATCGTTGACGCAGCAGAAGGCGGTGGGCAGCGTATCGCGCATGAACAGTTGTTCAACGGCAAGGCGGCCGCTTTCAATCGTGCCGTCGCCATCGAGCACCATGCGCTGGTTGGCGGGAATGCGGGCCGCATCCATGGCCAGATCATAGCCCTTGCGGCGCCGCTGGTGGCCAAGCCGAGTCTTGCTGTCGCCGATGAAGGCAATGCGGCGATGACCGGAGGAGAGAAGATGTTCCGCCGCCTTTCGCCCGCCCGCCTGGTCGTCCACGCCGACGTAAGGTGTGGCGCTGTCGAAAACCGGTTCAAAGACAGCAACGGAGGGCGGCAGGCGCTCGCTCACCACCTGATGGCCAAACGGCTGGTGGCCGGTAAACAGCACCATGCCGGCCGCCTGGCTGGAACTCAGGAATTTCAGATATTCCAGCCCGCGTTCGGGGTCGTTCTGGGTATGGCCGATCAGCACGCCGTAGCCATGGGCGCGCGCCTCGTTTTCCAGCCCGATCAGGATGGAGGAGAAATTCGGGTCGCCGATATCGGGCGCCAGCACCAGGATCATGTTGGAACGGCCCATGCGCAGCGAGCGGGCCATGGCATTGGTGGTGTAGCCGGTGATGGCAATCGCCTGGTTCACCCGCTGGCGTGTGGATTTCGCCACCTTGTCCGGCATGTGGATGGCGCGGCTGACCGTTGCAATCGACACCTCGGCCAGGCGGGCGACATCTTCGATCGTGGCGGGCGCTGAATTCGACAAGGCTTGGCGACCATCTGCTGGAGAGGTGTCCGGCTCGGGACGCCCGGATAGCCGGAGACGTTAGCGATGCAATGAGCGCAGAGGAAGCCGGGTGGAACGGATAATCCCCTGATTTTCATAAATGTAAACCTTTACATCAGGCGTGTAAAGGTTTACACGGTGAGAGGTGGTTGAGGAGCCACCGGGGAGGGTTTGCATGATATCGGGCAGGGACGAGGCGCGGCAACCCGTGCTCGTGGGGGAGCGCATCTCCAAGTCTTTCGGCGACGTGCAGGTGCTGTTCAGCGTCGATTTCGACGTTCTGCCCGGCGAAATCCATGCGCTGATGGGCGAAAACGGCGCCGGCAAATCGACGCTGGTCAAGATCCTGTCCGGCTTCGAGCAGCCGACCTCCGGTCGCATCCTGCTGGACGGCCAGCCGGTGACGCTTCCGCGCAATGGGGCGGCCGAAAGTCTCGGCATCGTCATCATCCACCAGGAATTCAATCTTGCCGAACACCTGACCGTGGCGGAAAGCCTCTATCTGGGCCGCGAAGTCACCCGTTTCGGTATTCTGGACCGGCGTTTCATGCGCCGGGAAACGCGCCGCGTGCTGGACGAACTGGGCTCCCATATCCATGAAAACGCGCTGATCGGATCGCTCGCCGTAGCCGACAAGCAGATGGTGGAGATCGCAAAAGCGATCAGCCGCGATGCCCGCATCATCTTCATGGACGAGCCGACGGCGGTTCTGTCGCGGGAGGAGACCGCGATCCTGTTTCGCGAGGTGCGCAAGCTGCGCGAAAAGGGCACGAGCTTCGTGTTCGTCTCCCACAAGCTGGACGAGGTGATGGAACTGACCGACCGCGTGACGGTGCTGCGCGATGGCCAGTGGGTCAAGACTGCGCCGACATCGGCGCTCGACGGCGAAGCGATTGCCCAGCTGATGGTGGGGCGTGAGCTGTCCAGCCTTTATCCCGCAAAGCACGAGCCGGATGTGGATGAGGAGGTTGTGCTGTCGGTCAGCGGACTGTCCACCGGTTATGTGCGCGATGCCAGTTTCGATCTGCGCAAGGGCGAGGTGCTGGGCTTTTCCGGCCTGATCGGCTCCGGCCGCACCGAACTGATGGAGGCTGTTGCCGGTCTTCGCCCACGCGCCTCCGGCGTGGTGACGATCCGCGGCAAGCAGCTTGTGGCGGGCGATTTTCGCGCCGCCAATGCCGAAGGTCTTGCCTATATGACCAAGGACCGCAAGGGGCGCGGCCTGCTGCTTGGCGAGGGCATGACGGTAAACCTCACGCTGCAGGCGATCGACCAGCATCTGCGCCATGGCTATCTCGATCCGAAAAGCGAAGCCAAGGCAATGATGCGGGCGAAGCGTCGCTTCGACATTCGCGTGCGCGACGAGCATGTGCGGGCAGGGCGCATGTCGGGTGGCAACCAGCAGAAGCTGCTGCTTGCCAAGATCATGGAAATCGAGCCGAACATCATCATCATCGATGAGCCGACGCGCGGCATCGATGTCGGCACCAAGCAGCAGATCTATCATTTCATCGCAGCGCTTGCGCGCGAGGGCCGCTCGATCATCGTGGTGTCCTCGGAAATGCCGGAGGTTATAGGCCTTTGCACCCGCGTTGCCGTCATGCGCGAGGGTCGCATCGTAGGCATGCTGGAGGGCGAAGAGATCAGCGAGCAGCAGATCATGCGCTATGCGGCGGGCCTGCGCCAGCAGCTGGCCAGTTGAGACAGGAACCGGCCCGCAGGGGCGGGATCAGGACAGAATGACGAAGGGCCGGCTGCCGCATGCAGCCGCTGCCGGGGAGCCAAGGGACGAGATGACGAGCGAAACGCAGGCAGATACGGGCCACCGCCGGGCAAGAACCTGGCGCGATATCGATCTTCGGGCAGTCGCGCCCTTTGCAGCGCTTTTTCTGCTGTTGATCGTGGGGGCGCTGGTCAACCCGAACTTCATCGGGCTGAACAATCTCTCCAATGTCGCCACCCGCTCGGCCTTCATTGCCATCATCGCGGTCGGTGCCACCTTCGTCATTTCGTCCGGCGATCTTGACCTTTCGGTCGGCTCCATGGTGGCCTTTGTCGCAAGCCTCATGATCCTCTTCATGAATTCCGGCGTCATTGCCGATCCTGCCCTGATGCTTCTGGCGGCGATCGTGCTCACGCTCGTCATCGGCTCGCTCTGTGGCCTCGTCAACGGCCTCATCACGACGGTGGGCCGCATCGAACCGTTCATTGCCACGCTTGGCACCATGGGCATCTACCGCGGCCTCACCACCTGGCTCAGCCAAGGCGGTGCCATCACGCTGCGCTCCGCCGAGCAGCAGGCGCTCTATCGCCCCGCCTATTTCGGCTCCGTGCTTGGCGTTCCGGTGCCGATCCTCGTCATCCTCATCGTCACCGCCATTGCCGCCTTCATCCTTTATCGCACGCGCTATGGCCGCCATGTGACGGCGGTCGGCTCGAGCCGGGACGTGGCGCGCTATTCCGGCATCGCGGTCGACAAGGTGCGCACGGCGGCCTTCATCATCCAGGGGCTTTGCGTGGCGATCGCGGTTCTTCTTTACGTGCCGCGTCTCGGCTCCACCTCGGCCACCACCGGCATGCTGTGGGAACTGCAGGCGATCACCGCCGTCGTCGTCGGCGGCACGGCGCTGAAGGGCGGGGCGGGGCGTGTCTGGGGCACGATCTGCGGCGCCTTCATCCTCGAGCTCGTCGGCAACATCATGCTTCTGTCGAATTTCATCTCGGAATATCTGATCGGCGCCATCCAGGGCACGATCATCATCATCGCAATGCTCGTCCAGCGTTCGCTGGCGCGCAAAACGTGACGCGGCCGGGCCTTCGGGGTCGCCCGGTCTTTGTCGAAGGCCAAGATCCTGGACACAATGGGAGGAGAACAGGCAATGAAGAAGAGCATTTTGGGACTGGCTTTGGCCATGTCGACAGTCTTCGGTGCAGCCCACGCGGCCGACACCAAAACCATCGGCGTATCGATTCCGGCCGCCGACCACGGCTGGACGGCCGGCGTCGTCTACCATGCCAACCGCGTGGCAGCGCTGCTGATGAAGGAGCATCCGGGCCTCAAGGTCGTCGTCAAGACCTCGCCTGATCCTGCAACCCAGGCAAATGCCCTGCAGGATCTCGAAATCCAGGGCATCGATGCACTGGTCATCCTGCCGACGGATCCGGATCCGCTGGTCAACGCCATCAAGGAAGTGAAGGGCAAGGGGACGTTCGTCTCGATCGTCGACCGTGCGCCGTCCGTCAATGACAACTCGGTGCGTGATCTCTATGTCGCCGGCAACAATCCGGCGCTCGGCGAGGTCGCTGGCGAATATATCAAGGCCAATACGCCGGAAGCACAGGTCGTCGTCATTCGCGGCCTGCCGATCCCGATCGACCAACAGCGCCAGGATGGCTTCGACAAGGGCATCGCCGGCTCCAAGGTGAAAGTTCTCGACCGCCAGTTCGGCAACTGGAACCGCGACGACGCCTTCAAGGTCATGCAGGATTACCTGACCAAATACCCGAAGATCGACGTGGTCTGGTGCCAGGATGACGACATGGCGGTCGGCGTGCTGCAGGCCATCGAACAGGCCAAGCGCACCGACATCAAATATGTCATCGGCGGTGCCGGCTCCAAGGACATGATCAAGAAGGTCATGGACGGCGACAAGACGATCCCCGTCGACGTGCTCTATCCGCCGTCGATGGTGGGCACGGCGATGGAACTGACCGCCGCTGCCATCTACGATCAGGTTCCGGTCCACGGCACCTACACGCTGGATGCGACGCTGATCACCAAGGACAACGCGAAAAACTACTATTTCCCGGACTCGCCCTTCTGAGCGTGCATCATATCTGATGGAGAGCAGGCACCGCCCGGTTGCGCCGGGCGGTGCCTCAAAAGTGCGGTTGTGCAAAAGGCCGTATTGGTTTAGCCGTGCTGTAACGTTGCAGTTTGATATCGGGAGGAGACGATATGAAGACGATCAAGGGCCCCGCCATTTTTCTCGGACAGTTTGCCGGCGATGCCGCGCCGTTCGACAGCTGGGACGGGATTACCAGATGGGCTGCCGACAAGGGCTATGTCGGCGTGCAGGTGCCGACCTGGGCCGGCCAGCTGATCGACCTGAAGAAGGCGTCCGACTCCAAGGATTACTGCGACGAGTTCGCCGGCGTCGCGCGCGAAAACGGCATCGAGATCACCGAACTGTCCACCCACCTGCAGGGCCAGCTGGTGGCCGTGCATCCGGCCTATGATGAAGCCTTTGACGGCTTTGCGGCACCGGACGTGCGCGGCAACCCCAAGGCGCGGCAGGCTTGGGCCGTCGAGCAGGTGAAGATGGCGCTGAAGGCCTCGCACCATCTCGGCATCAAGGCGCATGCCACCTTTTCCGGCGCGCTCGCCTGGCCCTACATCTATCCGTGGCCACAGCGCCCGGCGGGCCTTGTCGAAACTGCCTTCGACGAACTGGCAAAGCGCTGGCAGCCGATCCTCGACTTTGCAGACGAGCAGGGCGTTGACGTCTGCTACGAGATCCATCCGGGCGAGGACCTGCATGACGGCGTGACCTTCGAGATGTTTCTGGAGCGGGTGAAGAACCATCCGCGCGCCAACATGCTCTACGATCCCTCGCATTACGTGCTGCAATGCCTGGATTACCTCGACAACATCGACATCTACAAAGACCGCATCAAGATGTTCCACGTCAAGGATGCCGAGTTCAACCCGACGGGTCGTCAGGGCGTCTATGGCGGCTATCAGGGCTGGGTCAACCGTGCCGGCCGCTTCCGCTCGCTCGGCGACGGACAGGTGGATTTTGGCGCGGTATTTTCCAAGCTGACGGCCAATGATTTCGACGGCTGGGCCGTGGTCGAATGGGAATGCGCGTTGAAAAATTCCGAGGACGGCGCCCGCGAAGGGGCCGAATTCGTCAAGGCGCACATCATCAAGGTCACGGAAAAAGCCTTCGACGATTTCGCCGCCGGTGGCACGGATGACGCCGCAAATCGCCGGATGCTGGGATTGTAACGACTACAAAGACCCCGCCCCCAACCCCTCCCCACAAGGGGGAGGGGCTTAACCCGGCCGCTGCCAGTGCGATTGGCGGAGACGGTGCCGCCTGATCTCTCCCCCCTTGTGGGGGAGATGGCGGCAGCCAGAGGGGGAATTTGCGCACACATATCGAGGAGGAGACATTTCATGGCCATAGAAGCGAGCAAAACCGAACAGCGTGCTGCAAAAATCCGTCTTGGCATGGTGGGCGGCGGGCAGGGGGCGTTTATCGGTGCCGTGCATCGCATGGCGGCCCGGCTGGACGATCACTACGATCTGGTGGCCGGGGCCTTGTCGTCCACGCCGGAAAAGTCGCTCGCATCGGGTCGGGATCTCGGGCTTGATCCGCAGCGGTGCTATGGCTCCTTTGCCGAGATGGCCGAAAAGGAGGCGGCCCGCGAAGACGGGATCGAGGCGGTTTCGATCGTGACGCCGAACCATGTGCATTTTGCCGCCGCCAAGGCGTTTCTGGAACGCGGCATCCATGTCATCTGCGACAAGCCGCTGACGTCCAACCTGGAAGATGCCAAGGCGCTGAAGGATGTGGCGGACAAAGCCGGCGCGCTGTTCATCCTCACCCACAATTACACCGGCTATCCCATGGTGCGCCATGCGCGCGAACTGGTGGCAGCCGGGGAACTGGGCGATATCCGCCTCGTGCAGATGGAATATCCGCAGGATTGGCTGGCCGAACCCGTGGAGCAGACGGGCGCCAAGCAGGCGGTCTGGCGCACGGATCCGGCACAATCGGGCGTCGGCGGCTCGACGGGCGATATCGGCACGCATGCCTATAATCTCGGCTCGTTCATCTCGGGCCTCGAGCTCGATGAACTGGCGGCCGACGTGCACACCTTTGTCGAAGGTCGCCGGCTGGACGACAATGCCCATGTGATGCTGCGGTTTAAAGGCGGTGCGAAGGGTCTGCTCTGGTGCAGCCAGGTGGCGACCGGCAATGAAAACGGCCTGAAGGTGCGCATCTATGGCACCAAGGCCGGCATCGAGTGGACGCAGGCCGATCCGAACTATCTCTGGTTCACGCGATTGGGCGAGCCCAAGCAGTTGATCACCCGCGGCGGTGCCGGGGCAGGGGCTGCAGCTTCCCGCGTCACCCGCATCCCGAGCGGTCACCCGGAAGGCTATCTCGAAGCCTTTGCCACCATCTATTCGGAAGCGGCGGCCGCCATCCATGCGGCTCGATCCGGTGCGAGCATCGATCCGGACGTCATCTATCCGACGGTCGATGACGGCGTGAAAGGCGTCGCCTTCGTCACCGCCTGCATCGAAAGCGGCAAGAAAAATGGTGGCTGGGTGAAGGTGTGAGCGGCAGGGCAAGGCGTCCGCCGCAAAGGCTGCGCGAGTCGCGTTCGGTCAACTTCAGATCGGTGTGGGAAGTGGCGGCAGAAGCGTCACCTCCCACCGTTCCACCGTGGTGCCGTTATACGACACGCTGTTGACCAGCGGGCCGTTGCCGAGCCGGTCGCTGTAGGGGATCGAATAGACCTCGTTGTTGGACGCGGCAAAGATCACGCCGGCATAGGGGTCGTAATAGGTGTTGTCCGGCTGTGCTTCGGCAAAGGCGGGCAGTGGATCAAGGTGCCACCACTCCCGGCTGGTCATATCCTTGAGCTTCTGGGTCTGGCCCGCAGGGGTGATATCGCTGTTGACAAGGCCAAGCAGCAGGCCTGACGTGATCTCGCCGATCAACAGGTTCTTGGTCGTCATCTCGACGCCTTGTCCCGTCAATCCATTTTGTTCAATATACGTGGCAAAATCCTGCCATCCGCTGCCCGTAAATGTCACGGCGGAGTGTATCGCCTGGCCGTAAATCACCTCGTTGAAGCGCTGAGGATCCGTTGCCGAGATATGCACTGTGCAATTGTTGAAGCTCTCGCCGGGTGCGCTCGGTTGGCCATAGGGAGTAACATCGGTGGTGACGGATCCGTTGAGGTCGATGGAGCCGTCGGCAGCTGCCGTGGCCACGAGATTGAGCGTGAAGTTGTAGTTGATCGAACCTGGGCCGCCTTGCGCGGGAACGTTGAAGGCATTGGAATTGCTGATCGCGGTTGTCTGACCGGCGGCATTGACGGCCTGCAGATAGCCGATGAAGGACGGATACGGGTTTGGATCCTGGCCATAGGATGAGGGTCCGATATAGCGCAGCAGAGATCCATCGGCCGTTTTGGCAAGCGCACTTCCTTCAGGCCGTGTGCATTGGAAAAGTGTGTTGCCGATCTCGCTGGCCGCCCTTGTATAGCCGACCGACTGTAGCGGCGTGGCTTCCGTGCCGAAACTTTCGATCCGGAGAGGAGCTGTGAAATAATTGATCGCCGTCAGGTCGCCTTGATCGCCCGGATTTCCGTTGCAGGTGAGTTCAAACGTCTGGAACTGAACATCGAAGTCGGTTCCACCGCCAATATACGCAGGAGCGCTTGTCCGGGAGGCGAGAGGCGCTCCATAGGACACATAGACCACGATGCCTATCGCCTGTGCGATGAAAAAGCCGTCCTCGCCGATCTCCTTCAGGCTGAGCGGGGTTGACATCAGATCCGTGGTCGCCGCGAATGATACGGGGGTGCCATTCTGGTAGCTTGCTGTAAAATCCGTCGATCCGAAATTGGGATTGAGGAAGCTGATGAAGACCTTCGTCTCGTCCAATTCGGTTTTGTTGATGAACTTCAAGTTCAGCGCGTCGTCGTTCATGGAGCGATCCTCGCAGCGTTCGTGTCAAGGCATTGAGTGCAATTATAAGTTAATATTTTTATTATTGCAATATTTTTGGTTGTGTCTTCATGCAGTTTGTCCGGATCCCGAAAGAGGATGACAGGCGACACATTCCCTGACGCGAAGATTTGATGTAGTCCGAGAAGCAGATGTGCCTATACGTGTGGAATGGAGCTGTGCCATGATTGACCCGACACTTCTTGCCGACCGCTTTCCCGGGGATTTCCTGTTCGGCGTGGCAACGGCTGCCTACCAGATCGAAGGTGCCACCAAGGCCGATGGCCGCAAGCCCTGCATCTGGGATGCCTTTTCCAACATGCCCGGCCGGGTGTTCAACCGCGATAACGGCGATGTTGCCTGCGATCACTACAACCGCCTGGAGGCGGATCTTGATCTCATCAAGGAGATGGGCGTCGAGGCCTACCGGTTTTCCATCGCCTGGCCGCGTGTCATCCCGGATGGGATCGGCCGCATCAACGAGCCGGGTCTTGATTTTTACGACCGCCTGATCGACGGCTGCAAGGCGCGCGGCATCAAGACCTATGCGACGCTCTATCACTGGGATCTGCCGCTGTCGCTGATGGGAGACGGCGGCTGGACGGCACGCTCCACAGCCTATGCCTTCCAGCGCTATGCCAAGGTGGCGATGGCCCGTCTTGGCGACCGGCTGGATGCGGTGGCAACCTTTAACGAGCCCTGGTGCTCGGTGTGGCTGAGCCACCTCTACGGCGTGCATGCGCCGGGCGAAAAGAACATGGAGGCGGCGCTGCACGCGCTGCATTATACCAATCTTGCCCATGGCCTTGCCGTGGAGGCGATCCGCCATGTGAGCCCGACCGTGCCTGTCGGTCTGGTGCTGAACGCCCATTCGATCGTGGCTGGCTCCGACAGCGCGGCAGACCAGGCCGCAGCGGGACGCGCCTTCGATTTCCACAACGGCGCCTTTTTCGATCCGGTCTTCAAGGGCCACTATCCCGAAAGCCTGATGGAAGCCCTGGGCGACCGGATGCCGGTGATCGAGGACGGCGATCTGGCCATCATCAACCAGAAGCTCGACTGGTGGGGCCTCAATTACTATACGCCGATGCGGGTGGCCGACGACGCCACAGAGGGCGCCGAGTTTCCCGCAACCGTGCCGGCCCCCTTCGTCAACCCGGAAAAGACCGATATCGGCTGGGAGATCTTCCCCTCGGCAATGACGGACATGGTGGCGGATCTCTACCGCCGCTACGACCTTCCCGACCTTTACATCACCGAAAACGGCGCCGCCTACAACATGGGCGTGGTGGATGGCGAAGTGGATGACCAGCCGCGGCTCGATTACTATGCCGCTCACCTGTCGGCCGCTGCCGACCTCGTGCGTGACGGCTTTCCGCTGAAGGGCTATTTCGCCTGGAGCCTCATGGACAATTTCGAATGGGCGGAAGGCTACCGCATGCGCTTCGGTCTCGTGCATGTCGATTACGACACCCAGGTGCGCACGGTAAAGAAAAGCGGCAAGTGGTACAGCGAACTGGCTGGCGCGTTTCCAAAAGGTAACCATAAGTTGCCTTAAGCGGTGCCGTACCCGGAACCTCTGGCCGGGCCCTCGGGTTGAGATTACCATCGGGCGGTGAGGGCCGGCGTGATCAGTCCTGCGGGCACGCCGGCGGGCGAGAGAGTGGAGATTTCCGATGGCGGTTGGTTGTGCGGGATGCCGGGATGGTCAGGCGTTTGACCGACCTTTTTCGATGGCGTTCCAGCCGATTGTCGATATCACGAGCGGAGAGGTCTTTGCGCGCGAGGCGCTGGTGCGAGGGCCCGCCGGCGAAGGGGCTGGCCACGTCCTCTCAGCCATCACCGATACCAACCGCTACGCCTTCGACCAGCAATGCCGGGTGAAGGCGCTGGAGCTCGCAGCCCGGCTGTCACCGCCGGCATCGAGGGAAAAGCTGTCGATCAATTTCATGCCGAATGCAGTCTATGAGCCCCGCGCCTGCATTCGCCTGACGCTCTCCACCGCCGAGCGGGTCGGCTTCCCGCCGGAGCGGATCATCTTCGAGTTTACCGAGAGCGAGCGCATCGATACGGATCACCTTCTCTCCATCCTCAGCACCTACCGGTCGATCGGCTTCATGACGGCGATCGACGATTTCGGTGCCGGTCATTCGGGTCTCAACCTTCTCGCCCGCTTCCAGCCGGATATCGTCAAGCTCGACATGGATCTCATCCGCGATATCGACCGGGAGCCGGCCAAGCGCACGGTCGTGCGCCACACGCTGGCCATGCTCGCCGACTTCGGCATTACGCCCGTGTGCGAGGGCGTCGAAACAGTCGGTGAACTGGCGGCCTTGCGCGATCTGGGCGTTGAACTCGTGCAGGGCTATCTGCTGGCAAAGCCGGCCTTCGAAGCATTCGGCACGCCCGTTCTGCCCTTACCCTGAGCGTCAGCAGCGATCTTTCCCGGCTTTTGCAGGGCACCTGGGTGGTTACCCAAATGTGCCCCCTTGTGTGGCGTCCTTGCATCTTTATCTAGGCGCTGGCTCGTCTCCTCCCGACCGGGCCGCCACAAATTTTAAGAAAGCTGACATCATGCTTCTCGAAAAGCTCAACTGGCGCTATGCCGCCAAGAAAATGGACCCTTCCAAGGTGGTCTCCGAAGACAAGGTGGCGCGGATCATCGAAGCCGCCCGGCTTGCGCCGACGTCCAGCGGCCTGCAGCCCTTCGAAGTGATCGTCGTCACCAACAAGGACGTGCGCGCGCAAATCCAGGCCGTTGCATGGAACCAGGCGCAGATTACCGATGGCTCGCATCTCCTCGTCTTTGCCGCCTGGGACAATTATACCGCCGAGCGCATCAACACGATGTTCGATCTCGTCAACAAGGAGCGGAATTTTACCAGCGAAGGCTGGGAAAACTACCGCAAGATGCTGCTCGATACCTACCCACCGCGGGATGCCCAGGTGAACTTCGAGCATGCCGCCCGCCAGGCCTATATCGCTTTCGGTCTTGCCACGGCCCAGGCTGCCTTTGAAGGCGTCGATGCCACGCCGATGGAAGGTTTTGAGCCCGCCAAGGTCGATGAGATCCTTGGTCTGCGCGCCCGCGGCCTGCGCTCCGTCACCCTTCTGCCGCTCGGCTATCGCCAGCCGGAAGGCGACTGGCTGGTCAACCTGAAGAAGGTTCGCCGCCCGACGGAGGAATTCGTTTCCTACGTGAAGTGAGGAAACGGCGGCGTGGCACCCCGGGGGTGCGGCGCCGCTTCGCCTTCTGCGCGCACTTATTTTTCGCTCTCTCGCCCATATGCGGAATTTCTTCCCTCGGATTCCAAGGCCGCGGATGCCATAAGAACGGCACGGGCTTGTGCCGCCGCAAGCCGCTTGAGCAAGGCCGCGTCATGCAGAGAGAGACAGGATCGATGGAGCGACGTATCATGCGTCGAATGTGCTGCAGGCTCTAGACGCCCGGCCTTCTTTGCCGGCGCTGCCGCAACACCCTGTTCCGCCTCGTGATGGAATCCTCCTCCCAAGAGTTTTGAATGGACACCCTTTCCGATCCGCCGCCTGTTGAGCCTGGCGTCTTGCCAGGCGCTCCGGCCCTTGGCACCGCAGCCACGCCCATGGTTGCTTTTCGGGGCGTTACGAAACGCTTTGCCGACCGCGCGGGCCAAGGCGAATTTGTCGCCCTTGCTGGCGTCGATTATGCCGTGCCGAAGGGCGCCATTACTGGGATTATCGGCCGCTCGGGGGCCGGCAAGTCGACACTGATCCGGCTGGTCAACGGTCTCGAACAGCCGACATCCGGCAGTGTGCTGGTCGATGGCGTGGATGTCGGCGCGCTGGACGAAACGAACCTGCGCGGCCTTCGCCGGAAGGTCGGCATGATCTTCCAGCACTTCAACCTGCTGTCGTCGCGCACGGTCTATGGCAATATCGCGCTGCCGCTGGAAATCGCCGGGCTGTCGCGGGCGGCCATTAAGGCGCGCGTGGCGCCGCTAATCGATCTCGTGGGCCTCTCCGACAAGGCGGGCCGCTATCCGGCCGAACTCTCGGGCGGCCAAAAGCAGCGGGTCGGCATCGCCCGGGCGCTTGCTACCGAGCCGAAGCTGCTGCTCTCGGATGAGGCAACCTCGGCGCTCGATCCGGAAACCACCCAGTCGATCCTCGATCTCCTGAAGACCATCAACCGCGATCTCGGCCTCACCGTTCTGTTGATCACCCACGAAATGGAAGTGGTCAAATCGATCGCGTCCGAGGTGGCCGTCATCGACAAGGGCTTGATCGTCGAGAGTGGCCGCACCTTCGACGTCTTCACACGGCCGCGCCACGAAACGACGCGGGCGCTGCTGTCGGGCCTTCCCGGCACCAAGCTGCCCGATGCCATCACCCGCCGGCTGAAGGCTGAAGGCAGCCCCGGCGACAGGATCTATACGCGCCTCACCTTTTTTGGCGCAACGGCCGAACAGCCGCTGATTGCCCGCCTGATGAGCGAGCTGGGTGCCGAGGTCAACATCATCACCGGCACGATCGACGAGATCGCCGGCGAACCCTATGGGTCGCTCGTCGTCTCCTACAGCGCCGATCCCGCCGTCCTTGCGCGCGCTGAAGCCTTTTATGCCCAGACGGGCCTGTCCACGGAGGTCCTCGGCTATGGCGCCTGACATGCTTCTGGCCCTTCTCTGGAAGGCGCTTGTCCAGACGGTTCACATGGTCACGGTCGCCGGCCTCATCGGCACGCTGATCGGTCTGCCGATCGGCGTCTTTCTGGCCAATAGCGGCAAAGGCGAGCTGTTTGCCGCCCCGATGGTCAACCGTATCGTCGGCCTTGTCGTCAATGCGACGCGCTCGACGCCCTTCATCATTCTGGTGGTGGCGATCATTCCCTTCACGCGGGCGATTGCCGGCACGTCGATCGGCACCAGTGCCGCCATCGTGCCGCTGACGCTTGCCACCATTCCCTTCGTTGCCCGCCTCATCGAAGCGGCCATCCGCGAGGTGGATCGCGGGCTGATCGAGGCGGCCCGTGCCATGGGCGCCAGCCGCTGGCAGATCGTCACCAAGGTGCTGATCGCCGAAGCCCGTCCCGGCATCACGCTTGCGCTGACGCTGACGCTGGTCAGCCTCATCGGTTACTCGGCCATGGTCGGCGCGGTCGGCGGCGGCGGGCTGGGCGATCTTGGCATCCGGTACGGTTACCAGCGCTTCATGCCCGAAGTGATGGCCGCCGTCGTGGTGGTGCTGATCCTTCTCGTGCAGGCCGTGCAGAGCGCAGGCGATGCGCTGGCGCGCCGCTTCGACAAGCGCAACCGCCAGTCCTGACCCCTTTCACAAGGCACCCGAATTCAACCCTTCCCAAGGAGAATACCCATGAAGACGCTCATCCTAGCGGCCTCGCTTGCCGCACTTCTGTCCGCAGGCTCGGCGCTTGCCGAAACCATCAAGATCGGCGTGACCCCCGGTCCGCACGCGCAGATCATGGAACAGGTCAAGAAGGTCGCTGCCGAAAAGGGCATTGACCTCGAGATCCTGGAATTTTCCGATTACGTCGTGCCGAACCAGGCACTGGCCGATGGCGACCTGCAGGCCAATTCCTTCCAGCACCAGCCTTATCTCGACAACCAGGTGAAGGACCGCGGCTTTGATCTCGTCAGCGTCGGCCAGACGGTCAACTTTCCGATGGGCATCTACTCCAAGAAGGTGAAGAGCCTGGACGAGTTGAAGAACGGCGCCTCGGTCGCCATCCCGAACGATCCGACCAATGGCGGCCGCGCGCTGCTGATCCTGGCCGACAAGGGCCTGATCAAGATCCGCGAGGGCGCCGGCCTCAAGGTGTCGCCGGCCGATGTGGTGGAAAACCCGAAGAACCTCACCTTTGCGGAACTCGATGCTGCACAGCTGCCGCGTGCGCTCGATGACGTCGATGCCTCCGTGATCAACACCAACTACGCGCTTGAAGCAGGGCTTGATCCGGCCAAGGATCCGATTGCCCGCGAAGGTGAAAAGGCGCCCTACATCAACGTTATCGCCGTGCAGGCGAAGAACAAGGACGCGGCCTGGGTGAAGACGCTGGTCGAATCCTATCACAGTGCTCCGGTGAAGGAATTCGTCGCCAAGCAGTTCAAGGGCGCCGTCATCGCCGCCTGGTAAAACTCCGCCCATTAACTTTTCAAGATAGCTCTTTTCCTTTCGGGGAAGGGAGCTATTTTGCGTTTGGTATGTGGCCGGCATCTGGTATTAAGCAAAAGCGAATACATGATCGGCATTGTTCGCATAGGTGCCAGGGCTGACGAATGCGGTTTGTGCCGATTACGTTGAAACACTCCGCTGCCAAGGTCGACCGCCGCTCTGCGGTGCGCTCGATGCTGCTGATTTTTGCAGCCGTTGTGATTGCGGTAACAGGAATGGTTTTTACCGCACTCGACCGGGTGGGCCATTACGCCAACCAGCTCGATGAGGAACGCTCGCGCGAATCCGTCAGCGGTGCGCTTCTCACCTTCCAGCGCCAGCTCGCTGCCACGCTTCACGATTATGCCGCCTGGGACGATGCGGCCGACAACGTCTATCGCCTGTCGGGCCTTGGCTGGGCCCGGCGCAATTTCGGCGCCATGACGGAGAAGAACGAACTGTTCGACGTGGCGATCATCGTGGATCATGCCGGTCGTGTCGTGTTCGGCTATGCCGAGGGCCAGCCGGTCACGGAACATTTCGAGGATTACATCACGCCGGATGTCAGGTCCCTGCTCGAACAGACGCGGGCGGCGGGCGAGGGCCTGCTTCCGGAAGCCACCAGCTTTACGCGCACGGCCCGCGGTACGGCGGCATTCGGGGTCGGGCTCATCCGCATGAAAAGCGGTGCTCGTGTGGCGCCCCCGGATGAGGGGCGTTACGTCATCTTCATGCGGCACCTGACGGGGCCGACGATCGAACGGCTGGCCAGCGCCTATGTGCTGCCCGGTCTTCGCATCGAGGAACCGCAGGAACACAGATCGCACCGGGTTGATATCCTGTCGCCGTCGGGCCGGGCGATCGGCGCGCTCAGCTGGGAGCCGCGGTCACCGGGCAATGTCAGCCTTGCGCAGGTGCGCCCGCTGGTATGGTGCGCGGTCGCCATGGTTGCCATCTACTTCGTCCTGCTCTTTGTCAGTGGCAGCCAGGCGCTGGCGCGGCTTGCTGCCGATGAGGAAGCCGCCATCAAGCTGTCTCTGACCGACCGTCTGAGTGGACTTCCAAACCGCACCGGCCTGTTTTCCGATCTGTCGGAACTGGTGGCGGATGCGCAGAAATCCCGCCGCGATGTCGCCCTGCTTTACCTCGATCTCGATGGGTTCAAGGAAGTCAACGATGCCTATGGCCATGCCACGGGGGATGAGCTGATCCGCGCCGTCTCGGCGGGCCTCAGCGCGCTTGTCGGCGAAAAGGCGGTGCTCGCGCGTCTTGGCGGCGATGAATTTGCCATCGGCTTCCTCAGCAGGACGGCCGAAGCGGACGCCGCGCAGCTTGCCGAGCGCGTGATGGAGTTTCTCGGCGCGCCGCTCAGCATGGGCGATCGGATTGCAGTTGTCGGCTGCAGCATCGGCATCGCCTGTTCGCCGCTCGGCACCGTGCCCGGCGAAGAAGTGCTGCGACGGGCCGATATGGCGATGTACCGCGCCAAGGAAGAAGGCCGCGGCCGCTGGTCGGCCTACAGCCCGGCCATGGATGCCGAGCGCGAGGAGCGCAACCGGCTGGAAGTCGATCTGCGGCAGGCCATCGAACGCCAGGAAATTTCGGTTGCCTTCCAGCCGGTCGTGGAGGCGCAGCATATGCGTCTCTCCGGGGTGGAGGCGCTGGCCCGCTGGACGCGACCGGGCCATGGCCCGGTCAGGCCCGACGTGTTCATTCCGATTGCCGAAAGCACCGGCCTCATCGACCAGTTGGGCCTTTGCGTATTGCGCACCGCCTGCGAGGCCTTGCGCGACTGGCCGGAACTGACGCTTGCCGTCAATATCTCGCCCGGCCAGTTCCGCGATCCAGCGTTTGCCGAGCGGGTGGCCGAGGTGTTTGAACAAACGGAAATGGATCCGGCCCGCGTCACGCTGGAAATGACGGAAACCTATTTTATCCAGAACCCGGCTCGCGCCCGCGACACACTCGGCCGGCTGAAGAAAACCGGCGTGAATATCGCGCTCGACGATTTTGGTGCGGGTTTTTCAAGCGTCGGCTATCTGCGCCAGTTCGGCTTCGACCGCATGAAGATTGACCGCTCGCTGGTAGCGGCGGCGGATCTCGGCGGGCGGGCGGTGGACATGCTGCAGGCGACCGTGGCGCTCGCCCGCTCGCTCGATATTCCGGTGACGGCCGAAGGCGTGGAAACCGATGCGCAGGCCGTGGCGCTGCGCATTGCCGGCTGCGATCAGCTGCAGGGCTTCCTGTTTGGAAAGCCGGTGCCGATTGCTGAGATTGCACGGCTGCGCGGGCTGGAGGAACCGCTGTTTCGCCTGTCGGGTTCGGCCTGAGCCCGGCACACTTGTAGGCTAAGGAAGGATCAGCTGCCGAGATGTTTTGCGCCGCGTTTGCGGGCAAGTTCGATCTGCAGCTGGCGCTGGCGATAGCGGTCGCGGTCGGCTTCGGTGCGCGTATCATAGCAATGCGGGCAGGACACGCCTTCCTCGAATTTCGGCGATAGCCGGACATCCGGGGTAATGGGCTCGCGGCAGGCATGGCAGAGCTTGTGGTCGCCTTCCTTCAGGCCGTGCGTGACCGAGACGCGCTCGTCGAACACGAAACAGGCGCCCTCCCACAGGCTTTCCTCTTCCGGCACGGTTTCCAGATATTTGAGGATGCCGCCTTTGAGGTGATAGACCTCGTCAAAGCCCTGTTCCTTCATGAAGGCGGTGGCCTTCTCGCAGCGGATGCCGCCGGTGCAGTACATGGCGATCTTCGGCTTGTTGTGCAGGCCGGTATTGTTCTTCACCCAGTCGGGAAACTCGCGAAACGTCTTCGTCTTCGGGTCGACGGCACCCTTGAAGATGCCGATGGCCGTCTCGTAGTCGTTGCGGGTATCGATGACGATCGTCTCGGGATCGGAAATCAGGTCATTCCAGTCCTTCGGCTCCACATAGGTGCCGACGATCTTGTTGGGATCGATATTCTCGACGCCCATGGTGACGATTTCTTTCTTCAGCCGCACCTTCATGCGCAGGAAGGGCATTTTCGAGGCCCGGCTTTCCTTGTGCTCGAGATTTGCAAAGCCTGGAAGCGCGCGCAGATAGGCCAGCACGCGGGCAATGCCCTCATCGGGTCCGGCAATCGTGCCGTTGATGCCTTCATGCGCCAGAAGCAGCGTGCCCTTCACGCCATTGTCGTCGCACAGCGCCTGCAGCGGTGCGCGCATCGTCTCGCACTGGTCGAAGCGCGCAAAATGATAGAGCGCGGCAACAAGGAAAGAGCCGGAATGCGGCCCGGCGGCGGTGGCGTGAAGATCTGTCATGATGTCTGGCGAAATACTGCCTCCGGCGCTGCAACGCAACGGATTTCCGCAAAACCGACATCGTTTGCCTTTTGTCAAGCGGGCGTGCGAAAAAGCAAGTGGCCCCGCCGGGGAAGGGCAAGGCTCTTTCAGCGCTCAGTGAAAGAGGAGCGCTTATCATCCACAGAAGCACGGCAGAAGGCCGTATCAGGACAATGCTTCTGCCGCCTCCAGCCAGAGCCGCCCGATAATGCGGCCTTCGCGTTTCGGGTGATCGGCGACGACAGTGCCTGCGCGCGCCAGAGCTTCTTCGCGGATCGCCTGCTGGCGTGTGATGATGGCGCCGAGCAGCAGCGCCAATGTATCGCCATCCCCGAAGAGTTCAGGGCTTTCGTTGATGGTCTGCGTCAGGACGCTCAGATCGTGTTCATGGCCAAGCAGGTCGACAAGCTGCTTTGTCTCGCGCTTCAGAGCACCGAGTGCTGAGGGATAGAGATCGGCAAACAGCGTCAGATACATCCAGCCGGTCTGCCCGCATTTGCGCAGGTCGTGAAAAGCCTCGGCATCAGGCGCCAGCCGGCAGGCGGCAAGGGCAGCCTTGGTCTTTCGTCCATGCTTGGTGAAGGCACGCTTCAGCCGCCGTGCCGTGCGGCCCTCGCCGCGCGGAAGGTCCAGCATATCAAGCGCGGCGATTGCCTCCTCGCAAGCCGCTATCGCTTGGTCGATCGTCTGCGCCCGGTCCGTTTCGGCAGCGGCAATGCGGTCGCGCCGGTCGATCAGCGCTTGCGAGGCAAAGCCGAGCGCGGCAATTTCTTCCGGCGACACCGCAAGCCCTGCCAGATAGTCGACGGTCTCGATCAGCGCCGTGGCATCCCGCACGCTGGACAGGCTGCGGCCGATGTCGCGCATGCGGTCGTTTTCGCGGCGGCTGAACGCCTTGGCGTCCGATGCGACCAGGCGGTAGAGCGCCCGAAGCCGCTTGAAGCGCTTGCGGGCGGCGTGAATGGCGGGGTGCTCTCCGTCCGGCTGGTCGCGCAGCACGGCAATCGCCTGACGCAACTGGCTTTCGGCGACCCGGCGGAATTCCGCGTCGAACGGTTCAGAGGGGCGAATGCGAAAGGCCATGCGGCAGCTCTCCCGACAGATCTTCTGTCGCCATCACCATATTGGAATAGCGACGGTCGCCGGTCACTTCCGCGCCGATCCACGGTGGCAGCGGCGGGTCATCCGCCTCGCTCCTCAGCTCCACCTCGGCCACGACAAGGCCATGGTAGAAGCCAGTAAACACATCCACTTCCCAGGTGAAGCCGGCATGCGGCACGAGATAGCGGGTCTTTTCGATCACAGTTCCGATCGCCGCCCCCACCAGTTCCTGCGCATCCGCCACCGGAATATCGTATTCGTATTCGTCGCGCGCCAGCGTGCCGCGACCGATCTTGATGGTGAGGCGGGCACTCTGTTCATCGATCAGCCGCACCCGGACGCTGCGGTCCTCGCCGATGGCGACATAGGCCTGCAGATAGGCAGCGCTTGTGCTTGCCGCTGCCCGCCAGTCCTCGCTTGTGACAAGAAACTTCCGCTCGATTTCCGTGGCCATGCCCATTCCCGTGTTCGTGTCGGCTTTTCTAAACTATTGCAAAGCCTTGCATGCGACCAGAGGCGAAAGGCGGGCAAAGGTCCGTTTTTTCTCGACACTGCCCGTGGCGCGCGCTATCTCAGCTTCGAGTTTCAATCGTTTCAATCCGTCCTGTCCGGGAGGTCCTCATGAACGCCAAGAGCCAAGCCCTGCTTGCCATCCTGAAGCTGCAACCGGTCGTGCCGGTCCTGATCGTCGATGATGCGGCCTCTGCCGTTCATCTGGCCCGCGCGCTGGTCGCCGGGGGCCTGAAGGCGATCGAGATCACCATGCGCACGCCGGCAGCGCTTGATGCGGTCAAGGCGGTTGCGGCCGAGGTCGAGGGCGCCCATGTGGGGGCAGGCACCATTCTCAACGGGCGCGATTTCGATGCCGCCGTTGCAGCGGGCTCCACCTTCATCGTCAGCCCCGGCGTCGCCCCGGGCGTGCTGTCTGCTGCCAAGGGCTCCTCCGTGCCGCTCCTGCCGGGTGCTGCGACCGCCAGCGAAGTGATGACGCTGCGCGAAGCCGGTTATGACGTCCTGAAATTCTTCCCCGCCGAACAGGCTGGTGGCGCCGCCTATCTGAAGGCGCTCTCTTCGCCGCTCGCCGGCACCGTGTTCTGCCCGACTGGCGGCATTTCGCTCAAGAACGCCCGCGATTACCTGTCGCTGCCGAATGTCGTGTGCGTCGGCGGCTCCTGGGTTGCCCCGAAGGAGCTCGTGGCCGCCGGCGATTGGGCTGGCATCACGACATTGGCATCGGAAGCATCGGCGCTGAAGGCCTGATTGCAGCCGCGCGCGTTTGTAAAACGCCGCACCCGTCCTATCTCTCCCTGTGAAACAACAGGGAGAGTTTGTTCATGTTCGACGCCAAGAAGCTTCTTGACCAGTTCCTCGGATCCAAGGTTCCCGGCCTTTCGGGCACCTTGCAGGGGAAGGCCGGTCAGGTCACAGACCTTGCGCGCAACAACCCGATGAAGGCGGGCGCGCTCGCCGCCGCCCTTCTCGGCACCAAGACCGGCCGCAAGCTTGCCGGCAATGTCGCAGCCGTCGGCGGCGTGGCCGCCATTGCGGGCCTTGGCTATCTTGCCTATCGCAATTACCAGTCCGGCAAGACGCCGGAAGGCGTGGCTCCCGATGCCCCCGTCATCGAGCCGCCGGCCGATTCGCCCTTCAGCGTCCACTCGCCCAGCCTCAGCAATGATTTTGCGCTCACCCTCCTGCGCGCCATGATCGCTGCCGCGAAGGCGGACGGGCATATCGATGCAACCGAGCGGCAGCGCATCATGGACAAGGTGCATGCCGTGGATCTCGAGGCCGAGGCGGAAGCCTTTATCGCGCAGGAACTGGCCGATCCGATCGATCTCGATGCGCTGGTGGCCGCGGGCCGCACCGAGGAGCAGCGGGTGGAGATCTACACCGCCTCGCGGCTTGCCATCGATCCCGATACGCGCGTCGAGCGCGGCTATCTCGATCTTCTGGCCGGTCGCCTGAAACTGCCCGATCCGCTCGTCGATCATATCGAGGCGACGGTTTCCTCGGCAAAGGTTTCGCTTTGACAGCCTGCCTGCGAATTGCGGTGCGGTGGCCCAAGGCGGCGATTGCCTTTGGCCGCGCCCTCGCTTAATTCTCTTGGCAGGTGAGGGGATATTTGATGCGTGATCTTAAAAATTTCAACGGCTGCCCGGCGCCCCAGCCGGTGCGGCTCGAGGGCCTTTATGTCATTGCCGAGCCCTATGAGCGGGCCGTGCATCTTCAGACGCTGTGGGAGGCTTTGGGCGGCGACGAGGGCCTCAACGACCTCATCCGCTATTTTCCGAACAAGCTTTACAGCGGGCCGGATGAATTTGCCGACTGGCTGGAGGGCATGAACCGTGCCGGCAACCTCATCACGCTCGTCTTCCGCGACAAGGAGGATGGCGAGGTGGTCGGCATGGCAAGCTATATGCGGCCCGATCCGGCAAACGGTGTCATCGAGGTCGGCTCGGTGGCCCATGGCGCGGCCATGAAGCGTTCGCCGCTTTCCACCGAGGCGCATTACCTGATGGCGCGCCATGTATTCGAGGACCTGGGCTATCGCCGCTACGAGTGGAAGTGCCACAACGAAAACGAGCCGAGCAAGAGGACCGCGGTTCGCTACGGGTTCACCTTCGAGGGCGTGTTCCGCCAGCACATGGTGTCCAAGGGCGCCAATCGCGATACGGCCTGGTTCTCGATGATCGATAGCGAATGGCCGCTGCTGGCCGAAGCCTTTCAGGCTTGGCTGCGCCCGGAGAATTTTGACGATCACGGCCACCAGAAGGAGCGGCTGGAAGATATCCGGGCAGCGCTTCAGGCGGTGAGGGCGTGAGCGGGGGCAAGGCCCGTTCACCGGCCATTGCCGCGGCCATCATCTTCCTCGGCTTCACGCTGTTGTTTCTGGTCATGCCGAGCATCGTGCTGTGGCTTTCACAGTTTTCGCCCTGGCTTGCGGCAGGATTTGGCGCTCTGGCCGTCCTGTCCTTCTTCCTGATTTTCTGGCTGCGCGCCCGCCATCAGCGCGGTCGCGACCAGAACTGACGTGCTGGGGGTCAGGCCTGGAGGGCCGCCCCGAGCAGCGACAGGCCCATCAGCAGAATGAACAGCGCCCCGACGATCTCGATGCCGTTGGTGATGCGGCCGGCGGTGCGTGATCCCTTCCCGACATAGCGCACGGCCAGATCCTTGGCTGAAACCGCCATCAGCGCCAGCAGCGATACGGTAATCGCCGTGCCGAGCGACATGAACAGCACCGACAGCGCGCCGCCGAGATAAAGCCCGTTCAACAGCGAAAAACTCATCACCAGGATGGCGCCGGAACAGGGGCGAAGCCCGACGGCGATAATGGCCGACCAGGCTTCGTGCAGGCTGAAATCGCGCCCGCCGATGGCTTGCGGATCGGGCAGGTGCATCTGTCCGCAATCCATGCAGTAATCGCCCGCTGCAAGCTGATCATGGTCGTGGCCCACTTCCGTTGCGCGAAACGAAAGGCCCGTCGGCCCGGAGGCTGGACTTGCGCCGGCAAAGATCGGCAGCGACGAGCGGCGCGGGCGAAGCGCATAGAGCTTGCGGCCAAGCAGCCAGCCGCCGAAGAGAACGAGCATGGCAAAGCTTGCCACTTCCATGGCCTGCGTGGCGCGCGTCATGGTGATGCCGCTGCCGCGCAGCAACACATAGGCCGCGGCCACCAGACCGATGGCCACGACGCCCTGCAACAGGGCCGAGACCAGTGAAATGGCAATGCCGCGCTTCAGCGCCGTCTCGTTGGCGATCATGTAGGAGGAGATCACCGCCTTGCCGTGGCCGGGGCCGGCTGCGTGGAAGACGCCGTAGGCAAAGGACAGCGCCACCAGCCCCTTTACCGCCCAGGGATCCTGCCGCATGGCTTTCAGGGCGCCGGTGAGCGCCCGGTAGAAACTCTGCTGGTAGCTGTTGATGAAGCCGAAGAAGGGGCCGAGGTAGCCTGCCGTGTTGAATGAGGGTTCCGCCGAGCCGACACCGAGAGGAGACTGCGCATGGGCCAGCGCAACGACGCCGAGTGTCATCAGGAGGGCAAGGGGAAGGCTGCGTTTCAGCATGTCACCTCCAGGCGCGTTGCAAACAGCTTAGTCATGTCTGTCCCGCTCGGATCGTTGAAGAAGGCATCCGTCAGGCTCGTCTTGTTCTGCGCGATGACCTCGTCCGGGTCCGGCCGCACCACCTTGTGCTGGCAGGCCGCAAACGCCTTGCCTTCCGGCACGAGATCGCCATCGGTCGGGAAATCGATCGCCGTATAGAGGGAGGGGTCGTAGATGCCGAACGTCATGCGACCCTTCAGCCGCAGGGGTTCCTGTGGTTTTACCGCAAAGAACACCATCACCTGCTGGTCCTTGTAGGTGACGTGGATCACGTCCGGCGGCGCAATCGGGATCGTCTTGCCGTTCTGCGTGATGGTCGTGAAATAGTGGAAATCCTTGAGCGAGGTGCGCATGACTTCGCCGAGATCCGCAAGTTCGTGTTCGTCGAGCTTCAGATCGGTGTTCTTGTCGAAGTCCAGGAGCACGCTCGAGGAGAACAACTCGTCGAACCGCCAGACATTGCGCAGTTCCGAAACGGTGCCGTCATCGGCCGCCAGCACTTCCAGCCGCGCTTCGACAAAGATGTGCGGATGCGCAAGGGCCGGAAAAGGCGCCAGAAGAAAGAGAGTGGCCGCAAGCCACTTTTTGAAGGTCATGACCAAAATCCCGTCGCCCGTCGTTTCTGCGGTGTGTCGCGCAAATGGGACGGAATTTCGGCTTCAGTCAATCAGCGCCGAGATCACAAGGCGCTTACGGCTGCTGGCGGAACCAGGCGGAGAGGAAATCCACGAAGCTGCGCACCTTGGCCGGCAGGTAGCGCCGATGCGGATAGACGGCATAGATGCCGCGATCGGTGGGGATGTAATCGTCAAACAGCGAGACCAGTTCGCCGGAGCGGATATAGGGAAGGGCAATGAAATCCGGCACCATGGCAACGCCGAGGCCGGCGCGGGCGGCTCTGACCGTGCCCTGCGGGCTGTTGACCTCAATGGACCCGGAGACCGGCACCGAAAACACCGTGCCATCGGGCGCCTGGAAGCGGATGCTGTTGTGGGAGCGCAGGTTGGTGTCGATGATGACCGGCTTGCCGACAAGGTCCTGCGGATGGGCAAGGGGGCCGAATCGCGCCACATATTCGGCGGTGGCACAGGCGTAGACGCGGAAATCGGAAAGCTTGCGGGCAATCATGCCGGAATCTTCGAGCTTGGTGATTCGGATGGCAAGATCAAAGCTCTCCTCGATCAGGTCGACGAATCGGTCTTCGGCAACGATATCCAGCGACACGTCCGGATGGCTTTTTGCAAAGTCGATCAGCGATTGCCCGACATCGGCATCCATGAAGGTGCGCGGCACGGAAATGCGCAGGCGCCCCTTGAGGTCCGCATTGTTCTCGCGCACCAGGTCGGCGAGGTTGTCGATTTCCTTCAGGATGTCCGCTGCGGTGCGAAAATAGGTATGCCCGGCTTCCGTCATGGAGAACTGGCGCGTCGTGCGGTTCAAAAGCAGGGCGCCCAGGTCGTCTTCCAGTTCGCGCACATATTTGGACAGCAGCGCCTTGGAGCGTCCGGTGCGCCTTGCGGCGGCTGAGAATCCCTCGGCTTCCACCACGTCGATGAATGCACGCATGCGCGTCAGAGTATCCACACGATCATCCTTTTTTGCCCCCACGTTTACCGTGGCGTTCGAGCCTTCCTCCTGCAATGTGAAATTTGCGAGGCAGCCGAAAAAATCTCTTGATTATGAATGCGAATGTTCTTATTTCCCGGTCAGCCCAAAGTCGCACGTGCCCATGGGTGTCCGCCGACCCTCTATTTGGTGAGGTCATCGGTAAGGTACCTGGAATTAACCCCTCCAGTCGCTATTCCGGCCATCCGGGAAATGCGAGGACATCTGAAGCAACGACGGTGCGGGCCTTTTTGTTCTCTCCCGGCTTTCCAACAGCCGGGGTTACTGAAGAGGCACACCATCATTGCCGGAAGTGCGGTAGGGTTTTCCCTCCAATCCATGGCAGACAAAGCCGGATCATCGTTCTTGGCAGAGCGTTGTTCCACTTACCGCGCGTTTGAGCGTGTCAGGGAATCGGTGTCTCCACCGACTGGTTCCCGGCGCATGTTCATTCGTCCTTTGTCCTCCGGTTCGCAAGCCGGAGCCTTGAGATATGGAAGGGACTGACCATGACCACTGCTCGCATCCGCGACTTCCTGCGCACCGAACGCCCGGAAGGCCCTTGCCTTGTCGTCGACCTCGATGTCGTGCGCGACAATTTCAAGGCGTTCCGCCACGCTCTGCCGGACAGCGCCATCTACTATGCCGTCAAGGCCAATCCGGAACCGGAAATCCTGAAGCTGCTCGCCTCCATGGGCTCGAGCTTCGACTGCGCTTCGGTTGCCGAAATCCAGATGGCGCTCGGCGCCGGTGCAACGGCTGACCGCATCTCGTTCGGCAACACCATCAAGAAGGAGCGCGATATTGCGCGCGCCTTCGAGCTGGGCGTCGGTCTCTTTGCCGTCGACAGCCACGAGGAAGTCGAAAAGGTTGCCCGTGCAGCCCCCGGCGCCCGCGTGTTCTGCCGCGTTCTGACCGATGGCGAAGGCGCCGAATGGCCGCTGTCGCGCAAGTTCGGCTGCGTTCCGCAGATGGCGGTCGACGTTCTGGTCTATGCCCACCAGCTGGGTCTGGAATCCTACGGCGTCTCCTTCCATGTCGGTTCGCAGATGACCAAGGTCGATGCCTGGGATGCAGCCCTTGCCGATGCCAAGCGCGTCTTCGCGCAGCTCGCCAAGCAGGGCATCTACCTGCAGATGGTCAACATGGGCGGTGGTTTTCCGACCAAGTACCTGCGTGACGTGCCCTCTGCCGAGGCCTATGGCCAGGCCATCTTTGCCGCCCTGCGCAAGCATTTCGGCAACAGCCTGCCCAAGACCATCATCGAGCCGGGCCGCGGCATGGTCGGCAATGCCGGCGTGATCAAGGCGGAAGTCATTCTCGTCTCGCGCAAGTCGGACAATGACGCACACCGATGGGTCTTCCTCGACATCGGCAAGTTCGGCGGTCTCGCCGAAACCATGGACGAGGCCATCCGCTATCCGATCCGCACCGAGCGGGACGGCGACGAGATGGAGCCCTGCGTGCTGGCCGGCCCGACCTGCGATTCGGCCGACGTGCTGTACGAGAAGAACATGTATCCGTTGCCGCTCACGCTTTCGATCGGCGACGAGGTTCTGATCGAGGGCACCGGTGCCTACACGACGACCTATTCGGCGGTTGCCTTTAACGGCTTTGATCCGCTGAAGGCCTATGTGATCTGATCTTGCAGGCTCCGGCTGTTGTGTCGGAGCCGCATTCACCCTGATTTTTTGAGCCGTTTAGACCGGTTTTGAGCTTCGGAGGCCAAGATGGCCGCTGTTCTTGATGCTGTGCGCGCATTCCTTGCGCCAAATGCTTTCGTTATTTCCGAGGAAACCCCGGCAGACGTCGTGGCCCGCGAAAACCTGCTCGATCGCGCCATGGGCGCTGACCGGCGCAAGAAGTCGTCGGAAAAGCTGCGCCGTGGCCGTGTGCCGGCGCAGGGGCTGGCCCTGGTTGCGCGCGATCGTGACGGTCATGTGATCGGCACCGTGCGGCTGTGGAACGTCGAGGCCGGCGTCGGTCGCGATGGCGCGCCGGTGGATGTGCTGCTGCTTGGCCCGCTCGCCGTCGATTCAGCCCATGAGGGCAAGGGAATCGGTGGCGCCCTGATGCGCGCCGCGATTGCTGAAGCCCATGCCCGCGGCCACGGCGCCATCCTGCTGGTCGGCGATGCGCCCTATTACGAGCGGTTCGGCTTCTTCGCCGACAAGGCCAAGCACCTGATCATGCCCGGCCCCTTCCAGCGCGAGCGCTTCCTCGGCCTTGAGCTGAAGACCGGCTGGCTCGATGGCGCCGCCGGCATGCTGACGGCGAGCGGCGTCAAGCTGACGCGCCCGATCGAGCGCCGCGCCGCCTGACCGCCTCCTCTTTGAAAGCTCCAGTCAGCCCCTTCCCGGATCCACCCGGGAAGGGGCTTTTTCATGAGCATCTATCAACTCCATGAACACTTTTTTGCCGTAAAACCGCTGCGGACTTGATCATCGTCAGGTCCGCTTGATCAGGATCAACGGCGTGATCTGCCGGTGTCGATAGGCTTGCAGCATCAAAAGACGATGTCGCAAGGAGAATGACATGATGAGGAACGCAGCCGCCATAGCAGCCCTTCTGGGAACTGCAACGGTCGTTCTGTCCGGCGCCGTACAGGCTGCCGATATGGCCCAGAATACCCCGGCACCGGTTGCCGCCGATGCGGTATCGGCAAAAAGCCCGTGGCAGGTTCGCGTGCGCGCACTGGGCGTCATCCCGAATGACAAGGGTTCTGTGAACGGCGTCGCAGGTTCTGATCTCAATTATTCGAACTCGGTCACGCCGGAACTCGATATCAGCTATTTCTTCACCGACAATATTGCCGCCGAGCTCATCCTGGGCACGACCAGTTCGCGGATTACCGGGGCCGGTTCGCTTGCTGGCGTCAATGTCGGCAAGACCTGGATCCTGCCGCCGACACTCACACTGCAATATCACTTTACCGATTTTGGCGCCTTCAAGCCCTATGTCGGTGCGGGCGTGAACTACACCTTCTTCTATAACGAGAGCACGCAACCCGGCTTCAGCAACCTGAAGGTCGATTCGCATGTCGGCGCCGCCCTGCAGGTTGGCTTCGACTATATGTTCGACGAGCATTGGGGTCTGAACGTCGATGCCAAGAAGCTGTTTCTCGACACGAAATGGAGCGCCGACATGGGCGGCACCCCGATTGCCGGCAAGGCCAAGCTCGATCCGTGGCTGGTCGGCGCCGGTGTGACTTACCGCTTCTAAGGCGGTCACGAGCCACCTGGGTTGAAGCATCGTCCGGATGGGGGCATCCGGCACCGTGGCAGGTAGCTTCGGCCTGAGGGGAAGGACGGGAGCCGGTACGCGGGGCGCATCGGTTCCCGTTTCCGTTTCACTCCAGGATGCGGCGGCGTATCGAGGAGGGGCCTCACAACGCCGTGAGTCGGCCCCGCCCACCATGGTCCGTGGGCCGGCGGGGCCCTATCTCCATCATCATGATTGATCGCCGCCAGTTTATCGCAGCAGTTCCCCTTCTCTTGTCAGGACTTACTGCGCGTGCTCAGAGCGAGGATGAGCCTCCCGCGGCATCCGAGCCTTCGGCCCAGACCGAGCCGGATGCCTCCCTGTCCGATGTCTTGTCGCGCGCTGCGCAACTGGCACCGCTCAAGGCCGTGATCGTGTCGAAGGCGGGGCAGCAGCTGGCCGCCCGCGGCTATCACGGCGCCTCGCCGGACACCTCGACCAACATCAAGTCCGCCTCGAAATCGATCATCTCTGCAATGATCGGCATTGCCATCGGCAAGGGCCTGCTGGAGGGGCCGGACCAGCCGATTGCCCCCATCCTGAAGGCGGATCTTCCCGCCGATCCCGATCCGCGCCTGGCAAGGGTAACCATCGGCCACCTGCTGTCCATGCAGTCGGGGCTCGACCCCTTGTCCGGTCCCAATTACGGGCGCTTTGTCGCGAGCCGCAACTGGGTGCGCTTTGCGCTGGCGCAGGATTTTGTTCAGGACCCCGGCGGATCCATGCTTTATTCCACCGCCTCAACGCATCTTCTCTCCGCCATCCTCACCCGCGTCGGCAAGACGTCGACGCTTGCCCTGGCGCGCGCATGGTTTGCGCCAATCAACGGCTTTCGCATCGGCGCCTGGGATCGCGACCGGCAGGGAATTTATCTCGGCGGCAACCAGATGGCGATGACGGCGCGCTCGCTGCATGCCTTTGGCGAGGTTTACCGGCGCGGCGGGCGAACCGCGGAGGGAGTGCAGGTGGTGCCGGAAAACTGGGTCCAGACCTCGTTCCAGCCGCGCACTAGTTCCCGCTATTCCGGCGACGGTTATGGCTATGGCTGGTTCCTGAAGCGCATCGGGGGTGAGGATGTGCGATTTGCCTGGGGCTATGGCGGGCAGATGCTCTACATCGTGCCGTCGCGCGGGCTCACCGTGACGATGACCTCGCAGGCCGATTCGCCCTCGGCCGCCAATGGCTACCGCGACCGCCTGCACGACCTGCTGGCCGGGATCATCAAGGCGGCAGCCTGAAGGCGATCACGCAGTCGCGATACGTTTTGTTAACCGCTCTTCGGTCTAACGGCGGCGCCCGATGCAGTCGTAAAGCCTGCACACTGCAGGTTATGCACCTGTGCGAGAAAGAAAGACCGTTGTTATGAGAATCATCCGCCTCGTCCTCATTCTGGCTATCGGCTTTGCCGGCGTTATCGGCAGCCGCTGGTATAGCTATGTCACCAATACGGACAGCCCGTATAATGAGAGCGGCATCGAGATCAACAGCCGCATGCCCGGCCCCTTGCGCAAATGGGGATGCGACCGGCTGCACGTGACCTTCGGCAACATGCTGCCACCCTATGGCTGCCAGGCCGGCGCAGACGGTCGCGAATGGCTTTGAGGCTTCATCAGGATCTGGCCCGCGGCATCTGTCCGGGCTGGACGAATGCCGCGACATTCCTATCTCCTTGGGCATGAACAAAGCCATTATCACAGGCGGTGCCGGCCTCATCGGCACAGGAATCTGCCGGCTTCTGATCGATGCCGGCTGGACGGTTGCGTCCTTCGACATGAAGGATACCCCGCAGGACCTGCAGGATCAGGGCGTGACGCATGTCTTCTGCGATGTCGGCGACGAAGCCTCCGTTGCCGGCGCCTTTGCCGAGCTTGGCTGGGATCGTCTCGATCTCCTCGTCAACAATGCCGGCATTGCCGGCCCCGTCAATGGACCGATCGAGACCTTGTCGCTGGAGGACTGGCGCCGGGTGACGGATAGTCATCTGACCGCGGCCTTCCTGATGGTGCGTGCCGCCGTTCCCCTGATGCGGGAAGGGGCGAACATCATCAACATGGCCTCCACCCGCGCCTTCATGTCGGAGCCGCAGACGGAAGCCTATGCCGCCTCAAAGGGTGGGCTGGTGGCGCTGACGCATGCGCTTGCCGTCAGTCTTGGCCCCAGGATCCGCGTCAATGCCATTGCGCCCGGCTGGATTGCCGGCGACGACGATCTTCGCCCGCAGGACCATAGCCAGCATCCGGTCGGCCGTGTCGGACAGGCGCAGGATATTGCCCAAGCCGTGCTTTACCTGACGGGAGCCGGCTTCATGACAGGGCAGGTGCTGACGCTGGACGGCGGCATGACCCGCAAGATGATCTACGCGCCCTGAAGAGGGCGCACGGTCTCAGCGCTGATTACGCAGAAATGTCGATGATGCCGCAATCGCCGGCATCCGAGCCGAAGGCGACAAGCTTGCCATTGCCGCTCCAGCTCATTGCGGTGATCGCCCCCTTGCCGGGACGGCGCAGCAGGGCTTCCTTGCCGTCGCCAACCCTCACGCCGAGAATCATGCCATCGATGAAGCCGATGGCCAGCACCTCTTCGACCGGATGAAAGGCCACGCAGGTGGCCATGATGTTGGCGCGCGTGCCAAGCTCCAGCGGTGCCTTGCCCATCGGGCCGTCCTTGCCGGAAAACGGCCAGACGATGGCGGCCGGTGCGCCGGACGAGGCAAGCCATTTGCCCTTGGCCGACCAGGACAGCGATTTGACCTTGGAGGGGTAGCCCGTCATGCGCATGTGGCGCGCCTCGCCGGGCTTGCCGTCCAGCTTCCAGCCGTGCAGGGCATTCTCCTGCATCTGGGTGACGAGGAACTTGCCGTCGGGTGAAAAGGTCACGCCGTTATGGGCACCCTTCCAGTCGAGATCGACCGGGGCCGAGGCTGTCGCCACCCAATGCAGCGATACGCCATTATAGCGGGCAGCCGCGATGCGCAGGCCCTTTGGCGCAAATGCCAGTGCCTCGACCGTGCGTTCCTCGCCAAATTCCTTGGTCGTGCCGTCCGCAAGAACGACGGCGGTCGATTTTCCAAGGCCGTAGGCAACTGCGCCCTGCGGGCCGCCGGCAACGACCGAAATCCACTTGCGCGGCGCTTCCGCCACAAGGCTTGCGCTGCCATCGGCTGCGATGCGCATCACCTTTCCGTCTTCGCCGCCGGTGATCAGGCTGACGCTGAACGGATCGCGGATGCAGGTCAGAAGCCCGTCATGGGCTTGCGTTACCTTCTCGCCGCCATCCAGCCGGCGGATTTCGCCGGCAGCGGTGGCAAAGAAGGGAACATCGCCGAGAAAATGCGCGGCGACGACATGTCCATCGAGATCGAGAGGGGCGACGGTGGGCATCAGGCAGTCTTTCTGGTGGAGATCTTGCGTGTCCGGCGTGACGCGGCCAAAGGCCGGTTCACGCCGGTTGAGGGATCAGGCCGTTGCCTGGCAGGCGAGGAAGCTCTGCTCGATCTTTTCGCGATCAAGCTCGCGGCCGATGAAGACGAGGCGGCTTTCGCGCTTTTCGCCGTCCTTCCAGGCGCGCTGGTGATCGCCCTCGACGATCATGTGGACGCCCTGCACCACGTAGCGCTCGGCATCACCCTTGAAGGCGATGATGCCCTTCAAACGCAGGATATTCGGGCCTTGCGTCTGGGTAATCTTCTGGATCCACGGGAAGAAGCGCTCCGGGTTCATCTCGCCGCCGCGCAGCGAAATGGATTTCACCGTGACGTCATGAATGGCCGATGCCACGGCATGCCCGTGATGGTCATGATCGTGGTGATCATGGTCATGGTGGTCATGATGATGGTGATCGTGATCATGTCCGTGGTGATGATGGTCGTGGCCATGATCATGGTGGTGATGATCGCAATCGGGACCGCAGACATGATCCTCGTGGCCATGCTCGAGGAAATGCGGATCGTTTTCCAGTGCCCGTTCCAGGTTGAAGGCGCCCTGGTCCAGCACGCGAGCCAGATCGACGCCGGAACGGGTCGTCTTGTAGATGCGCGCCGTCGGGTTGATGGCGCGAACGATATCCTCGATCACCGCCAGTTCGTCCGGTGTCACCAGATCGGTCTTGTTGACGACGACGACATCGGCAAAGGCGATCTGGTCTTCGGCTTCGCGGCTGTCCTTCAGGCGAAGCGGCAGGTGCTTTGCATCGACCAGTGCGACGACCGCATCAAGCTCGGTCTTGGCGCGCACGTCATCGTCCATGAAGAAGGTCTGTGCCACCGGCACCGGATCGGCAAGGCCCGTCGTTTCCACGATGATGCCATCAAACCGGCCGGGGCGGCGCATCAGGCCTTCCACCACGCGGATGAGGTCTCCGCGCACGGTGCAGCAGATGCAGCCATTGTTCATCTCGTAGATTTCCTCGTCGGATTCGACGATGAGGTCGTTGTCGATGCCGATCTCGCCGAACTCGTTGACGATGACGGCATATTTCTTGCCATGGCTTTCGGTGAGGATGCGGTTGAGCAGCGTCGTTTTGCCGGCGCCGAGATAGCCGGTGAGAACGGTGACGGGAATGGGCTTGGTGATTGCGGTATCGGCCATAAAAACCTCCGGAGATGGGCGCTCATGGGGCGGAGCGACAACGGTTGGGGAGCATATAAGGCCTTGGGTCCGGCAGTTCAAAGGCTTTTGTATGTTATAAGATCACATCATGCTTCAGCCCGCGCCGGAACGATATCGGTGCGCGCAAAATCACCGCCGACGAAAAGCAGCGGGCAGTCCAGTTCACGTGCCAGCCCATAGGCAAAGCAATCGCCGAAATTGAGCCCGGCCTTGTGAAATCCCTTGCCGAAGCGCCGGTACGCGGCCGCTGCCATCTCAGCGCGGCTGGCAGTGACGGTGATGATGTCGAACGGAATGGCGGCGAGCAAGGCATCCAATCCTGGCCGGCAGTTCTTGCGGGCTGCCACGACATAGACCTCCAGCAAGGTGCCGGCGGAAAGAAGAAGGCGCTGGGTCGGATCTTCGAGCACGGCAGTGCAAGAATCGGCTGACGGTTCATCGAGGATGATTGCCATCAATGCCGATGTATCGACGACGATCAAGCGGGAAGCCCGTCCTCGTCGTAGAGATCGTCATGGCTTCTATCGGCGCCAGGCCCACCAGGTTTCTTCGGCGGCGCCATGGCTCTGACCCTGCCGAGTGCCGCGCGGCGCCCTTCCCGGCTCGTCTCATGCTGTGCCGGAACGATCCGGGCAACCGTTCTGCCTTCGCGTGTCAGCACGATGTCCTCGCCGCGCTCCATGCGATCAAGGACCTGCTCGAGGTTTTCCTGCGCATCTCTGACGGATATCTGCATGGCCATGATCTCCGGTGTGCCAGAAATGTAATCCCTGGCGCATCCCCCTGCAAGATCAGGCAAAATCCGACATGTCAAACCGATGCACGTCGTCGAGCAGTTCCAGAATGCCGTTCACCGCATGGGAAAGCAGGGCCTCGCCGCGTTCGGCCGTGGCCGCTGCCGCATTGCCGGCTACGCCGGAACGGTTGAGATCGGACATCTTCCAGCCGAAGGCATGGGGTCCATAGGCGCGCAGATGGCGGAAGTTGGCGGCAAATTCGCTCTGGCGCGAGGAGAAGGCGGCCGCCTTTTGCATATCCACGCGCTCAGGGTACAGCGCCAGCATGACCGAGGTTTCGATATCGCCGCCGTGGATGTCGATCGCCTTGTCGGCAGACGAAATCCACCCGTCCGGCTGGCCAAAACGTGTCCAGCTGGTGGCAACGGCCAGCATGTTGAGTTTCACCCGCGCTTCGGTCGCCACCACCGTCATCAGCGGGGAATTGCCGCCATGGGCGTTCAGCATGACGAATTTGCGGATGCCGATGTCGCTCAGGCTTTCGGCAATCGTCAGCCAGCGGTTGATCGCTTGGGCAAAGGTCAGCGTGCGGCTGCCCTCCACATCCATATGTTCGAGCGAATAGCCGATGCGCTCGACGGGCAGGAAGGTGACGGGCAGGTCCGCCGGCTTTTGTTTGATGAGGCGTTCGACAAGTCCGCCCGCAATCAGGCTGTCGGTATCAAACGGCAGGTGCGGACCGTGCTGCTCGTGGGCGCCCAGCGGCAGAACGGCGATCCAGTCGGCGCGCGCCTCCGGCGCAAGGCTGCGGTCATTGTGGTTGAAGCGTGGTGTCGGCAGCGGCATCTGGCGGTAACCTCCTGCTTTCGCTATGGATGGTCGCGCACCGTCTATAACGGTTGTGATCGAGGTGGGAAACCCGGACGGAGCCAATGGCCAAAAAGAAGGGCGATAAAAAGGACGAGAAGAAGGATAAAGCGGCCCGCAAGAAGGATCTCGCCTCGCTGGCCGAGCTTGCGCCGGTTTTGACCCAGGCGGCCCGTTCGCTGCGCACAACGCTTTCCCAGGAACTGGCGCAGGCAGGCCTATATGCCGGCCAGGACGGCGTGATCCTGCAGTTATCGCAGGCGCCGGGGCTGACGCCCGGGCAGCTCGCCCAGCAGCTTGCCGTCAAGGCCCCGACGATGACGCGCACGATCGGGCGCATGGAGGCGCAGGGCTTCGTGGAGCGCAAAGCCGACAGCGCCGACGGACGGCTGATCAAGGTCTATCTGACGCCGACTGGGCAAGACAGCGTTCAAGCCATCCAGCAGGCGCTGGCCGACAGCAGTGCCGCGGCCTTGCGCGATTTCTCCGACAAGGAGATCCGCACCCTCATCAAGCTGTTGAAGGCGCTGGATCGGAACCTGCATGGGCAGGTCACGGGAGATGATGAGGACTGAAACGAAAGTCGATTGTGACAAAAGATTGCCTGCCGCAATTAAAATGTTTAAATAGTTTAAATCGGCAGGCGAATCCGCCAGGGGAGGGGTCGTGGTTCAAAAGGTCAAGCTGTCCACCATCGCAGAAAGTCTCGGTCTTTCGACGGCCACCATATCGCTCGCCTTGCGCGACAGCCCGCTGGTTGCCATCGACACGCGCGAAAAGATCAAGGATCAGGCCCGCGCGCTTGGCTATATCTACAACCGGCGCGCCGCAAGCCTTCGCACCTCGCGCTCGGGCATTATCGGTGTCGTCGTGCATGACATCATGAACCCTTTTTACGGCGAAATCCTGAAAGCCATCGAAAGCGAGCTGGATCGCAGCCGCCACACCTTCATCCTGTCCAATCATTATGATTCGGTGGAGAAGCAGCGCACCTTCATCGAGACGCTGCTGCAGCTCGGCGGCGATGGCGTCATCATGTCGCCGGCCATCGGCACGCCGATCGAGGATGTGAAGCTCGCCGAAGCCAACGGCATGCCGGCCATTCTGGTTGCCCGCTCGATGGACGGCGTCGATCTGCCGACCTATCGCGGCGACGACAGCTACGGCATTTCCCTGGCGACCAATCACCTGATCGGGCTTGGCCACCGCACCATTGCGATGATCGGCGGCACCGACCAGACCTCGACCGGTCGCGACCGCTATCAGGGCTATGTCAATGCGCTGCGCAAGGCCGGTATCGAGGTGGATCCGAACCTGCGCATTCCGGGCCCGCGCTCCAAGCAGGGCGGGTTTGAGGCGGCGGTGCATTTTCTCTCGCTGCCGCAGAAGCCGACGGCCGCCGTCTGCTGGAACGATCTCGTGGCCATCGGGTTGATGAACGGCATTGCCCGTGCCGGGCTCGTGCCGGGGCAGGATATTTCGGTGACCGGATATGACGACCTGGAGGAAGCCTCCATCGCCACGCCTGCGCTCACCACCGTGTGGAACGGCCAGACGGAGGTCGGCCGGCTTGCCGCCCGCGCTCTGCTCGATCGCCTGGCCGGCAGCCATGACCCGGATGGGATCCATCTGATCAAGCCGGAAATGCGCATCCGCCAGTCCACCAGCCCGCATCACCCTCGTGCCTGACAGAGACAGGATTTAAGCCGATGACCGAACAGAAGACCACCGTGCTCATTCCGGGCCGTATGCATCCCCGCGCGCTCGAGCGGCTGAACGCCGCCTTCGACGTGGTGCAGACGACTGCCGGCGCAGAGCTGGACCTGCCTGCCGAAACGCTGGAGAAGATCCGTGGCGTCGCAACCTTGAACGGCATGCGCGCGGAGTGGATCGACAAGCTCCCGAACCTCGACATCATCTCGAATTTCGGCGTCGGCTATGATGGCGTCGATGCCAAGCATGCCGCGACCAAGGGTGTCATCGTGACCAATACGCCAGACGTCCTCAACGATGAAGTGGCTGATACGACGATCGGCCTCCTCATCAACACCGTGCGCCGCCTGCCGGTGGCGGAAACCTATCTGCGCGCGGGCCGCTGGGAAAAGGAAGGCCCGTTCGCGCTGACGCCGCTCTCCCTGAAAAACCGTCATGTCGGCCTTCTCGGCCTCGGTCGCATTGGTCTCGAGATCGCCAAGCGGCTGGAGCCGTTCAAGGTGAAGATCAGCTATCACACCCGCACCGAACGCAAGGACGTGCCCTATACCTATGCGGCCTCGCTGATGGAGCTGGCGACATCGGTGGATACGCTGATCTCGATCATTCCGGCCACGCCCGAAACGCACAAGATCATCAATGCCGACGTGCTTGCAGCATTGGGCGCAAATGGCGTGTTCATCAATGTCGGCCGCGGCACCAGTGTCGATGAGGAGGCGCTGATCGACGCGCTGAAGAACAAGGTGATCGCCGCTGCCGGTCTCGATGTCTTCTATGACGAGCCGCGCGTTCCTTCAGGCCTGTTCGACCTCGACAATGCCTGCCTGCTGCCGCATGTCGCCTCGGCCTCCGTGCCGACGCGCAATGACATGGCCGATCTCGTCGTCGACAATCTGGTCGGATGGTTCAGGGAGCGCAAGGTGCTCACGCCGGTGCCGGAAACGCCCGTTAAGGGATGACCTCAACGGTTGCGGGCGTAAGTCCGCACCGCCTCGCCGAAGGCTTCAAACAGGGCGCGCGACGGGCTGTCCGTCTCGGCCCAGTATTCCGGATGCCATTGCACGCCGATCGCAAAGCCTTTGGCATCGATGACCGACACTGCCTCGATCGTGCCATCCTCTGCCACGGCCTCCACCTGCAGCGATGGCGCCGTCTGCGCGATTGCCTGGCGATGCAGCGAGTTCACCTGCACCTCGCCCGACAGGCCGAGATGATTGGCAATGCACGAGCCGTCGCGCACGAACACCGGCTGGCGGATCGAATACATCTCGTCGCGGCTTTCGACCGGCGGTTTGCGGTGGTCCCAGATACCCGGCTGTTCCTGGATTTCGCTGGCGAGCGTACCGCCAAGGGCGACGTTCAGCTCCTGAATGCCGCGGCAGATTGCCAGCAGCGGAATGCCGCGTTCGATGGCGCGCCGGATGAGCGGCAGCGAGGTTGCATCGCGTGCCGGATCGAAAGGCCCATCGGCATCGGTCGCCTCACGGCCGTAGAGCGAGGGATGCACATTGCTGGCAGAGCCTGAAATCAGTACGCCATCCACCCGGTCGAGCACGCCGTCGATGTCATGGCCATCTTCCAGCGCCGGGATGAGCATCGGAACGGCGCCGGAGACCTTGACGGCCGCATCGACATATTGCCGCTGAACGCCATGCCAGATGGTGTTGTCAAAGCTGCGGATGTCGGCGGGAATGGCGATGAACGGCATGGGGTCTGTCTCCGGCAGGACTGTCGCTCGCGTTCTTGATCCGGCGCATGGTGCAAGTCAAGCGCACAAGTCAGGCGCACAACTCAGGCGCATCTGCGCGCCAGCTTCGGCTTGCTGCCTTTCGCGAAAGCCGGACAGGTTCTGTCGCAGACGTCTTATTAGACGAAAGTCTCGGGCGTTTCGACAGGTCTGCTACGCATGAATATTAGCTTGCGCCTTGCAAGGCCTAGTCTGCCATGTTTACTTCGCTCAGGGCCGGGAAACGGGGGAGAATGGACCTTCCCGGGCTGTCAACACTGGGAGGATATTCATGGATCGTCGTTCATTCTTCAAGAAAGCGGCTGTGACCGGGGCTGGCGCTGCCGGCGCGGTGGGGCTTGCGGCTCCGGCCCTTGCGCAATCGATGCCGAAGATCACCTGGCGTCTTACGTCATCGTTCCCGAAATCTCTGGACACGATCTATGGCGGCGCCGAAGACATTGCAAAGCATGTCTCCGCGGCAACCGACGGCAATTTCACCATCCAGACCTTTGCCGGCGGTGAAATCGTGCCGGGGCTGCAGGCGGCTGACGCCGTGTCTGCCGGCACCGTCGAAATGTGCCACACCTGCTCCTACTATTATGTCGGCAAGGATCCGACCTTTGCCATCGGCACGGCCATTCCCTTCGGGCTCAATGCCCGCCTGACCAATTCCTGGTTCTATGAAGGCAATGGCAATACGCTGCTCAACCAATTCTATGCCACCCATGGCCTGCAGGGCTTCATCGCCGGCAATACCGGCGTGCAGATGGGCGGCTGGTTCCGCAAGGAAATCAACACGGTCGATGACTTCAAGGGCGTGAAGATGCGCATTGCCGGTCTCGCCGGCCGCGTCGTCGAAAAGCTTGGCGTCGTGCCGCAGCAGATTGCCGGCGGCGACATCTATCCGGCGCTGGAAAAAGGCACGATCGATGCCGCCGAATGGGTCGGCCCCTATGACGACCAGAAGCTCGGCTTCTACAAGGTCGCCAAGTATTATTACTATCCGGCTTTCTGGGAAGGCGGCCCGGTCATCCACGCCTTCGTCAACAAGGAAAAGTTCGAGGGGCTGCCGAAATCCTATCAGGCGGTGCTGCAGGATGCCTGCGCCTTTGCCAACACCAACATGATGGCGAAATACGACATCAAGAACCCGGTCGCCATCAAGCAGCTCGTCGCCCAGGGCACGATCCTTCGGCCCTTCAGCCAGGAGATCCTGGAGGCCTGCTTCAATGCGGCCAAGGAAGTCTATGCCGATATCAGCGCCAAGAACGAGTGGTTCAAGAAGATCTACGAGGACCAGGTGGCTTTCAAGAAGGAAGGCTATCTGTGGATGCAGCTGGCCGAATACACCTATGACACGTTCATGATGATCCAGCAGCGCAACGGCAAGCTCTGACGCACACCGTTGCGGCGACTTCACGCAAACGAAAACCCCGGCAAGCTGGCCTGCTTGCCGGGGTTTTGTTTGTGCCGCCCGATCAGAATTTCGGTGGCTCGCTGAGGTTCACGGGCGGCGGGCCCCCGGGCAGGCCGCCACCGCCGGCAGGAGGCAGGCCGAAATTCGGCATCTGGTTGCCGCCGCCCATATTGCCGAAGCCCGGCACCTCGATCTTGACGCTGTTGAGGTCGATTTCCGGGGTCTTTTCCAGCCAGTAGGTGACGGTTTCGGGCCAGAAAATCACGATCGCGACCAGGATCAGCTGCATGCACAGCCACGGTATGGCGCCGAGATAGATATCCTTGGTCTTCACCGAGCGCGGTGCGATGGAGCGCAGGTAGAACAGCGCAAAGCCGAAGGGCGGATGCATGAAGCTCGTCTGCATGTTGATGCAGATCAGCACGCCGAACCAGATGAGATCGATGCCCAGCGCGGTTGCAACGGGAGCCAGCATCGGAATGACGATGAAGGCGATTTCGAAGAAATCAAGGAAGAAGGCGAGGACGAAGATGAAGATGTTGACGAAGATCAGGAAGCCGACCGCACCGCCCGGTACATGCGACAGCATGTGCTCGATCCACAGCCCGCCGTTCATGCCCTGAAAGACCAGGCTGAAGCAGGTGGCGCCGACGAGGATGAACACCACCATGGACGTGATGTGCATGGTGGAATGCATGCCCTGCTTGACCAGATCCCAAGTGAGGCGACGGTGCATGGCAGCAAGCGCCATGGCGCCAACGACACCCAGCGCGCCGGCTTCCGTCGGCGTGGCAAGGCCCATGAAGATCGTGCCGAGGACAAGAAAGATCAGCACGATCGACGGCACCATGCCGGCCAGCACCCGCAGCACCAGCGCCCGATTGAGCTCGCCGCGGGCTTCCGGGGGCAGGGCCGGCAGATCCTTCGGGCGAAAGATCGACATGCCGAGGATGAACAGCATGAAGATGGCGACCTGAAGGATGGACGGGCCGATGGCGCCGAGATACATGTCGCCGACGGAGCGGCCGAGCTGGTCGGCCAGCACGATCAGCACCAGCGACGGCGGGATCACCTGCGTAATCGTGCCCGATGCGGCAATGACGCCGGTGGCGAGACGCGGGTTGTATCCGTATTTCAGCATGATCGGCAGCGAGATGACGCCCATGGTGATGACGGATGCGGCAACCGTTCCGGTGATTGCGCCCAGGATCGCGCCGACGAGGATGACGGCATAGGCAAGGCCGCCCGGAATGGCGCCAAACAGCTTTCCGGTGCCCTCCAGAAGATCTTCCGCGAGCCCGCAGCGCTCCAGAATCGCTCCCATGAAGGTGAAGAAGGGAATGGCGAGCAGCAGGTCGTTCGAAATGATGCCGAAGATACGCAACGGCAGGGCCTGCAGGAAGGCCTGCTCGAAGTGGCCGGTCAGCACGCCGATGACGCCGAACATGAGGCCGACTGCGGCCAGAGAAAACGCCACCGGGAAGCCGTAGAGCATGAAAATGACCATGCCGACGAACATCGATGGCGGGATGATGCCAAAATCGAACATTGTAAGTCCCCCCGGACGCGCTGCTTATTGCAGCGGCTTTTCGTATTTCGTGTCGATGTCGATCACGCCCATCAGGCCGGCAACCCGCTTGATCAGTTCGGAAATGCCTTGAAGTGCGATGAGCGTGAAGCCGGCAAAAATGATGAATTTCGCCGGCCAGCGGATCAGACCGCCGGCGTTGGACGAAATCTCCATCTCCTTCAGCGACAGCCAGAAGACCGGGAAGGACAGCCAGGCGAGATAGATGCAGGCCGGCAGCAGGAAGAGCACGATGCCGATGGCATCCACCCATAGCCGCTTGCGGTCCGACAGGCCGCCGTAGATGAGGTCGACCCGCACATGTTCATTGGCGCGCAGCGTGTGGGCTGCGCCCAAGAGCACGATGAAGGCAAACATGTACCACTGTATTTCCAGCCAGGCGTTGGAACTGTAGTTGAACAGGTAACGGATCATGGCGTTACCGGCGCTCACCAGACAGCAGGCAAGCACAAGATAGCCGGAAAATTTGCCGATGACCTCGCTGACACGATCGATGGCTCGGCTCAAGCCGATGAAAGCCTGCATGATTCCCCTCCGCAGTCGATCTTCTTATCGCTCGAACGAGGCGTATAGGAAGCACGGTCAAAAGAAAAGTCCTGCTCCTATTGGACTTCCGTCCAAATCGCGGCAAGCGCGGGCGGTTCCGCGTTCCCTGTCGGATACAGTGTCGGATGCGGTTCTCTAGGCGGACCATCAGCCGTTGCGCCGCATTGCTCTTTCCGGGTGTTTTGTGTAACCCTATACTTGGTAGGTAGGACATGAGCCTTGTCTGCGCGCATCGGTGCTGCAAGGCGTTTCGGGAGAGCAGTTACATGAACGATCATCACGGCGGAACGGTCGAAACCGGCGCACCCATGGATTACCGGGAGCACGAAAAGACCTATTCCATGTTCCTTGCCGGTGCCAAATGGGGCACCATGATGGTGGTCGTGCTGCTTCTTGCCATGCTTGGCGGCTTTTTCGCCGGCGGCGGCCTCATCGGCGGCCTTTTTCTTTTCATCATCCTGAACGCGGCCGGTTTCTACCTGCTGCGTTGACGCATGCCTTCAGCGGTGGCGTCTGAGCGGCATCTCTTGGCCGAACGATGGCGCATGCCCAAAATTTCCATGACGGGAAGGGACGGATTTGGCAAAGCTGATATTTGTCGGCCGGGAGGCCGGGGAGGAGAGCCGCGTTGCTGCATCGCCGGAAACGGTGAAACGGCTGGTGGGACTTGGATTTGAGGTGATCGTCGAAAGCGGCGCGGGTCTTCGCTCCGGTGTGCCGGATCAAGATTTTGCCGCAGCCGGGGCGACGATCGGGTCGATTGCCGATGTGGGCCGCGCCGATATCCTGCTGCAGGTCGTCTCGCCGCCCGATGCGGTGATCGCCGCGGCCAAGCCCGGCGCAGTTCTGCTGGCGACGCTCAATCCCTATGACAGCGCTGAAGCGCTGAACCGGCTTGCCGATGCCGGCATTACCGCCCTTGCCATGGAACTGATGCCGCGTATCACCCGCGCCCAATCCATGGACGTGCTGTCGAGCCAGGCAAACCTTGCCGGCTACCGGGCGGTGATCGATGCATCGCATGAATATGGCCGGGCCATTCCGATGATGATGACGGCAGCCGGCACGGTTCCGGCGGCAAAAGTCTTCGTCATGGGCGCCGGCGTTGCCGGGCTTCAGGCGATTGCAACGGCCCGGCGTCTCGGCGCTGTCGTCACCGCAACCGACGTGCGACCCGCCGCCAAGGAACAGGTCGCCTCGCTCGGCGCAAAATTCATCGCGGTCGAGGACGAGGAATTCAAGGCTGCCGAAACCGCCGCCGGCTATGCCAAGCCGATGTCGCAAGCCTATCAGGCCAAGCAGGCGGCGCTGGTGGCCGATCATATCGCCAAGCAGGATATCGTCATCACCACGGCGCTGATCCCCGGGCGCGCCGCGCCACGGCTCGTCACACGCGCCATGCTTTCGGCGATGAAGCCCGGTTCCGTCGCCGTCGATCTCGCCGTCGAGCGCGGCGGCAATATCGAGGGCTCGGTTGCCGGCACCATCGCCGATGTCGAGGGCGTGAAGGTCATCGGCTATGCCAACGTGCCGGGCCGGGTCGCTGCCTCGGCGTCTGCGCTCTATGCACGCAACCTCTACGCCTTTCTTGAGACCATGGTGGACAAGGCAACGAAGGAATTCTCGTTCAACCCGGACGAGGAACTGGTGAAGGCGACCATGCTGACCCATGGCGGCGCCGTGGTTCACCCGACCTTTCGCGAGGCTGCCGATGCGGCCCGGCTTGCCGCCCCTGTCGTCGTGACAGCAGCGGCCGAAGCGCCCGAGGCGCCAAAACCGCGCGCCCGCAGAAAACCGGCGGAAAAGGCGCAAGCACCTGAAGCACTGACGGACGCACCGGACAACAAGGAGGAGCTGTGATGGCAAGCGAAACCATGAACACGGCGTTGAACGCGCTTGATCAGGCCGTCGCTGCCGTCAGGAGTGCTGCCGAGCAGACCCCGGATGCGGTGAGCCTTGCCGCCCATGGCGTCTCCGGCGGTGCGATCGATCCGTTCGTCTTCCAGCTCGCGATCTTCGTGCTGTCGATCTTCGTCGGTTATTATGTCGTCTGGTCGGTCACGCCAGCACTGCACACGCCGCTGATGGCCGTCACCAACGCCATTTCCTCGGTCATCGTCGTTGGCGCGCTTCTGGCGGTCGGTGTGTCGCTGAGCGGCCTTGCCACCGGCTTCGGCTTCGTGGCGCTGATCCTGGTCTCGGTCAACATCTTTGGCGGCTTCCTGGTCACCAGCCGGATGCTGGCCATGTACAAGAAAAAAGAGCGCTGAGGCGGGCCGATGTCACAGAATTTTGCAGCCTTCCTCTACCTCGTCTCCGGCGTCCTGTTCATCATGGCGCTGCGCGGCCTGTCGCATCCGACGACGAGCCGCAAGGGCAATATCTACGGCATGGTCGGCATGGCGATTGCCATCGTCACGACGCTTCTGCTGGCAACCCCGAACTTTGGTGGCTTTGTGCTGATCGTGCTGGCGATCGCCATCGGCGGCGGCGGCGGCGCCTATATTGCCCGCACCATTCCGATGACTGCCATGCCGCAGCTGATTGCCGGTTTCCATTCGCTGGTCGGCCTTGCCGCCGTGATGGTGGCAGCGGCTGCCCTCTATTCGCCCTCCGCCTTCGGCATCGGCGCGGTCGGCGCCATTCACGCGCAGGCCCTGGTCGAAATGGCGCTGGGTGCCGCCATCGGGGCGCTCACCTTCACCGGCTCGGTCATTGCCTATCTGAAGCTCGACGGGCGCATGTCCGGCAAGCCGATCCTGTTGCCCTATCGCCATGTCATCAACATCGCGCTTTTGGTGCTGACGGTGCTTGCGATCGCAAGCCTTGCCTCCAGCGAAAGCCATCTTGCCTTCTGGCTAATCGTCGCGCTGGCGCTGGTGCTTGGCGTACTCATCATCGTGCCGATCGGCGGCGCCGACATGCCGGTCGTCGTTTCGATGCTGAATTCCTATTCCGGCTGGGCAGCCGCCGGTATCGGCTTTACGCTCGGTAACCTGGCGCTGATCATCACCGGCGCGCTCGTCGGCTCCTCGGGCGCCATCCTCTCCTATATCATGTGCAAGGGCATGAACCGCTCGTTCATCTCGGTCATCCTCGGCGGCTTCGGCGGGGAGACGGCAGCAGCCGGCGCAGATGACGGCGTGCAGCGCACGGTCAAGCAGGGCTCGGCCGACGACGCCGCCTTCCTCATGCAGAACGCCACCAAGGTGATCATCGTGCCCGGTTACGGCATGGCGGTCGCCCAGGCCCAGCATGCGCTGCGGGAAATGGCCGATACGCTGAAGGAACACGGTGTGGAGGTGAAATATGCGATCCACCCGGTCGCCGGTCGCATGCCCGGTCACATGAACGTGCTGCTTGCCGAAGCGAACGTTCCCTATGACGAAGTGTTCGAACTGGAAGACATCAATGCCGAATTTGCCCAGGCGGACGTCGCCTATGTGATCGGCGCCAATGACGTCACCAACCCGGCCGCCCGCGACGACAAGTCGTCGCCGATCTACGGCATGCCGATCCTCGATGTCGACAAGGCCAAGACCTGCCTCTTCGTCAAACGCTCCCTCGGCTCCGGCTATGCCGGCATCGACAATACGCTGTTCTACAAGGACGGCACGATGATGCTGCTCGGCGATGCCAAGAAGATGACGGAAGACATCGTCAAGGCGATGAAGCACTGACACTGAAAGAGGCCCGGAGCGATCCGGGCTTTTTCATGCCTGTCGCGCAAGGACTTTAATCACAGCAATAGGCCGAGCCGGGTAAGCGTCTGGCGCGATTGACGGCACAAGGCCTCGTTCTTGCCGCCGCGGTAATAGCTGAGGGCGATGACGGCGCCGTAGAGTGCCCAGGCTCTGGCGCGGTGCCAGTCACCATCGTCGATTGCGCATTGCGTGCGAAAGACGTCGCGCGCGGACGGGTCTACCCAGGACCAGGCGCTGGCGTAATCGGCGGCGGGATCTCCAATCGCTGCGAGACCCCAGTCAATGACGCCGGCAAGCGCGCCGCATCTCGCAATCAGGTTGTCGGCCTTCAGGTCCCCATGCAGCCAGACGCCGGGGCCGGCATAAGGCGCGCTCAGCCCCTTGTGCCAGATGGCTTTTGCTGCGGATACGTCGATCTCGTCGCAAAGGACGTCGATGGAGGAAAGCGTCACGTCGTTGAGATCGTGGAGCGGCACGCCGCGGCGGCTGTTACTCGGCCCGGCCCTTGGTGCGCCGGCCGTGCTTTTTGCCTGCAGGGACAGGAGAAACCGCGCAAGCGCCTGCGCCGCATCGGCCCAGTTTGCAATGGCATCGGCAGACGCGATGTCACCGTCCATCCAGTCAAAAATACCGAATTCGCAAAGGGTGCCAAGATCGGCATGGCCGCGAAAGCGAAGATGCGGCACATCGAGGGATAAGCCCTGGAGATGCGGCAGCCAGTCAAGCTCCTTTGCCATCAGGGCGATGGCGGATGGCCGACGCGGCAACCGCAGGACCTGCGCGTCCCCAAGGCGAAAGAGCCAGTTGTCCGTGCCCGTCGAGGCAAGCGAAGAAAGGGCAAGGTCGGCCCATTCGGGCGCTTGCGCCTCTATGAGGCGAAAAACCGCCTCCTCATCCGCAATGAGTTCGTCGACATGCATCATACGGCCGATCTATCAGGCGCGAATGAACCCTCGGTGACAGGCGGCTTGCGGGCCTGTCCTTACTCGGCAGACCCCGAGCGCGTGCGCGCAACGCCGTCCTGCGCCGGCTTGTAGTTCGGGTCGAGGCGGGCGGCGTGGTTGTAGGACTTGAAGGCGCGGGCCTTGTCGCCCTTGCGCTCGTAGACCAGAGCCTGGTTCACCCAGGATTCGGCCAGCTTGTCGTTGAGATCGATGGCGTGGTTGAAGTCGGCGAAGGCATTTTCGTCGTCGTTCAGCGCTAAATAGGAGACGCCACGGCCGTTATAGGGCTCGGGCGAGGAGGGCGACAGCGAGATGGCCTTGGAGAAGTCCTCGATCGCCTGCGCATGCTGGTTGCGCAGCTGGTAGATCAGGCCGCGATTGTGGAAGGCGCGACCATCGGTCGTTTCCAGCTGGATGGCCCGGTTGAAGTCGTTGAAGGCTTCGTTCGTGCGTCCGGCCTGGCGATAGATATTGCCGCGCCCGATGAGCGCCACGTCGTAATTCGGGTTGATCTGCAGCGAGGCATTGTAGTCGTTCACCGCTTCGGCAGGCTTGCCCATGTTGCGATAGACCAGTGCCCGGTTGGCATAGGCCTGGTAATAACGCGGGTTGATCTGCAGAGCTCGGTTGAAGTCGTCGAGTGCCTTGCGGAAGTCGCCGGCGCGACCATAAGCCGTGCCGCGCACGTTATAGCCTTCCGGATCCTGCGGATTGGACTGGATGACGGAGGAGAGGGAGGCAATGTTCTGCTCGGAGCCTTGCGCGCGATCGAGCCGGATGAGATCGGTGCTGGTATTGGTCTGGCAACCGGCGAGTGCAAGGCCCGCAAGCAGGAGGGCTGTTCCCGGAAGACCACCGCGTGAAATGCGCTTTCTGCGCGTCGGCTGAACGGACGGGCATGCGGAATGCGAATTTGCGGCGGTCTTGGCCATCAGGCGCAGATCCTCGTGTCACTCATGGGAATGGGGCGGTGCGGATAAACCGAAAAAGGCGGTGGCGAATAAATTCGCCCCCGCCCCTAAATCACGGAAAAACGTCGAAAAAACGGCCGATTAACGAGCGGCGGGACGCGGTGCTGCAATCAGGCCTTCGCGCTGCATGCGCTTGCGGGCCAGCTTGCGAACGCGGCGAACGGCTTCAGCCTTTTCGCGGGCGCGCTTCTGCGAGGGCTTCTCGTAGTAGTCGCGCATCTTCATTTCACGGAAAATGCCTTCGCGCTGCATCTTCTTCTTGAGAGCGCGGAGAGCCTGATCGACATTATTGTCGCGGACAAGTACCTGCACGTGAATCCCGTTCCTTTGGTTTTTTTAAATCTACCGCTCCGAAACTGCCCAGTCCGGAACGAAACAAGTGGGTCGCGCGGCAAAGGCCGTGCAATTGGGGAAGGCACATAACAGAAGGTTTTTTCAAAGTCTAGCGGCCTTCCAGCCTGCCAAACGAAAATCTCCCAAAATCCCCGCATCCCTTATGCCGCAGGGCATGCACGGCCTTTCAACGGGGTGCAAAAGAGGGGTTGCGGTTTGCAATCCACGTCTCCGGCACCATGTGGAGGCCCTGACAGGATGTTGAGTCTCACGCAAGCCTTCAAGGAGTGTTACATGCACAGTTTATCCTATTCCCGTTTCGGCAAGCCCGCCGAAGTGCTTCAGGTTTCGGACCAGCCGCAGCCCGAGCCGGGGGCCGGGGAGGTGCGGCTCAGCATGCGCCTGTCCCCCATTCACAATCATGACCTGCTGACGATCAGCGGCCAGTATGGCTACAAGCCGGAGCTTCCGGCGCTGTCGGGCAGCGAGGGAATGGGCGTGGTCGATGCGCTGGGAGAGGGCGTCGAGGGGCTCGCTGTCGGTCAGCGTGTGGCGGCAAGCGGGCTGAAGGGCGCCTGGAGCAGTTATGCCATTGCGCGTGCCGCCTCCGTCGTGCCGCTGCCGGATGCGATTTCCGATGAGGTCGGCGCGCAGCTGATCGCCATGCCGCTGAGTGCCCTCACGCTTCTAGAATTCACCGGGATCGCTGAAGGGCAGTGGCTGATCCAGAATGCCGCCAATGGCGCCGTGGCGAAAGTGGTGTCCCAGCTTGCCCGCCCTCGCGGCATCCACGTGATCAACCTCGTTCGCCGCGAAGATGCCGTTGCCGAACTGACGGCGCTTGGCATCGACAATGTCGTGGCAACGTCGAATGACGGCTGGAAGGACCGCGTGCGGAAGATCACCGCCGGTCAGCCCATTGCCGTCGGCGTCGATGGCGTTGGCGGAACCGCCTCCGGAGACCTCCTGTCGCTTCTGGGGGAGGGCGGGCAGCTCATCTCCTTCGGTGTCATGTCCGGCCAGCCGATGCAGATTTCCTCGGGCGACGTCATCTTCAAGCAGGCGGTGGTGAAGGGTTTTTGGCTCGCAAAGCTGATGACCACCATGGAGCCGGAACGCATGCGCCGGTTGGTCTCCGAACTGGTGACACGCGCCGCAAGCGGCGAGATGCGACTACAGACCGATGGCATCTACACAATGAAGGACGCTGCCGCCGCGATGACCGCAGCCGCCGAATCGGGGCGCAAGGGCAAGGTTCTGCTCAGCCTGCAGGATTGACCCGCACCCGTCGCGCAGCACGACGCCAATCGTCGTTGCGTGGCGGGACGTTATTTCCGCCCGTGTCGAAACAAGGGACACAATGCGTCGCAAAGCAGCCATTGCGACGCCGGTTGATTTGCGATCAGTATGCTTCTACCCAAGGCTTGGGGTGGCGAAGGAGCTATAGGCGAACATGCGCAAATATTCGGTCTTTGCTGTGGCCCGCGAGGCCATGCGCAGCCATAAGGGATGGGAGCCGCAATGGGTCTCTCCGGAACCGCGCGCCAGCTATGATGTGATCATCATCGGCGGCGGTGGCCATGGCCTGGGCGCTGCCTATTACCTCGCCAGGGAACACGGCATTACCAATGTCGCGGTCATCGAAAAAGGCTGGCTCGGCGGCGGCAATACCGGCCGCAACACCACCATCATCCGCTCCAACTATCTCTATGAAGAGAGCATGGATATCTACGAGCATTCCCTGAAACTGTGGGAAGGCTTGAGCCAGGAGCTGAACTACAACGTCATGTATTCGCCGCGCGGCGTGATGATGCTGTCGCACAACACCCATGACCAGCAGAGCTTCAAGCGGCATATCAATGCCAACCGCCTCTACGGCATCGACAATGAATGGCTGACGCCGGAACAGGCAAAGGCCTTCTGTCCGCCGCTCGATATTTCAAAGACCGCCCGTTATCCGATCAATGGCGCCGCCCTGCAGAAGCGTGGCGGCACGGCCCGCCACGATGCGGTGGCCTGGGGTTATGCCCGCGCCGCCTCCGACATGGGCGTCCACATCATCCAGAACTGCGAAGTGACCGGCATTCGCCGCGGCCCGGGCGGCGAAGTCACCGGCGTCGAAACCGCCCGCGGCTTCATCGGCGCCAAGAAGATCGGCGTCTCGGCGTCCGGCCATTCCTCCATGATCATGCAGATGGCCGATGTGCGCGTGCCGCTCACCAGCAATCCGCTGCAGGCGCTGGTCTCGGAACCGCTCAAACCGATTTTCCCCTGCGTTGTCATGTCGAACACCGTGCATGCCTATATCTCGCAGTCCGACAAGGGCGAGCTGGTGATCGGCGCCGGCACCGATCAGTATCATTCCTATAGCCAGACCGGCGGATTGCAGATCATCACCCACACGCTGGATGCCATCTGCGAGCTGTTCCCCATCTTCCGGCGCGTCAAGATGATGCGCCAGTGGGGCGGCATCACCGACAACACGCCGGACCGTTCGGCCATCCAGAGCGTGACGCCGGTCAAGAACCTGTTCGTCAATTGCGGCTGGGGAACCGGCGGCTTCAAGGCAACGCCCGGCTCGGCCAATCTGTTTGCGCATCTCATCGCGCGCGGCGAACCACATCGTCTGGCGTCGGGCCTGACGCTCGACCGCTTCCGCACCGGCCGCCTGATCGACGAAGCGGCTGCCGCCGCCGTCGCGCATTGAGGGGAGGGACACCATGTTTCTGATCAAATGCCCCTATTGCGGCGAGAACCGCTCCGAATTGGAATTCCGCTGGGCCGGCGAGGCGCATATTGCGCGGCCGGAAAACATCGCGGCGATTTCCGATGAAGAATTTGCCGAGTATTTTTTCCTGCGCGACAACACCAAGGGTGTGGCTTACGAGCGCTGGCGCCATATCCACGGCTGCGGCCGCTTCTTTAATGCCATCCGCGATACCGTGAGCGATAATTTTCTCCTGACCTACAAGGCCGGCCTGCCGCGCCAGCCGGTGCCGGGCAGCGCCCCGGTTTCTCCTGATGCCCCTGAAGGCGGTGCCGCATGACGAAAAAATCCTTCCGCATCAAGGGTGCCGGTCGCCTGACGCCGGCTCGCACCGCGCGCTTCACCTTCGACGGCAAGACCTATACGGCCTATGAAGGCGATACGGTGGCCTCTGCGCTGCTTGCCAACGGCGTCCACCTGATGGGCCGCTCGTTCAAGTATCACCGCGCCCGTGGTGTGCTGTCGGCCGGTGCCGAGGAGCCGAATGCGCTCATCGACGTGGCGCGCGATGCCGCCCGCCGCCAGCCGAACGTGCGCGCCAGCGTTCAGGACGTGTTCGACGGCGCCATCATCCGTTCGCAGAACCGCTGGCCGTCGCTGTCCTTCGATACGGGCGCGATCAACAACCTTCTGTCGCCGTTCTTTGCCGCCGGTTTCTACTACAAGACCTTCATGTGGCCGAAAGAGGCCTGGGCCAAGCTCTATGAGCCGATCATCCGCCGGGCGGCAGGCCTTGGTGTTGCGCCGAAGGAAGAGGATCCCGACCACTATGCCAACCGCTTTGCCCATTGCGACGTGCTGGTGGCAGGGGCCGGCGTTGCTGGGCTGACGGCAGCGCTCTCCGCGGCTGAAACCGGCGCCGAGGTGATTCTCGTCGACGAGCGGGCAGAGGTCGGCGGCGCGCTGCTGTTTGATACGTCCACGATGATCGACGGCAGACCCGGTTATGACTGGGCGCAGGATGTGCTGTCCCGGCTGAAGGCCATGGCCAACGTCACGGTGCTCACCCGCACCACTGCCTTCGGCTATTACACCCATAATTTCGTCGGCCTTGCCGAGCGCGTGACGGACCATCTGCCGCGCCCCGGCAAGCATCTGCCGCGCGAGCGGCTGTGGCAGGTGCGGGCGAAAAAAGTCGTCATGGCGACCGGTGCAATCGAACGCCACATGGTGTTTGCCAACAACGATCGCCCCGGCATCATGCTCGCCTCTGCCGCGCGCACCTATCTCAACCATTACGGTGTGGCTGTCGGTGAAAAGATCGGCGTCTACACCGCCCATGACAGCGCCTATGAGGCGGCCATCGACCTCAAACACGCAGGCGTCGAGATCGCCGCCATCGTGGATTGCCGCGCCAATCCCGGCGATGCCGTGGTGTCTGCCGCCCGCGCGCTCGGCATCGAGGTTCTGACGGGCCATTGTGTGCTGGATACCAGCGGGCGCCTGCGGGTCTCCTCCATGACGGTTGCGCAGAACGGTGGCAACGGCAAGCGCCGCATCGCCGTTGATGCGCTGTTGATGTCCGGCGGCTGGACGCCCTCGGTTCATCTTTTCTCGCAGTCGCGCGGGAAGCTGAAATTCGACAAGGCCAAAGACCGCTTCCTGCCTGGCCTCCATGTGCAGGATGGCGTGTCCATCGGCGCCTGCAACGGCACCGATGATCTCCCGGCCCTGCTTGCCGAGGCGGTGGCTGCCGGCGGCGGCACGCTGTCTGTCTCCGGCAGTTCGCTCTATGGCTGGACGGGCGGCATGATCGGGGCGGCCGAAGGGGCAGGCCCGGAGACGGCCGTCAAAGCCTTTGTCGATTTCCAGCACGACGTGACGGCCAAGGATATCCGCCTTGCCGTGCGCGAAGGCATGCAGTCTATCGAGCATATCAAGCGCTTCACCACCAACGGCATGGCGTCCGACCAGGGCAAGCTCTCCAACATGCACGGGCTGGCGATCGCCGCCGAAATGCTTGGCAAGGATATTCCTGAGGTCGGTCTCACGACGTTCCGCGCGCCCTATACGCCCGTCACCTATGGCACGCTGATTGCGCATTCGCGCGGCGACCTGTTCGACCCCGCCCGCAAGACGCCGTTGCACGACGAACTGGCGACGCAGGGTGCCGAATTCGAGGATGTCGGCAACTGGAAGCGTGCCTGGTATTTTCCCCGTCGCGGCGAGGACATGCATCAGGCCGTCAACCGCGAATGCCGCACGGCACGCGAAACGGCCGGCATTTTCGATGCCTCGACGCTCGGCAAGATCGAGGTCGTCGGGCCGGATGCGGCAAAGTTCCTGAACCTCCTCTACACCAATGCCTGGGATACGCTGAAGCCCGGCAAATGCCGCTACGGCATCATGACCCGCGAGGATGGCTTCATCTATGACGACGGCGTCGTCGGGCGCCTGGCGGAGGACCGCTTCCATGTGACCACCACGACGGGCGGTGCGCCGCGTGTGCTTGCCCATATGGAAGACTATCTGCAGACGGAATTCCCAGATCTGAAGGTCTGGCTCACCTCCACCACCGAACAATGGGCGGTGATTGCGGTACAGGGACCGAAGGCACGCGACATCATCGCGCCGCTCGTCGAGGGTCTCGACCTGTCGAATGAGGCCTTCCCGCACATGAGTGTGGCCGAATGCACGGTGATGGGCGTGCCGGCCCGCCTGTTCCGCGTCTCGTTTACCGGCGAGATCGGTTTTGAAATCAACGTGCCGGCCGATTATGGCGCGTCCGTCTGGAAGGCGATCTGGGAGCGTGGGCAAGCGCTCGGCGCCTGCCTCTACGGCACCGAGACCATGCACGTTCTGCGCGCCGAAAAGGGCTATCTCATCGTTGGCCAGGATACGGACGGCACGGTGACGCCGGATGATGCCGGCTATGGCTGGGCAGTGTCGAAGAAGAAGCCGGATTTCGTCGGCATTCGCGGCCTGCAGCGCCCCGATCTCATCCGCGAGAACCGCAAGCAGCTTGTCGGCCTCCTGACCAAGGATCCGACGGAAGTGCTGGAGGAGGGCGGCCAGATCGTTGCCGACCCGAACCAGCCGAAGCCGATGACCATGCTCGGCCATGTGACCTCGGCCTACTGGTCGGAAACGCTTGGCCGCTCGATTGCCATTGCGCTGGTCGCCGGCGGTCGTGCGAGAATGGGCGAAACGCTCTACGTGCCGATGAAGGACAAGACGATTGCCGTCGAAGTCACCGATATGGTGTTCTTCGACAAGGAAGGAGGCCGTATCCATGGTTGAGCTTGCAACCCGCACCCTGCCGCTCTCCGGCTTCCACGGTGGATCGGCCGTCACCAGCCTGACGCCGGCGCAGCCCGCCGAGCGTGTGTCGCTGCGCGCACGGCCGGAGGATGTCGCAGCCCTTTCGGCAGCGCTCGGCCTGTCGCTTCCCACGCAGGCCAAGACGTCCGCAACGGCCGGCAAGCGGTCGGCCCTGTGGCTCGGGCCGGACGAATGGCTGGTCATCGACGAGGGCGAGGGTGGCCTGATGGCGGCGCTTGGCAGCTCTGGCGCGCTGCATTCGGCAACCGATGTGTCGCATCGCAACACGGCCGTTCTTGTTGCCGGTCCGGGTGCGGCAAAGACGCTGAACGGCGGCTGCCCGCTCGACCTGTCACTGAAGATGTTTCCCGTCGGAGCCTGCGCCCGCACCCTCTTCGGCAAGATCGAAGTGGTGGTGCTGCGCACCGCAGAGGATGCCTTCCGCGTGGAATTCTGGCGCTCGTTTTCGCAGTACGCCTTTGGCCTGCTTCAGGATGCGGCGGAGGACGCGGCGCTCTGAACGAGGCCGCCCCTATCCTCAGCGCGCCGGCGTGAGAAAGGCCGGCGCGGGTTCCACCGACATGTTGAGCTCACGTTCGCGCTCGATATAGAGCCGCTGTTGGTCCGTAACGTAATCGCGCACGATCGGGGCTGCGTCGCGGCGGCGCGACAGCTGCATGTGGAAGACGAGCTGGCTGCCGGTGCGGAACATCATCTCGGCGCTGATCAGGTAGAATTCCCACATGCGGGCAAAGCGTTCGTCGTAGAGCGCGATCACCTGGTCCCGATTGGCCTCGAAACGCTCTGTCCAATGGCGCAGCGTTTCGGCGTAATGGAGGCGCAGAAACTCCAGGTCCGTCACCCAAAGGCTGTTCTGCTCGACCACCTCGAACACTTCCGACAGCGCCGGCGAATAGGCACCCGGGAAAATATACTTGCGCAGCCAAGGGCTTGCCATGCCGGGCGGGCTCATATGGCCGATGGAGTGAATGACGGCAAGCCCGTCATCGGGCATCAGCGCATTGAGCTTCTTGAAGAATTCGTCGTAGTGATGAACGCCGACATGCTCGAACATGCCGACTGATACGATGCGATCGAACTGCTCCGTGACGTTGCGGTAGTCCTTGAGCTCGAAGCGCACGCGGTCAGACAGACCCGCCTCCTGCGCCCGTTTGGAGGCCAGCGCCTGCTGTTCCTTCGACAGCGTCACGCCGGTGACCTCGACATTTTCGAGTGTGGCCAGATAGAGCGCCAGATCGCCCCAGCCGCAGCCGATGTCGAGCACTTTCATGCCGGGTTTCAGGCAGAGCTTGGCGGCCAGCAGCCGCAGCTTGTTGCGCTGCGCCTCTTCCAGCGTCTCGGCCGGATCGCGGAAATAGGCGCAGGAATAGAGCATGTTCTTGTCGAGGAAGAGCTTGTAGAAATCATTGCCGAGGTCGTAGTGATGGGCAACGTTCTCTTGGGCCTCACCCTTGCGGTTGGATTGCTGGCGCTTGCGGAATTTCATCTTGATTGCGCGCAGCACCTTTTGCAGCGGATAGGAGCCGAGCGACAGGCGGTTGACGGAAAACAGCTGCAGGAAATCGCGAAGCGTCGATCCCTGCTCGAACCGCATCGTGCCATCCATATAGGCCTCGCCCGCGGCCAGTTCCGGGTTGAACACCAGCGATCTGTAGAGCTTTGGATCGGTCAGTCGCATGGTGACTTCGATGCCGGGTGTGCCGGCAAAGACGTGGCTTTTGCCTTCGGCATCGATCACCGTGAGGCGGCCCTTGCGAATGAAGGATTTCATCATGTGGGAAAGCGGGAACATCAAAACCCTCGCTGGAGATGAAATGCGGGAATGCTCGATCTGTTTTCCTGGGAGACCGGTTGGCAAACTGGGGTGTTGAGGTGGCCGAAAGATGGCTGCCTCACTCAGGCCTCGGGTGGCCGGTCTTTCGGGTCGAACTGGATGATGGTGCTCCAGGTGGCTGTCAGCGCCGGCTTCTTTTCGCTCTCGATTTCCATCATCACGTCGTATGTCACCATCAGCATGCTGGCGCCGCGAAAGCGCGCTTCCGTCAGCGTGAAATGCGCCCGCACCCGGCGGCCTGCGCGCACCGGCGAGCCGAAGCGGATCTTGTCGAAGCCGTAGTTCAGCCCCATCGTCTGCTCGCGAATGCGCGGCACGGCGGAATAATTCATCGCCGACAGCAGCGAGAGCGTCAGAAATCCGTGCGCGATGGTGCCGCCGAACGGGCTTTCGGCGGCGGCGCGCTGCGGATCCGTGTGGATGAACTGGTGGTCGTGGGTCGCATCGGCAAAGGTATCGATCATCGTCTGGTCGACGGTGATCCAGTCGGAAACGCCGATTTCCTGCCCGACCAGATCCTTTACATCGCTCAGGGAAACGTCACGTGGCATTGCAGACTCTGTCCGTTGATAACCCTGATGGAACTCTTACAGAAAAACCGTGGCGCCGATAGGGTGCAGTGCACACATCAGCAATTCCTTGCCCAGACGACGCTGCGCGGGGCAATCGGTGCATCCCCAAGCGGCTGACCGGAAATAAGATTTGCCCATTTTCCAGGAGGCAGCGTGACGGGGAGGGGCGTATTGCCGCGATTGAAGATCACCGCGAGCGAGGTCTGGCACTTCGCATCGGCAGCACTCTTTCGGTCGCCCGTCGCCAGAAGCATGGTGAGCTGCACGCGCTCGGGCGTTTCCCAGTCCGCCACCGTCATCGGCTGGCCTTGTTCATTCAGCCAGACGACGTCACCCTCTTCTCCGGTGAAGAAGTGGGTGTCGGAAAAGACGGAAAAGCGTTTGCGCAACGCCGATAGCGCGGCGGTGTGGGCCACCAGATCTTCGTCCAGCGCCGCCCAGTCGAGCCAGGTGAGGGCATTGTCCTGCGCATAGGCATTGTTGTTGCCCTGCTGCGAGCGGCCGCCTTCGTCGCCGGCCGTCAGCATGATGCTGCCGCGCGTGGCAAACAGGGTGGCGAGCAGCGCCCTGATATCGTTTTGCCGCGCGGCCAGAACGCCTGGGTCGTCGCTTCTGCCTTCCACGCCATTGTTCCACGAATGGTTCTCGTTATGGCCGTCGCGATTGTCTTCGCCATTGGCCTCATTGTGCTTGTGCGCGTGGGACACGAGGTCCATCAGCGTGAAGCCGTCATGGGCGGCAAGGAAGTTGACGCTGCGGGTTTCCGTCTGGCCATGGGCGGCAAACAGGCCAGAGGATCCGGCAAGCGCGGAGGCGAGGGCGCCGGTTTTTCCCGCGTCCCCGCGCCAGAAGCAGCGCATGTCGTCGCGGGCGCGGTCGTTCCATTCGAGGAAGGGGGCAGGAAATTGTCCGAGCTGATAGCCGCCCGGGCCGATGTCCCAGGGTTCGGCAATCATTACCCGATCCGAGAGCACATCATCCTGAAGGATCGCCGCCAGCGTATCGCTGTCGCGGGCAAAGCCTTCCATGCTGCGCCCGAGAATGGTCGCCAGATCAAAGCGGAAGCCATCGACGCCGGCATGGAGGACGAAATGGCGCAGCGTATCCACGATGAGGCGCCGCACGACGGGATGGTCGCAGGCCACCGTATTGCCGGTGCCGGTATCGTTGACGAGCACACCCGGCGCGCCGGGCATGTGATGGTAATAAGTGAGGTTGTCCAGCCCGCGCAGCGAAAGCGTCGCGCCGAAGCGGTCGCTTTCGCCGGTATGGTTGAAGACGAGATCGAGGATCACGCCGATGCCGTTGTCGTGCAGCGTCTTCACGGTTGCCGCAAGTTCCGCTACGCCACCCGGCACAAGGCGCGGATCGAGCGCCATGAAGGCCACGGGATTGTAGCCCCAGCCATTGGTGAGGCCGAGCGCCGGCAGGTGGCGCTCGTCGATCCAGGCGGTGATCGGCATGAGTTCCACCGCATCGACGCCAAGCCGCTTCAGATGCGCCAGAACGGCCGGATGGGCAAGCGCTGCCACCGTGCCGCGCTGGTTTTCCGGCACGTCCGGGTGGAGCAGGGTGAATGGCCGCACCGCAATCTCGTAGATGAGGCCCCCCGGCTGAAAGAGCGCCTTCCGGCGGGGAACCGGCACCCCCTGCCGCACAAGGGCTTTCGGCACCAGCGCTGCCGTATCCACGCCGAACTGCGCAAGGCGAGGATCGTGACGGTAGGGGCCGTCGAGTTCCTTTGCGTAAGGATCGGTCAGAAGTTTTGAAGGATCAAACCACAGGCCGCGGTCCGGATCGTAGGCGCCGCCGGCACGAAAGCCGTAGCGTGTGCCTGGACCGATGCCTGGAACGTCGAGGCTGAACAGTCCCTTGCCATCCGGCACAAGCGCCAGGCGCTGCGCTTCGGTCTCGCCGTCGAACAGGCAAAGATCCACCGTCTGCGCATGGGCGGAGAGGACGCCAAAAGTGGTGCCGTGGTCATGCACGACGGCTCCGAGCGGGACACGGGTCATGAACACTCCAGCTCCTGGTGAGGCGGAACACTCGCAAAATGTCCCGCAACTGCTGATCAAAAGGCTATTCGCGCCCTCGCTTCTACACCATAGTCCCTGGCGCTTAACGAGGAGGAAAAGCCATGCCTTTCACCATTTCCCTGCACCGTGTTCTGAAAGCCCCGGTCGAGCGTGTCTTTCGGGCCTTTAGCGATGCGGATGCCATGGTGAAATGGAACCCGCCGCATGGGTTCACCGCCCATATGCACGCCTTCGAGCCGGTCGTGGGCGGCGCTTTCCGCATGTCCTTCACCAATTTTTCGACCCAGCAAACGCACAGCTTTGGCGGGACCTATCTGGACATCGTTGCCGACAGCAAGATCAGCTATAGCGACAAGTTCGATGATCCGTCGCTACCGGGCGAGATGATCACCACCGTGGAGTTCAAGCCGGTTGCAGTCGGAACCGACATCCAGATCACCCAGGCAGGCATTCCGGACATGATCCCGGAATCGGCCTGCTATCTCGGCTGGCAGGAATCGCTCGGCCAACTGGCGCTTCTGGTGGAACCGGACATTCGCGAAGGCTGACGGCTTCCCTCCGGCAGGGGAGGAAAGCCAAGGCGATTGCGGGTGGATCAGGTGATCACGGTCGGGGCGTCGCGGCCGGTGCGGGTCTTGATCTCGGCGATCTCGTCGGCCACGGCGATGAGGTCGGCAAGGGCTGCCTGCGTCTCGATGGCGTGGCGCGACGCATCGGGCTCGTAACGCTCCACATAGAGGCGCAGCGTCGCACCCGATGTGCCGGTGCCCGACAGGCGGAACACGACGCGGCTGCCGCCCTTAAACAGGATGCGGATGCCCTGGTTCTTCGAGACCGATCCATCGACCGGATCGAGATAGGCAAAGTCGTCGGCGCTTTCGACCGTCAGGTCGCCGAAAGTCTGGCCGGGCAGCGTCGCAAGCTTGTCGCGCAGGTTGGCAACGAGGCCGTTGGCGGCTTGCGTGTCGACCTCTTCATAGTCGTGACGCGAATAATAATTGCGGCCGTATTCGGCCCAATGCTTGGTGACGATGTCCTTCACGCTTTCCTTGCGCGCGGCTACGATGTTCAGCCAGAACAGCACGGCCCAGAGACCGTCCTTTTCGCGCACATGCGACGAACCGGTGCCGAAGCTTTCCTCGCCGCAGACCGTCACCTTGCCGGCATCCATCAGGTTGCCGAAGTATTTCCAGCCGGTCGGTGTTTCATACATGCCGATGCCGAGCTTTTCGGCGACGCGGTCGGCGGCCGCACTGGTCGGCATCGAGCGGGCGATCCCGGCAATACCGCCGGCATAGCCGGGCGCCAGCGTCGCATTGGCGGCAATAACGGCAAGGCTGTCCGACGGGGTCACGAACATGCCCTTGCCGACCACCATGTTGCGGTCGCCGTCGCCATCGGATGCGGCGCCGAAATCGGGGCCCTCGGAGCTCATGACGTCGTCATAGAGGGCCTTGGCGTGAACGAGGTTCGGGTCCGGGTGGTGGTGGCCGAAATCCGGCAGCGGAATTTCATTGCGCACAGAGCCCTTGGCAGCACCCAGACGCTTTTCAAGGATTTCGACGGCATAGGGGCCGGTCACGGCACTCATCGAATCGATGACCACGCGGAAGCCGGAGGCAATGAGATCGCGGATGGCGGCAAAGTCGAAGAGCGTTTCCATGAGATCGGCATAATCGGTCACCGGATCGATGACTTCGACCACCATGCCGGCCAGATCAAAGCTGCCGATCCCGTCGAGATCGATATCGGCGACGTCGAGCGTCTTGTAGCTGTCGATGACCTGGGTGCGGGCAAAGATCGCATCGGTGATCTTTTCCGGCGCCGGTCCGCCATTGCCGATATTGTACTTGATGCCGAAATCTTCGGTCGGACCGCCGGGATTGTGGCTGGCTGACAGGACGATGCCGCCGAAGGCGCCGTATTTGCGGATGATATGGGAGGCGGCCGGCGTCGACAGGATGCCGCCCTTGCCAACCATCACCTTGCCGAAACCGGCGGCCGCGGCCATTTTCAGCGCCTTCTGGATGACTTCGCGGTTGTAATACCGGCCGTCGCCGCCAATCACCAGCGTCTTGCCCTCAAAGCCTTCCAGGCTGTCGAAAATCGACTGGATGAAGTTTTCGGCATAATTTTCCTGCGCGAAAACCGGGACCTTCTTGCGAAGGCCGGACGTGCCGGGCTTCTGGTCCTTGTAGGGCGTGGTGGAAACGGTCTTGATCATCAATGCGAACCTTTCGGTAGAAGGCTGGAATACAGTTTGGCGTAAAGGGCGGCACTCTTGTCCCAGGAGACATCGCTCTGCATGCCCTGCGTCTGGAGGCCGGCCCAGGTTTCGGGCTCCCGGTAGAGCCTTATGGTGCGGCGGATGGCGCGCTTCAACCCGTCGAGCGTGACAGGGCCGAAGGAGATACCGGTGGCGCTGCCGCTGGCAAGCGCTGCCGGATTGGCGTCGATGACGGTGTCGTTGAGGCCCCCGGTGCGCGACACCACGGGCACGCAGCCATAGCGCAGGCCGTAAAGCTGGGTGAGGCCGCAGGGCTCGAAGCGCGAGGGGATGAGAATGGCGTCGGAGCCGGCCTGCATCAGGTGCGACAGCGGCTCATTATATCCGACGGTAATGGCGACGCGGCCGGGATGGCGGGCAGCAGCTTCGCGAAGGGCCGCAACCAGCGTTGCGTCACCCGAGCCGAGCACGGCAAGCTTGCCGCCGAGCGCCACCAGTTCATCCACGGCGTCCGCCACCAGATCCATGCCCTTTTGCCAGGTCAGACGCGAAATGACGCAGAACAGCGGATCGTCATCCTCGTGAAGCCCGAACTGTGCCTCCAGCGCCCGTTTGTTGGCAATCCTTGCCGAGGTGTCGGCGGCCGAGTAGTCGCTGTGGATGAGAGGGTCGATGGCCGGATCCCAGACATCCGTGTCGATGCCGTTGACGATGCCGTGAAGGTCGAGCGTGCGCCGGCTGAGCAGCCCCTCCAGCCCCATGCCGAATTCGGGGGTGAGGATTTCCTCCGCATAGGAAGGGCTGACGGTGCTGATGGCCCAGGCGGTCTGGATGCCGGCCTTCAGATATCCGACCATGCCGTAATATTCGATGCCCTCCACGGCAAAGGCATGGGCCGGCAACCCGAGTTCGGGAAAGATGCCGGCCGAAAAATTACCCTGGAAGGCGATGTTGTGAATGGTCATGACGCTGGGGATCGCCGGCTTGTCGCCATAAAGCAGATAGGCGGGAAGCAGGCCGGCCTGCCAGTCATGGACATGCACAAGGTCCGGCTGCCAGCCGGCAATGGCGCCCGCGGCAATCTCGGCGCCGGCCTTGGAGAGCGCTGCAAAGCGGCGCCAGTTGTCTGCATAATCCTTGCCATCGGTGTCGAGATAGGGCCCGCCTGCCCGATCGAAAAGGGCAGGGGCATCCAGGACCAGCAGATCGAGCCCGGCAACGGTTGCTTCAAGCACCTGTGCGGAAGCGCCCAACAGATCCTCGAAGTCCATGAGGGCTGTCGTTTCCCCAAGTGCGGCCATCACTGCGGGATAGCCGGGTACCAGCGTCCTGGTCTTAATCCCCTGGGGTTTCAGCGCAAGCGGCAGAGCGCCCGCCACGTCGGCGAGCCCTCCGGTCTTGATCAGCGGATAGATTTCGGAAGCAACCGAAAGAACCTTCATTGTGTCTCCGTTATCCGCCCGAGAGGTCCAGCTTGTCGATCATCGCCTGCGTGATCAGGCAGATGCCGTTCTCGCTGCGGCGGAACCGCTTTGCATCGAGTTCGGCCTCTTCGCCGACCACCAGACCTTCGGGAATGGTTACACCGGCATCGATGACGACATTGCGAAGCTGCGCGCGCCGGCCGATGCGCACATTGGGCAGCACCACTGCCCCTTCGAGGCGCGAATAGGAATTGGCCCGCACGCCGGTAAACAGCAGCGAATTGTAGAGAGAGGAGCCGGAGATGATGCAATCGCCCGACACCACGGAGGAGACGGCCGAGCCGCGGCGGTTTTCGTCGTCATGGACGAATTTTGCCGGCGGCGTGATCTCCGCATAGGTCCAGATCGGCCAGGACTTGTCGTAGATATCGAGCTCCGGAACGATGCCGGTCAAATCGATATTGGCCTGCCAATAGGCGTCGATCGTGCCGACGTCGCGCCAGTAGGCCTGCTTTTCGAAATCCGAGCGCACGCAGGATTCGTTGAAGCGGTGCGCCACCGCCTTGCCGTTCGCGACGATCCACGGAATGATATCCTTGCCGAAATCGCGGCTGGAATTGGGATCCGCCGCATCCCGGCGCAGGCATTCCATCAGGAATTTCGTGTGGAAGACGTAGATGCCCATGGAGGCGAGCGCAAAATCCGGGCGGTCGGGCATGCCCGGCGGATCGGCCGGCTTTTCCACGAAGGCGATGATCTGGTCCTTGGCATCCACATGCATGACGCCGAAGCCGGTCGCTTCCATGCGCGGCACTTCCAGGCAGCCGATGGTGACGTCCGCGCCGGAATCCACGTGCTGCTGCAGCATCAGCTCGTAGTCCATCTTGTAGATATGGTCACCGGCGAGGATCACCATATATTCCGGGTTATAGGGCTCGATGATGTCGATGTTCTGGAACACGGCATCTGCCGTGCCTTCGTACCACTGCGTCTCGGACACGCGCTGCGACGCCGGCAGGATGTCAAAGCTCTCATTCCGCTCCGGGCGAAAAAAGTCCCAGCCGCGCTGCAGGTGGCGGATCAGCGAATGCGCCTTGTACTGGGTGGCAACGCCGATGCGGCGGATACCGGAATTCAGGGCGTTGGAGAGGGCAAAATCGATGATGCGGGCCTTGCCGCCAAAATAGACGGCAGGCTTGGCGCGCCGGTCCGTCAGTTCCTTCAGGCGGCTCCCCCGGCCGCCGGCCAACACATAGGCCATGGCATCGCGTGCCAGCGGCTGTACACGTTTCGTGGTCATTGATATCCCTCCCTGATGTGCCTGGCTTTTAGTTTTCCGGTTCCAGCATGATGGTGGCAAGCGGCGGCAATGTGACTTCCGCATGGATGACGCCGCCGGCCGAAACCGCCTGCACCCGCCCGCCATTGCCCTTGCCGCTGCCGCCATAGATTTCCGCATCGGTATTCAAGACTTCGCGCCAGCGGCCGGCGCTCGGCAGCGGCACGCGGTAGTTTTCACGCAGCACCGGCGTGAAATTGGTGATCACCGCCACCGGCTTTTCACCGGGCGCCTTGCGCAGCCACGCATAGACAGAGTTTTCCGAATCGTCGGCAATCAGCCACTCGAAGCCTTCCGGTTCGCAGTCGCGCTGGTGCAGCGCTTTTTTCGACCGGTAGGTGAAGTTGAGATCGCGCACCAGCCGGCGAACGCCCTCGTGCGGGTGATAATGCAGCAGGTTCCAGTCAAGAGACCGCGCCTCGCTCCATTCGCTCCACTGGGCAAATTCCTGGCCCATGAACAGAAGCTTCTTGCCCGGATAGCCCCACATGAAACCGTAATAGGCCCGAAGGTTGGCAAACTTCTGCCAGTCGTCGCCGGCCATTTTGGCAATCAGCGAACCCTTGCCGTGCACCACCTCATCATGGCTGAGGGGCAGCACGAAGTTTTCCGAAAAGCCGTAGAGCAGGCCGAAGGTCAGCTCGTTGTGGTGATGCTTGCGATGCACGGGCTCCCGCTTCAGGTAGCTCAGCGTGTCGTGCATGAAGCCCATGTTCCACTTGAAGCCGAAGCCGAGCCCGCCTTCATGCACCGGATGCGACACTTTCGGCCAGGAGGTGCTTTCCTCGGCAATGGTCATGACGCCGGGATGGGCGGCATAGCTCACCGTGTTGAGCTTCTGCAGGAAGCGCACCGTCTCAAGATTTTCCCGCCCGCCATATTCGTTGGGCACCCATTCGCCGTCCTTGCGCGAATAATCGAGGTACAGCATCGAGGCGACCGCATCGACCCGCAGCCCGTCGAGATGGAATTTCTCCGACCAGTAGAGCGCATTGTTGACGAGATAGGCCAGCACTTCCAGACGACCGAAATTGTAGATCGCCGTGTTCCAGTCGGGGTGAAAGCCCTGGCGCGGATCGGCGTGCTCGTAAAGCGCGGTGCCGTCGAATTCGCGAAGCCCGTGGGCGTCGGTCGGGAAATGCGCCGGCACCCAGTCGAGGATGACGCCGACGCCGACCTTGTGGCAGCCGTTGACGAAGCGGGCAAAGCCTTCCGGCTCGCCGAAGCGGGCGCTCGGCGCATAAAGCCCGGTCGTCTGGTAACCCCAGGACGGGTCATAGGGATGTTCGGTGATCGGCAGGAATTCGATATGGGTAAAGCCCATGTCGACCACGTAAGGGATGAGGTCGGCGGCCAGTTCGTCCCAGCTCAGGAACGTGCCGTCGGCGCGGCGTTTCCAGGATCCGGCGTGGACCTCATAGATGGAGATCGGCTGACGGCGGTGATCGGCCTTGGCCCAGAAGTCGCGGTGAGCGGCGTCTTCCCATTTCTGCACGAGTTCGGGTGCCGCAATGGAGGCTGTCTGCGGACGAAGCTCGGCGCGGCGCGCGTAAGGATCGGCCTTCAGCGGCAGCACCTCGCCGGTCTTGCCGATGATTTCGAACTTGTAGGTGGCGCCGGGGCGCACGTCCGGCGCAAAGATTTCCCATATGCCGGTATCGATGCGAAGCCGCATCACATGGCGTCGTCCGTCCCAGGCGTTGAAATCCCCAACGACCGAGACGCGCGAGGCATTCGGCGCCCAGACGGCGAAGTGAAAACCGTCCACGCCCTCATGCTTCAGCGGATGTGCGCCCATCTTGTCGAAGAGCCGCAGATGCGAGCCCTCGCGCAGAAAATAGTCGTCCATCGGGCCAAGCACCGGCCCGAAACTATAGGGGTCGGTCAGCGCCCATTCCACGTCGCCGCGCCGTGCGCGGTAGCGGATGGCGCGCGGAGCCGCAATCGCGACACGGCCTTCGAAAAAGCCATCGACGTGACGCTGGGTCAGTTCACCGATTTCGGTTCCATCAAGCGCCAGGGCCGTGACGGCTTCTGCGCCGGGAATGAAGCAGCGGGCGATCACGCCGCTGCCGATCTTGTGCGTGCCGAGAACCGAAAACGGATTGCCGTGGGAACCGCGGATGATCGCCTCGATCTCGGGAAGGGGAAGTTCAGTGGTGCCAGCTGCGTCCTTGCCGAGGGGGATGGGCGTCTGGTTCATCAGGCTCTCCAGATCTCCGTCGCATATTGGCGGATGGTCCGATCCGAGGAGAACCAGCCCATGCGGGCGGTGTTGCGGATTGTCTTGCTGTACCAGAGCGTCTGGTCGGTCCAGATCTGGTCCACCTGCCGCTGAGCATTGGCATAGGAATCAAAATCGCCCGCCACCAGGAACCAGTCGTGATTGTAGATGCCGTCGATCAGTTCGGCAAAACGGGAGCGGTCGTCCGGTGAAAACACGCCGGATGCGATGGCGGCCAGCGCCTGCGACAGCTCGCGCGAGGCCGCGATGATGGCGCGTGGCTCATGGCCGTCGGCGCGCACGCGTGCCACTTCCTCGGCCGTCATGCCGAAGATCACGATATTGTCGGCGCCGACATGATCGCGCATTTCGACATTCGCCCCATCGAGCGTGCCGATGGTCAGCGCGCCGTTCAGCGCAAACTTCATATTGCCGGTGCCGGAGGCTTCCATGCCGGCCGTCGAGATCTGTTCGGAGAGGTCGGCGGCCGGCACGATGGTTTCGGCAAGCGTCACATTGTAGTTCGGCACGAAGACGACCTTCAGCAGGCCGCGCACGGCCGGGTCGTTGTTGATCACGCGCGCCACGTCATTGGCAAGCTTGATGATCAGCTTGGCATTGTGATAGCTCGGCGCCGCCTTGCCGGCGAACAGTTTGACGCGCGGAACCCAGTCCAGCTCGGGATGCGAGCGGATCTGGTCGTAGAGCGCCACGGCTTCCACGATGTTGAGAAGCTGGCGCTTGTATTCGTGGATGCGCTTGATCTGGATGTCGAACATGGCCGACGGATCGAGCCGGATTCCCATGCGGCTGCCGACCAGATTGGCAAGCTTCACCTTGTTGGCGCGCTTCACGGCGGCGAACTTTTCCTGGAAGCTCTTGTCGTCGGCAAAGGCATCAAGCGCCTTCAGGGCTTGCGTGTCGTCCTCGAAACTGTCGCCGATCGCTTCGCGGATGAGACTGGTAAGGCCCGGATTGCACTGCATCAGCCAGCGGCGCGGGGTAATGCCGTTGGTCTTGTTGTTGATGCGCTTGGGATAAAGCGCATGCAGGTCGGCAAACACCGTTTCCTTCATCAGGTCGGTATGCAGCGCCGAGACGCCGTTGATGGAGTGCGAGCCGACAAAGGCAAGATTGCCCATGCGCACGCGCCGGTCGCCGTTTTCATCGATCAGCGAGATCGAGCGGATCTGGCTGTCGCTGAACTTCTTCTCCTTGCGCGCGTCGAGCAGGATCTTGGTGTTGATCGCATAGACGATCTGCATCAGGCGCGGCAGCAGGCGCTCGAACAGCGGCACCGGCCAGCTTTCCAGCGCTTCCGGCAGAAGCGTGTGGTTGGTGTAGGAGAAGGTCTGGCGGGTAATCTCCCAGGCCTCGTCCATGTCCATGCCGTGCACGTCGACGAGAAGGCGGATGAGTTCGGCAATCGAAACGGCCGGATGCGTGTCGTTGAGCTGGATCGACACTTTTTCATGCAGGTTGGTGAAATCGGGATATTGCTGCAGGTGGCGGCGCAGGATGTCCTGCAGCGAGGCCGACGAGAAGAAATATTCCTGGCGCAGGCGCAGTTCCTGGCCGGCCGGATTGGCGTCTGCCGGATAGAGGACGCGCGTCAGCGCCTCGGCCTTGTTGCTTTCGCGCAGTGCCCCGATATGGTCGCCGGCATTGAAGGCATCAAGCAGGATCGGGTCGATCGGCTGTGCCGACCACAGGCGCAGCGTGTTGACGCGCTTGCCGCGCCAGCCGACGATCGGCGTGTCATAGGCCATGGCAATGACGCGCTCGGCCGGTTTCCACACATAGCGGGGGGCCTCGTCGTAACCGCCGACGCTCTCCACCGATCCGCCATAGCCGATCTCATAGGAGCTTTCGCGGCGTTCGAATTCCCAGGGGTTGCCGTGGGCAAGCCAGGTTTCCGGCAGCTCCACCTGCCAGCCATCGGCCATCTGCTGGCGGAACAGGCCGTGGACATAGCGGATGCCATAGCCATAGGCCGGGATTTCGACGGTTGCCATGCTCTCCATGAAACAGGCCGCCAGGCGCCCGAGGCCGCCATTGCCGAGCGCCGCATCCGGCTCGAGCCCGGCAATCACGTTGATGTCGACGCCGAGCGAGGTCAGGGCATCGGTAATCTCTTCCATCAGACCGAGATTGCTCACCGCATCGCGCATCAGGCGACCGATCAGGAACTCCAGCGATAGATAATAGACGCGCTTGTCGCCGGTGGCATAGACCTTGCGGGTGGATTCCATCCAGCGGTCGATGATGCGGTCGCGCACCACCAGAATGGTGGCCGTCAGCCAGTCATGCGGCTTTGCAACCTTGGCGTCCTTGCCGATGCGGTAGGTCAGGCGCTCGATGATTTCTTCGGCCATGATCTCCGGGTTCGAGCTGCGGGGGGCCGGCTGCGGGATATCTACCGGGGAAACGCTGTTGTTCATGAGGTCGCCCAACTTTGCTTTTTGAAACGAGGAGGGATGGTTCTAGCGCACAATCCGCCATGGTGTCGGAACACAGTTTATGCATCGTTGGCAGGCACTTGCAATCATCCTCTGCGATGTTCTTGGCGTTCGTCGCAAAGCGGCCCGGAAACCCCTCAACATCCTGAGAAAAAAAGATAAGCGCAGGTGGCCTCACCGGGTCGTTTGCCCCGGAGACCGGTCTTGAGAGGATGTCGTGCAGCCGTCCTTCGGGCGACGGTTCGCTCACCCCTTGACCGGAATGACGTCCACCGCCTGCTCGGTCTTGTGCCGGCCATAGGTCTTGACCACGCCGATCACCGGTGCCACGTCGGCATAGTCCCGCCCGTAGCCGACGACGATATGGTCGCTGCTGGCGGGAATGTTGTTGGTCGGATCAAGCTCGATATAACCGGCGGCCTTGCCGCACCAGACGCGCACCCAGGCATGCATGGCATCGGCGCCCTCCAGCCGCTCCTTGCCGGGCGGCGGCAGTGTGCGCAGAAAACCGCTGACATAGCCGGAGGGAATGCCAAGGCTGCGCAGCGCCACGATCATGATATGGGAAAAATCCTGGCAGACGCCGCGCTTCAGCCGGAACCCTTCGCGCGGCGTCGTATCGACGGTGGTGGCGTCGGGGTCGTATTTGAAGTCCTTGTGGATGCGGGCGCAAAGGGCGGTGGCGATTTCGCGCACCGTCTGCCCGGGCTTCAGCACCTCGCGCGCATAGGCGGCGATGTCGGGCACGTCCGGCAGAAGCGGGCTGGCGCCCGACAGATGATGCGGCGAAGCGGCATCGACCGACAGAAGATCGGCCAGTTCCTGATGCAGTTTCGGCAGTTGCGGCGAAAGGTCGGCTGTCAGGGGGACGCTATCCACCTGAACGCGCGCCTGCATGCGGATGTCGAGGCGTTCATGCGGGGCGCGAAACAGGATGGAGGTGGTCTGCTGACCGAAGAAATCGGTAAACGTGCTGCGCTCGTCGGCCGTCGGCGAGACGGTGAGGGAACCCGCGATCAGCCGTTGCCGGTCGGTGAGCGATAGCGGCATGAGGCGCAGCATGTGCCGTGCGCCGGAGGCAGGCGCCTCGTAGTGATAGCCCATGTGCAGCGACAGATCGTAAAGCATGGATTATCCGAAATAGGTCTGGCCGATGAGATCGGAAAGCTTTTCCATCTCGCTCTCCAGCTTGCTGTAGATATCGGCACTCATGCCTTCCGGCGTCATCACCGCAAGGCCGGAATGCAGGCGCATGGCTTCCCGGTCGAGCGCCGACATCTGGCCCGTGCCGTAGGGATGCGGCAATTGCTCGACTTCCGTGCGGATCTCGTTCAGCTGGAAGAGCACGGAACGGGGGTTGAGCGGATCAAGCGCCAGAAGATCGGTCACGGTGAGGCGCGCCGTATTGACATTATACCGCCGGCGATGGGTCATCACGCTGTCGCCGATTTCCAACAGCATGTCGAGCGAACCATCCGGCGCATCCGGCCCGGACATATGGCCGAGAAGCCGCGTCATGTGCAGGCCGCGTTCCAGATAGCGGCCGATGGACAGGAAGCGCCAGCCCGTGAAGCGATACATGTTTTCATGCACAAGACCGGCAAAGCCGGCGAGCTTGCGCAACAGCACCGTCATGGCATGCGCGGCATCATCGCCGGCCTGCACCGCCTCGTGAAAACGCTTGGCGGTCTTGGCGAGATCGTTGAGCGCCAGCCAGCCGTCGGGCGAAAAGCGGTCGCGGATATTGCTTGCCGAATAGATGGCGCTGTCGATGTTGCGGATCAGGGGCTCCGGCACGGCCTTGGCCATGTCCATGTCGATGCCCTTGAGGTAGCGCGTCACATCGGCGAGCAGAGGCTGCTCGGGATCGGCGGCTTCCGCATAGCGCATGTGCCAGGCGCGCAGGATGCGCAGCGCCCCTTCCGCCCGCTCGATATAGCGGCCGAGCCAGAACAGGTTGTCGGCGGCACGGCTCGGCAGGCTGCCGGGCATGTTGCGCGAGAAGCTTTCTTCCGGCGGCAACAGCGTCTGGCGCTCGACGGGCTTGTCGGAGACGATCCACACGTCGGCCGCTGTGCCGCCGGCCTGCATGGCAATGGCGGCGACATCCGCGCCGGAACCGATGCGTGCAAAGCCGCCCGGCATGATCTGCCAGCCGTTTTCGGTGCGCGCCGCAAAGACACGCAGCGACATCGGCCGCGGTGTGAGCTTTCCATCGACATAGGCCGGCGTTGTCGACAGGGTCACCACTTCCTGGCCCACGAGCCGGCTTCCCTCGGCTGCCAGCCATTCCTCGACGGATTGCTTGGCGTTCTTGCGCGTGGCGCCGAGCACCGACTGGCCGCTGTCATCGAAGAAGGGCAGGCGCGAATAGGCAGGGCCGATCACCATGCGGCCGATATTGTCGGCGACATGCTGACGCTCCGCCTTCTGTCCGCACCACCAGGTGGCGATGGACGGCAGCAGCAGTTCCTCGTTCAGCAGGTGATGACAGATGGTCGGGGTGAAGGCGAGAAGCGCGCGCGTTTCCAGGATGCCCGAGCCGAGCGCATTGACGATGGAGACGGAACCGGCACGCAGCGCCTGCACCAGGCCCGGCGTGCCGATATGCGAGAACTGGTTGAGTTCCAGCGGGTCGGCATAGGCGGCATCGAGACGGCGCCAGAGCACGCCGACGGGCTTCAGGCCGGCAACGGTGCGCACCATCACCTTGTCGTTGACGACAGTCAGGTCCTCGCCTTCCAGCAGCATGAAGCCGAGATAGCGGGCGATATAGGCGTGCTCGAAATAGGTCTCGTTGGCGGGACCGGGCGTCAGGACCGCAATCCGATCATCCGGGCTCTTCTTGTGGGCCTGCAGCGCGTTGCGGAAGGCACCGAAGAAGGAGGCCAGACGATGGACATGGGTTTCGCCATAGATGTCGGAAAAGGCGCGCGTGGTCGCCACGCGGTTTTCCAGCGCAAAACCGGCGCCGGAGGGCGCCTGCGTGCGGTCGGCCAGCACCCACCAGTTGCCATCCGGCCCGCGGCCGATTTCGAAGGAACAGAAATGCAGGTAATGGCCATTGGCCGGCTTCACGCCGACCAGTGGCCGTAAAAATTCCGGATTGTTGGCAACAAGCGCCGGCGGCAGAATGCCATCGCGCACCAGCGTGTTGTCGCCATAAATGTCGGCGACGATCTTTTCCATGAGATCAGCGCGCTGGATCAGGCCGGCGGAGACCTTTTCCCATTCCTTGCCGTCGATCAGCACCGGCACATGCGAGATCGGCCAGCTGCGCTCGCCGCTGCCCTTGGCGCCATAGGCGCGGTAGAACACGCCGGCATCGCGCAGATAACGATCGGCACGGGCAAAGCGCTCGTGCAGTTCGGCCTCCGACAGGCGGCCGAGCGCATCGATCATGTGCTGCCAGACCGGACGGATTTCACCGTCGCGGTCGAGCATTTCGTCGGAAACGCCGGGCAGCGCGCGGTAGCCGAGGATCGGGTCTTCCCCGATCGCCTCGTCTTGCGCCTTCAGATCGCCGGCCCGGATCACTCCCACATCACACTCCTATCGGCCGACGCATGTCGAGCGTCAGCGGAAATTCCGGCGAGACTCGCTCCGGCGCCACGTCGTAACGGCCAGCCGTATGCCCCCATGGCTCGAAGCGCGCAAGCCTGCGGGCCTCCGCCTCGTTGCCATTGACGGGGAAAGTCTCGTAATTGCGCCCGCCGGGATGCGCCACGTGGTAGACGCAGCCGCCGATCGAGCGGCTGGACCAGGTGTCGTAGATATCGAAGGTGAGCGGCGTGTTGACCGGCAGGACCGGATGCAGGCCGGCTGCCGGCTGCCAGGCCTTGAAGCGCACGCCGGCAACCGACACGCCGGAACGGCCGGTTGCGGCAAGCGGCACGGCGCGGCCGTTGCAGGTGACGCGGTAGCGCTCCGGATTGTCCGTCTGCAGCTTGACCTGCAGGCGCTCGACCGAGGAATCCACATAGCGCACGGTGCCGCCGATGGCCCCCTGTTCGCCCATCACGTGCCACGGTTCCAGCGCCTGGCGCAGTTCCAGCTTCACGCCCTCGTATTCCACCTCGCCGAAGAAGGGGAAACGGAATTCCAGCTGTGCGGCAAACCATTCGGGGCGGAAGTCGAAACCATGTTCCCGAAGGTCTGCAAGCACGTCCATGAAATCGGCCCAGACGTAGTGCGGCAGCATGAAGCGGTCGGCAAGCGCCGTTCCCCAGCGCACGAAGGAGCCTTGCAGCGGGTTTTTCCAGAAGCGGGCAATCAGCGCGCGCACCAGCAACTGCTGGGCAAGCGACATGCGCGCATTCGGCGGCATTTCGAAACCACGGAATTCCACAAGCCCAAGCCGTCCCGTCGGTCCATCCGGCGAAAACAGCTTGTCGATGCAGATTTCCGACCGGTGGGTATTGCCGGTGACGTCGGTCAGGAGGTTGCGGAACAGGCGGTCCACCAGCCAGGGCAGGGGCGGCAGGCCTTCGCCCGGCGCCGGCACCTGGGCCAGCGCGATTTCCAGCTCGTAGAGGCTGTCGTGGCGCGCCTCGTCGATGCGCGGCGCCTGGCTGGTCGGGCCGATGAACAGGCCGGAGAACAGGTAGGAGAGCGCCGGATGGCGCTGCCAGTGCAGGACCAGGCTTTTCAACAGGTCCGGCCGGCGCAGGAACGGGCTGTCATTTGGATTGGCGCCGCCGACCACCACATGGTTGCCGCCGCCGGTGCCGGTATGGCGCCCGTCGATCATGAACTTGTCGGCGCCGAGCCGGCTCTGGCGGGCTTCCTCATAGATGGCGGTCGTGATGTCGACGCAGTCCTGCCAGCTGGAGGCCGGGTGGATGTTGACCTCGATGACGCCCGGATCGGGCGCGACGCGAATGACGTTCAGCCGCTCGTCGTGCGGCGGCGCATAGCCTTCAATGTGGACGGCAAGGCCAAGCTGGGTTGCAGCGCGTTCGGCAGACGCGATCAGATCGAGATATTCCTCGATGCTGACGGTCGGCGGCATGAACACGCAGAGCCGCCCGTCGCGCGCTTCCACGCTGATGGCCGTGCGCACGAAACCGATGATTTCCTCGCTCACCCGCTGCTGCGGCTGCGAATTTTCGGCCGTCGGCTCGAAATGCGCTGCCGAAAGCTTGCGCTCCTTGATCTGGGAAGCGGCTGGCTCCTCATGGAAATCCGGCAGCGGCGTGCGCTCGATCGTCGGGTCCATCGGGTTGATATAGGGGTATTGCGACGGCGGGATATAGGGCAGCGAGTTGAGCGGCAGGCGGTAGCCGACGGGGCTGTCGCCGGGCACCAGAAAGATGCGGCCGCGGCGCGTGCGCCATTTTTCGCTCACCCAGCGCATGCCGCTTGCCCGGCTGTTCCAGGCCTGCACGGGCAGCACATAGCCGGACGGCCTTGTAAGCCCGCGCTCGAACACGCGCGCCAGGCGGTTGCGCTCTTCCGGGTCCTTCAGCTTGGAATTGGCCGGATCGACATTGTCGGGAAGGTTTGCCTCCCGCAAAATCCATTCGCCCGGATCCTCGAAGGCCGGCACCACCATGTCGGGCGTAATGTCCAGTTCGCCGGCAATGGCGGTCAGCAAACGCCCGGCATCCGCTTCGGTGACCTTGTAGTCCTCGCCTTCCTCCGCAATCAGGCTGGCATCGCGCCAGATCGGCTTTTCGTCGCGGCGCCAGTAGAGCGAAAAGGTCCAGCGCGGCAGGCTTTCGCCCGGATACCACTTGCCCTGGCCGTAATGCAGGAAGCCGCCCGGCGCAAAACGTTCTCGCAGCTTGCGGATGAGGATATCGGCCTTGTCGCGCTTGGTCGGCCCGACGGCTGCCGTATTCCACTCGTCCGACTGGAAATCGTCGATCGACACGAAAGTCGGCTCGCCGCCCATGGTGAGCCGCACGTCTTCGGTGGCCAGCACCTTGTCCACCTTGCGGCCCAAGGCATCGAGCGCCTGCCAGCTTTCCTCGGAAAACGGTTTTGTGATGCGCGGATGCTCGGCCACGCGCGTCACGCGCATGTCGAATTCGAAAGAGGTTTCAGCCTCGCCGAAATAACCGCCGGAAATCGGCGCGGCGTTGCGATAATGCGGGGTGGCGGCCAGCGGGATATGGCTTTCGCCGGTGAGAAGCCCCGACGTCGGATCGAGCCCGATCCAGCCGGCGCCCGGCAGATAGACTTCCGCCCAGGCATGCAGGTCGGTGAAATCCACCTCCGTGCCGGACGGGCCGTCGAGCGCCTTCAGGTCCGGCGTCAGCTGGATCAGGTAGCCGGAAACGAAACGGGCGGCAAAGCCCAGGTGGCGCAGCACCTGCACGAGAAGCCAGCTGGTATCGCGGCACGATCCGCGCGCCGTCTGCAGCGTCTGCTCGGGCGTCTGGACGCCGGGTTCCATGCGGATGACATAGCCGATATCGCGTTGCAGGCGCGCGTTGAGGCCGACCACCATGTCGACGGTCGGTTGGTCCGGCGACCAGTCCACCGTCTTCATGAACGCCGACAGCAGCGGCCCGGGCTCTTCCGGCTTGCGATAGATCGACAGATCTTCGATGAGATCCTGCGGATAATCGAAGGGCCAACGGGTGGCTTCCTCCTCCACGAAGAAGTCGAACGGATTGTAGACCGTCATGTCGGCGACGAGATCCACCTCGATCTTCAGTTCCGTCACCGGTTCCGGGAAGACGTAGCGGGCAAGGTAATTGCCGTAAGGGTCCTGTTGCAGGTTCACGAAATGGTTCGACGGCGAGACTTTCAGCGAATGGCTGATGACGCGCGTTCTGGAATGCGCGGCCGGCTTCAGTCGAATGATCTGCGGCCCAAGGCGAACGGGCCTGTCATATTTGTAATGAGTCAGGTGATAGATACTGGCCTTGATCGACATGGAACTCCTTGTCGGGTTCCCTCAAATGGACCCGGCGCGCATGAAGGCCCAGAGTTTGTGCAATGCAGGAGAAGAAAGCAAGGCGCTTCCACGCATATCCGGAAAAGTGCGACGGCATGCGCAAGCAGACCGGAAGGTGATCCGGACAAGAGCGGTGTGGAGGGCGACATTTTACCATGATGCGGCGGCGAAATCTGTCGCTCGTTCTGCGGAAGAGCTTGATTTTCTGCCCTTTTATGTTTCGGGCTGCCGCAATATGAGGCGCGTGTTCCAGGCTGAGAGGCGGCTTGCAGCCGCCGCACCTCCCCAATTGCCCATTGAGGAGGCTTTAGCCTAATATTTGCGCTGTTCTGCCTGTCTTGTGTGCAGATGCGCTCACGCGTGCGGCTTGACGGGCTTGTCGGATCCGCTGATCGCTTCTTCGTGATACCAGCTCCCGCCAAAGGCGAGGTCGGTATGACGCACCACTTCTGCCTGCTTCTGAACCTCGACACGCGGTGCGCGCTCGCGCAGCCGGCGGATGCCGCCAGCGGGGAAGGGGATGATCTGCGCAGTGGTGGGTTCGATTGCGGTGGCCATGGTCTTATCCTTCGTTCATTCTTCCATTCCAGGAGGCTTATTTGCCTAAATTTCGATCACGATGCATTCTTTTGCATCTTTTTGGTGGTCTAATTTTATGCATTATGCCCAGAATCTACGCATTTGGCAACTGCGATAAGTGAGGGCTAAGGAATGAGGGGGCGTGGGTGGAGCCGTGCTTGGCGATCCTCCCCCCTCAACACACGAAGCCTCATCCGGTTCCCTCCAAGCGGTGTTGAGGGCGCTACGTGATGGCAGTCACCGCCGCGGGCTGGACTGTCGGATGCGGTGAGAAATGGGCAGCGCTAGCGGCTCTGCTTCCAACTGGCACGCATTATGCATTTCCACTGGCAGTCCCGGCGGTGGCGCCCATGATGCGGTGCCCTGGCGCGGGATGTGCTCACACCTCGCAGCATAGAAACGAGAGATGACTATGACGAAATACAAGCTCGAGTATATTTGGCTCGATGGTTACAAGCCGGTCGCCAATCTTCGCGGCAAGACGCAGATCAAGGAATTCGACGAATTCCCGACGCTTGAGCAGCTGCCGCTCTGGGGTTTTGACGGCTCGTCCACCATGCAGGCCGAAGGTCATAGCTCCGATTGCGTCCTGAAGCCCGTCGCCATCTATCCCGATCCGGCCCGCACCAATGGTGCGCTGGTCATGTGCGAAGTCATGATGCCCGATGGCGTCACGCCGCATCCGTCCAACAGCCGCGCCACGATCCTCGACGACGAAGGCGCCTGGTTCGGCTTCGAACAGGAATATTTCTTCTACGAAAACGGCCGCCCGCTCGGCTTCCCGGAACAGGGCTACCCGGCTCCGCAGGGCCCGTACTACACCGGCGTCGGCTTCAAGAACGTCGGTTCGGTTGCCCGCGAAATCGTTGAAGAGCACCTGGATCTCTGCCTTGCTGCCGGCATCAACCACGAAGGCATCAATGCCGAAGTGGCCAAGGGCCAGTGGGAATTCCAGATTTTCGGCAAGGGCTCCAAGAAGGCCGCCGACCAGATCTGGATCGCACGCTACCTGCTGCTGCGTCTTTGCGAACAGTACGGCATCGATGTCGAGTTCCATTGCAAGCCGCTCGGCGACACCGACTGGAACGGTTCGGGCATGCATTGCAACTTCTCCACCACCTTCATGCGCGAAGTTGGCGGCAAGGAGTACTTCGAAGCGCTCATGGCAGCGTTCGCGAAGAACTGGAAGGAGCACATCGACGTTTACGGTCCGGACAACCATCTGCGCCTGACCGGCAAGCACGAGACGGCTCCGTGGAACAAGTTCTCCTACGGCGTTGCTGACCGTGGTGCCTCGATCCGCGTTCCGCACTCCTTCGTCAAGAACGACTACCGCGGCTACCTCGAAGACCGCCGCCCGAACTCGCAGGGCGACCCCTACCAGATCGCCTCCATCGTTCTGAAGACGATTGCCGAAGTGCCGACGGCTGACTACGCCAAGAGCGCTGCATAAGCCTTCTTACCCAAGACTTTTCATGACGAACGGGCACCGGAGCAATCCGGTGCCTTTTTTATTTGCGCTGCGGCAGGGGGCGCAACTCAGGGAGCGCGGTGCGTGATGGGGCGGAGGTGTCAGACTTCGCCCACAGCCTCGCGGCGGCGCCGATCCAGTTCTTCGCTGTAGCGGCGCAGCGTATGAGCTTCGCTGAGCTGGCCGACTACCCGCCGGTCGATCAGGTTGCTGATCACCGGCAGCGCTTCGGCACGGGCATGGTCAAAAATTTCGGCGGCCTGCTTGGCGTTCATCTGCGGCAGCAGGAAATCGTTCTGGTGGCTGACGAAATCGGCAAGCTGCGTGCGCGGCCGGGCGGTTTCCGCCTCTTCGGCATAGATGTCGGGCAGGGAAATCATGCCTGCATAGCGGTCCTGGTCGTCGAGCAGGATGACGCGCTTGGCCGAGCCCAGCGGAAAGGCCTCGCGAAACTCCGCGAGCGGCACGCCAAGCTTTGCGCATTTCACATCGGCGCGCATCAGCTTTTCGACGGTGAGGTTTCGGATCCAGCCGACATCATGGGCACTGCGGATGCTCTCCCCGCGCAGGTGAAAACGCCAGGTGGCAAAGGAATAGCCGAAGGTGGTGCGCACCACGAGCGACGAGGTGATGACGGCGGCCAGAACCAGCGCGGTGATTGGAAAGTCGGCGGTGATTTCAAGCGCCAGAAACGTCATGGTGAGCGGCCCGCCGATGATGGCAACGGCAAGCGAGCTCATGCCGACCACCGCAAGCACGGTCGGTGTCAGCGTGCCCGTGGTGATGAAATCGGCCGGCGTGCCGAAAATCTTGCCGATCAGCGAGCCCATGAACAGCGAAGCGAAGAACAGGCCGCCGCGGAACCCCGAGCCGATCGACACCGCGGAGGCGAGCGATTTCAGCAGCAGGATGCCGATGAGGATCTTGGCCGGCGCCTCGCTGTCGAGGTTGAGATGCAGCGCGCCGTGGCCGGCAGACAGAACCTGTGGCGTGATCATGGCGAGAAGCCCGACGACGATGCCGCCGAGCGCCGGGCGCACATAAGGCGGCAGCGAGCTTTTACGCGCCAGTTCCTCGACAAAGGCGACGCCCTGCATGATGAGAATGCCGACACCGGCGCAGATGGCTCCGAGCACGATGGCCGGAACGTAATCGGCCGGGGTGATGACGCCAATCTCCCCCACCTCGATGATGAAACTGTTGCCGGAAAAGGCCCGCGCCGCAAAGGTTGCGATAATGGCGGCGACGACGACGGGAGCAAGCGCCACCATGCTGTAGGTGCCGATGATCAGTTCGAAGGCATAAAAAGCGCCGGTCAGCGGCGCGTTGAAGGCGGCGGCAATGGCGCCGGCCGCCCCGCAGCCGACGAGGATGCGCATATCCTCGCGGCGCAGGTTGAGCTTGGTGCCGAGCTTCGAGGCAAGGCCTGCCGAAAGCTGCGTATAGCCTGCCTCCAGCCCCACCGAGGCGCCGAAGCCGTTGGAGATGAGGTTCTGGCCGGCAACGATGATGCTGTCGGTGAGCGAGATGCGTCCGCCATAGAGCGCGTTGGCCTCGATCGGGTCGACGATGGCGCGCTTGCGCCGTCGGGCGAGGATATAGAGCACCAGCCCGAGCAGAATGCCGCCGATAATCGGCGCCACCAGCACCACCAGCTGGTTTTCGATGGTGGACGAACTCAGCCAGTCGTCGATGGTGATGCCGAAAATCAGGCTGTGCAGGCTGCGCGACAGGAAGCTCATGCCGCTGACGGCGGTTCCCGCCGCAAGGCCGATCAGCACCGCGGCGAGTACCAGGCCGATCTCACTGCCGCGGGCAAAGGCCTTTTTCTTGGCAAGCTTGATCCAGGTCTGGCCCAGTCGCAGCGGTGAGGCAATGGAGAGCGTCTTCATCGGGCAGCACGCCCTCCTGATGGGCTTGTCGGTCGCACGGCAAACGGTTTTCCGCGGCCAGGTCCTTTGCGCCTCCCGTCTTGGCTCTTCAGGCCACAGGCAGGGACAGATGTCGCGGTTGATGTCATAGCTAGGCAATTTTCGTCGAATTCGAGGCGGTGAAAGCAGAAATTTCCAGAATATTTTGTCGATCCTGCAAAATTTTGCCCGGGTGCCGGTCTTGAAAAGCCTCTGGCGGATGAACGGACGATTCAGCCGACATTCAGCTGTCGCGCTCAATTCTGTCCCCGTCGCTTGACACGAGGTACACGACCATGAAGTCTTTTTTCCTTGCCGCAGCCCTGACCCTTGCTGGCGCTGGCGCCAGTCTTGCCCAGCCCGTACCCCGCGCATTCAGCCCGGAGGCGCCGCAGGTCGCGCCATCGCGCCTCATCCAGCAGGTGGATTATGCCTGCGGGCCCGGGTGGCGTTTGAACCGCTGGGGTGATTGCGTGCCGCGTCGCGGGCCGCCGCCGCGGCGCTATTATCGCCCGCCACCGCCCGATTGGGGCTGGGGCCCGCCGCCGCCGCGTTACCGTCCGCCACCGCATTACAGCCATTGGGGCCCGCCCCGGGGAGACTGGGGTCCGCCGCCGCGCTGGTAGGCCGCGCGTCGGAACGGTCATCCGGTCTGGTATGTGACGTGAAGCAAGAAGGCGGGTCCTCGAGGGGCCCGCCTTTTGTGCTGCCTGATTGTAGAACCTGGAAGGGGTTGCTCAGCGCGATGCGCTCTGGCGCAGCAGGCGGCAGAGGTTGACGAGCGCCGCATCATAGCTTTGCGAGCTGATCGTGGCGCAACGCACCATCATCTGCCGGCGTTCGTCGCCCGACATGTTGCGCAGTGTCTGCATCTGCGCCGGCGTCAGGCTGCCGGGGTTACCGGGATTGCCGGGGTTGCCAGTGCCGGGATTGCTGCCGGGACCGCCAGGAATGCCGCCGGGCGAGGTGCCGCCGATGCCGACATTGGCGCCCACGCCGACACCGCGTCCGCCGCCGACACCAAGGCCGACATCGGCATTGACGCCGCGGCTGCCGCCGATGGAGGCCGTGGCGCCGGCATCGATGCCGCGGCCGCCGCCGACATTGGCATTCGCGTCGGCGTTCACGCCATTGGCTCCGCCGACCGACGCATTCACGTCCGCGCCCGCAACGCTTCCTCCTCCCACATTGGCGTCAGCACCCGCATTGATGCCGGAACTGCCGCCGATGGACGCATCGGCACCGACCCCCAGCCCGTTGCTGGTGTTGACATCGACGCCGGCGCTGATGCCGCCCACTGATACACCAATATCCTGGGCGAAAGCCTGATACGGTATAGGGCTAGCAAAGGCTGCTGTTACCAGCAGTACATTCATGAATTTCTGCATGTTCTCCTCCACGTGGTAGACTGTACGGAAGAACAACCACGAGAGGGGCAGGAGGTTTCAGGCCGAAAAGCTGTTAACGAAAATGTGAAGAGGTATTCGCAAGCAACACCGAAGCACACCCACCTGTGGCTTGAGACGGCTGCAGGCTTGCGCTTGGCGCAAGCAAGAGGAGGCATTGCCCATTCATCGGGGCGGAGCACGGCGCTTGTTGCACTGCCTATGCTTCATGCTTGGCAATAATGGCTCTGGTCTTCGCGCCGATGCGCTAGCGGCAGACGCCGGTTGCCAGCGCGCGCTGAATGCCGCGCACATCGCTGCCCTTGCCGAGCGTGCGTTCGATCGGCGTGGCGCTTCCCGAAACCCAGATCTTCAAGTCCGAATCGAGATCGAAGGTCCCGGCGGTTTCCACGGCAAAGCGCGTGATGGCCCGGTAGGGCACGCTGGTATAGCTCACCTTGCTGCCCGTCATGCCCTGGATATCGACGAGGATCAGCCGGTGCTGGGTGAAGACAAAAAAATCGCGCACGATGCGGAAGGCGAGCTGCGGCGCCTCGCCGTCGATCAGCACGCCATCGAGGCGCTTGTTAAGATCGGCTGGATCGACTTTCGATCCGTGACCCATCAGGCTGTCGAAAAGTCCCATCGTCTTTCTCCCATGGCTGGTGTTGTCCACAGGGAGATAGGGGGCGCCTCGGGGAATTCATCCCCGACCGGTTTTGGCTGAGCTTCACTCGTGTCGAGGCTGTGGATAAGTTGCGGACGCCGGCGCGCAAGGGGTGGCATCAGAGGCCGTCGCGGCGGCTTTCGTCATCGGCACGGCAAGCCTTTGAAAGAGGGCAGGTGACGCGCAAAATCTGTCGCCAGAGCCCTAAAACGGAAAAATCCGCCGAAGCGGATTTCTCAACGTTTAGAATGGAATGGTGGGCGTGACAGGGATTGAACCTGTGACCCCTACGATGTCAACGTAGTGCTCTCCCGCTGAGCTACACGCCCTTCCGTGACGCGGCATAGACCATAACAGGCTCGGCCCGTCAACCGCTTTTTTCACCGGTCGTGACTGTTTTTTGACAGTCGCTTCCGGAAGCCCGGAATCCCGGCTCAGGCAGCCAGAAGCTTGTTCACTTCGTCCACCAGATCGCGCAGGTGGAAGGGCTTGGAAAGCACCTTGGCGTCCTTGGGGGCCTTCGAATCGGAATTCAGCGCCACGGCAGCAAAGCCGGTGATGAACATGACCTTGAGGTCAGGATCGAGTTCGGTGGCGCGGCGTGCCAGTTCGATGCCGTCCATTTCGGGCATGACGATATCGGTCAGCAGCAGCGAAAAGGGCTCTTCGCGCAGCCGGTCATAGGCGCTTGCGCCATTGTCGAAGGACGCCACCTTGTAGCCGGCCTTTTCCAGCGCCTTCACCAGGAAACGGCGCATATCGTTATCATCTTCGGCGAGAAGGATTTTTTGCATCATCAGGACCGTTTGTGGTTTCTCATGGTTCGAAAGGATCCGCACCCTACGCAGCCGCAGTAAAAAACCTGTGAATGCGCAAGGCGGCAACGCCCGCGGCAGTGGGTGTAGATAGTATGGACTTCACAGCGGGCAACTGGCAACATGGCGGTTAAGACAAGTTCACGGCATGGTAAAGGGCATGGATTGGGTGACGGGCGATTTTGACCCCTTCGAGGTGCGCGAGCCTGACACGCAGATCATTCCCTTCGTGTTCAACTCTCCCCATAGCGGGCGCCAGTATCCGGCAGAATTTCTCAAGGCATCGCGTCTCGACCAGATCGGCATCCGCCGGTCGGAGGATCACTATGTCGATGAGTTGTTTGCCGATGCCACGGCCCTCGGCGCGCCCTTTCTGGTGGCCAATTTTCCCCGTGCATATCTCGATGTGAACCGCGAGCCCTATGAGCTTGATCCGCGCATGTTTGACGGCGCGCTGCCGTCCTACGCCAATATCGGCTCGATGCGGGTCGCCGGCGGGCTCGGCACCGTGCCGCGCATCGTGGCGGAGAACATGGAGATTTATGCGCGCAGGCTCTCGGTGGACGAGGCCCTGTCGCGGATCGAGACGATCTACAAGCCTTACCATGCCTGCCTGCGGCGCCTGATTGCGCGCACCCATGCCCGTTTCGGTCTCGCCATCCTCATCGATTGCCATTCCATGCCGGGAACCATCCGGGTTGCCGGCTCGAATGTGCGCCCGGACTTCATCATCGGCGATCGCTACGGCACCAGCGCTTCCGCCGACCTGTCGCGGGCCGCGCTGCATTTCCTGGAAGACATGGGATTTCACGCCGTGCGCAACAAGCCCTATGCGGGCGGATTTATCACCGAGCATTACGGACGCCCCGTGCGGGGCCTGCACGCGCTCCAGATCGAGGTCAATCGCGCGCTCTATGTCGATGAGGTCACGCTGCAGCGGCGGCCGGATTTTGACCTGATTGCCGGTGCACTCTCCACCTTCATGCGCCAGATGGTGGAATTTTCCGTCGGCTTCAGTGCCGACATGGCGCTCGCCGCGGAATAGCGGCCCCTCCTGTATTTTATCCTGCGTGCAATGTGGTTGGCGCTCTCGCGCCTGCATGCGGCCGTGTGCAGGTCAAAAAAAACCGCGCCTACGGGCGCGGCTAAGTCTAGGGAGGAAACACCCAAGGAGGGTATTTACAGTCAAAAGACTGCGATCACGACGTTACGAAAGCTATGCTCATTTGTCAAGCAATTATTGCCTGTGATTAAACTTGAGGCATAGAGCATTTTGCAGGATCGGCTTGCCCCGGTCGACCGATCGGGTAGAAAGACAGGCACCCTCTCAAGCACGGGATATTTCATGTTGCCTGATCGCGCTTTCTTCGATGCCCTGGCCGATGCCGCCCGCCAACAGACCCTGCCGCGTTTTCGCACCGGCACCCTGGTTGCCAACAAGCTGGCGGGCGGGTTCGATCCGGTCACGGAGGCCGACCGCGCCGCCGAAACCGCCATTCGCGATCTCGTCACCGCCCGCTTCCCCGACCATGGGATTCTCGGCGAGGAGCATGAATCCATAGGCCTGGACCGCGAGCATGTCTGGGTGATCGATCCGATCGACGGAACCCGCGCCTTCATCTCGGGCCTTCCGTCCTGGGGTACACTGATCGGTCTTTATGCCGGGGGCCGGGCCGTGATGGGGATGATGGACCAGCCGTTTACCGGCGAGCGCTATTATGCCGATGGCACGGCCGCCTGGTATCGCGGTCCCGACGGCGAGCGGCAGATCCGCACGCGCGATTGCGGCACGCTCGCAAACGCAACGCTGTTCACCACCTCGCCGCATATCTTCGAAGACGACGCCCTGGCGCGATACAAGGCGGTGGAAGACAAGGTGCAGCTGTTCCGCTATGGCCTTGATTGCTATGCCTATGTGCTGCTTGCCGCAGGCCATGTCGATCTCGTCATCGAAAACAACCTGAAGCCCTATGATGTCGGGGCCCTGATCCCGATCATCGAGCAGGCCGGTGGCATTGTCACCACTTGGGAGGGCGGACGGCCCGAAGCGGGCGGCAGCATCATCGCGGCAGGAAGCCGCGCCGTTTACGACGAGGCGATCGCCTATCTGAAGTGATCGGACGCGTCAGGCGGCGGGCTCGGAAAAATCCGGAATCGGCTCGCTGCCCGGCATGAATGCCTCCAGGGCGGCAAGTGCCTGGACGCGAAAAATATCGCGCTCCTGGAAGATTTCATGGCGCGCACCGGTGATGGTGACCAGCTGTCCGGCGCGGAAATTGCGCGAGAGCCGCTCTTGCGCCAGATAGGGCACGACCCCATCCAGCATCGGGGCGAGCAGCAGCGTCGGAATGGTGATTTTCGTCAGATGCGTCTGGGAGGAGACGCGGGCAGCGGTCTTCAGCGTCTCGTGCAGCCAGCGTGCCGTGGGTGCGCCGATGGTCAGGTCCGGCCGTGCGGCGATGATCTCTGCATTGCGCAGGAAGCGCTGCCGATCCGATGTGAGCGGGTTGCCCTCGAACGGGCGCTGGCTGCGGTCGGCGCCGAGCGATGTGGCGCCAAGCCCGAGGGTGGAGAGCAGCCGCGACAGCCGCCGGATCCAGGGTTCGGGCAGCGATTGCCCGGTCAGCGCCACATAGGGCGCCGCCAGCGCCATGCGGTCGATGCGGTTCTGCAGGCGAGGGGCCGCCGAAAGCGCAATCAGCGCGCCGGTGGAATGGGCGACCAGAAAGAAGGGCAGGCGCGCATCCGGCAGAACGATCTTTTCGAGAAACAGCTCCAGATCGCGCTCGTAATCGGCAAAGCGGCGCACATGGCCCTTGCGGGGATCATCAAGCAGCCGGTCTGATCCGCCCTGGCCGCGCAGATCATAGGTCGCCACCCACAGGCCCTTTGCGTTGAGGTCGCGGATCGTTTCGAAATATTTCTCGATGAATTCGTTGCGACCCTGAACGAGGACGACAGTGCCGCGCGCCGGCGACAGATGGGAGCGAAACAGGCTGTAGCGCAGCCGCGTGCCGCGATGGCCCTCAAAATAGCCGGCGACATGATTGTCGGGAACCGGATTGCCGGGCGTGGAAAAGAGGATGTCATCCATCGGCTTGCCGTCCTTCCTGTGCAACGTATGCCGCGGGAAACACGGCAGACGTCGTCTGTCTGCTTCGACCGGCCAATGTCTGCTGGCGCAAAGCACCGGACCGTCTCGCTGGTGCAAGGGTTAGGATCTTGGCGCGCAGGCGTCAAAGAAAAAAGCCGGAGCCGGATTGCCGGCCCCGACCAAATGACACTGAAGAGAAGGGACGTGGCTTCAGTGGCCGGCGGCAGGCCGTCCGGTTGTCGCCTTTCTGGCAGAGGGTGCCTGAACGGTGGCGGAACCGTCCGTTCACCCGCCGTTCAGCCGCAGATCCCGGCAGATGAGGTGACCTCGCTTTTTTTGCAGCCAAAAGGTCTTGAAGCGGAAATTTAGAGCTCCCATCTGTCTGTCACGGACGCCGAAAGGGTCCGTAACCAAAAGGTGGCACAGCCAGAACGGGGTGCCGCCGTGAGACTGAACTTCGCAAACGTCGCTTCAAGGAGGACATCATGCGTCACGTCGATTTTTCGCCGCTCTATCGCTCCACCGTCGGTTTCGACCGGCTTTTTTCCATGCTCGATGGCGCAAGCCATCCCGAGCAGGCCCAGACCTATCCCCCCTACAACATCGAACGCACCGGTGAGACCACCTACCGCATTACCATGGCGGTGGCCGGCTTCGATGAAACCGAACTCAGCATCGAGGCCCATGCCCATGTGCTGACCGTGAAGGGTGAAAAGTCCGAGGAAGACAGTGCCGGCAAGAGCGAATACCTCTATCGCGGCATCGCCAAGCGCGCCTTCGAGCGCCGCTTCCAGCTGGCAGACCATGTGGAAGTGCAGGCCGCCTCGCTGAAGAACGGCCTTCTCCACATCGATCTTCTGCGCAATATTCCGGAAACCCTGAAGCCGCGCCGCATCGCGATTGCCGCGGATGTGGTGGAAACGCCAAAGACCATCGAAGCCCAGGTGGCTCCGCAACAGGTCAACTGACGCGCATCAGCGTTCCGGCTGCAGACGGCCTCTCCCTGACGGGAGGGGCCTTTTTTCTGTGGGCAAGGCGGTGTTAATGACCGCCTGCCTTTGTCAGATCTTGGAGGGCTCAACCGCCATGGGCACGGCAGAGGCGGCACGCTTTGCTGCATATTTCTGCGCAAGCACCGCGCAGACCATCAGCTGGATCTGGTGGAACAGCATCAGCGGCAGAACGATGGCGCCGATGCTCTGGCCCGCGAAGATGGCGCCTGCCATCGGCACGCCGGAGGCAAGGCTCTTCTTCGATCCGCAGAAGGTGATGGTGATCTCGTCTTCCTTGTTGAAGCCGAGAAGCCGGCTGCCGAACATGGTGATCGCCAGCACGAGCGCCAGCAGCAGCGCATCCAGAACCAGCACGACGCCGATATCGCGGATGGAAAACGTCTGCCACAAACCTTCGTTGACCGATTCGGAAAAGGCGAGATAGACGACCATCAGGATCGAGCCGCGGTCGACCGGCATCAACAGCTTCTTGCGGCCGCGGATCCATTTGCCGATCCACGGCTCCAGGATCTGGCCGAGGATGAACGGGGCAAGAAGCTGCAGAAGAATGGTCTCCAGCGCATCCAGAGAGAAGCCGGAACTGCCGTTTGTCGTCATCAACAGGCCAACCAGCAGCGGCGTCAGGAACATGCCGAAGAGGTTGGAGGCCGACGCCGAGCAGATCGCGGCCGGCACATTGCCGCCGGCAATCGAGGTGAAGGCGATGGACGACTGCACGGTGGAGGGCAGCACGCACAGGAACAGGATGCCGATGTAAAGCTCAGGCTTCAGGATCTCGCCGGGAATATAGCCGGCAGCAAGGCCGAGCAGCGGAAAGATCGCGTAGGTGACGGCAAGAATGGTCAGGTGCAGGCGCCAGTGCAAGACGCCAGCAATCACCACGTCACGCGACAGCCGCGCGCCATGGAGAAAGAACAGAAGCGCGATGGCACAATCCGTCGCAATGCCGAAATAGTCGGCGAAGGCGCCCTTGGCGGGGAGGAAGGAGGCGATGATGACCGTCGTCACCAGCATCAGGGTGAAGCGATCGGGAAGAAAGCGGCTCATGGGCAGGCATCCTAACGTGGCAGGCAGGATTTACCCTTCACCCATCATGATGCAAGATGCAAACACTAACAGTTATCACGGATTGCAATAAATGCTGAACCTCACTCACCTGTCGAGCTTCGTCATGTTGCAGCAGACCGGCAGTTTTACAGCGGCGGCCGAGCGGCTGGGGATTGGCCAGCCGACGCTCACCCAGCACATCCAGCGCCTGGAACGGTCGCTCGGGCGCCAGCTGATCGACCGCACAACGCATCATGTGCGGCTGACGGCAGAAGGCGAAGCGCTCATCGGCTATGCGCGCGGCATGCTGGATCTGAACGGCCGTGCCCTGTCGCTGTTTTCGGAAAACCGCCTGCGCGGTCGCCTGCGGCTCGGGGTATCGGAGGATGTGGTGGCAAGCCGCCTGACCGGCGTTCTGGAGGATTTCATCCGGCTTTATCCGCTGGTCGATCTGGAGCTGACGGTGGCGCTCAGTGCGACGCTTACCCAGATGCAGGATGTCGGCGATCTGGATCTGGTGCTGGCCAAGCGCCATATCGGCGAAACCCATGGTCGGCTGCTCTACCGCGAACCGCTCATCTGGCTGGCGCGCGATCCGGATCTGGTGCGTCTGCAGGAGGATAAGCCGCTGCCGCTCATCGCCTTTCCGCCGCTCAGCATCACCCGCAAGGCCGCGCAGGATGCGCTGGACCGGGCAAAAATTCCGTGGCGGATCGTTTGCACCTGCGCAAGCCTCAGCGGGCTGACGGCGGCGGCGCGGGCCGGCATGGGCGTGCTGGTTCAGCCGCGCAGCATGGCGCCGGAGGGCCTTCGCGAAATTGCCGGCGCCCGTCTTCCGGTTCTGGAGGACGTGGAGTTCGTGCTGGTCGCCAGACGGGGCGCCGATCAGGCTCTGGTGGAGGCGCTGTCGAGCCTCATTACCTCGCAGATCGTGCCGCATCCGGCGCCCTGACCGATGGTCCGGTGCTGTCTCAGCCTGCGGCGATCACATCCAGGAAGGCGTCGACATCCTCGGCTTCCGTTGCAAAGCTGGTGACGAGGCGGATGAGAACGGCGTCGTCCCCGACCGGTTCGGCCATGTCGTGCGGCTCCAGCCAGTCATAGAACTTGGCGCCCTTGGCTTCGGCGGCCTTGGCGGTGTCTTTCGGAATGACGGCAAACACCTCGTTCGCGCTGGTTTCCCAGGCAAGGCGGGCACTGTTGGATGCGGCAAGGCCGGCGCGCAGGCGGTCGGCCATGGCGTTGGCGTGACGGGCAAGATCCAGCCAGAGATCATCCTGCAGATAGGCTTCGAACTGGGCTGCGATGAAACGCGACTTGGAAAACAGCTGCGCCGAGCGCTTGCGGATGAACGGCAGTTCCTTGGCCATCTCCGGATTGAAGAACACGATGGCTTCGGCGCACCAGCAGCCGTTCTTGGTGCCGCCAAAGGACAGAACATCGACGCCACGCTTCCAGGTCATTTCAGCAGGCGTCGTGCCGATCTGTACCAGCGCATTGGCAAAGCGGGCGCCATCCATGTGCAGCGGCAGGCCGTTTGCCTTGGCCACGCGGGAAATCTCTTCGATTTCAGCCAGGGAATAGACGGTGCCGAACTCTGTCGCCTGCGTCATGGTGACGGCGGTGGCGCGGCCGTGATGGACGGCATCCTGCGGATAGCGGGCGATGCGGCTCGACAGGATTTTGGGATCCATCTTGCCGTTGCGGCCATCGACGGGCGACATGCGCATGCCGCTGAAAAAGTCCGGCGCGCCGCATTCATCCTCGATCACATGTGCTTCCGTATGACAGAAGGTGACGCCGCCGGGCTTGGCAAGGCTTGCGAGCGACAGCGAATTGGCCGCCGTGCCGGTGGCGACGAAAAATACCGAGACCTCGCGTTCAAAGATCTCGTTGAAACGCTGCTCGATGGCCTGATCGAGCGCGCTGGTGCCATAGGCGGCGGCAAAGCGGGTCGATTCCTTCATCAGCCGCTCGTTGATGGCGTGATGGGCGCCAGCCCAGTTATCCGAGGCAAAAAACATGAAATTGCAGACTTTCAAGACGTGTGGGGCAGCCGGGAAACGGCCGGCGGCGCCAGCCGCTCGACCCGGAGATTAGGCCGATATCTGCGAGGTTCAATAGGTTTTACCCGTCATCGGCGCCCGGACCTGTTTTGGAAGCAAGGAAAAAGATCATTTGCGCCATGCTGACGTAATTTTGTTGCGTCCTTGGCCGTTGTTCCCGACATTTTCAAGCAGAACGGGTGTCGGAATTTTATGGCGGGCACCTTGCGCGAACGCCAAATTTCTGTCATAGGAATTGAGAATTAGGGCAGTCTTCCTGTCCTAATTTGCCGAACGAGAGCGCAGAATTCCGTTAACCTTTGTTTTTAAAGGGTGGCTGTCTTCTGCGCTACGCGTGTGGCCTCTATGATTGTGCTGGCCCGCAGAGCGAGGTCCATCACCCTGGTCAACCCTGTCCGCTTGTGCGGCCTGTAGGAGGAAAGACGATGACGAAGGTTCATGCACCAGAAGGCTCTGCGGCCGGCTCGGACGAAGCCGTGAAAGCCGCCATGCCTTTCCGCCGCCTGTCCGCCTCCGGCCTGCCGCTGGCGCAGGGGCTTTACGATCCGCGCAACGAACATGATGCCTGCGGCGTCGGCTTCATCGCCCATATGAAGGGCCAGAAGTCGCACCAGATCGTCAAGGACGGCCTGTTCATCCTGGAAAACCTGACGCACCGCGGTGCCGTTGGTGCCGATCCGCTGATGGGCGATGGCGCCGGCATTCTGGTGCAGATTCCTGACCGCTTCTTCCGCGAAGAAATGGCAAAGCAGGGCGTCACCCTGCCGAAGGCCGGCGAATATGCCGTCGGCCACATCTTCATGCCAGCAGAGCCTGAGCAGATCGAACACTTCAAGAAGGTGATGATCGAGGTCATCGCCGAAGAAGGTCAGCAGTTCCTCGGCTTCCGCGATGTGCCCGTCGACAATTCCTCGCTGTCGAAGGCCCCGGATATTGCCGCGACCGAACCCTATCACTGTCAGGTTTTCATCGGCGCCGGCCGGGATGCAGCGACGAACCATGATTTCGAGCGCAAGCTGTTCTTGCTGCGCAAGGTGATTTCCAACCGTATCTACGATGCCTTCGGCGGCCAGGAGACCGGCTTCTATCCGGTGTCGCTGTCGTCCTCGACCATCGTCTACAAGGGCATGTTCCTCGCCTATCAGGTGGGCGCCTATTACAAGGATCTGTCCGATCCGCGTTTCGAAAGCGCGGTCGCCCTCGTGCACCAGCGCTTCTCCACCAACACCTTCCCGTCGTGGAAGCTGGCGCATCCGTACCGCATGGTCGCCCATAACGGCGAAATCAACACGCTGCGCGGCAACGTCAACTGGATGGCGGCGCGTCAGGCGTCCGTTTCCTCGCCCTTCTTCGGCGATGATATCTCCAAGCTCTGGCCGATCTCCTACGAAGGCCAGTCGGACACCGCCTGCTTCGACAACGCGCTGGAATTTCTCGTGCGCGGGGGCTATTCCATGGCCCATGCGGTGATGATGCTGATCCCGGAAGCCTGGGCGGGCAACCAGTCCATGAGCCCGGAGCGCAAGGCCTTCTACGAATACCATGCCGCCCTGATGGAGCCGTGGGACGGCCCGGCGGCCGTTGCGTTTACCGATGGCAAGCAGATCGGCGCGACGCTCGACCGTAACGGTCTGCGTCCGGCCCGCTATGTCGTCACCGACGACGACCGCGTGATCATGGCGTCCGAAGCCGGCGTTCTGCCGGTGCCGGAAGAAACCATCGTCAAGAAGTGGCGCCTGCAGCCGGGCAAGATGCTGCTCATCGACATGGAAAAGGGCCGCATCGTTTCCGACGAGGAAGTGAAGCTGGAGCTTGCCACGCAGCATCCCTATCGCACCTGGCTTGATCGCACCCAGTTGATCCTGGAAGAGCTGAAGCCCGTCGAGCCGCGTGCGCTGCGCCGCGACGTGTCGCTGCTCGACCGCCAGCAGGCCTTTGGCTACACCTCGGAAGACACCCGCATCCTGATGTCGCCGATGGCAACGACGGGCCAGGAAGCCATCGGCTCCATGGGCACCGATACCCCGATTTCGGCGATGTCGTTGAAGTCGAAGCTGCTTTACACCTATTTCAAGCAGAATTTCGCCCAGGTCACCAACCCGCCGATCGATCCGATCCGCGAGGAACTGGTGATGAGCCTCGTTTCCTTCATCGGTCCGCGTCCGAACATTCTCGATCACGAAGGGGCGGCAAAGGCCAAGCGCCTGGAAGTGCGCCAGCCGATCCTCACCAACGGCGATCTGGAAAAGATCCGCTCCATCGGCCACACGGAAGACCGCTTCGATACCAAGACGCTCGACTTCACCTATGACGTGGAGCGCGGCGCCGAAGGCATGCCGGAAATGCTGGATCGCCTCTGCGAGCGGGCGGAAGCGGCCGTCAAGGGCGGCTATAACATCATCGTGCTCTCGGACCGCCAGATCGGGCCGGATCGCATTGCGATCCCGGCGCTTCTCGCGACCGCTGCCGTGCACCATCACCTGATCCGCAAGGGGCTTCGCACCTCCGTCGGTCTCGTGGTGGAATCGGGCGAGCCGCGCGAGATCCATCATTTCTGCTGTCTCGCCGGTTTCGGCGCCGAAGCCATCAACCCCTATCTTGCCTTCGATACGCTGACCGACATGCATGCGCGCGGGGAATTCCCGAAGGAAGTCGATGCGAGCGAAGTGGTCTATCGCTACATCAAGGCCGTGGGTAAGGGCATCCTGAAGGTCATGTCCAAGATGGGCATTTCCACCTACCAGTCCTATTGCGGCGCGCAGATCTTTGACGCGATCGGCCTGTCGTCCGAGCTGGTGGAGAAGTATTTCTTCGGAACCGCCACCTCCATCGAAGGCGTCGGTCTCAATGAAATCGCCGAGGAGACCGTTGCCCGCCACCTGTCGGCCTTCGGCAAGGACCCGATTCTCGCCACCACGCTCGATATCGGCGGCGAATATGCCTACCGCATGCGCGGCGAAAGCCATGCCTGGACGCCGGATGCGGTCGCCTCGCTGCAGCATGCCGTACGCGGCAACAGCCAGGAGCGTTACCGCGAGTTTGCCGCCATGGTGAACGAGACGGCGCTGCGCATGAACACCATTCGCGGCCTCTTCAAGGTGAAGTCGGCGGCCGATATCGGCCGCACGCCGGTCTCCATCGACGCGGTGGAGCCGGCGGTGGACATCGTCAAGCGTTTCTCCACGGGCGCCATGTCCTTCGGCTCGATTTCTCGCGAGGCGCATACGACGCTGGCCATTGCCATGAACCGCATCGGCGGCAAGTCGAACACCGGCGAGGGCGGCGAGGAGAGCGATCGCTATCTGCCGCTTGCCAACGGCAACCAGAACCCTGAACGTTCCGCCATCAAGCAGATCGCCTCCGGCCGGTTTGGCGTGACCACGGAATATCTGGTCAATGCCGACATGCTGCAGATCAAGGTGGCGCAGGGTGCAAAGCCCGGCGAGGGCGGCCAATTGCCCGGCCACAAGGTGGATGCAACGGTTGCCAAGACCCGTCACTCCACGCCGGGCGTTGGCCTCATCTCGCCGCCGCCGCACCATGATATCTATTCGATCGAGGATCTGGCGCAGCTGATCTTCGACCTGAAGAACGTCAACCCGGCCGCCGATATTTCGGTGAAGCTCGTTTCGGAAGTGGGCGTCGGAACGGTGGCGGCAGGCGTGGCCAAGGCCCGCGCCGATCATATCACGGTGGCTGGCTTCGACGGCGGCACGGGCGCTTCGCCGCTCACCTCGCTGAAGCACGCCGGTTCGCCGTGGGAAATCGGCCTTGCCGAAACCCAGCAGACGCTGGTGCTGAACGGCCTTCGCTCACGCATCGCGCTGCAGGTGGATGGTGGTTTGAAGACCGGCCGTGACGTCATCATCGGCGCGCTTCTCGGTGCCGACGAGTTCGGCTTTGCCACCGCGCCGCTGATTGCCGCCGGCTGCATCATGATGCGCAAGTGCCATCTGAACACATGCCCCGTTGGCGTGGCGACCCAGGACCCGGTTCTGCGCAAGCGCTTCAAGGGCACGCCGGAACACGTCATCAACTACTTCTTCTTCGTCGCCGAAGAAGTGCGCGAAATGCTGGCGGCCCTCGGCTTCACGCGCCTGGACGAGATCATCGGCGCTTCGGAACTTCTGGAAAAGGACGAGATGATCGCCCACTGGAAGGCCAAGGGGCTCGATTTCTCAAACATCTTCCACAAGGTCGATGCACCGAAGGACGCAACCTTCTGGACCGAGCGCCAGAAGCACCCGATCGACGATGTGCTCGATCGCAAGCTGATCGAAAAGTCGCTTCCGGCGCTCGAAGCCAAGGAGCCGGTTGTCTTCGAAGTGCCGATCAAGAACGTCGACCGTTCCGCCGGTGCCATGCTGTCGGGTGCGCTGGCCAAGCGCTGGGGCCACAAGGGCCTGAAGGACGACACTATCCATGTCACGCTGCGTGGCACGGCAGGCCAGTCGTTTGGCGCCTTCCTTGCTCGCGGCATTACCTTTGATCTGGTGGGTGACGGCAACGACTATGTCGGCAAGGGTCTGTCTGGTGGCCGCATTATCGTGCGTCCGCCGGAAAATTCAAAGCTTGCCGCCGAGCATTCGATCATCGTCGGCAACACGGTGCTTTACGGCGCCATCACCGGCGAGTGCTATTTCCGCGGTGTGGCGGGCGAGCGTTTCGCGGTGCGCAACTCCGGTGCCATTGCCGTCGTCGAAGGCGTGGGCGACCACGGCTGCGAATACATGACGGGCGGCATCGTCGTCGTTCTGGGTGAAACCGGCCGCAACTTCGCAGCCGGCATGTCCGGCGGCGTGGCCTATGTTCTCGATGAAAGCGGCGATTTCGCCAAGCGCTGCAACATGGCCATGGTCGAACTCGAGCCGGTGCCGGAAGAAGACGACATGCTGGAGAAGCTCCACCATCATGGTGGCGACCTCATGCACAAGGGACGGGTGGACGTTTCCGAAGACATGACGCGCCACGACGAGGAACGTCTCTACCAGATGATTTCCAACCATCTCCACTACACGGGCTCCACCCGCGCCAAGGAGATCCTGGATCGCTGGACCGAGTACCGTCCGAAGTTCCGCAAGGTCATGCCGGTGGAATACCGTCGTGCGCTCGAGGAAATGGAACGCATGCGCATGGGCGTTGCGGCGGAATGATTGGTTTTCGGCGCCCTGTGGTAAGAGTTTGAACTCAATCCGGAGGGCGCCGATGGGACCGCAGACAAGAGAATGCGAAAGCAACATCACCAGAGAAGGGAATCGTCGTCTTATAGCACTTCCAGATGACTTCTTCCTTGAGGGGCAGAGGATCATCATTCGCCAGGAGAGGGACGGAACGATTACGATCCATCCGGCGGAAGCTGCGGCAATCGAGGCTATGAGTATTAAGTTCAATCCCTTCCCTGATTGGGATGACGATACTTCGGCAAAGACGACGACACATGGTTAGTAACGTGCTGCGCTAGCGGCGAAGATTGAGGGATGAAACATGGGCAAGGTTACGGGTTTCATGGAAATCGACCGGCAGGTGGCAAAGTACCAGCCGGCGTCGGACCGCATTCGCCATTTTCGCGAGTTCACGATCCCCATGTCTGAACCGGAAGTGCAAAAGCAGGCCGCGCGCTGCATGGACTGTGGCATTCCCTATTGCCATGGCCCGACCGGCTGCCCCGTTCATAACCAGATCCCTGACTGGAACGACCTCGTCTATAACAACAAGTGGGAGGAGGCGATCCGCAACCTCCACTCCACCAACAATTTCCCGGAATTCACCGGCCGCGTCTGCCCGGCGCCGTGCGAGGAAGCCTGCACGCTGAACCTCGAAGATGCGCCGGTCGCCATCAAGACGGTCGAGCAGGCGATTGCCGACAAGGCCTATGAGCTGGGCTTCATCGCGCCGCAGCCGGCCACCATTCATACCGGCAAGAAGGTCGCGATCATCGGTTCTGGCCCGGCGGGCCTCGCCGCTGCCCAGCAGCTCGGTCGCGCCGGCCATGACGTGCATGTTTACGAGCGCGAGAGCAAGCCCGGCGGGCTTCTGCGCTACGGCATTCCCGACTTCAAGATGGAGAAGAATTTCATCGATCGCCGCGTCGAGCAGATCAAGGGCGAGGGCGTCACCTTCCATTGTGGCGTCAATATCGGTGTCGATCTGCCGATGGAAAAGCTGCTGGCCGAGCATGATGCGGTCATCTATTGCGGCGGCTCGGAAACACCGCGTCCGGCCGGCATTCCGGGTGTCGACCTGCACGGCGTCTATGATGCCATGCCCTATCTCGTGCAGCAGAACCGCCGCGTCGGTCGCGAAAACATCGACAGCGTCGGCTGGCCGTCGGAACCGATCCTGGCGGGCGCCAAGCATGTCGTCGTCGTCGGCGGTGGCGATACGGCGTCCGACTGCGTTGGCACGGCCTTCCGCCAGGGCGCCGTGAAGGTCACCCAGCTCGACATCCGCCCCATGCCACCGGAAAAGGAAGACAAGCTTGCCGTCTGGCCGTTCTGGGCCACCAAGATGCGCACGTCCTCTTCGCAGGCCGAAGGCGCCAACCGCGAATTCCAGGTCGCAACGCTGGAATTCGTCGGCGAGGATGGACAGTTGACGGGCGTGCGCTGCTGCCAGGTGGACGAGCGCCGCAAGCCGATTGCCGGCACCGATTTCATCATCAAGGCTGACCTCGCCTTCATCGCCATCGGCTTCTCCGGCCCGGCCAAGGACGGCGTGCTGTCCGACATGGAGGGCAAGCTGGCGCTCAACGTCGATCGCCGCGGCTCGACCAACGTCATTGCCAACGAGCGCGATTACAAGACCTCCGTCGACAAGCTCTGGGCTGCCGGCGACGTGCGCCGCGGCCAGTCGCTGGTCGTCTGGGCGATCCGCGAAGGACGCCAGGTGGCACGTGCCGTCGACGAGGCGCTGATGGGCGCCTCGGTTCTGCCGGCCTGATCCATGTCCTGCCTGTCAGCCCGGTTCGCCGGGCTGACCTTTTAGACGTCCTTCTTTTTCACACTCGTTTATTGCCGGATACCGGTTTCATGACCTTGAAACTTTACCTCGCCGGGCCGGAGGTTTTCCTGCCCAATGCCCGCGACATGCTCGATGCCAAGGCCGCCATGGCCCGTGCCTACGGCTTTGAGCCGATCTGCCCGGGCGATGTGACGATCGAACCGGCGCCGACCCGCCACGCCTTCGGCCTCAAGATCAGCGGCGTCGACGAGGACATGATGAACCGTGCCGATGGCGTCATTGCCAATCTCACGCCGTTTCGCGGTATCGCGGCCGATGTCGGCACCGCCTTTGAGCTGGGCTATATGTGCGCGCAGGGCAAGCTCGTGGCCGCCTATACCAACATGACCGCCAACCATTTTGCCCGGACTCGGGATTTCTACGCCGGCGATATTCGCGAAGGGGCCGATGGGCGCAAGCGCGGTCCCGACGGCATGTCGCTTGAGGATTTCGACATGATCGAGAACCTCATGCTGCACGGAGGCATCGAGCGGCGCGGCGGGCATATCGCCATCCATGACGCCGCAGCCGATGCGCTCTACACGGACCTGACGGCTTTCGAGGAGTGCCTGGCGGTTCTGGCCGCAATACCGGCTGCCTTCGAACGGGCTTGAGGTTTACCGGGTCGCGCCGGTCACATCCATGCGATAGTAATCGACGCGGCCAATGGGGGCTTCCTTCAGTTCGCCTTTGGTCACCAGCAGGTCGCGCGGCGAATCCGCTGCGGCGGGCAGGGGGCGGGACGCCCCCATCAGCGTTTCACCGCCATCGAGACTGGGGTCTGACAGGCTGATCGGCTGCGTCTTCACCGGCGTCTCGGCCTGCGGCGGCAGGCTGGAGAGCAGCGGCAGGTCGCCGGCATCGAGTCGGATGAGGTCGGTCACCGACAGGTCGCCGAGATGGCGGCGCGCCAGTTTTTCCACATAGAAGGCAAGCTTGCGCTTGCCGGCATCGGTAAAGCCGATACCGTCCTGGGCGCGCAGCCGCACCGGCTGGCCGTTGATGTCCGAGCCGCTGACGATGAACTGGCCGCCTTCGCTGACAAAGCCATCCCAGATATCGACGAACTCGCCGCCGGCCGCTTCCACCTGTTTCTGGTAGATGCTGTTCAGCGTGACCGCATCGGCCGTCAGCGAGGGCGATTCGAAGGGCGGCAGGCCGACCCAGAGGACGGGCAGTTTTTGGGCAGTCGCGAGCGTGACAAGCTTCGTCACCCTGGCCTCGTATTCCCCAAACCAGCGGTCGGTGCGAAACCGTTCGCGCCCGCCCGATATCTGCATGGTCTGGCGGTCATTGGCGCCGATCATCACCACGACCAGCTTCGGCTTTTCCGCGGCAATCAGCTTTTCCAGTTCCTTTGGCCAATCCAGGTGGTCCTCGCGCACCAGGCCGGAGGAGCCGGAGCCCTGCTCGAGGATCGAAACAGAAGGATCGTCCGAAAAGGCGGCGGTGAGCCCCTTGCCAAGGCCCATCGCGGTAAAATCGCCGATGACGAGGATCTTGCGGGCGTTTTCCATCTTTTGCACGGCGGGCGGCGCGGTCACGGCCGTGGCATCGGCGGCCCCTGCCATCGGGACCGGCGCTCGTTCGGGCCGGGGAGCGGTGACGCGTGCCGGCTGGCGGCGACGTTGCGGCTGCGTGTTGAGGTTGATGATGGAGCGCTCCTGCACCTGGCGCCGGTTGCCGAAGAAGAGATCCATCAGCGTGCGCCGCTCCTGCGCTGCCGCATCGGGCAGGCCAAGCGGCAGGGCGAGCGGAAAGGCCAGCGCGCTCAATAAAAGCACGCGCCCCCATCGCTGTCGGCTCGCCCCGTTTCTGATCATTCCATCCTGTCTTTCGTTCAGAGGCCGGTGCTTGACCTCCAAGAGCTTATTTGCGGATCCGCCTCAGAAGGGCCTGCGACGGCTCTCCATCGGCTTCCATGCCGAGCCGCGCCTGCAGAGCGCTGATGGCTGCTTTCGAGCCGGAGCCGAAATTGCCGTCGATCTCGCCATTGTAATAGCCGAGCTCTTTCAGCCGGCTCTGCAGTTCGAACTTCTCCTTCATGTCGAGCGCGCCTTGCGGGCGTGGCCAAGGCTGCGTGACACCGCCATAGCCGGCAATTTCGTCAGCCAGAAGGCCGACCGCCAGCGCATAGCTGTCGGCTGCATTATAGCGCTTGATGACGAAGAAGTTCTTCACCATCAGGAAGGCCGGACCATTGGCGCCCGCCATCAGTTTCAGCTCCGCGCGGTCGCTCTGGCGCGGGAAACCCTTGCCGTTGGGGCGGGTGAAGCCCAGCGCTTCCCACTGGGCAAGTGTCTTGGTCTGGCCCTCATATCGCGCAGCGCCGCGCGGCAGAACCGCCTCGTAGCCCCAGGTCTTGCCGGCCTGCCAGCCATTCTTGGCCAAGAGATTGGCCGAGCTTGCCAGCGCATCGGGAACCGAATTCCAGATGTCGCGGCGTCCGTCGCCATCGGCATCGACCGCATAGAGCAGGTAACTTGTCGGGATGAATTGCGTATGGCCCATGGCGCCTGCCCAGGAGCCGGTGAGGTGGCGTGGCGTCACATCGCCCGACTGCAGGATCTTGAGCGCCGCGATCAACTGTGTGCGGGCAAATTTCGAGCGCTTGGCGTCGGCCCAGCCAAGCGTTGCGAGCGCCTGCGGCACATGGTGCAGACGATCCGGCTTTTCCAGAACAGAACCATAGTTGGATTCCATCGACCAGATCGCCAGTAGAATATGTTTGTCCACGCCGAAGTGGTTTTCGAGACCGGCAAGAAGGCGGCCGTGCTTGGCCAGCATTTCGCGGCCGATGCGCACGGTAAACGGGTTGACGCGAGAATCCAGATACTGCCAGATTTCCGATTTGAACTCCGGCTGGTAGCCCGCTTTCTGCAAAACGTCTTCATCTGGGCCTGTTATGCCGGCGAAAGCCTTGTTATAGGTCGCGCGGGTGATGCCGCTTGCCGCGGCCGTCTGGTAGAAATTGGCAACCCAGGACTTGAAACCCTGGTCTGCTCTGGCATCTATTGCGGTGCCCGAAAGCGTGATGGCTGCAGTCACGCACAGGGCAAAGCCTGCGAAACGATGTTTGGAGAAGATTTTCATCGGCAGTCGTGTTCCTTCTGTCCGGCCTGAAAATTGCCAGGATCGGGAACCACGCCCTGGCATTGACCGAAGGGTAGACGGACAATGTCAATAAATTCTTTACCATGCGAACACGGATCTGTCATTGTTTGTGAATATGTGATGATTATCCGCTAACTGAAATTTTGCGTCGCACCAAAATGATTGAAGTGCTTTAGGAGGCATGATTGGCAAACCAGAAAATTCGAAAAGCCGTATTCCCCGTCGCTGGACTTGGAACCCGCTTTCTTCCCGCCACCAAGGCTGTTCCGAAGGAAATGCTGACTGTCGTTGACAAGCCGGTGATCCAGTATGTCGTCGATGAAGCGGCGGAAGCCGGCATCGAGCATTTCGTTTTCGTCACAGGCCGCGGCAAGGGCGTCATCGAAGACTATTTCGACATTCAGTTCGAACTCGAGCAGATGCTGCGCGAGCGTAACAAGAACGCCGAACTGACGCTTCTGGCGGATCTTCTGCCGACCGCCGGCACCGCAAGCTTCACCCGCCAGCAGGTTCCGCTCGGTCTCGGTCACGCCGTCTGGTGCGCCCGTGACATCGTCGGCGACGAGCCGTTTGCGGTTCTCCTGCCCGACATGATCATGTCGTCGGAGAAAAGCTGCCTGAAGGGCATGGTCGAGCTATACGACAAGACCGGCGGCAACGTTCTGGCTGTCGAGGAATGCGCCCCTGACCAGGCGCACAAGTATGGCATCGTCGGCGTTGGCGACAAGGTGGGCGACGAAGGCTTCAAGATCACCGAAATGGTGGAAAAGCCGGCCAAGGGCACGGCTCCTTCCAACTTCTTCATCAACGGCCGCTACATCCTGCAGCCGGAAATCTTCAAGATCCTGGAAACCCAGGAGCGCGGCGCCGGCAACGAGATCCAGCTCACCGACGGCATGCTGGCGCTCGCCAAGGCACAGGAATTTGCCGGCTATCACTTCAAGGGCGAAACCTATGACTGCGGCGCCAAGGATGGCTTCATCCTGGCAAACCTTGCCTTCGCACTGAAGCGCGGCGACATCCGCCCGCTGATCGAAGGCCCGCTGAAGGCGATGACCTCGAAGATCTGAGTTTTACGCTTTGAACGAAAAGGCCCTGAGGAACATCATCCGCAGGGCCTTTTTTATGCGCGGTCAGCGCTTGAGGCTGAGGCCGAGACCGGCGCGCCAGAGATTGCTGTCGGCGCCGCCGGCATTGGCGGTGTGCTCATAGCCGATATTGGCCGTCACGTCGAAATAGCGGTTGACGCTCCAGATGAGGCCGGCGCCGGCCTGCCAGTCGGTTTCATCCGCTGCCGTGGGAAAATCGCGCCGCGTGGCAGACGCCGTGAGGCGCCCGGTAAGATCGTTCAGGATCTGGTGGGTCAGGCCGGCCGACAGCTGGTATTCGCTCCAGCCACTGGCGCCGGCCGTCGCAGCGTCCTGAAGCGTGGTACGAAGCCCCAGATCGACATCCGTGCCCCGGTGCGGCGACCAGAAGACGGTGCCATCCAGCGTAACGGCATTGAGGGCGGCAAGGCGGGCATCTTCGTAATTCACCGTCGCATAGCCGATGCCGAATTCGCCGCGCAGCTTTTCACCGAAATCGAACTGAAGCCCGCCGCGACCGCCATAGCCTATCGACGACCGCTCGTAGCCCGACGCATCGCGCGTGGCATCATAGACGGCGCGACCAAGCCGTGCCTCGATGAAGGGAATGAGCGCGGGCGAGAGTTCATAGCCGAGCCGCAGGCGACCTTCGACGGCGGTCCGGTCCCGGTCGCTGAGAGACAGGCTGCTGCCGTCAGAGAGGCGGGCCGTGCCATAGGTGGTGCGTGCCGCATCGATGGCGGCGGTGCCGCGCAGCACGCCGAAATCCCGCTCCAGCGATGCGCCTGCCGAATACCGGTTGACCCCGGCCTGGGTGGTAGCCCCGCTCACGGCATTCGGATCGCCGGTATCCTCGCGCTCGAAGGCATAGCCACCGGTGATATGGCCGGTGGTGTTGCCGGAGAGGTCAAGGCGCAGATCAGCATCGAGACGGCCTTCCGGATCGGTGCTGCCGCGCCCGCCGACATTGCGCTCATAGGTGCCTTCTCCGGTGACCGTCAGCTGGTGGCGGGCCCAGTCGGAGGTGAGCGTGCCATTGGCGGTTGTGGCGAGATAGCTGCGGGTGGATGTTATGCCGCCGCTCGTCGTCGTTTCGCGGTTGAGGCTCTGGTTGATCGTCGGGCGAAGCGTGAACGTGCCGAGCCGGATGCCGGTGCCGTCGTCGCGGCGCTCTATGCCGTCACCGGCGTCGATGCCGGTCTCCATCGGGTTCTGCGCGCCATCGATCAGCTGGCTGAGGTCATCCGCCTGGTCCTCCTGCGGCGACGCCTCCTGCAGCATGCCGGCGCTGAGGGGCGCAGCACCGACGGTCATGGTGGACGAATTTGTCGCCCCCTGCGGATCGGAACCGGACATGTCTGGCGACTGCGCAAAGGAGGCGGAGGCTTGCGCCAGCACCGCGGTTGCCAACAGCAGCGTCGCCGGCATCCTGTGCCGGGAAACCAGCCCGGCGAGGAGGAAAGTGGAGATCATTGCGTGGCCTGACAGGAAAACGGGCATGAAAACAGTGTTAGCCAATGCTAAAGCAACGTGGTTAACGTTTCCTTGTTGGATGAGTGCAGCTTGTCGCAGGGGTGGGCGCAGACCGTGCGACCTGCGGCCTATGTCCACATGGACTTCGCCGGGAAACGGCGCTATGGCATCGCCCATGAACACGAACGCCCTGCAGACAGAAGAGTTTGACGCGGTTGCTTCGGCGCTGCGCACGATCGCAACAGAGAAGCGCGGCCTTGAAGCGCTGGAAACGGCGCTTGCCGACGGTCTGGGCGAGCCCATGCGCCAGGCCATCCGCCTGGTGTCCGCCATTACCGGCCGTGTCATCGTGACGGGGGTTGGAAAAAGCGGCCATATCGGCGCAAAGATTGCCGCAACGCTTGCGTCGACCGGCACACCCGCCTCGTTCGTCCATGCCGCCGAAGCCAATCACGGTGATCTCGGCATGATTGCCGGCAATGATCTCGTGCTGGCAATCTCCAAGGGTGGCGAAAGCGCAGAGCTCAAAAGCATCATCGCCTATACGCGTCGGTTCTCCATTCCGCTCGTTTCGCTTACCTGTGCGCCCGCATCGTCGCTCGCGCGTGAAAGCGATGTGGTGCTGCTGTTGCCCGCCGAGCAGGAAGCCTGTCCGCATGGGCTGGCACCCACCACGTCGACGCTGATGCAGCTTGCGCTTGGCGATGCACTGGCGGTGGCGCTTCTGGAGGCACGCGGCTTCACGCCGAGCGATTTCCACGTCTTCCATCCCGGCGGCAAACTCGGCGCGAGCCTCACCCATGTGCGCGATATCATGCACACCGGCGATCGCCTGCCGCTGGTGGCGCGCGGCACGCCGATGGTGGAGGCGGTGCGCACGCTGTCACACAAGCATTTCGGTTGCGTCATCGTGCTGGAGGAAGACGGCCGGCTGGCGGGCATCGTCACCGAAGGCGATATGGCGCGCAATCTCAGCCGCAATCTCGGCGAACTCTGCGTCGATGACGTGATGACGACAACGCCGAAGACGATTGCGCCGAATACGCTCGCCACGGCAGCGCTGGGCCTCATCAACAAGCACAATATCGGCGCGCTGATCGTGGCTGACGAGAACCGTTATCCGGTCGGCCTCGTGCATTTCCACGATCTTTTGCGCATCGGCGTCGTCTGACAGAAACTCAGGCGACCGGTTCGACGATCAGCTCGCTGCCGGTCCAGTCGGCCACGCGCACGCGCATGCCGGCGGGAAGATCAGGCCCGGTCACCGACCACCAGGTATCATCCAGCCGGATGCGGCCGCGGCCCTCGCGGATCGGCTCCACCAGCGTTGAAGTGCGCCCGACAAGGCTGTCGCCGCGCCGGTTGAGGAGAGGCTGGTCGCTTTGCGTATGGCCGCGTGCAAAGAAACTGCGCCCGGCAAAAGTCAGCACCAGCGACAGGACGGCAAAAAGGACCAGTTGCAGCTGCCAGCTCCACCAGGCCGTGCTCCAGAGCGCCAGAGACGCTGCCCCCAGCACCATGGCCGCAAGCCCGATCCAGATGAGGAAGACGCCGGGAGCCGCCATTTCGGCCGCCAGTAGCGCCAGTCCAAGGATCCACCAGCTCCACGGCCCAAGCCAGCCGACAAGGTTGATCAGCATGGCCTTCAGGTCTCGGTTCTGGTCTGGTTGAACGGGTTGACCGTTGGTGTGGCACTGCGGTTTGTTGACGGTTGCGGCGGGGTCGGCACGCGGGGTTGCTTCGGTGCCGTGGGCGTTTCGCCGAACACGTCACGGGCAATCGCCCCGATACCGGCGAGCGACCCGATCAGCGAGGAGGCTTCCATCGGCATCAGCACGATCTTAGAATTGGGCGCCGTGCCGATCGAGGCCATGGCTTCGGTGTATTTCTGCGCCACGAAGTAGTTGATGGCGTTCACGTCGCCGGCGGCAATCGCTTCGGAGACGACGCAGGTGGCCTTGGCTTCGGCTTCGGCCAGACGCTCGCGCGCTTCTGCTTCGCGGAAGGCCGCCTCGCGGTCGCCCTCGGCTTTCAGCACGGCGGCTTGCTTTGCGCCCTCGGCCCGCAGGATCTGAGCATTGCGCGAGCCTTCCGCTTCCAGCACCTGCGCGCGCTTTTCACGCTCGGCCTTCATCTGCCGGCCCATGGATTCCACGAGATCGCGCGGCGGCTGGATATCCTTGATTTCGACGCGGGTGACCTTGATGCCCCAGGGCCCGACCGCATCATCCACCACCCGCAGCAGGCGCTCGTTGATGACCTCGCGGTTCGACAGAAGCTCGTCGAGATCCATTGAGCCCATGACGGAGCGTATATTGGTCATGGTGAGGTTCTGGATGGCGTTTTCCAGGTTGGAGATCTGGTAGGCCGCCTGCGCCGGATTGAGGATCTGGTAGAAGGCCACGGCATCGGCCGATACACTGGCATTGTCCTTGGTGATGACCTCCTGCGTCGGCACATCCAGCACCTGTTCCATCACGTTCATCTTGGCGCCGAGGCGATCGATGAAGGGGATGATCAGGTTGAGGCCGGGATCGAGCGTGCGCGTGTAGCGGCCAAACCGCTCCACCGTATAGCGATAGCCCTGCGGCACGGTCTTGATGCCGGCAATCAGCACCAGGACCACGAAGGCGACGAGTGCGATGACGACGATATCGAAGCCGGAAAATTCCATGAGCCCCTCCAAACGGGTTTAAGCAGGTTCCCCTCATGTAGGTCATACCGGGTGGCGAGGCCAGAGCCGATGCAGGGGATGACGGGGATTTGCGCGGGGACGCCTTTTGCTGTATCCGCCGTGCGCAGAAATATCCGGTCGCAGCCTACCCGGTTAAAACAAGGACCCTGACCTATGAAGACACTCGTCGTCTGCTCCGGCGGACTCGATTCCGTTTCGCTTGCTCACAAGGTGGCGAAAGAACACACCCTGATCGGCCTTATCTCCTTCGATTATGGCCAACGCCACAAAAAGGAGCTGGAATTTGCCGCCCGCGCGGCAAACCGTCTCGGCGTTCCCCACGATGTCATCGACATCTCCGGCATCGGCCGCCATCTCTCCGGCTCGGCGCTGACCGACAATCTTGATGTGCCCGACGGCCATTATGCCGAGGAGACCATGAAGGTGACGGTGGTGCCGAACCGCAATGCCATCATGCTTGCCATCGCGTTTGGCATGGCCGCAGCCCGAAAGGCCGATGCGGTGGCTGTCGCCGTCCATGGCGGCGATCACTTCATCTATCCCGATTGCCGTCCCGGCTTCATCGACAGCTTCCAGGTCATGCAGCGCCAGGCGCTGGATGGCTATGCGGACGTGACGCTGCTGGCGCCGTTCGTCAACGGTTCCAAGGCCGATATCGTCACCGAAGGGGCACGCCACGGCACGCCGTTTAGCGAAACCTGGTCCTGCTATAAGGGCGGGGAACAGCATTGCGGACGCTGCGGCACCTGCGTCGAGCGTCGCGAAGCCTTTTTCCTTGCCGGCGTCGATGATCCGACAGACTACGCGGACCCGGATTTCTGGAAGGCTGCCACATCGGGCTTTCGCGCCGAGGCGGTGTGACGGCCGCTCCCATTCCATCTCTTGATTGGTGCATCATCGGAGTTTGCGGCAGTCTCGGATCATGCCGGGCCCTGCACCATGAAGCGCGATATCTTGACCTATCTCAACCGGGAACCGCTGAAGACGATTTCCCTGTCGAAGTACCTGCATGGCTATCCGCAGGATACGCAAGCGTTCCACGTGCGGGGGCAAAGGGGTGAGGCGGTTCTGGTTCTGCTGCGCGTCAGCGCCAGTGCCTATGACCGCGAAACCTATCCGACCGCCGGCTTTGTCTGCTTTATCGCCAGCGACGATCCGGAACTGACGACCCGGTTGCTTGCCCATGTCCCGCGCGATTGCCGCCTCGTGTTCAAGCTTGCTGGGGAGGCGGATCGCGTTGCGGTGGCAAAGGTCTTTGATCTTCGTCGCACCACAAGCTTTCTATCGTTCACAGGGCAGGGTCCTGCAGGATCTTGCGAGGCTGATCTTCCTCGACCGGTGACCGGCGATCTGTCGCCGGAGGCTTGGTCGCTGTTTGAAGCAAGGGGTTATGCGCGCGACTGGTTGATGCCGCTTCTCAAAACCGGTTGCGCCTTCGTGGTCGAGGCTTGCCACGAAGGTGCCGCCGTTTCGGTCTGTTTCGCCTTCCAGAATAGCGGCGACCTCTGGGAAGTCGGAGGCCTCTCCACCCGTCCCGATGCGCGCCGCAAGGGCCATGCCGCTCGCGTGGTGCGCGCAGCCTTTGCCGAACTGGAGAGGCGCAGCCTGCAGGGCCGCTACGTCGTGGAGGAGACGAACCTTGCGTCCTTGCAGCTTGCCAGGTCGATCGGCTTGCAGCACAAGCTGACGCTGACGCATTTTTTCGCCCTTGCGCCGAATGCAGGCAACCTTATCGCGGGGAGTGCCCGATGAAACTGCAGCTGATCCGCAATGCCACGCTGAAACTTGTCTATGGCGGGCGCACCATCCTGATCGATCCGTATCTCGCCCCGCGCCACAGCCTGCCCTCCTATACGGGCAAGTCGCCGAACCCGCTGGTCGAGCTGCCGTGTTCCATCGAGGATATTCTGGAGGGTGTCGAACTGGTGATCGTCTCGCACCTTCATTCTGATCACTTCGACAGCGTTGCCAAGGCGCGGCTGCCAAAGGACCTGCCGATCCTCTGCCAGCCCGGCGATGAGGACACGATCGGGGCGGCCGGATTTCTCGACGTCACACCGCTGGACGACAGCGTTCAGTGGCAGGGCATCACCATCACCCGCCAACGGGGCAGCCATGGCCTTGGGCCGGTGCGTGCAAAGATGGGCTCCGTCATGGGCCTTTCGCTCAAAGCACCCGGCGAGCCTCAAATCTACTGGGTCGGTGATACGGTGCTTTATCCGCCCGTCCTTGATCAGGTGGCGATGACACTCCCGGATGTGATCGTGACGCATTCCTGCGGCGCTGTCTGGGATAGCGACTTGATCGTCATGGATGCGGCGCAGACTGTCGAACTTTGCAAGGCCACACCCTTTGCGACCGTGATTGCCACCCACATGGAGGCGCTCGATCACGCCACCACCAGCCGCGCCGATCTGCGGGCGGCCGCCGATGCCGCAGGAATTTCTGCCCTACGTCTGCTCATCCCCGAGGATGGCGAAAAAATTAGCCTCGGCGGCTGAGGCTCAAAGCAGGAGAGCGGTGCCGGTCGGACCGGCCGCCGCCTGCCTTGTCCTTACACCCAGCCCTTGAGCTCGTTGCGCACCACATGCTCGATCACGCGCATGCCATCGGGGCTGTCATTGAGACAGGGGATGTGGGTAAACTTCTCGCCGCCATTGTGCAGAAAGATTTCGCCGGCTTCCTCGGCGATTTCTTCAAGCGTTTCCAGGCAGTCGGAGACGAAGCCGGGGTTCAGCACGGCAATGCGCTTCACGCCATCCTTGGCCAGTTGTTCCACCGTCTTGTCGGTATAGGGCTGCAGCCATTCTTCCGGTCCGAAGCGGGACTGGAAGGTCAGCATCAGCTTTTCCTTCGGCCAGCCAAGACGGTCGCGCAGCAGGCGTGTCGTCTTGTAGCACTGGCAGTGATAGGGATCGCCCTTCTTGAAGTAGGACATCGGAATGCCGTGATAGGAGGTGATCACCAGTTCCGGTTCCCAGTCGAGCTTGGCCAGATGCTGCTCGATGGAATTGGCCAGCGCGTCGACATAGACGGCATCGTCATGATAGCGCGGCACGGTGCGCAGTGCCGGCTGCCAGCGCATTTTGAGGAGCGCCTTGAAGGCCTCGTCATTGACGGTTGCCGTCGTTGCCGCGGCATATTGCGGATAGAGCGGATAGAGCAGGATCTTTTCGCAGCCGGCCTTCTGCATCTCTTCCATCTTCGCCTGGATGGCGGGCTGGCCATAGCGCATGGCCCAGTCCACATGCACATGCGGCAGATCCTTCAGCGCCTCGGCCAGTTTTTCGCCCTGGCTGCGCGTATAGGTGCGCAGGTAGCTTTCGTCGAGCTCGTTGTTCCAGATGCTCTTGTAGGCCTCGCCGACCTTTTGCGGGCGCTTGTTCAAGACGATGCCGTAAAGGATCGGATACCAGAGCAGCCGCGACCATTCGATGACGCGCCGGTCGGTCAGGAATTCCGCGAGATAACGCCGCATCGACTTGTAATCGGTACCGTCCGGCGTGCCGAGATTGACGAGAAGAACGCCAACCTTGCCGAAGCGAACCGGAGGGTGATCGGACGGAAGGTGATTGTCGGCGGCGTTCATCATCTTGAAGTTTTCCCCGGAATGTCTGCGGATGCATCCCACGCTACGCGCGCCGGAGGCAATCGGTTCTATCTAGGAATAAAAAACGGCCCGGGGAAGCCCCGGACCGGTTTCTTGCGCGTGACAATTCGTCCGCCAAAATCGTGCGGTTACTTGGCCGGCAGTTCCAGCGTCGCGCCGATGGCAATGATGTTGGGATTGCGCAGCGTGTTGGCCTTGGCAATCTTCGTCCATTCTTCGCCGTCGCCATAGGTGCTTTCGGCGATCTTCCAGAGCGAATCGCCCTTGACGACCGTGTAGGTCTTCGGTGCGGGAGCGGCTGCCGGAGCAGCAGCGGCCGGAGCAGGCGCGGCAGCCGGTGCCGGAGCAGCGGCCGGGGCCGGAGCAGCGGGGGCGGCAGGTGCAGCCGCAGGAGCCGGGGCGGGTGCCGCAGGCGCTGCAGCCGGAGCAGGCGTCGCGGCAGCCGTTGCCGGAGCCGGGGCTGCCGGGGCCGGAGCCTTGGCGGGCGCGACATAGCCGGCCGGCGTCAGGTCGGTGATGCGGCCGTCCGTATAGGGCTTGTAGGGCGAGTTGGCGGCAATGTAGTCGGCCACGGCCTGTTCGAGGTTCGGCCCGAAGTCATACGGGTTGACCGCATTCGTGGCGAACATCTTGAAGCCGTCGCCGCCGCCGCGCACGTAATTGTTGGTAACGACGCCATAGGTTTTTGCCGGATCGATGGCGACGAAGGCATCGCCTTCCTTGACCATCACGGCGCTGACGCGGCTGCCGACCGGCTTGGAACGGTCGAAGGAATATTTCATGCCGCCGACCTGCGCAAAACGTCCGGCGCCGTCTTCCATCTGGCTCGTGCCGTTCTCAAGGGCTGCCACGAGGTCTGCACCCTTGATCTGGAAGGTGGCAATCGTGTTCTGGAACGGCAGCACCGTCAGCACTTCGCCCATCGTCACGTCGCCCTGATCGATGGAGGCACGAAGCCCGCCGCCGTTGACGATGGCAATCGTGATGCCCTGTTCCTTGACCTTGGCAAGCGAGGCGTCCGCCACGAGATTGCCCATCGAGCACTCGACGGCACGGCAGGACTTGCGGTCGCCATCGATCAGGCCTTCCGACGTGCCGACAACCTTCTTCTTCAGCTCTTCGAGCGGTGCGCCAAGTTCCTTGACCTTGGCGGTATAGGCCTCGTCCGGCGTCACGGATGCATCGAGCAGTTTTGGGGCGCCGGTTGCGGATTTCACCACGCCATTGTCATCGAAGGTGACCTTCAGCTCGCCGAGATATTTGGAATAGGCATAGGAGGTGACAACCGGCACTTCGACGCCCGCCGGGTTCTTGACGAGCGTCGGATAGGGGCCCGACGATTTCGGATCGGTGGACGACAGATAGGTGTGGCTGTGACCGCCGACGATCACGTCGATGCCGTCCACGGAGGCGGCGATCTGCTTGTCCTTGTTGTAGCCGACATGGGTCAGCGCGATGATCTTGTTGACACCCTGGCCCTGCAGGTCGGCCACGGCGCTCTTGAGGTAGGTGATCTCGTCCTCGAACGAGATATCCGGGCCGGGCGAGGAGGTTTCGCCGCTGTCGGTTGCCAGAACCGAAACCACGCCGATCTTCTGGCCGCCGATCTCCTTAACCACATAGCCCTTGTACTTGCCGTCGAGCAGCGAGCCCTTCTTGGCGATGGTATTGCCGGAGATGATGGGGAATTTCAGCGCGCCGATGAACTTGTTGAGCTCCTCCGGGCCATCATCGAATTCGTGATTGCCGATGGCCATCACGTCAAAGCCGATGCCGTTCATGAAATCGGCAACGGGCGCGCTCTTGAAGGTGGAGTAGTAGAGCGAGCCCTGGAACTGGTCGCCGGCATCCAGAACGAGGATATTGGCGCCGGCATTGTCCTTGCGGAAACCGTCGATGGCGCTTTTGACGCGGGCAATGCCGCCAAAGCATTCCTTGGCATCGGCTTCCTTCTGCGAGCAGGTGGCGTCGGACTTGTTGATCGCCTCGATGCGCGAGTGCAGGTCGTTGATGTGCAGGATGTCCAACTGGTAATCGGCAAAGGCGACCCCCGAGGAAAGGGCAAGCACTGTCGCGGCAATTGCGCTGAAACCTATACGTCTGATCATCCTGGTCTGCTCCTGTTGCAAGCGACGATACCGCCGCGCTGTTCCGCCTGATTGTAGTTCGGGTTTATGACACTCGTTCCACTTTTCATGTTTCCATCAAGGGAAAGCGACTTCAAGCGAAATGTGACAGTAGTGTAACCGCAAACGGATGCGCGCAAAACACGAAACCCCGCCGGAGCGGGGTTTTGCGGGAGCTGGCAGCTCCAGGAGAAATCCGGCCGTCTTAGCCGCGGCGGGTCAGCGAGAACTGCGAGCCGGTATCGGCGGTGCAGTTGAGCTGGCTTGGCGAGACAAGCGCGCAGTTGACGCGGGACTGGGTGCGGCGGACGATGGAGGTCATGTTGATCTCCACCAGCGTCGGCGACACATTCGTGTAGGTGCCGCTGGCCAGAAGCGCGTTGTTATCCGTCGAGCGTGTGCTGAACGTGCCGCCCTGGAAGGTGGACACGATGCCATTGGGATCAACCCAGGCACCTTCGACGCCCTGCGGCTGCGCCGGCGGAAGCGCACGTTGCGTCGGCTGCGAAACGCAGGCGCTCAGCATCAGGGCGGCGGACACGAGCACGAGGCTCTGTTTGATCTTCATTGCGTGGTCTCCCGCGATTCTTCTGCACCGTGAGGTCGGGCCACGATGCTGCGAACCCTTAATCTAATGCAAGGCGGACGGTTGCACAGTCCGCCTTGCAAGGTTTTGAACGGTTTTCCCCGGCTGACTGCCGGGATGTGTCAGGCGCGGGTGATCAGCTGCGGACCAGAATGTTCTTGAACTGCCAGGGATCCTTCTCGTCGAGGTCTTCCGGGAAGAGGCCCGGGCGGCCATCGAGCGGGGTCCAGTCCGTATAGTGGCCTTCAACCGGGCCGAGATAGGGCGACTGCACTTCCAGGCAGCGCTTGTAATCCACCTCGTCGGCTTCAACGATGCCGGCCTTCGGGTTTTCGAGCGCCCAGACCATGCCGGCGAGAACCGCCGAAGTGACCTGCAGGCCCGTTGCGTTCTGGTAAGGCGCGATGCGGCGGGTTTCTTCCAGCGACAGGCGCGAGCCGTACCAGTAGGCGTTCTTCTCGTGGCCGTAGAGCAGCACGCCGAGTTCGTCGATGCCTTCCTCCAGCTCGTCCTCGTCGAGAACATGCAGGACCGGCTGCTGGTGGCCGCCATTGCCGAACATTTCATGCAGAGACAGAACCGCGTCATTGGCCGGGTGATAGGCGTAATGGCAGGTCGGGCGATAGACCACTTCGCCATCCTTCTCAACCGTGAAGTAATCGGCAATCGAGATGGATTCGTTATGGGTGACGAGGAAGCCGTATTGCGGGCCGGGTGTCGGGCACCAGGTGCGCACGCGGGTGTTGGCGCCGGGCTGTTCCAGATAGATGGCGGCCTTGCAGCCCTTCTTGTGCTTCTTGGCGTTCTTCGGCATCCAGTTTTCATGCGTGCCCCAGCCCAGTTCGGCCGGCTGCAGGCCTTCGGAGATGAAGCCTTCGACCGACCAGGTGTTCCAGAACACGTTGAGCGGCTTCGGATGCTTGGTCAGCTGCGTGTCGCGCTCGGCAATGTGAATGCCCTTGACGCCGAGCTTTTTCATCAGCTTGGCCCAGCCTTCACGGTCGTTCTGGTTGGGCTCTTCGAACTTCAGGCCGGTGTCGTTGGCGAGGTTGACCAGCGCCTGCTTGACGAACCAGGAGACCATGCCCGGGTTTGCGCCGCAGGTGGAAACGGCCGTCGTGCCGCCGGGGTTCTTGCGCTTTTCCGCGCGCACGGTTTCACGCAGCGCGTAATTGGTGCGCTCGGAATTCTTCATGCTCTTGTCGAAGTAGAAGCCGAGCCAGGGTTCGACGACGGTATCGATGTAGAGCACGTCCAGCTTGCGGCACAGCTTCATCAGGTCGAGCGAGCCGGTATCGACCGACAGGTTGACGCAGAAGCCCTGGCCTTCGCCTTCGGTGAGGAGCGGCTTCAGCAGTTCCTTGTAATTGTCCCGGGTGACATGTGCCTTGATGTGGCGAATACCGTGCTTTTCGAGGATCGCCATATCCGACGGCTCCTCGCGCGGGTCGATGACGACCATCCGGCTCTTGTCGAACTTGAAGTGACGTTCGATGAGCGGCAGCGTGCCGCGGCCGATGGAGCCGAACCCGATCATGACGATGGGCCCGGTGATTGCGGCATAAACCGGATGGGTAGTTTCAGTCATCTGTTGCTCCTTCGGCCCGCGGCCTAGTGCCGCTGAGGACCGTGTTTCCTACGCAAGTTTCGCATGCGCTGATTGGCGGCGGTCTAGATCATAAAACGCCTTCACAATAAAGAGGGCGAACACAACAAGCCTATGGCAGAAGCTGCGAATAATCACCGGTTTCCGCGGCTTTTTGCAAAAGCGCGATCATCGCCGGGCGTTTGTGCGACAGCCCCTTGTAGGCGGCCTGCGCCTCGCTCATGGCGTCCAACTGGTCGGCAAGCGAGGCCATGAGGCGCGCGGCATCCGGCTCGCGGGCGAGCTGCGCCAGCGGATCGAGATAGATGCGGATGGTGAAGACGATGTCGCCGGAGACCGGGAGCTTGCGCAGCGTCTGGCGCTCCACCCTCAGGAAATGGGCGGCAGGCGGCCTCTCCGGCATCACGCGCTGGCTCTTGGATTTCGGCAGGAAGAGCTCGCCGGTGGCGTTCACCGACCAGTTCATCCGGCTGACCAGCCGATCGCCCGGCAGCCGGTCGAACATGCGGTTGATCAGCTCGGCATTGCGGCTGCCGCCCTCGAAATCAGGGACTTCGGCATGAACCTCATCCATCACCCGCCCGAATTTCTCCTCCAGCGACCAGGAGGAGGGGAAGGCCACGAAGGCGGCGGCAATACGCCAGCCCTTGTCGCCGCGCCGCATGACGACGAGATCGTCCGCGACCATCAGGCCTGCGCGGACAAGGGCCGGCTCCGCCTCATCCGCCAGAGACACGTCTGCCGCGCCCTTGATCTGCATCGTGTCGCCGGTGCGGCGATAAAGCTCGGGGTAGCGCGCCGGCAGATAATTGGAGAGCAGCGTCAAGAGTTCCTGCTGCGCCTCATCCGTTCCCGGCTCGGCCCGAAAGATCGCGTCGCGATGCACGCCCAGCAACTGCGCCTTTTCGGCAAGCGCCGCCGGCAGCCTGTCATCCGGCTCGATCCAGTCGTCTGCCGCAAGCTGCGACAGCCCGATGGTGAAGGGTTGCGACGAGCCGTCATAGGGGGTGTAGGGCAACATCGTGCTGCGTCCTTCCGATCGGGCTTACTAACCCGTCACCAGTTCCGCCGCCATCAGCCCCCGCAGCGAATTGCCTACAAAGATGCGGCGGCCCTTGAGATCGGCCGGCATGATCGTTTCGGAACGGGCCTTCCTTTCGCGGATGAGGTCGGCACGCAGGATGCCCGGCAGAAGACCGCAGCTGAGCGGTGGTGTCAGCAGCTGCCCGTCTTCGGCCTCGACGAAAAGATTGGTGATGGTGCCCTCGCAGACCTCGCCGCGCTCATTGAGCAGCAGAACCTCATCGGCCTCGTCGCGCGAAAATTCCGCCCGTGCCGCCTCGTAGGGTTCGCGCCGGGTCGTCTTGTGGCGGTAGAGCGTATCGTCGGACGAGAGCCGCTGGCGGGCGATGCGCAGGTGCCAGACCTTGCCCGTCGGCTCGGCGACAAAGGGTGTCGTGGTGATCTCGATCTTGCCGCGATAGGTCATGGTGAGGCGCACGCGCAAGGGTTCATCGCCGCCGACAGCCTCTGCAAGCTGTGCCGATGCATCCTGCGGCTGGCGAAAGCCAAGCGCATCGGCCGAGCGTGCAAGCCGGCGCAGATGCGGATCGAGGCGCAGAAAACCCGCACCCGGTTCCCAGCGCAGGGTTTCGATCAGCAGGAAATCGGCTGATGGCTTACTGCGAAGCGCGCTTTTAGCAGACATTCTTCATATTCCGTCTCGGCCTTCGAATCGTAGACAATGCCGCCGCCGACATTGAAGACGGCATTTCCGGTGTTGAAAAGGGTCAGTGTGCGGATGGCCACTGAAAAACGCATCGGACCCTTCGGATCGCACCAGCCGATTGCCCCGCAATAAATGTCGCGCGGGCCCTGTTCCAGCCCGGCCAGGATCTGCATCGCCCACATCTTTGGCGCGCCGGTGATCGAGCCGCAGGGAAAGAGGGCGGCAAGAATGCCCGGCAGGCCGATGTCCGGCAGAAGTTTTGCCCTGACATGGCTCACCATTTGGTGGACCGTCGGATAGGTTTCGATGTCGAACAGCTTTGGCACGGTGAGCGTGCCCACCTCAGAAATTGCCGAGACGTCGTTGCGCAGGAGATCGACGATCATGCGGTTTTCGGCTTGCGTCTTTTCGTCGGCGAGCATGGCGGCGATGATGGCCTTATCTTCCTCGGCCGTCTTTCCCCGCGCGGCCGTGCCCTTCATCGGATGCGTTTCAATAAAACCGTCTTCATCCACCTTGAAGAACAGTTCGGGCGAGCGCGAGAGTATGATCGGGCCGCCGAGATCGATCAGGGCACCGTAGCGCACCGGCTGGCGAGCCACGAGCGACCAGAAGGCGCGGGCCGGATCGCCGTCCCAGCGCGCCGTGATCGGCATGGTCAGATTGGCCTGGTAGCAATCGCCGCGGCGGATATGGGCGTGCAGAGCCTCGAAACGCTGACGGTAGGCAGCGATATCCCAGGCGGCATGCGGATCCGTCAGGAACGGCGTTTCTGCCTCGTCGTCGCTGACCACGCTTGCCGGCGGGCGCGACAACGGATGGTCTTGAGGGGCCGGGGCCCTGAAAATGCCCATGGCGATCAGCGGCGTCTCCCGGTTCGCCACGATCAGCGACGCAAGCTTTTCCTCAAAGATGTGGCCCGCTTCATAGGAGAGGTATCCCGCAAGCCAGCGCCCGTCCCGCCGAGCCGCTTCCAGACGCGCCAAGGCCGGCAGGATCTCCTCGGCGGTGTGAGCCGTGACGATCTCCAGCGGCTGATCAAAGACAAGGCTCGTCGCCGCCCGGTCGTCTCGAAAAAGGGCAAAGGGGGGTGTGGCGCTCATTCTTGTCTGTGGCAGGCTCCGTTCCGGCTGCTGCCTTCTACTCTGCGCTCTACCGGGAGAACAGAGGTTTCGTCATCCGCCCCCGCAGACCAAGAGGGGGGCGGATGTGGACGATCGCCGTCAACCGTTGGCGCCTGCCTGCAACTGCCGGTCAAGCGCCTCCAACTCGTCGATCAGGCCCTCGATCATCGACAGGCCCTTCGACCAGAAGGTCGGGTCGGTGGCGTCGAGGCCGAAGGGGGCCAGAAGTTCGGAGTGATGCTTGGTGCCGCCGGCCTTCAGGAGGTCGAAGTATTTCTCTTGGAAGCCATCCTCGGCGTTCTGGTAAACGGCATAAAGCGAGTTCACCAGGCAATCGCCGAAGGCATAGGCATAGACGTAGAAGGGCGAATGGATGAAGTGGGGGATATAGGTCCACCAGGTCTCATAGCCTTCCGAGATGCGGATGGCCGGCCCGAGGCTTTCTTCCTGGACTGACAGCCACAGCTCGCCGATCTGCCCGGAGGTCAGCTCACCCTCCTTGCGCGCCGTGTGCAGCTTGCGCTCGAAATCGTAAAACGCGATCTGGCGCACGACCGTGTTGATCATGTCCTCGACCTTCTGGGCAAGCATCGCCTTGCGTTCGCGCGGGTCGGTCGTCGTCTTCAGGAGCGCGCGAAACGTCAGCATTTCGCCGAACACGGAGGCCGTTTCTGCAAGCGTCAGCGGCGTCTGGCACATCAACGCGCCCTGGCCGCCGGCCAGAACCTGATGCACGCCATGGCCGAGCTCATGGGCAAGCGTCATGACGTCCCGCGGCTTGCCGAGATAGTTGACGAGCACATACGGGTGGGCGGACGGCACGACCGGGTGGGCAAAGGCGCCCGGTGCCTTGCCGGGGCGGGCCGGGGCGTCGATCCAATGCTCGTCGAAGAAGCGGCGGGCGATGCCGGCCATGTCGGGCGAAAAATTGCCATAGGCGGACAGCACCATGTCCTTGGCTGCGTCCCAGGCGATCAGCGCCTTCGGCGTTTCCGGCAGCGGCGCGTTGCGATCCCAGAAGTTCATCCGCTCCATGCCGAGCCACCGGGCCTTCATGGCATAATAGCGATGCGACAGGCGCGGATAGGCCTCCTTGACGGCGGCTGCCAGCGCATCCACCACCTCGCGCTCGACGCGGTTCGACAGGTGGCGCGAATCGGCAATGTCTTCAAAGCCGCGCCAGCGGTCGGAAATATCCTTGTCCCTGGCCAGCGTATTGGTGATGAGCGTGAAGACGCGCAGGTTTTCCCCAAATGTTTTGGACAGCGCGGCCGCCGCCTTGGCGCGGCTGTCCGCCTCCGGCTCCTGCAAAAGATTGAGCGTGCGCTCCAGCGGCAGCATCTCGCCGTCGATCTCGAACCGAAGCTCGGCCATCGTCTCGTCGAACAGCCGGTTGAAGGCGGCAGCGCTCGTCATCGACTTTTCGAGAAACAGCTGCTCAAGCCGGTCGTCCAGCTGGAAGGGCTTGTCCTTGCGCAGGTCGAGAAGCCAGGGCGCGTAGTGGCGGGCCTGCGGATCGTCGGCGAGGCTCTGTTCCAGACGCGTATCATCGATTCGGTTCAGTTCCAGCGGGAAGAACAGGAGATGGGCGGAAAGATCCGTTAGTTTCGACTGGATGTCGCCAAAGAATTTGCCATTGGCCGGATTGGACGTATCGGAAAAATAGGTGAGGCCGGCAAACGAGCCGATCTTGCCCACCAGATCGTCAATCGCCTCGTATTCGGCTACTGCAGCACCCAAACCGTCCGCGCCAGTCTTGGCAGCAGCATCGGTAAGTTTGCCTTTCCACTTTATTTCGAAGGCAAGGGCCATTGCATCCGCGCGCGAAACATCGTTAACAAATACTGCGCTATCGCGGGACGGATAGAGATCTTCCAGCCGCCAGGTGGGCAGGTTACCTAGAGCGGCGTCGTCCGCACTGGAGGAAACGGCGTCTGCTGCTGCGAAACGCAGGGATCGGAGGAGGTTTTCATGGTGGGTGAAAGTGGTGGATGTCACGTTCTGGCTCCCTGTTCTCTCTCGTCTGTTCTGATGTCGGTTGTTTTCACGGGCGGCAGGTAAAATGCAAGCATTTCTCAAAACGGGATGTTTAAGCCCGCGTGACACAACCTTGCATACAGGGTCCCGCTGTGGGACAAGGACATGATTTTGGAGCGAGCATGACGGCCCATATTCTTGTTGTCGACGATGATCCGGTTCAGCGGCGCCTCTTGAAGAACGCCGTGGAGCGGTATGGCCATGCGGCGCACCTGGCCGAGAACGGCCGGATCGCCCTTGAGTTCCTCAAGCGAAACCCCAATCAGTTCAACGTCATCGTGCTGGACCTGATGATGCCGGAACTGGACGGGCTGGGCTTCCTCCAGGCCATCGGCGAAATGGGCATCGATATTCCGGTGATCGTGCAGACGGGGCAGGGCGGCATCGAGACGGTGGTGCAGGCCATGCGGGCCGGCGCCTTCGATTTCGTGGTGAAGCCGGTATCGCCGGAGCGCATCGCCGCCTCCATCTCCAATGCGCTGAAGCTCGACCATCGCGAGGCGAAGGTGCGCGCCGTGCGCGGCACCAAGAGCCCCAATGTCAGCTTCGGCGATATCGTTTCGGCAAGCCCCGACATGCTGCGGGTGATCGATCTGGCGCAGCGCGCCTCCCATTCCAATATCCCTGTCGTGCTCGAGGGCGAATCGGGCGTCGGCAAGGAAATGATCGCCCGCGCCATCCAGGCCGGCGGCGAGCGCGCCTCCAAACCGTTCATTACCGTCAATTGCGGCGCCATCCCCTCCAACCTGGTCGAAAGCATCCTGTTCGGTCACGAGAAGGGCGCCTTTACCGGGGCGACCGAACGTCACACCGGCAAGTTCATGGAAGCCGATGGCGGCACGCTGTTCTTGGATGAAATCGGCGACCTGCCGCTCGACGTGCAGGTCAAGCTTCTGCGCGCCGTGCAGCAGGGCGAGATCGAAACCGTCGGCGCCGCCAAGGTGCAGAAGGTGGATGTGCGGCTGATTTCGGCCACCAACAAGGATCTGATCGAAGAGGTTCGTGCCGGCCGGTTCCGCGAGGACCTCTACTATCGCCTCAACGTCTTCCCCATCACCATTCCGGCACTGCGCCGGCGCAAGGAAGACATTCCGCATCTGGCCCGTGTGTTCACGCAGCGCTTTTCGGAAGAACAGAAGCTGGGGCAGGGCCTGCAGGTCGGGGCCGGCGCCATGGCGCTGCTGACCGCCTATGACTGGCCCGGCAATATCCGCCAGCTGGAAAACGCCGTCTTCCGTGCCGTCGTTCTGGCGGAAGGCTCGGAACTGACGGAGAAGGATTTTCCGCAGATCGCCGCCCAGGTTCCCGATTTCCAGAGCCCGGAACTGCGCGCGACGGCCGTTGCGGCCGAAACGACAATCGAAAACGACCCGGCCGAAGCGGCCATGTCGGAGGCCTTGCGCCTTGCCCGCGCCGAAACGGCGCTGACGCAGATGTTCGGGGGACCCGAGAACATCATCGTCAGCACCGATGACGCCGGCGAAGTGCGCAAGCTTGCCGATGTGGAAGAGGAGTTGATCCGCTTTGCGCTGAAATTCTACCGCGGCCAGATGAGCCAGGTGGCGCGCAAGCTCGGCATCGGCCGCTCGACGCTCTACCGCAAGCTCAAGGATTACGGGATCGACCCCGACGACCCTTTGAAGGAGGCGGCGTAAACCCCACGTCGCCTCAGCCGGACGATCTATGAGAAGACGGGACAGAGCGCGGCGCCCCCGCGCTCTGTCATCCTGTGACCCCTTTCCCTCTGGCCTTCATCCTTTGGCAAACGGGGTCTGTTAATTTTCGGGCAAGTATGTTTTGTTACACCTCGTCAACCTTTCGGTAGTCATTTATTGACTAAGAAAGTAGCGCTTGTGCATGTGTGGCACATTTGCCATCGTGTAAACGCAATTCACGGTCATGTGAGGCAGCACCGGATGTTGTCAATCAGACGGGGAACGACTTGCCGTATCAGTATGCAGAATCGACGCCTACGGGTGACAACGGACGGCGCCCTCTGGTGCGCATGATCCGGTCTTTCGTGAAGCGCGCCGCCGCCGTGTTCATGTCGCTGGCACTGACCGCGTCTGTCATGACCGTTCCGGCGGCCCCCGCTGCGGCGGCCGGCGAAACACGCTCCCTGAAGCTCTACTTCGTCCACACGGGCGAACGGGCCGAAATCACCTTCAAGCGCAATGGCCGGTATGATCCCAAGGGTCTGCAGGAGATCAACCGTTTCCTGCGCGACTGGCGCCGCAATGAGCCGACGCGCATGGATCCGCGCCTGTTCGATCTCGTGTGGGAAGTCTATCGCCGGTCCGGTGCCACCGATTACATTCACGTCGTCTCCGCCTATCGCTCGCCGGCCACCAACGGCATGCTGCGCTCGCGCACCAAGGGTGTCGCCAAGAGCAGCCAGCACATGCTGGGCAAGGCCATGGACTTTTTCATTCCCGGCGTGAAGCTTGCGACGCTGCGTGGCATTGCCATGCAGATGCAGGTCGGCGGCGTCGGCTATTATCCGACCTCCGGCTCGCCCTTCGTGCATCTGGATGTGGGCGGCGTGCGCGCCTGGCCGCGCATGTCGCGCCAGGAACTGGTGCAGCTCTTCCCCAAAGGCAATACCATGCACGTGCCGGCCGATGGCAAGCCGCTGCCGGGTTATGAGCAGGCGGTTGCCGATTACAAGCGCCGCGTTTCGTCCGATTCCATCCAGCTCGCAAGCACGGCGGGTGGTTCCTTCTCCGCCACGCGCGCCAAGCGGCAGAATACGCTTGCCGCCATGCTGTTTGGCGGTGGTGCGGACGAGGAGGAAGATTCCGAATCGATTGCAGCACCCGTCGTTGCGCGGCAGCGCAATGTTCCGCCGGTGCCGGTTGCTGCCGAGCCCGACGAAGAGGCACCCGTTGCCGTGGCGTCCGCTGCGCCCTCCGCGCCGGCTGTCGGCGCGCCGGTTCCTGTTGCGCGGCCTGAGCTGCAGCCTTCGCCGGGAGGCCTTGCAACGGCGCTTTACCAGCCGCCGCGCAACCCTGCCCAGGATGCCCTCCAGGCCGCCCTTCCGGCAACACCTGTCATGCCGATGGCGCGGCCCGAGCCCCCGGGTGAGAGCTTTGTCGATCTTGCCCGTATGAATATTCCGGTGCCGACGCTGCTTGGTCCGCGCGGTCTGAAGGGCGATGCGCAGACGGCCGGCCCGATGACCGCCTCAGCAAGCCCTGCGCAAGACGATCCGATGCTGCTGGCGGCCATTCCGGTCCCGGCCCATCGGCCGGATATTGGGCGACCGGCCGCAGCCGAGACTGTCAGCCTGCCCGCGGCCGCACCGCCCGCCGTGGCGTCCGCTTCCGAGCAGCGTGAGCTGACGCCGGAACTGGTGGCAAGCCTGGCGGCCAGCGCCGATTATGCCCCGACACCGGCGCTGCGGCCTGAAAGGCCGGCGGCTGCCGAAAACCTGCCGGCTGCAGAAAAGCCGATGCAGGTGGCGTCCGCCTCGCCGAAACCCGCCGATAGCGGTGCCATGGTGTTCAACGATGGCTTCGATACGCCAAAGCCATCCGCCCAGAGCGCGCCTGCGAAAGTGGTGAAGGGCGGCGCTGTGACCAAGCTTGGCGGCAATCCGGCAACGCCCGGTCCAAAAGTGCTGACAGGCAATATGCTGGCGCAATGGGCAAGCTCGACCAATCGCAAGGAGGCCGTGGCCTCGATCAAGGCGCCACGCCTCATCACCCGCGCACTCAACAGCGAATATTCCGCGGCCTATAGCGGTGGCTTCCGGCCGGTCTCGGCAACCGTTGCGGTCGATCCCAACCGGTTCAGCGGCGCAAACCAGGTGAAGCCGTAACCGGCTCAACGCTCTTCCCGGATCAAAAAAAGGCCCGCCTGTCAGAATGAACAGGCGGGCCCTTTTTTATTTCGGCTTTGTGAAACCGGCTTTATGAACCGTCAGGCGGCTTCTTCTTCCGGCGCAAGAACCATGCCGAGGGCTGCCAGATAGGTGTCGAGGATCATGTCCTCTTCCATCCGCTCCTGCTCGTCCTTCTTGCGCAGCGCAATGACCTTCTTCAGGATCTTGGTGTCGAAGCCCATGGACTTGGCCTCGCCATAGACGTCCTTGATGTCGTCGGCGATGGTCTTCTTTTCTTCTTCCAACCGTTCGATGCGCTCGACAAAGGCGCGGAGTTGGTCGCGGGCGACGCCGTGGGCAGCATCAGACATCGGGGCCTCCTGTGTTTAAAGGGCAATTTGCGTGAGTGGTGTCACCTGCCGTGAAGTGCGGGCAAGGTCAAGGCGTTTCACCGCTGCACTGGCTTATTTGTGCGGTGTGTTGAGGGCGAATGCCGCTTTTTGTGTGGCACTGGCTTCGCCCTGATGCAGGTTTTTCCAGTCTTCGTAAGGCATGCCATAGACCATTTCGCGGGAGGCGTCCTTGCTGACGGGCAGGCCTTTTTCTTCGGCCGCCTCGCGGTACCAGTTGGACAGGCAGTTGCGGCAGAAGCCGGCGAGGTTCATCAGGTCGATGTTCTGCACATCGGTGCGCTCACGCAGATGGGCGACAAGCCGGCGAAACGCCGCCGCTTCCAGTTCAAGGCGCTGTTGTGGCGTAAGCTCGGTCATAAAAACTCTCCTGATGCGATCTGCTCACGCATAGGGCCCTGTGCGCGAGGCAAAGATCTGTCTCTCGTGAAGACGAGGATCGGCGTTCAGTTCCGCAAAGATCGGGGCAAGCCGGTCGGCCCAGGCCAGAATGCCGTCCTCGTCGCCGATCAGGTCCTGGCGCACTTCCAGAAGCGCATGCGCCAGACCCTTGGCCATGCAGTGACGATACATCGTATCGCCCTTCAGCGCACCATCATAAGGTTCGTTGTCGCCCACGAGAATATCGCCCGGCCGGCGCAGGAGATCAAGGAGCGGCAGAACCGCCCGGTGGTCCGTGTCCCACAGCACGGCCGCATGCCACGGACGCGGCACGCCTTTCCAGGCCGGCGTATAGGAATGGAGAGAGAGCACCAGCGGTGCCTTGCCGCTCGCTGTCGCCACCGCCTGCAATTCCTCGTCCACGGCGCGATGATACGGCCGATGATAGGTATCGAGCCGGTGCTGCCATTCCTCAGCCGTGATCGGATGATTGCCGGGAATGATGGCGCCGTCGGAGATTTTCATGATCAGCGTCGGGTCATCCTCGCCGCGGTTCGGATCGATCAGCAGGCGCGAAAAACACGACAGAACGGCCGGAACGCCGAGGCGCTCCGCCAGCGCGCGCGTCAACCCCTCTATGCCGATGTCATAGGCGATGTGCCGCTTGAAGGCTTCGGCATCAAGGCCGAGCGTGCCATAGGACGGCGGAAGCCGGTTCATGGCGTGGTCGCCCAGAAGCACCATGCCGCTGTCACGATTGCCGTGTATCACTTCATGCGAACTGAAACTGTGCATCGCCATCCGCTTGCCTGAATTGAGGTGTCTCTCACCCATGCTGTTCGCATGCCCAAGGGGTGACGCGCAAGCGCGTGTCCGATGAAGTCAACCGGTAACCACTCTATTATAATCGATTAGATTTCATTGACTTTCCCATGGCGGCAGGCGAAGACAGTGCAATGATCTCACATGGAGTCCCAGCGGAAGCCGTGCCGAAAAGCCTATTGTCCCATATCTCGCTGAGATTGCTGCCCTCGCTTGCGTTTGCTGCGGTCAGTGTTCCCGTTCTCATGATCGCCGATGCCGCCCATGCTGATTTTCGCGTGTGCAACGGCACCCAGAACCTTGTCGGAGTGGCCATCGGCTACCGGGCCGGCGAGGGCTGGATTTCGGAGGGCTGGTGGCAGGTTCCCGCCTCCAGCTGCGCTACGCTGATCGAGGGCGAATTGCAGTCTCGCTACTACTATCTCTATGCGGAGGATGCCGCGCGCGGCGGCCGCTGGACCGGCGACGTCAACATGTGCGTTGCCGAAAACGAGTTCAAGATCACCGGTGTCGGCGACTGCTTTGCCCGCGGTTTCCAGCGCATGGGTTTCAAGGAATATGACACCGGTCGCCAGGGAAGTTGGATGGTCCAGCTGTCTGATACGCCCGGAACGCAAGAAGGCCAGAATTGATGAAGCGCAACCGCAAAGTAAAGATCCTCGCGACCCTCGGACCGGCCTCTTCCGACGAGGCGATGATCGAGAAGTTGCATCAGGCCGGCGCCGATCTGTTCCGCATCAACATGAGCCATGCCAGCCATGATCTGATGCGCACATTGATCTCCCGCATCCGGTCCGTCGAAGCCCGCTGCGGGCGCCCGATCGGCATTCTTGCCGATTTGCAGGGTCCGAAGCTGCGCGTCGGCAAGTTTGCCGATACGAAGGTGACGCTGGTTGCCGGCCAGACCTTCACGCTCGACAACAATGAGGCGCCGGGCGATACCACCCGCGTCTACCTGCCGCATCCGGAAATCCTGGAATCGGTGAAGCCGGGCGACCGCCTGCTGATCGATGACGGCAAGCTTCACCTGCGCGCCGAACAGTGCGACGGCAAGAGCATCGTCACGACGGTCGTCTCCGGCACCTCGATTTCCGATCGCAAGGGGGTAAGCCTTCCCGATACGCTGCTGGCCGTCGGCGTGCTGACCGACAAGGACCGGCTGGACCTTGATGCGGTTCTGGCCACCAACGAGGTCGATTGGGTCGCGCTCTCCTTCGTGCAGCGTCCGGAGGATCTCGCCGAAGTGCGCAAGATCTCGCGCGGCCGCGTCGGCCTGATGTCGAAGATCGAAAAGCCGCAGGCCATCGAGCGCATCGAGGAAATCATCGAGCTCTCCGATGCGCTGATGGTGGCGCGCGGCGATCTCGGCGTCGAAATGCCGCTCGAAGCGGTTCCGGGCCTGCAGAAGCAGCTGACCCGCGCCTGTCGTCGTGCCGGCAAGCCGGTTGTGGTCGCCACCCAGATGCTGGAATCGATGATCACCGCCGCCGTTCCGACGCGCGCCGAAGTGTCCGACGTTGCAACCGCCGTTTTCGAAGGCGCCGATGCAATCATGCTGTCGGCCGAATCGGCATCCGGCCAGTATCCGGTGGAAGCCGTCTCGACCATGGCCTCGATTGCGAGCACGGTCGAAAAGGATCCGTATTACTCCAACATCATCTACGCGCAGCGTCCGCAGCCGGAAGCAACAGGTGCCGATGCGATTTCGCTCGCTGCCCGCCAGATCGCCGAAACGCTGAAACTGTCGGCTATCGTCACCTATACCTCGTCCGGTACGACGGGCCTTCGCGCCTCGCGCGAGCGCCCGCAGGTGCCGATCATCGCGCTTTCGCCCATCGTCCAGACGGCGCGTCGCCTGTCGGTCTGCTGGGGCCTGCACTGCGTGGTATCCGAAGAGCCGGCGGACATGGACGACATGGTGAACAAGGCCTGCCGCATCGTCGCCTCGGAAGGCTTTGGCAAGGCCGGCGACCGCATCATCATTTCGGCCGGCGTGCCGCTTGGTACGCCCGGCGCCACCAATATGCTGCGCATCGCCTATATCGGCCCCGACGGCCAGTCGGGCGTCTGACGCAAGGTTCGAAAGAAGGGGGCGCCGTTTTCGCCCCCTTTTTTATTGTCTGTTGTCGCGGCCTCGGCTTTCCCCCGACGTTTCGGGGGCTTCCGGCACGCGGCCCTTCCCGGAAAACTCTCGGCGCAGCCATGGCAAAACAATTCCCCCAGCTGAATGATCATCATGTCCGGTTCATCGCCGGGCAGCATCTGTTTTTCACCGCATCGGCAGCGCCCGTTGGCCATGTGAATGTGTCGCCGCGCAGCACCGACATGTTCCGGATCCTGTCGGACACCGCCGTGATGTATCTCGACAGGACCGGCAGCAGCAACGAGACCGCGGCGCACCTGAAGGCGGACGGCCGGCTGACGATCATGTTCTGTGCCGTGGATGGCCCGCCGCTGATCATGCGCCTTTACGGAAAGGGCCGGGTCATCCACCGGGAGGATCCGGAGTTTGCCACACGGCTTGTTCAGCAGTTTGACGACCAGGCACCGCTCGGCGCCCGCCAGATGGTTCACCTCGATATCGACATGGTCCAGACATCCTGCGGCTATGGCGTACCGCTCTTCGATTACCGGGAGGAGCGTCCGCAGATGGATGCCTGGGCCCGCTCCAAGGGGCCGGACAGCATCGAGCAGTATTGGCGGGAAAAGAACCGCGTCAGCCTCGACGGGCTGCCGACCGGATTGTTTGGCGAAGACGAGTAAAGTCCAGGCCACGCGGCGCCCTTAAGGCGATCCGTGTCGTCGTGGGCGGTTGAACCGGCGAGCCGGCAATTATGGTCTGCTCTGCGCGCCTGCTGCATTTTCAGCGGCAATGCGCTGCTCATCCACCCGCGCGATGGCTTGCAGGTCGCGGTCCTTGCCTGACAGTTTTTCGATGGCGGCGATGACAAGATCGGTCACGACATAATCCGGCTTGTGACCAAGGCCTTTGACCCAGACAAGTTCGGAGTGCTCGAGATCGCGTTTCAGGCCGGTCGAGTGGATATCGGCAAGCACGATGGGGTCGCTGTCGCCGGTGATGATCACCGCCGGGCTTTTTATCTCTGTGTAGCGCGGCGCAATGCCGCGCACATAGGAGAGCAGGTTTGCGACATCCCGGGCATTGTTGCGGAACGTCTGGGGCCGCAGCACGAGGGCAGGGGCGCCTTCTTCCAGGTATCGCTCGCGGCGTTGGTTCGGACGGAAAACCGACCGGGTTGCCGGGTCCAGCATCATCAGGCCGGCCGGCATGACCAGGGTGTGGCTAAAGAACCAGCCGAGGACGGGCATGGCCGTGAGGCGGTAATGCCAGTCGATGCCGCCCGGCCAGGGGTGTGTGGCGGCCGAGAGAAACACCGTGCCTATCACCTTGTCGGGGTGGTTCAGCGCAAAACTTGCGGCAATCGCACCGCCGAAGGAATGGGCAACGATGATCGCCTTGTCGATGCCGCGCTTTTCCATGAGGCGCGCAATGGCGTCCGCCTGGCCGTCGGGAAAATCGTTTTCCGCGCCGCCGCGCTCGGAATAGCCATGGCCGGGGCGATCGACGAACAGCAGTTCGGCGCGGCCCTGAAGGGGGGCGCGGAAGGCCGCCTCCTGGTCGCGCAGATTGCCGCTGGCGCCGTGGATGAAGACGATGGGCGGCAGGTCCGGATCGGCGCCCGGCGGCACGGTGAGCGCGTTGAGACGATAGCCGCCAATATCGGTGAGCGTGCCCTCATTGGGGAACTGCCGCTCGATCCGAGCCGATTCGTAGGCTGTAAAGCCAAAGGCTGCGGCGCAGAGTGCTACGATAAAGACAAGGAAGATCAGGAGATAGGACAGGGGCTGCGCCTCAGGTGCGGCTGCCGGCGAGCTTTTCGGAGAGCTTTTGCATGTTCTCCTGGGCATCGCGATCGGCGGGATAGATCGCGAGATAGCGCTCCCAGGCCTTCAGGGCAAGCGCGTCCTCGCCCGAATCGGTGAGGATCGTGGCCATGCCGGCAATGGCTGGAAAGTAGCGCGGCTCCTGCTTCAGCACCTGATTGATATCGGCCATGGATTTGCGCAGGTCGCCCATCGTGTAATGAAGTGTCGCGCGCCGGTTCCAGGCTTCCGCGTAATCCGGCTGCAGCACGGTCACCTGATCGAGGAAATCCAGTGCCGCGCTGTTGTTCTTGTCGGTCGCGGCCTTGGAGGCCCATTGCATCAGAAGATCGATGGTGGCGCTGCCGGACTGGTGCCAGTTTGCGGCGATCTGCTCGGCGATGCTGCGGGCCTTGTCGGCATCACGCTCGCGTTTCAGGGCGTCAAACAGGGTTTGCTGTGTGGCCTGGGGGGAAGGGGCCGGCGAGGCTTCACGGACCACCGGTTTGGCGCTCCCGGTGCCGGCAGGCGCGCTCTCGCGCGCCAGTGCGGGGGGCAAGGCTGCAAGGCTGGTCAGCAGAATCGCAAGGGGCAAACTGAAAAAGCGCATGCAGATAAGGTAACCCGCATGCGCTCTAGTGGAAACCGAAATTTCGAAGCTTTTCGAGAAAGTGATCTTCAGGAGCCGGCGATAACAAGATCATGCCGGTTCGACCGTCGATCAGCCCTGACGAGCCTTGAAACGCGGGTTAGCCTTGTTGATGATGTAAACGCGACCCTTGCGGCGAACCAGACGGTTATCGCGGTGACGGGCCTTAAGCGCTTTGAGCGAGTTCTTGATCTTCATTGTTCTGATCCGCGGTATCGAGGGCGCTTGGGCCACTCATGTCTCTGACAATCAAAGGGCGCCATGGGCACCCCCTTTAGGATGGGAGGCTGATACAGGTTCACCACCTGCCTGTCAACCGCGCCTGCCTTTTCGGCCAAGGCATTTCACCGCAAAAGCTGTGTGACATGGCCCATTTTGCGGCCCGGCCGCGCCTCGCTCTTGCCGTAGAGATGAACGAGCACGTCAGGCTTTGCCAGCCATGCGGGCACGTCGTCCATGTCGTCGCCGATGAGGTTGGTCATCACGCAATCGGAATGGCGGGCCGGATCGCCAAGGGCAAGGCCGGTGACGGCGCGGATATGCTGTTCGAACTGCGAGACCACGCAGGCCGCCTCCGTCCAATGTCCGGAATTGTGAACGCGCGGTGCGATCTCGTTGGCAATCAAGGCCCCGTCCGGCATCACGAAGAATTCCATGCCGATGACGCCGACATAATCGAGCGCCGACAGCAGCCGTTCGGCAGCGAGTCTGGCCCTCTCTTCTGTCTCAGGCGTGATTCTCGCCGGAAGCGTGGAGGTATACAGAATGCCGCTGCGATGAACGTTTTCCGCCACGTCGAAGCTTTTGACTGTGCCGTCGATGGCGCGGGCGGCAATCACCGAAACTTCGCGCTCAAAGGCGACAAAGCTTTCCAGAATGAGCGGCACGCCGCCCATGGCGGCAAAGACGCCATCGGCTGTGTCTTCCGGCCCCCGAAACACCCGCTGTCCCTTGCCATCGTAACCCATGCGGCGGGTTTTTAGGACGCCGCGGCCGCCGAAATCGGAAAGTGCGGCCACAAGATCCGAATCGCTGTCGACCGCATGAAAACGGGCGGTCTCTATGCCGCAACCGTTGAGGAATCGCTTTTCCGTCAGCCGGTCCTGCGCCACGTCCAGCGCCTTTGCCGGCGGATAGACCGGGCGGGATGCCGAGAGATGCGTGGCCGCCGTGACGGGCACGTTTTCGAATTCATAGGTGATGACGTCGCAGGCGGCGGCCAGTTCATCAAGGGCTGCCGGATCGTCATAGGCGGCAACGATCTGGCGGTTGGCCACCTGCGCTGCCGGACAATCCGGTTGCGGCTCGAGGATGATGGTCTTGAAATTCAGCCGGGCGGCGGCCATCGCCAGCATGCGGCCAAGCTGGCCGCCGCCGATGATGCCAAGGGTTTTGAGCGTCATGGCGCCTCGTCGATGGGATAGTCTGCAATGGCGGCCGTCTGGCGGGCGCGGTAATCGTCCAGCCGGTCGGCCAGGTCGTCGTCGGAAAGGGCAAGCACGGCAGCTGCCAAAAGCGCCGCATTGACAGCACCGGCGCGGCCGATGGCAAGCGTTCCAACCGGAATGCCGGCCGGCATCTGCACGATGGAATAAAGGCTGTCGAGGCCCGACATCGCCTTCGACTGAACCGGAACGCCAAACACCGGAAGCGGTGTGAGGGCTGCCACCATGCCCGGCAGGTGGGCCGCACCGCCGGCGCCGGCGATGATGATCTGGAACCCCTCCGCGCGTGCCCCTTGTGCAAAGGCCACCATGCGTTCGGGTGTGCGATGGGCAGAGACGATGCGCGCCTCATAGCCGACATCGAGAGCATCCAGCGTATCGGCGGCGTTCTTCATGGTTTCCCAGTCCGACTGGCTTCCCATGATGATGGCAACGGGCGGTCTCTCTTGCGGCACGCTTACATCCTCTGTCGTCACGCGATGATGTCTGGAATGATCTGGTCTTCGAGCTGCGTCATCTTGTCCTTGATGGCGAGCTTCTTCTTCTTCATGCGCTGGATACGCAGCGCCTCGCAGCCTGTCTGGATCATGGCGTTGATGGCGGCGTCATAGTCTTCGTGTTCCTGACGCAGCCGCGCCAGCGTCAGCCTGATATCCGCCTGTTCCTGATCGGCCATGGATCCCGTGTCCCCTTGTCTTCATTCCGGTCTTTGTCTCGCCGGGGAATGCCCGCAAGCTCCTACCATCAAACCTTCAGAACGACTAGAGCGATGGGCGGCAAATCTCGGCCCCCATTCGAGCCAGAGACGCGCCGATTAATCAACGGCAAATGTCGCATTGGGTAAACGCTTCCCCCTGTTTCGAGGCGGGGCAGGCTAAGAGAAGAATTTTCCAAGCATTTATTAGCCCTTAAACACATGCACCGATTTGCCGCGGAGATGTCACGATTTCGCCTTCGACAAAGGACTCCGATCGTGTCACAATTCCTTCGCAAACCTGAAGCCACGGCCCCATGGAGAGCCGATGGCAGGCAAAAAGGGAAGGACGTGCCACATGACCATACAGGCTCATATCGCATCGCTCGAAAAGAAGCATGGTGCTCTTGAGGAGGAGCTCCAGGCTGTTCTTGCGTCCCCATCCTCTGATGACAAGGATATTGCCGACCTGAAGCGCCGCAAGCTGCGCATCAAGGACCAAATGGAGCGGCTGAGGACCGACACGCGACACTGATCTTTCGACGAGAGCCTATGAGTTCTTGCATGCGTTACTGATCAAGACCAGCCGCCGCCCGCTCCAGGCCACAGGCCATACGAGGCGGCGGTTTTATTTGCAAAAGACCCGCGATGAGGGCCGCAACCGGTTTTTTCGGCAGCCCGACGCCCCGCCCCAGAACATCTCTCAGGACCAGAACTGATCGAGCCAGAGGTTGAGCTTCTGGAAGCCCTTGCTGTTCAAGGCGTAGATCCGCTTCGTGCCCTCCGCCGTGACTGTGACGAGGTTGCTGTCGAGCAGCGCCTTCAGGTGCTGCGATACGGCGGGCCGGCTGATCGGCAGGCCTTCCGCCAGCTGGTTGACGGTGCGCGGGGCACGCCTCAGCTCCTCCAGCAAGTAACGCCGGTTCGGGTCAGCAATAGCAGCGAAAGGATCAATCGTCGTCATGCATTGCAACTTACGCGACACAGTGTAGCCCGGCAAGACTATTCTTGTGCATCGCAGCATCAAAGATCATTTTTAGTATGATTTTTTAATGGGGCAGCACATCCCACAGTAGTTTCAGCGCCGCGATAAGCCCGAGGCCATAGGCCAGCGGGTAAAATACCTCCGGCTTCAGTCGCCGCACGATCACCGCGCCGGCCATGGTGGCAACAAGGGCGACCGGCAGCAGTGTCATCGAAATCGACAGGTTCTTCGTATCGAGCGCGCCGAGCGCCACATAGGGTATGACCTTGATGGCATTGACGAGGGCAAAAAAGCGCACGCTGGCGCCTGTATAGGCCTTCGGATCGAGCCTGAGCGGCAGCGCATAGATCTGGAAGGGAGGGCCGCCGGCATGGGCAACGAAGCTGCCATAACCGCACAAGGTGCCCCAGAACAGCGCAGGGCCCGTGCGGTGGCCGGCCGGCGGCGGAAGTTCGCCCTTGGCCGGACCATAGACCTGGTAGAAATAGCGCAAGGCAAACAGGATCATCGACACGGCGATGACGAAGCGCAGCACATCCGGCGGCACATAGGCAGAGGTTGCCCAGCCGAGCGCAACGCCCACCATGCCCCCGGGCAGGAAGGCCAGAAGCAGCTTTCGGTCGTTATGTTTGCGCCAGGCGTAAAGCGCCACGATGTCCATGACGATGAGGATCGGCAGGAAGATGGCGGCGGCATCCACCGGGCTCACCACCAGCGCCATCAGCGGCACGCCGATCAGCGCAAAGGCGCCGCCAAGGCCGCCCTTGGAGAGGCCGACCAGCGCCACGGCTGGGATAGCGGCGGCAAAAAAGGTGAGACTGGGAAGGTCGAAGCCAAGCATGGAGCGCCAGGGGGCCAGCATATGGAGTTGATCGGAAGGCCGGACCGGTCTATCGGACTTAGCACGGGATGACGAGCCCCAAACCGGATCGAGCCTGCATTTTATGACAGGCGGTCCGATCCGGGCCCGGATCCGCAACAGACACCGACATGCCATTGGCCAGATCGCGGCCAGACACCTGCCAGATTGGACACGCCATGACACTTTTGGAAGACCGCTGCCGCCTCGTGCTGATCGTGCCGGACGCCGATGACGATGCAGTTCTGTCCGAAAAGCTGGCGCATGCGCTGCGCGGTGGCGATGTCGCGTCCGTCATTCTGCCGCAATACGGTCTGGACGAGGTTTCCTTCCAGAAGCGTGCCGAAGGTCTTGTGGCGATCGTGCAGGAAGCGGGCGCCGCAGCCCTGGTGGCCGGCGACAGTCGCGTGGCCGGTCGCGCCAAGGCCGACGGCCTGCATATTCTCGGCAAGGTCGAGGAGCTGGCGGAGGCGATCGAGAAATTCACGCCGAAGATGATCGTCGGCGCAGGCGGGGCAAGCGACCGCCACACCGCTCTCGAAGTGGGCGAGGCGCGCCCCGATTACATCTTCTTCGGCAAGCTCGATGGCGACATCAAGCCGGAGGCGCATCCGAAGAACCTGGCGCTTGGCGAATGGTGGGCTTCGATGGTGGAGATCCCCTGCATCGTGATGGGCGGCACCGATATCGCCTCCGTGCTGCAGGTGGCCGAAACCGGTGCCGAATTCGTCGCCCTTCGCTCCGCCGTTTTCGATCATCCGGCGGGCAGTGCGGCCGCTATCTCTGAAATCAACGCACTGTTGGACGAAAAAGCGCCACGGTTTGACGCTTGAAGGTCAGCATGCGCCTCAGATCCCGCCTGCTCATCACCGCTCCCGTCATCCTGTCCTGCCTTGCCGGCGGGCAAGAGGGCGTGCAGCCGGCGCTTGCGCAAGGAACCGAGCGCGCGGTGACCCGCCCGGTTCCGTCCGGGGCAGATCCCTTGCGCAAGGTGCCGGCCGATGGCGCTGACGCGACAAAGGACAAGGGTGCGGCCGACGCCACCGGCGCGCCGGATGGCGCATCCTCCAACGCGAGCGATGATCCTTACCCGTCCTCCGGCGTGACGCTTTACCAGCGCATGGGCTCTGATCTGCCCGCCGTTCCGCCGGAAAAAGCCTATCACGGCCCGATCGACGAGGCCTATGGCGCCTATCAGCGTGGCCGTTACATGACCGCCCTCGACAAGGCCCTGCCGCGTGCAGAAGCCGGTGACGCGGCAGCCCAGACGCTGGTTGCGGAAATGATGACCCGCGGGCTCGGCATCGTGCATGACGCGAAGGGTGCTGCCTTCTGGTATGGCGAAGCGGCCAAGCGCGGCGATCCGGCCGCGATGTTCCAGTATGCGCTGCTTCTGATGGAAGGGCGCAATGTGCCGCGCGACAAGGCGAAGGCAGACGATTACATGCGCCGCGCCGCCGAGGCCGGCAATGCATCGGCCCAGTTCAACTGGGGCCAGATCCTGGTGGCCGACAATCCCGGTGAAAAGGGCCTGAAGCTGGCGCTGCCGTTTTACGAGAAATCCGCCGAACAGGGCGTAGCCGACGCGCAATACGCCGTCTCGCAGCTCTATGAGGGGGTGAAGGACATTGCGCCGGAAAAGAAGGCCAAGGCCCGCGAATGGCTGCTGCGCGCTGCAAAGGCAGGCTATGACACGGCCCAGCTCGATGCCGGCATCTGGTTCGTTAACGGAGTCGGAGGCCCGCGCGACTACGAGCAGGGTTTTGAATGGCTGCGGATCGCCGCCACGCGCGGCAATGTGGTGGCCCAGAACAAGCTTGCGCATCTTTATATCTATGCGCTCGGCACCCGACCCAATCCTGTCGAGGCGGCCAAATGGTATGTGCTGTCGCGCCGCGCCGGCCTTGCCGATCCGGTTCTTGAGGATTTTTACCTCGGCATCAACGAGGATCAGCAGAAACAGGCGATCGACGCTGCCAACCGTTTTCGCCGCGGCTGAGCCTTCGCCGGGGTGGCCGGTATTCACCCTAATGCCACCGATTGCGGCCTTATCCGGTCGCGTGACTTGAATTGTGCCTGCTTTTGTGGTTCTGAACGCGCCTATTCATGAAAGTTCAGATCGACGTTCGTTCCTGTTCGACAGGGACACCCGCCCTATACCCGCAAGGATCCCCCAATGGCTCGTTCAGCCCTTCTCAATGTCATGGTTCAGTCCGCCATCAAGGCCGGCAAGTCTTTGTCGCGTGATTTCGGCGAAGTGCAGAACCTCCAGGTCTCGGTGAAGGGCCCGGGCGACTTCGTTTCCCAGGCGGATCTGAAGGCTGAGAAGATCGTCCATGACGAGCTGATGAAGGCACGCCCCACCTATGGCTTCCTCGGTGAGGAAGGCGAGGAAGAGAAGGGCACGGACGGCGCGCATCGCTGGATTGTCGATCCGCTCGACGGCACGACGAATTTCCTGCACGGCATTCCGCAGTTCGCCGTTTCCATCGCGCTGGAGCGCAATGGCGAAGTGGTGGCCGGCGTCATCTTCAATCCGGCAACGGATGAGCTGTTTACGGCTGAAAAGGGCGGCGGCGCCTTCCTGAACGATCGCCGCATCCGCGTCGGCGCACGCCGCGTTCTGTCCGATTGCGTCATCGGCTGCGGTGTTCCGCATCTCGGCCGCGGCAACCACGGCAAGTTCCTGGTGGAACTGCGCCACGTGATGGGCGAAGTGGCCGGTGTGCGCCGCTTTGGCGCGGCGGCGCTCGATCTCGCCTATGTGGCGGCCGGCCGTCTCGACGGTTTCTGGGAAGTCGGTCTTTCTCCCTGGGATATGGCTGCAGGCCTTGTCATCATCCGCGAAGCGGGCGGCTTTGTCAGCGACCTCAAGGGTGGCAACGACATGATGGACGCAGGAACCGTTGTCGCCGGCAATGAGCTGATCCAGAAGCAGCTCGTGGAAGTGACCAACCGTCCCGTGCCCACCCGTTGATCGGGCATTCCTCGCTTCTGCGGTGAATGAAGGGTAAAAGCCTTGGGGCTTGCGACGATTTCCGAGTGGCCATCACTTCAATTCGTCTTATTTTTGCACTAGCCTCCGCCGCGTTGTAAAGCGAAAGAGGCAGCGGCACATGGCGAACGAGACCCTTGGGGATGTGAACGGTTCAGAGCTGGCACCCCGTCCACAGGCCTACAAGCTGTCCAATCCGGTGCCTTTCCTGTGGACGATGATGATCTTCCTGATCATCGTCGGCTTCATTGCCGCCATTCTTTACCGGCAGGCGCATGCCGCCTTCATGACCAATCCGGGCCTGAATGGCCTGATCGTCGGGGTTCTGGCGATCGGTATCCTGCTGATCTTCCTGCAGGTTGCGAGCCTCATTCCGGAAGTGCGCTGGTTCAACTCGTTCCGCGCCGCCGGCAGCGCCGATCGCGTCGGGCGCGATCCACGGCTTCTGGCGCCGATGCGCTCGCTTCTCGGGCGCAGCCAGCGGCTGGCGCTGTCGACCAACATGCTGCGCTCCATTCTTGATTCGATCGGAACCCGGCTCGACGAATCGCGCGACATCTCGCGCTATCTGATCGGCCTTCTGGTCTTTCTCGGCCTTCTGGGCACGTTTTGGGGCCTCATCGGCACGATCGGCTCGATCAGCGAGGTCATCCGCGGGCTCGATCCGAGCTCCGGCAACAACAACGATATCCTGTCGGCGCTGAAGACCGGGTTGACGGCGCCGCTTTCCGGCATGGGCACGGCGTTTTCCTCGTCGCTGCTGGGCCTCTCCGGCTCGCTGATCCTCGGGTTCCTCGATCTCCAGGCCGGCCGCGCCCAGAACCGTTTTTATACCGAACTGGAAAACTGGCTCTCCTCCGTCACGGAAGTGAGCGCGGAATTGCCGGTGGCAAGTGCTGCGACAGTCGATGGCGCGGGCGAAGACCTGCGGCGTGTGGCTGAGCAGCTGCGCAAGCTGATCGCCTCCCAGTCGAAAACCGAAGCCGCGCAGAACGAGCGTTCGCTTGCCGCGATGAACAGCCTTGCCGAAGGCATCCAGGGGCTGGTCAAGAACATGCGCAACGAACAGCAGATGCTGCGTGACTGGATCGAGGCGCAGCAGGAGGAATCGAAGGCCATGCGCCGCACGCTCGACCGCCTGTCCGACAAGATCGGGGGGAAGTAAGCGATGGCGCTCGGCCGCAACCGCCGGCGCGAACGCGGCGTCGATTACTGGCCAGGCTTCGTCGACGCGCTGTCGACGCTGCTTCTGGCCATCATGTTCCTGCTCACCGTCTTCGTGCTCGCCCAGTTCATTCTGGGCCGCGAGATTTCCGGTCGCGACACGGTCCTGAACCAGCTCAACAGCCAGATTGCCGAGCTGACCCAGCTTCTGGCGCTGGAAAAAAGCGGCAAGCAGGATGCAGAAGATACGCTTGCCAACCTGCAGGCCTCGCTGACGCAATCGGAAACCGAACGGTCCCGCCTCCAGGCGCTTCTCGACCGCGGTGCAGGTTCCAGCGATGCGGCGAATGCGAGGGTCGGGGCGCTGACCGAACAGCTGTCGCAGGAACAGCAGGCGAGCGCCCGGGCCATGAGCCAGGTGGAACTGCTCAACCAGCAGATCGCCGCCCTTCGCGCCCAGATCGCCGCTGTCGAACAGGCGCTTCAGGCGTCTGAAGCCAAGGACCAGTCGTCGCAGGCGCGCATTTCCGATCTTGGACGCCGCCTGAACGTCGCGCTTGCCCAGCGCGTGCAGGAGTTGAACCGCTACCGCTCCGATTTCTTCGGACGCTTGCGCGAAATTCTCTCGGACCGCCAGAATATCCGCATCGTCGGCGACCGCTTCGTCTTCCAGTCGGAAGTGCTGTTTCCGGTCGGCGGCGCCGATCTCGATGATGCCGGCCGCGCCGAAATGGACAAGCTTGCGACCGCCATCCTTGAACTGGCGCAGGAAATTCCGCCGGAAATCAACTGGGTGCTGCGCGTTGATGGCCATACCGACAATGCACCGCTCTCCGGCGCCGGCCGTTACCGCGACAACTGGGAGCTTTCGTCCGCCCGCGCCACATCGGTGGTCAAATACCTGATTTCCCGGGGCGTTGCGGCAAACCGGCTGGTGGCCGCAGGCTTTGGCCAGTACCAGCCGATTGCCGAGGGGGATACGCCGGAGGTGCGCTCGCAGAACCGCCGTATCGAGCTGAAGCTGACGGAACGGTAATCCGCGCCGTCAGCCTCGAGCGGGTTGCCGGGATCAATCCATCTGCACGTTGGCGTTCTTGACGACAGGCGTCCATTTGGCGATCTCGGCCTTCACATGCGCGGCCAGCGCTTCCGGCGAGGAGGCGACGATGGTGGCGCTGAATTCCTTCATGCGTTCCGCCACCGCGGGATCGGCCATCGCCACCTTGGCGGCGGCGTTCAGCCGGGCGACAACCGGCTGCGGCGTCTTGGCCGGCGCAAAGAGCGCGTTCCAGGTGTAGGTCTCGTAGCCCGGAATGCCGGATTCGGCGATGGTCGGGACATCCGGGAAGGATGGCGCGCGTTGGGGGGTGGTGACGGCCAGCGCCCGCAGCGTGCCGGCCTTGATATGGCCGGAGGAGGAGGGCAGGTTGTCGAACATGATCGGGACCTGATTGGCGATGACATCGTTGAGCGCCGGGCCGGACCCCTTGTAGGGCACATGCTGCATGCTGACGCCGGCCATGCTCTTGAACAATTCACCCGACAGATGCAGCGGCGTGCCATTGCCGGACGATGCATAGGCATATTTGTCCGGATCGGCCTTCAGGAGCGCCAGCAGTTCCGGCACGGTCTTGACCGGCAATTGCGGATTGACCACCAGAACATTCGGCACGACGACGAGAAGCGAAACCGGCGCAAAATCCTTCTCTGCATCATAGGGCTTCTGCTTGAGGATCAGCGGATTGAGCGCGTGGGTGGCAACGGTGCCCATCAGGATCGTATAGCCATCCGGCTGTGCGGTCGCGACGTTTCCGGCCCCGAGGCTGCCGCCTGCGCCGGCGACATTCTGCACGATGACCTGCTGGCCAAGATCGGTGGACATGCGCTGCGCAATGATGCGTGCGACGACATCGGTGGACCCGCCCGCCGCAAAGGGCACGACGAGCGTTATCATGCGATCGGGAAATTCCGCCCGGGCCGAGCCGGCGGCAAGCAGTCCGGCAAAGACGGCGGCTGCGGCGATGGATTTCAACAGTGACATGGAAACTCCTCCCAGAGATGACGACATGTTGCCATCTCACAATGGAGGGAAAAGGTGTCGTGCACAATGTTCCCGTGAGGGGCATGTGCGGGGGAGCGCCGCCCAATGTCCGGGGGGCACTCGGCGCCCCCGCATCGCTGATGTCCCTATTGGGCTGCGATAAAGCCTTCCATGCCGGCATCGAACTGCAGGCGGGCAAGGTTGGCATAGAGCCCGCCCCGTGCCACCAGCTGGCTGTGGCTGCCTTCCTCGACAATGCACCCGCCATCCATGACCAGGATCCGGTCGGCCTTCAGCACGGTGGCGAGGCGGTGGGCGATGACAATCGTGGTGCGGTTCTCCATCAACCCGTCGAGCGCCTTCTGCACCAGCGTTTCGCTTTCGGCGTCGAGCGCCGAGGTTGCCTCGTCGAGGAGGAGAACCGGGGCATCCTTCAGGATGGCACGGGCGATCGCGAGGCGCTGGCGCTGGCCGCCGGACAGCGTCACGCCGCGTTCGCCGGCCATCGTGTCATAGCCCTGGTCGAGCTTGGTGATGAACTCGTCGGCCTGGGCGGCAATGGCGGCCTGGCGCACCGCCTCGCGGCTTGCCTCCGGCCGACCGAAGGCGATGTTGTCATGGATCGAGGCGGCAAAGATCGTCACGTCCTGCGGCACGATGGCCAGACGCGCCCGAAGCTCCGACAGCTTGGCCTCACGCAAATCGACGCCATCGAGCCGGATGGCGCCTGCCGTCGGATCGTAGAAGCGCATGAGAAGCGACAGCACCGTGCTCTTGCCCGCGCCGGAAGGGCCGACGATCGCCACCGTTTCGCCGGGGTGGACGGTAAAGGAAAGATCGTTGAGGGCAATCCCGCTCACCCGGGAGGGGTAGGCGAAGGAGAGCCTATCGAACACCACCTCGCCACGCGCCGGGGCTGGCAGCGCAAGCGGCGTCTGCGGATCGCGAATAGCCGGCACCTCGCGCAGGAGTTCGGTCAACCGTTCGGCGGCGCCACCGGCCTGCGAGAGTTCGCCCCAGACTTCCGACAATTGCCCGAGCGAGCTTGCGGCAATGACGGAATAGAGCACGAACTGGCCCAGCGTTCCGGCGCTCATCGTGCCGGCAAGAACGCTCTGCGCGCCATACCAGAGAACGCCGACAATGCTGCCGAAGATGAGAAGGATGGCAAAGCCGGTGAGCAGCGCCCGCGACCGGATGGCCGTGCGGGCGGCCTGGTAGGCCTGTTCGACTGCGTCTTGATACCGGGCGGAGGCGGCTTTTTCGGCGCCAAATGCCTGTACCGTGCGGGTGGCCGCGATGGTTTCGGAGGCAAAGGCGGAGGTTGCGGCGAGCCTGTCCTGCGCCGCGCGCGAACGTCCGCGCACCGAACGGCCAAAGCCGACCAGCGGAAACACGATGAGCGGGATCGCCCCCAGGACCAGCGCCGACAGTTTTGGACTGGTGAAGATCATCATCGCCATGGCGCCGAGACAGAGAATGATGTTGCGCAGCGCCTGCGATGCAGCCGACCCGAAGGCGGACTTGATTTGCGTCGTATCGGCCGTCAGCCGCGAGACGATCTCGCCCGACTGGTTGACGTCGAAGAAGGAGGGCGAGAGCGACGCTACGTGCGAAAACACCTCGCCGCGCAGATCCGCCACCACCCGCTCGCCAATCGTGATGACATAGTAATAACGCAGCGCGCTGGAGATCGCGAGCATGGCGGCAAGCGCCAGCAGCATGGCGAAATAGCTGTTGATGAATGTCCCGTCGGAGGCGGCAAAACCGTGGTCGATCATGCGGCGCACGGCAAGCGGCAGGGCAAGCGTCGTGCCGGCGGCAATGGCAAGGAAGGCGCAGGCCGCCATCACCATCGGCTTGTAGCGCAACACGTAAGGAATCAGCCGCAAAAGGGGCTGCGGAGAACGGCGTTTCTTGTCGTTTGTGGTCTGACTATCGCTCACGATGGCCCCGTATTCTGGCCCTTCAAGTGCGGGCGCGGGTACTTGTGCTTTGGGAGACCTTCCTGTATAGGCTCCGCATCGAATTGGGAAGCCGTGGCCGGTCCGGTCTGCGGCTTCATTTATGGGACAGGGTCTCTCGCTGCAATTGCGACAAATGGACCCCGCAGCAGGAAGAGTGACATGAAGGCCAATATCCATCCGGAATACCACAAGATCAAGATCGTCATGACCGACGGCGAAGAGTATGAAACCTACTCCACGTGGGGTTCGGAAGGCGCTGTCATGAACCTTGAAATCGACAGCAAGTCGCATCCGGCCTGGACCGGCGGCAACCAGCAGCTGATGGACCGCGGCGGCCGCGTATCCAAGTTCAACAAGCGTTTCGGCGGCCTCGGCCTCTGATCCGCCTCATCGGGCTTGTCCCGGTGCAGCTGGCATGATGTATTTGAAACCGTCCGGGGATCATGTCTTCGGGCGGTTTTTTCGTTTCCCCATCTGTATTCCCGCCGGCTTTTGAAAGCCTGCGATGCGTAGTCTTGAGGTTTTTATGCTGTCCTTTTCCCGTCTTGCCGCCTCCGCCGCTCTCTCCCTTTGCCTGCTGGCGGCCGGCACTTCGTCTGCCTTCAGCGGCCAGGCTCGGTTTCTCATGGATGCGCAAACCGGCAAGGTGCTTGAGTCGGATCATGCCGACGAGTTGAACTACCCCGCGTCGCTCACCAAGATGATGACGCTCTATCTCACCTTCGAGGCCCTGCATCAGGGCCGTCTCAGCTGGGACCAGAAGGTGGTGATGTCGGAAAACGCCAATAACAAGGAGCCGTTCAAGTTCGCCGTCGGCGCTGGCCGCACGATCACCGTGCGCGAGGCGGTGCTGGGGATGGTGGTGCTCTCGGCCAATGATGCGGCCGTGCTGATGGGCGAGACGCTTGGCGGTTCGGAAGCCGGTTTTGGCGTTCTGATGACCCAGAAGGCGCATCAGCTCGGCATGTCGAAGACCGTGTTCCGCAATCCGGCGGGCCTTCCCGACCCTGAGCAGGTGACGACGGCTGAAGACATGGCCAAGCTTGGTCTGGCGCTGATGCGCGACTTTCCCGAGGAGTTCAAGCTCTTCTCCAACCGCACGATCACCTTTCGCGGCATGAAGCTGCGCGGTCATAACGGCGTGCTGAACGCCTATCCGGGCGCAAGCGGCATCAAGACCGGCTATACGGATGCCTCCGGCTATAATCTCGTGACCTCCGTCGATCGCGCCGGCCATCACCTGATCGGCGTTGTGCTCGGTGGCAAGAGCGCGGGCGAGCGCGATGCCGACATGATGGCGATGATGGACCGGCATCTGCCGGCGGTGGTCAAGCCGGCATCGGTGGCGGCCAAGGCGCCGGGAACGAAGACGGTTTCGGTCGACACCGCAAAGCCGAAGACCTGAAAGGGGAGGCGGCGTCTCACTGCAGAGAGAAAGAATCAAAAAAGCGGGGCGGGCCCGCTTTTTTCGTAGTCCCGAACCCTATGCCAGCTTAGCTGGTGAATGCGGTGCGCAGGAGATCGAGCTGGGCGCGGACGCTGTTTTCGTTGTCCGGCACGATGGTGTCGTTCGGGCGGTAGATTTCCCGGTCGAGGATGGCCACGCGGTTCTGCAGGCGAAGCGAACGCTCGACGAGATCGCGGAAGGCTTCCGGCAGGTCGCCCCAGCCCGGTGCCATGCGGTCGACGTTGAAGCCGTCGAGGCGCACCTTGCTCTTTTCCGACAGGACCTGATCCTGGCTCATTTCGCCGTTGTTGACGGCGCGCTGCAGCAGAAGCCAGGATGCCATCTGCATCAGGCGGGTCGTCAGGCGCATGGATTCGGCCGCATAAAGCACCGTTGCAAGGCGCGGAAGCACTTTCGAGGCAGCGCGGCCGGGACCGTCGAGATAGGCCGCGGTCTCCTCCACCAGCGACATGCCCTCCGCATACAGAGCCTTGAACTGCGACGAGTTAGCGGCGCGGCCGGCGAAACTGACGGTATTCAATACCTGTTCTGACATCGAGATTATCCTGCTAACGCATTCACTTGTTCAGCAATGACGGAAGCGGGCAAAAAGTTCCGCGCCCCGCCGTTCATGCCCAGAAGATGATACCACTAGCGGAAATCCGCAAGGCAATTCTTAAGGAAGGGTTAATTCCCACAGTTTCCACAAGGACATAAAAAAAGAGCCGCAAAAGCGGCTCTCAAGGTAAAACAGGGAGAATCAGACCAATTCGCCGACTGGAGAAACCGTCTGAGCCCGGCAGAACCGGACAGCTGCATAATTACCGGAAATGCTTAATATCCACTTAAAGCGCGCCTCAGCAGCAAAGGCGAGCGCCGTTGCCCGGCGAACGCGGGTCAAAGCTTGAACAGCTTGTCCGCAGCCTTGCGGCCCGCCTCCTTCGTCTTGCGTTCCGCCAAAAGACGCTGGATTTCCGCTTCAAGGAGCGCCACCCGAAGGTCGATCTCCTCGACCGACAGCAGCGACAGATCGCTGCCGATCTCGTGCTGTGACGGCTTTTTCGGGCGGTCGTCGTCAAAGAGGCCCATCGTTTCTTGTCCTTTAGCGCCAGAAGTCCGGAATGGTCTCGGTGAGGCGCGGACCGATGCGCAGAGGCGCGATCTTTTCCGCAAGCCCCGTCGTGTCGGAGATCTCCACGCCGACGCCGCAAATCGTCGCCGGGCCGCTGGCTGCCTCGAAACGGCCCTTCGGCATCTTGGAAATGAACCGGTTGAGCGGCTCTTCCTTTTCCATGCCGAGCGACGAATCGTAATCGCCGCACATGCCGGCATCCGACATATAGGCGGTGCCGCCGTTCAGGATCTGGTGGTCGGCGGTCGGTACATGCGTGTGGGTGCCGACCACGAAGCTTGCGCGCCCATCGACGAAATGGCCAAAGCACTGCTTTTCGCTGGTCGCCTCGGCGTGGAAGTCGAAGATGATCGCGTCCGCCTGTTCTTTCAGCGGGCAGGCGGCAAGGATCGCTTCGGCGCTCTTGAAGGGGTCGTCGAGTTCCGGATGCATGAAGACGCGGCCCATGACATTGGCGACGAGCACGCGCGCACCATTGCGGGCATAGAAGAGGCCCGAGCCGCGACCGGGCGTGCCGGCCGGGTAATTCGCCGGGCGCAAAAACTGATCGTGGCGGCCGGCAAAGCTCACGGCTTCCTTCTGGTCCCAGACGTGGTTGCCGGTGGTGACCACGTCAGCACCGGCGTTGACGGTTTCGAGAAAAATGTCCTCGGTAATGCCGAAGCCGCCAGCGGCATTTTCGCCGTTGACGATGACGAAATCGAGTTTGAGGTCGGAGACGAGGCCGGGCAGGCGATCCCAGACGGCCGTGCGGCCCGTCTTGCCTACCATGTCACCGAGAAAAAGAAGTCGCATGCCGATCCGATCAAGGGTTGAAGCGTCGAAGGCCGCTTTCGGTCAAGACCGCGTGCAGCCGGACATCATGGGTTTCTGCCGGAACAGATGCCACTTCCTGACAATCGAAGGCAATGCCGATGAGGCGCGGAGAGAGGCCTTTTCTGTGCAAACGGTCAATGGCGCGGTCATAATAGCCGCCGCCATAGCCGATCCGCTGGCCTCTAGCATCAAAGGCGGCGAGCGGCACCAGCATCAGGTCGGGGTCGAGCACGGCTGCTTCCGGCCCCGGTCCATAGGTGCCAAACCCCATCGGCACCAGTTCGGCGCCGGGAAGAAGCTCGCGAAAGACGATGGTTTCCTTGTCGAGGATGACGGGAAGGGCAATGCGGGCACCGGTCTGGCGCAGCGTCGAGAGCAGCGGCCGGATATCGGCTTCCGATCGGATCGGCAGAAAACCGGAGACGACGGCAAACGCCTCGTCCCGCAGTGCGGCACTGCCATGATCGGCGATGGCGAGGCTTTTTTCGATGCGCTCGTCCTCTGACAGCGTGTCGCGCTGAAGAAGCCTCTCCTTGCGCAGCTGCGCTTTTTCCGCGCCGCTTCCGCTCATGCGTCCTCGGCCAATTTGCGCACGAGCAGCTTGTCGATGCGCCGGCCGTCGAGGTCGATCACTTCGAAGGACCAGCCGTTCCAGACAAAGCTTTCGCCAAGTTGCGGTAGGTGCTTCAATTCATCGAGCACGAAGCCGGCGACGGTTTCGTAATCGGGATCGTCCTTCATGGTGAAGCCCATCTGGTGGGCGAACTCGTCCACCGGCATCCAGCCGGCCACCAGATAGGAGCCATCCTCGCGCAGAACCACGGCGGGTTCCTCGACATTGTCTTCCTCGAAGACGCCGGTAATGGCTTCCAGGATGTCGCCGGAGGTGACGATGCCTTCGAAGTGGCCGTATTCGTCATAGACCAGCACCATCTGTGCGGATGTGCGGCGAAGGCCCTGGATCACGTCGATGGCACCGGTCAGGTCGGAAACAACCGGCGCCTCGCGCATGCGGTTGCGGATATCGAGGTCGAGTCCCTGGGCGATGGCCTCATAGGCATCCTTGACAAACAATACCCCGAGGATTTCGTCGGAGGAACCGTTGCGGACCGGAAGACGGGAGCGCTGCGTGTTGCGCAGCTGTTCGCGTATCTCGGAAAGGTCATCCTCAATGTCGATCACCTCGACGTCGCGGCGTGGCGTCATCAGGCCGCGCGCCGTGCGGTCGGCGAGCCGCATGACGCCGGAAATCATCGCCGATTCTTCCGATTCTATGACGCCTGCGCTATGGGCTTCGGCCAAAACGCTGCGGATTTCCTCATCCGTCACCCGGTCGTCGGACTGGCCCTGCTGGCCAAGAAGCCGCAGCACGGCCCGTCCGGAGGCATCGAGCAGCCAGACGAGCGGCAGCGACACCTTCGACAGCACGACCATGGCCGGCGCCACACGGGCCGCGACATTTTCCGGCGCACGAAGCGCGATCTGCTTGGGCACCAGTTCGCCGAGGATCAGTGACAGGTAGGTGATGGCAACGACAACCGTGCCGACCCCAAGTCCGTCGGAAAGGGCAGGAGAGAGCCCCTGCGTCTGCAGCCAGCCGGCAAGGCGCGCGCCAAGCGTCGCGCCGGAAAAGGCGCCGGACAGCACGCCGACAAGCGTGATGCCGATCTGGACGGTGGACAGGAAGCGGCCGGGGTTTTCGGCAAGGCGCATCGCCATGGTGGCGCCCTTATTGCCCTGTTCGGCCATCATCTTCAGACGGATGGGGCGCGAGGAGACAACCGCCAATTCCGACATGGCAAGAACGCCGTTCAGAATGGTAAGGCAGACGACAATCAGAATTTCGGTTAACAAGAGACACTCTTCGGTTACAGTCAAGGACCATGTCCGCACGACACGCGGCGATCCCGGATCAGCACGCTAACCGGCTGATCCTGCCGGCCACAACCCACGGAAACAGCGGTTGACGGGGTGGCAGGCTGACGTTGCGGCAATCTTAACGGTCAGGTCCTGCCATTGCAACAGGATCAGCCGGCATCGGCGGCCAATTCAAGGCTGAGCTCCGCCCGCGTGCCGACAGCGGAGGGCACGTAACGGATGGCCGACCCGAGCGTGGCGGCCATGGAGCGCACGATGCGGCTGCCGAGACCGGTGCCTTTCGGGCTCGATCCTTCCACCAGCCCGACGCCGTCATCCTCGACGGCAAGCAGCGCCTGATTGTCGCCGCTTCGGGTGAGCATGACGCGCACCTCGCCCTCGACGCCGGCCGGATAGGCATATTTGATGGCATTGGTCAGAAGTTCGGTGACGATCATGCCGACGGACACGGCGCGGTCTGAGGTGAGCGAGACCGGCTCGGCTTCAAGCCGGATCGACGGGCCCTGGCTTTCGATATTGACCGAGCTTTGCACCTCCTGCACCAGCGTGCCGAGGTATTTGTCCATCTCGACATGGCGCACATCATCGGAGGTGTAGAGGCTGCGGTGCATGCCGGCGATGGCGGAAATGCGCGCCTGCGTTTCCGACAGCGCCTCGCGCACCGTCTCGTCACGGCTGTTGGTAGCCTGCAAACGGATGAGGGCCGCCACCAGTGCAAGGCTGTTGGCGACACGATGGTTGACTTCCGCCAACAGGACCTCGGCTCGTTCCTTGCCGAGGCGGATCTCCTGCTCGGCGCGCTCCTTGGCGCGGCGAAGCTCGGCGGTTGCAATCGCATGGGCCAGCGCACTGTCCATCAGCGACCAGAATTCGTCGCCCACGGTCTTGATGACGTAGTCCGATGCGCCGTTCTTCAGCGCGTCCACGGCAATCGTCGCTTCGCTGGAACCGGTGACATAAATGGTCGGAACGACCCGTCCGCGGGCGTTGAGGGCCTTCAGAATGTCGAGCCCGGTTTCGCCGCGCAGATAATGATCGAGCACCACCGCATCGAACTTGCCCGCATCCAGGGCCGCCAGACAGCTTTCACTATCAACGACATGGTGCACGGTGTAGCCGACGCGACCGAGAGACCGTTGCGCGAGGCGCCCGAGCGCCACGTCATCGTCAACATATAGGATGGTCTTCTGCGGCATCGGCTCCACGGGACGTTCAGGGTATTTGCATGACGGAGAAGAACAGGCCCAACTGCCGGATGGCATTTGCAAAGCTGTCGTAATCCACCGGCTTGGTGATGTAAACATTGGCGCCCATGTCATAGCAGCGCTGGATTTCCCGCTCGTCATCCGTCGTCGTCAGGATCACCACCGGCAGCCGCTTGGCATGCGCGTTGGATTTCACCTTTTCCAGGATGTCGATGCCAGACATGTCCGGCAGGTTGAGATCGAGAAGGATCAGCATGTAGCGGTTCTGGATATTGTCGCCGCTGCGGTCCGCACCCAGAATGTAGTCGAGGGCCGCGTTGCCGTTGGTGAACGGCACGATCTCGTTGTTGACGCCGGCGCGGCGCACGTTCTTCTCGATGAGGCGCGCATGGCCCTCATCATCTTCGACCATGACGATCGTCACTTCGCGACCTGCTGCCTTCATGTCCCATCACTCCTGACATACTGGGATAAATCCATCGGCAGGCGGATGATGAAGGTCGATCCGCCGCCGAGCGTGGAGGAGACCGTAATTTCCCCGCCTAAATTTCTGACTAATGATCGCACATGTGCAAGGCCAATTCCTTCGCCGGGGCTGTTTTGCAGGCCGGAGCGGCGAAAAAGCTCGAAAACACGCTCGTGATCTTCCGGTGCAATGCCGCGGCCATTGTCAGACACCTCGATGCGCAGCGCGTTCCGGCCGACGGAAAAGGCCCGCACGGTCAGATTGAGCGCGCGGGTAGGGTCCTTGTATTTGACCGCATTGTCAAACAGGTTGCCGAAGATCTGTTCCAGCGAGAAGCGGTCGGTGATCAGCGGACGGGCCGCCGCAACCGCGATCGACACCTCGCCGCCGCCTTCGGTCACCTGATGATTGATGCTGTCGGCGGTGGCTTCCAGCAGCGACTGCAGGTTGACGGGCTCCGGCTTCAGCTCGCGCCGGCCGTCGCGGGAAATTTTCAGGATGGCGTTGATGAGGCCGTCCATTTTCTTCGTCGAGGAGCGAATGAACGAGATCGCTTCCGGCAGGTCTTCCTCCACCGCAAGCCGCGCCTCGCGCAGTTCGTCCTCACGCAGCGTCTCGATGTCGTCGGCAAGCACGTAACTGCGGATGGATTTCAGCGTCTGTTCCAGCTCGCTGGTGAAGCCCATGATGTTGACGAGCGGGGCGCGCAGGTCGTGCGAGACGATATAGGCGTAGCGCTGGATCTCGCGATTGGCCTGGATGAGGTCGTCGGTGCGCTCGTTGACGCGCTCTTCCAGCCCGGCATTCAGTTCCTCCACCTCGCGGTGCGCGCGCGACAGCTCGCGCACATGCTGCATGACGACGGCGATGGCGCCGCCGACAACGGCCATGATCACCAGGCCGCCGCCGATGGTGAACCATTGCAGCATCGAGGCGACGTCGCGCAGTTCCTGCACGCCGGCCGTCAGCTTGCGGTCGAGATCGCTGATCAGGCCGGCAAGCTTGCTGCTGATGTCCTCCATCATCTTCTGGCCGCGGGCATCGCGCACGATGTCGATCGCAGCGTCGAACTTGCCGCTGGTGGCCAGATCGACCGTCGATTTCATCTCGTTGAGCTTTTCGGCGAGAAGCGCGTCGAACTCGTCCATGGAGAAGCGCACGGCGGTCTGGGCGGTATAGGCTTTCTCCAGCCGTTCCCGCTGCTCGGCCATGCCCTCAGTGGCGGCCGTGTAGGGCTTCAGGAAGCTTTCGTCGCCGGTGATCAGATAGCCGCGCTGGCCGGCTTCCGCCGAGCGCAGATAGAGCATGGTATCGGCCGCGGCACTGCGCAGTGCGCGAAGGCGCACCACGTCGTCGAAATAGGTCTGCGTCATGCGTGACAGCACGACGGACGAAACGACGATGGCGGCAAGAACGGCTGCGCCAATGATGAGCATCAGCAGCGACGAGCGTGCAAACTTGGAATTTGAAAATGGCATGGTACGCGAAAAACCTGTCCCCTGGTTGCGGGAAATGGGTCAGTACCCGCGCCTTTCAAGGGGCCGCGGCCAAAAGCCCTGTGTTTTTCATGCATTTATCGACAGAACGGGCCGAGCCGCTATTTCGCGGGAGTCCCGTCAAGGGTCGCCATGGCACTCCAGCAAGTGAAGGACTGCCGAGCTGCGCAAAAACCTGCTGACAGGCGAGAAGCTTTTGACCAGGAGGAGGGAAAGGTGCGATCCACGGCGACCGATGGATGTTTACGATCCTGGGTGCCTACAAACGTAGGTGGGCGCCATATGTCCAAGCCCACGGGCCTGGTCAGGGACAGCTCCCTTTGGATCGAGTATGGCCCCAGGGATTGTGGTTCCTGTCGGGAAGCGCAGACCGCATCAGCAATATAGGCGAGGAACGATGTCGCCGCCAGTGGTCCAGACGTTAATTCGTCGGTGCCTGCGGGCGGGCGTTGAGTTTTGCCGTAATGCCGTTCAAGCGGGCGGCGAGTTCGCCGATGGCGGCGGCGATGGCCTGCTCGCTCTGCAGCTGTTGCTCGACGGCGCCTTCACGGCTGTGGCGCAGCCCGACAAGTTCGTTTTCAAGCGCTGCGAGGCGTCGTTCGGCTTCGGTCAGTTCATCCATCACCATGATGCCCGCCATGACGGTGACCCGCAGGTCTCCGATTTCGCCGAACTGGCTTTTGAGGTGGCCGACATAGCGGTCGAAACGCGCGGCGAGATCTTCCAGATGGCTTTGCTGCCCTTCCTCGCAGGCCATCCGGTAGGCCTTGCCGTCGATCATCACTGTGACTTGCGCCATGCGGTTACTCTACCCTCTACCTGACTGCCTTACCGGTCGAGAACGGCGCGGATGGTTTCCATGGCCGTCACCAGGCGGCGGGAGACCTCACGGTTGACTTCCTCCAGCCGGTTCGCGCGAAATTCCGACTGGTCGAGTTCCTGTGCAAGGCGTGCGCGATCGGCATGGACGCGACGCACTTCGTTTTCCACGTCGCCCGCTTCCCGTTGGCGTTCAACGCGCATGTCGATGGCGTTTTCCAGGCCGTTCACGGCGTTGCGAAGCTCGGACAGGGCTGCATTCAACGTTTTTTCCACGGCATCCTGCTGGTACTCAAAGGCCCGCCAGGGCAGTCACGAATCGTGATGACCCGCTGTGTGGTCTGCCTTCTACAGTAAGCGTGGCGGATGAGGCGGTCAATCAACCCGGCAGGGGGCGGCATCGCTTAGCTGTGGATCGCGTTGTTTTGCACTGTTTTTTCGGCGTGGGCGTGCAATCGGGCGCGACGTTTGGCCCGTGATCCGGCAGAGGCGCCATATGTCGCGGGAACGGATCGGGGAACATGCCGTTTGTTGACTTGGCCGTCGCACCTGATAAGGATCGACCGCGCCTCATTTGGTCCTTCAACAGGACCGCGATTGACACTGCGAACCAGCGGGCTAGCCATGACCTCTCCAGAAAAACATAACCGGATGGCGAACGCGATCCGTTTCCTTGCCATGGATGCTGTCGAGAAGGCCAATTCCGGCCATCCAGGCTTGCCGATGGGGGCGGCCGACGTCGCAACCGTTCTGTTCAGCCGCTACCTGAAGTTCGATCCGAAGAACCCGCTCTGGCCTGATCGCGACCGCTTCGTGCTGTCTGCCGGCCACGGCTCGATGCTGATCTATTCGCTCCTCTATCTGACCGGATACGAGGACATGACGATCGAAGACATCAAGCAGTTCCGCCAGCTGGGGTCCAAGACCGCCGGCCACCCGGAATACGGCCACGTCTCCGGCATCGAAACCACCACCGGCCCGCTCGGCCAGGGTATTGCCAATGCCGTCGGCATGGCCATTGCCGAAAAGAAGCTCTCGACGGAGTTCGGCAGCGATCTGCAGAACCACCATACCTATGTTCTGGTCGGTGACGGGTGCCTGATGGAAGGCATCAGCCAGGAAGCCATCGCGATTGCCGGCCACCTGAAGCTGAACAAGCTCGTGGTCTTCTGGGACAACAATTCGATCACCATCGACGGTGCCGTGTCGCTGTCGGATTCGACCGACCAGATCGCACGCTTCAAGGCCGTGCACTGGAACACGATCGAAGTTGACGGTCATAACCCGGACGAGATTGCCGCCGCCATCGAGGCTGCGCAAAAGTCCGATCGCCCGACTTTCATTGCGGCCAAGACCATCATCGGTTTCGGCGCGCCCAACAAGCAGGGCACACACAAGGTTCACGGCAACCCGCTCGGTGCGGAAGAAATCGCTGCGGCCCGCAAGTCGCTGAACTGGGAATCGGAAGCCTTTGCGATTCCGGCCGACGTGCTGGATGCCTGGCGTCTGGCCGGCCTGCGCTCCACCAAGGCGCGCAAGGAATGGGAAGAGCGTCTGGCGGCCACGGCCTCTGAAAAGCGCGCCGAGTTCGTGCGCCGTTTTGCCGGCGACCTGCCGGGCGGCTTCGACAGCGCCATTGATGCCTTCAAGAAGAAGGTGGCCGCCAACAATCCGACGGTTGCCACCCGCAAGGCCTCGGAAGATGTGCTGGAAGTGATCAACGGCCTGCTGCCGGAAACCTTGGGTGGCTCGGCGGACCTGACGCCGTCCAATAATACCAAGACCAGCCAGATGACGTCGATCAGCCCGAACGACTTTTCGGGACGTTACATGCACTGGGGTATTCGCGAGCATGCGACGGCGGCTGCCATCAACGGGATTGCGCTGCATGGCGGCCTCATTCCCTATTCCGGCGGCTTCCTGATCTTCTCCGACTACTGCCGCCCCTCGGTGCGTCTTGCCGCTCTCATGGGCATTCGCGTCGTGCATGTGTGGACGCACGATTCCATCGGCGTTGGCGAAGACGGACCGACGCACCAGCCGGTCGAGCATCTCGCCGCACTGCGTGCCATCCCGAACCTTCTTCTCTTCCGCCCGGCCGATGAGACCGAAACGGCCGAGTGCTGGCAGATTGCGCTCAACCAGAAGCATCGCCCCTCGGGCCTGGCGCTCACCCGCCAGAACCTGATGCCGGTGCGCACCGAGTACGAGGAAAAGAACCTCTGCGCCAACGGTGCCTATGAACTGGTCTCGTCGAGCGATGCCAAGGTCTCGATCTTCGCGTCCGGTTCGGAAGTCGAACTTGCGGTGAAGGCCGCCCAGGCGCTTGAGGCGAAGGGCGTTGCAACCCGCGTCGTCTCCGTGCCCTGCGTCGAATTGTTCTTCGAACAGAGCGAGGACTACCGCCGCGCGATCATCGGCCACTCGCCGGTGAAGATCGCCGTGGAAGCGGCCGTGCGCGAGGGCTGGGATGCCTTCATCGGCCATGATGGCGCCTTTATCGGCATGAAGTCCTTCGGGGCCTCGGGTCCGGCCAAGGAGCTGTACAAGCATTTCGGCATCACGGTCGAAGCCGTGGTGGCGGCTGCCGAAGCCAAGCTTTGAGTTGATCTAGGTCCAGGCAGCAGCGCCGCCTGCGCTTTAAAGTCCAGGTAACGGCGCGGCTGCCGCATCCATCTGGCGAGGCGCCGCCGGCGCCTCGCAGTTTCGATAAAAGCCCATTTTCGAGGGAGTGAATGCATATGACTGTCAAGGTTGCCATCAATGGTTTCGGTCGCATCGGCCGCAACGTCCTGCGCGCCATCGTCGAATCCGGTCGTACGGATATCGAAGTGGTTGCCATCAACGACCTCGGCCCGGTCGAAACGAATGCGCATCTGCTGCGCTACGACTCGATCCACGGCAAGTTCCCGGCTTCGGTCGAAGTGTCGGGCGACACGATCATCGTGGGCGGCGGCAAGCCGATCAAGGTGACGGCCGTGCGCAATCCGGCGGAACTGCCGCATGGTGAACTGGGCGTCGACATCGCCATGGAATGCACCGGCATCTTTACCTCGCGCGAAAAGGCTGCCGCGCATCTGACGGCCGGCGCCAAGCGCGTCATCGTCTCGGCTCCGGCCGATGGCGCGGACCTGACGGTCGTCTTTGGCGTCAACCACGACAAGCTGACCAGCGAACACCTGGTCATCTCCAACGCCTCCTGCACGACGAACTGCCTCGTGCCGGTGGTCAAGGTGCTGGATGACGCGCTGGGCATCGATCATGGCTTCATGACGACGATCCACTCCTACACGGGTGACCAGCCGACGCTCGACACCATGCACAAGGATCTCTACCGCGCCCGCGCGGCAGCGCTCTCGATGATCCCGACCTCGACCGGCGCTGCCAAGGCCGTTGGCCTCGTTCTGCCCCACCTCAAGGGCAAGCTCGACGGCACCTCGATCCGCGTGCCGACCCCGAACGTCTCGGTCGTCGACTTCAAGTTCGTTGCCAAGAAGACGACCACCGTTCAGGAAGTCAACGATGCCATCATCGCTGCCTCCAACGGCGCGCTGAAGGGCATCCTCGGCTATACCGACGAGCCGCTGGTTTCGCGCGACTTCAACCACGACAGCCATTCCTCGATCTTCGCGCTCGACCAGACGAAGGTTCTCGAAGGCAACTTCGTGCGCATCCTGACCTGGTACGACAACGAGTGGGGCTTCTCCAACCGCATGTCGGACACGGCCGTGGCGCTCGCCAAGACCATCTGATCGTCATCCGACGGATGAACGAGGGGGCGGCCGACCGGTTCGGCCGCCCTTTTGCGTCTGAAGAACTGTCGCGAGCGGGGGAGGGGCTCCCGCGTTCCGGCAGGCGGTTGCGCTCACATCCCATGGTGGCAAGAAAACCCGGCAGAGCCCGAGCTTTTTGGCGCTTCGCCCTTCTCTTGCCGGATTTGCTGATGCCTAATTGGCCATTGCCTGATTCCTTACGGCGCAAGTCGGACCAGCATTCCTTTTTACCTTCGCCCCTTTCCTTTGGGGCGGTGACGCGGCGCGAAGACGCAAAAGCCGTGCACGGGATTATTGCGACCGAAGACAAGCGTTGAGGCGGAAGGCGCGGCAAAAGACGGAGCGGAAAGGGGACTTTAGCCTTGGAGGCCTTTTATATCATCCTGCTGGTGGCAACGGTTCTGGTGCTGGCGGCCGCCTTTTCCAGCCTTCTTGCCTTCCGGTTCGGCGCTCCGCTGCTGCTTGTCTTCCTGCTGATCGGGCTTGTCGCCGGTGTCGATGGCATCGGCATCGAGTTCAGCAATTACCCCGTAGCCTATATGATGGGGTCGCTGGCGCTGGCCGTCATCCTGTTCGATAGCGGCTTCGGCACCTCGCTGCATGCCTTTCGCATTGCAGCCGTTCCCGCCATCACCATGGCCTCGCTCGGGGTGGTGCTGACGGCGTCCATCTTCGCCTTTGCCGCCTCGCTGTTTCTGGGAATGAGCTGGCTGGAAGGCCTGCTGCTCGGCTCCATCGTTGCCTCCACGGATGCCGCGGCCGTGTTCTTCCTTCTGCGCATCGGCGGCATTCATATCCGCGACAAGGTGCGCTCCTCGCTCGAGGTGGAATCGGGCACAAACGACCCGATGGCGGTGTTTCTGACGATCGCGCTGGTGGAACTCATCAGCAGCGGCCACGGCGCCTCCGGCTTCAACCTCGATCTGCTGACCATGTTCGTCAAGCAGATGGGGCTCGGTGGCGCGCTCGGTCTTCTCGGCGGCATCATGATCGTCGCGGTGCTGAACCGCCTGCCGGTCGATCGGGGGCTGGCTCCCATCTTCGTCCTGGCGCTGTCGCTTCTGGTCTTCTCCTTCACCGGCGCCGTCGGCGGCAGCGGCTTCCTCGCCGTCTATGTCGCGGGCATCTTTGCCGGAAACCGCAAGATCTTTGCCAAGGAGGCGATCACCCGTTTCCAGGACGGGCTGACCTGGCTTGCGCAGATCATCATGTTCCTGCTGCTCGGCCTGCTCGCAACGCCCTCGCAGTTTCCGGCGATCCTCCTGCCGGCGATCGGCCTTGCGCTCTTCCTCATCTTCGTCGCCCGTCCGATTGCCGTGTGGCTCAGCCTGCTGCCGTTCGATTTTACCCAGCAGGAGATTGGTTTTGTCGCCTGGGTTGGCCTTCGCGGCGCCGTCTCCATCCTGCTCGGCATCATGCCGATCCTCGGCGGCATCGATGCGGGCCATGTCTATTTCAACACCGCCTTCATCATCGTGCTGGTCTCGCTTCTGGTTCAGGGCTGGACGATCAAACCGGTGGCCGAACGGCTCGGCCTCATCATCCCGCCGCGGCTCGGCGAGGTGGACAAGGTGGAGCTCGATCTGCCGGGCCGCGCCACCCACGAGCTGATTTCCTACCGCGTCATCAAGGACAGTCCGGTTCTGCGCGGCGAGCGCATTCCGCGCTGGGCAACGCCGTCTCTCGTGGTGCGCGACGGCCGCAGCATGCGCTACCAGTATGCCGGCAGACTCAGGGAAAACGATTACGTCTATCTCTTCATCGCTCCCGGCTATTCGCGCCTGCTTGACCGGCTGTTTGCCAGCCGCGCGCCTGTCGATGAAGATGATGCGGATTTCTTCGGCGCCTTTGCGATTTCCGCAAGCCGGCCCTCGCGTGAGCTTGATGCCGCCTATGGTCCGGGGCTCCTCACCGTTGCCGAACAGGCCATGACCATCGGCGATCTCATGACCTATCGTCTCGGCGGCAATGCGGAATATGCCGACCGCGTGCGCCTCGGCTCGATCATCCTGATCGTCCGGGATCTCGACGAGAGCGATCATATTCGTTCGGTCGGCATTTCGCTTGAACCGGTGGAGCCGGCCATCTCGCTGCCGATCTTCATCAACATGCGCGAAATCGCCCACCGGGTGCGCGACACCTTGCGCCGCTACCGGGGAAAGCCGACGCCGGCCGCAACCGTTGCGCCTGCCTTGGCGATGGCCCCGGCGACACCGGAAACGGATCTGCCGCCGCCGGCAGGACCGGGTGAAAATCAGCCCTGATCGCCCCCTGTCCCGGCTTGCGTCGCCGGTCAGGTGGGGTATGGTCCGCATCGAAATGACAACCCTTCAAGATTGGATGCAGACCATGGCGGCCTTCAAGACCCTCGACGACCTTACCGATATTGCCGGCAAGCGCATTCTCGTGCGTGTCGATCTCAACGTGCCCGTCTCCGATGGCAAGGTCAGCGACGTGACGCGCATCGAGCGCGTGGCGCCGACCATTCTGGAACTGTCGCGCAAGGGCGCCAAGGTCATCCTGCTGGCCCATTTCGGTCGCCCGAAGGGCGCAGCCGTCGCCGACATGTCGCTGAAGCTGATTGCGCCGGCCGTCGAGGCCGTGCTTGACCATGCCGTGCTCTTTGCCGCCGACTGCATCGGACCGGCCGCCGCCGACGCCGTGGCCGGCATGGCCGATGGCGATATCCTGCTTCTGGAAAACACCCGCTTTCACGCCGGCGAGGAAAAGAACGATCCGGCCTTCACGAAGGCGCTCGCAGAAAACGGCGACATCTACATCAACGACGCCTTTTCCGCTGCCCACCGGGCGCATTCCTCGACGGAAGGTCTCGCCCATCTTCTGCCGGCCTATGCCGGGCGCACCATGCAGCAGGAACTGGAAGCGCTGGAAAAGGGGCTCGGCAATCCGGCGCGTCCGGTGGTGGCCATCGTCGGTGGCGCCAAGGTATCGACCAAGATCGATCTCCTGATGAACCTCGTAAAGCGCGTCGATGCGCTGGTCATCGGCGGCGGCATGGCCAACACCTTCATCGCCGCCCGCGGCACGAATGTCGGCAAGTCGCTCTGCGAGCATGATCTGGCGGACCTTGCCAAGAAGATCATGATCGAGGCGGCAGAGGCCAAGTGCGCCATCGTGCTGCCGGTCGACGGCGTCGTCGCCCGCGAATTCAAGGCCGGTGCCGCCAATGAGGTGGTTGATATCGAGGCCATCCCGGCCGATGCCATGGTGCTGGACGTCGGTCCGAAATCCATCGAGGTGATCGGCGGCTGGATCGAGAAGGCGCAGACGCTCGTCTGGAACGGCCCCCTCGGCGCCTTTGAAATCGAGCCCTTCGACGCTGCAACCGTTGCCGCCGCAAAGCTTGCCGCGGCCGAGACGAAAGCCGGCAAGCTGGTGTCCGTGGCCGGTGGCGGCGACACCGTTTCGGCGCTCAACCATGCCGGCGTTGCCGATGATTTCTCCTATGTCTCGACGGCGGGCGGCGCCTTCCTCGAATGGATGGAAGGCAAGGAACTGCCGGGCGTTGCCGTTCTGCAGAAGGGCGCTTAAGGCGCGACGCTTTAGCGCAGGCGGCGGCTTTTCCAAGTCCGCCGCCTGTCGATGCGAACAACTTTAAATTAATTTAGATATTTTAAACGATTGAAATAATTTCAATCGTTTCAAGCCTTAAGCGTAGGATTTCCCTCAAAAAAAACTTCTGTTATCCGCGAATGGTATTGAGAAATACGAACGCGTTGTGCACCGACTTAAGGGACAGGAGTGTAAGCATGGGGTACGCCAAGATGTTGGACAGGATGACGTCCGCGCCCGGATTTATTGCGGCGCTGGATCAGAGCGGTGGTTCAACACCCGGAGCCTTGCGTCTCTACGGCGTGTCCGAGACGGACTATTCCAGCGAAGAAGACATGTTCCGCCTGATGCACGCCATGCGCGTGCGCATCATGACGGCGCCGGCCTTTTCGAGTGACAAGGTCATCGGCGCCATCCTGTTCGAGCGCACGATGGACGGCGATGTCGATGGCGAGCCAGTGCCGACCTATCTCTGGCAAAAGCGGGGTGTCGTGCCCTTCCTCAAGGTCGACAAGGGCCTCAACGCGGAAGAAAACGGCGTTCAGACGATGAAGCCGATGCCGGATCTCGACGCTCTCCTCATTCGCGGCCGCGAAAAGGGGATTTTCGGCACCAAGATGCGCTCGGTCATCGCCCATGCCGACAAGACAGGCATCGCAGCCGTCGTGAAGCAGCAGTTCGAGGTGGCCCGCCAGATCATCGCGCAGGGCCTGATGCCGATCATCGAGCCGGAAGTCTTGATCAAGAGCCCGACCAAGGCGGAGGCCGAAGCCATCCTGCGCGACGAGATTATCGCGGAACTCGACAAGCTGCCGGCAGGCGTCACCGTCATGCTGAAGCTGACGATTCCGACTGTTGCCGATTTCTATGCGCCGCTCGTCGCCCACCCGGCGGTCGTGCGCCTCGTTGCCCTGTCGGGCGGCTACAGCACGGCAGATGCCTGCGAGAAGCTCACGCACAATCACGGCATGATCGCCAGCTTTTCACGCGGCTTGACCGAGGGGCTGCGCGTGTCGATGAGCGACGAGGAGTTCAATACGAGCCTCGGCGCAACCATCGACCAGATCTACGGCGCAAGCGTCAACAAGGTATAAGTTCCCGCCTTTCTGGAGGAGGAGAAGGGTCGCCCTCTAAAAAGGGGGCGGCCCTTCACATTTTCTGATGGCTTTCGTCAAAAGCTTTGGCTGGTGGCGCAGGAGCGCCTGCGCTAGCCATGCCTTTCCAAAAAGAAACCGGAGAGGCAGGTATGGGCAAGGCAGCGTTCGTGACCGTTGACGTTTTCACGCAGGAGCGGTTCAGCGGCAATCCGCTGGCGGTGTTTCCCGATGCGCGCGGCATCAGCGACGACGCCATGCAGAAGATCGCCGCCGAGTTCGGCTATTCGGAAATCACCTTCGTGCTGCCGCCGCAGGATCCGGCTCATGATGCGCGGGTGCGCATCTTCACCCCCACCGCCGAAATTCCCTTTGCCGGCCATCCGAATGTCGGCACGGCCTTCGTTCTCGGGCAGGAGAGCCACCTGTTCGGCCGCGCCATCGGCGATGTGCTGCGGTTCGAGGAGAAGGCGGGCCTGGTCGAGGTGGTGCTCCAGCGCGAGGAGGCCGCCGTGGTGGGCGCCACCATCCGTGCGCCGCAGCCGCTGACTGTCGGTGAGATGGTTCCGCCAGAGATCATTCTGTCCTGCGCTAGTCTGCCGGATGGAGCTGTGCGGGTTGACAGGCACCCGCCACGCGCCGTCTCGGTCGGCCTCCCGTTTGTCGTGGCCGAATTGACCGATCTGGCAAGCCTTGCCCGTGCCCGTCCGAACCTTGCGGCCTTTGGCGATGCGGCCGCAAGCCACGGACCGTCACCGCATGATTTTTCGCTGTTTCTCTATGTGCGCGACAGCGCCGATCCCTGGCATCTGCGCGCCCGCATGTTTGCCCCGCTCGACAATGTGCTTGAGGACCCGGCCACCGGCAGCGCGTCCGGCGCCCTCTCGGCCTTTCTCGCGCACCTCGACAGTGCGCCGGACGGTCCGTTTCACATCACCATCGAACAGGGCGTCGAGATGGGACGCCGCAGCCTGATTGCGGTCACGGTCGACAAGCTGGCTGGCGCTGTTCAGGAGGTGCGCATCGGCGGGCGCTGCGTCAGCGTCATGGAAGGACACATCCGCCTTTGACGTGCATCTGCGGTGAGATTATGCCGGCGCCATCTCCAGCGCCCCGCATATATCGCGGGCAACGGCATGCGCCTGCACGCGAATATCCGGCACGGCGGTGATTTCCCAGAATCGGCCGGCCGTCAGCGCGCCCACCACATAGATGTGGCGATGCGTCTCGCCGTTCCTGGCGATGAGCTGCGACTGGCCGTTGACGACGATGCCGAGGCCCAGCGGGTCGCCCTGCAGCTGGCCACGCCCGGCCATGGCCTGGAGCAGCGGTGAATGGCGAATGCCGGCCCGTTCCATGCCCGTGCAGTTGACCACCCAGTCCACCGTCAGCCGTTCGATCGTGCTGGTTGCCCGCTTGCGATAGGAGAGCGTGACGCCCGGATCGGTGGCCTCGATGCGGTTCAGGTAGCCCGCATGTACGCAGATTTTCTGCTGCGCCACGAGTTCCTTCAGGCTTTCGCCGACATCGGGCGCCAGCCGGTGCCGGTGGACGGTCCACCAGGCAAGCCCATGGCGCAGGAAGCGCGCCTTCTGTGCCTCGTCCAGCTCCTGCCAGAGGCGCTGCGTGTGGGGCCGCAGCCCGTCCATCACCGCCCGCCAGGGGGCTCCCTCGCGCACCTTCCGGCGCAGATGGGCAAGCAGCGCACTGAGCCGCCGGTCGCCGTGCGGAAGGTCCGGCGGCACGGCGGCCGCATGATGGACCTCGTGGGCATGCGGCAGAAGCCCGCGCCGTGACAGCACATGGATCTGGCCGCGATGACCGGTCGCCCGAAGCGCCAGAACCTGGTCCACCATGGTGAGGCCAGAGCCCAGCATGCAGACGCGGTCATGGCGCCCGACCTTCGACAGCCAGCTCAGCCGCCAGGGATTTTCCACGATGGCGGCCCGCGTTGATGGCGCAATCGCATCACCGGGCAGCGGCAAGGGGGCGGCCCCGACGCCAAGGCACAGGACCGTCGCCTTCACCGCCAGCCCGTCGCCATTGTCGAGCCGGATCAGCGTGGTTTCAGGGCCGATATCCAGACAGCCCACCGCCTTTGCCTTGATGAAATCCACCTTGGCGCGGCTGTCGCGTTCGCGCAAAAGTGCGGCCAGCCGATCGCGCAGGTAAAGCCCGAAATCGCTGCGCGGGGCAAAATCATGTCCCCCGATCGCGCGGTCGTGGTCGTGAAGCCAGGTCAGAAAATCATCGGGCGCTTCCGGGTCGATCGACATGCGTGCGGCCGGCACGTTGAGGCGGTGCAGGTGGAACTCGCTGCGATAGGCCGTGCCGCGTCCAAACCCCGGATCGTCTCCGACCACGGCAATGCGGGCGGATGCCGGCAGCTGCCGCATCAGGTTGATGGTGACTGCGATGGCCGAAAATCCGGCCCCGACGACGGCGACATCATACTTCATGCGCGCTCCAGTTTGTCCGCCGGTTACGAGAACCGGGCGGTTCCTTTGCCAAGCGGCCAATCTCTATCCATCCGGTAGAGATTTCAAGGCCGCTGGGGCGCAAAAAATCCGACGCCTTTGCAGGCAGGGTCATTGGGCTCAGGTGAAATCGCGCAGGAGAAGCGCTGCCGCCCACAGAACGAAGGCGAGAATGGCGATCTTCCAGAAATCGCTCCGGCGTTTCAGGAACGGCAGGCCAAGCGGCTTGATGAGGTGGACGATCATGGCGAGCAGAAGCAGGAGGCCGATCAGTTTCGTCATGATTTTCTCAAAGCTTATGCTCGGTCAGCCACAGGCTGGACATTTTTGGTCTGCACCACAGATAGGCCCGGGGAGAGAGATTCGATACCAGTTCTTTCATGATTGGATGCCGGCTCGCTGTCCCTTCAGCCGTCAACCGTCGTTTTGTGCGGCAATTTGCCGTTTACGCGCGTTTGGCACTGCAAGTTTAACCATTGCCGTGCTTTTCTGCAGGGCAGAACCTGAACCGAACGCCAGCGGTCCGTCTCGATGCCACGCAATATCCTGCCTGTTCTCAGTCTCCTCATCGGTACGCTTTTCCTGTTCCTCGGCAATGGCCTGCAGGGGCTCCTGCTGCCCGTGCGCGGCACGCATGAGGGATATTCGAACGAGGTGCTGGGTCTCCTCGGCACGACCTGGGCAGGTGGCTTCGTGCTCGGCTGCTTCATTGCGCCGCAACTGGTGCGCCGGATCGGCCATGTCAGGGCCTTTTCCGGCTTTGGGGCGATCATCTGCCTGAATGTTCTGGTCACCGGCATGTTCGTCCATGACGCAGCCTGGCTGACCCTGCGCGCCGTCACCGGCTTTTGCACGGCCGGCACCTCGATGATCATCGAGAGCTGGCTCAACGAACGCGCCACCAATGAGAGCCGCGGCGCGATCTTCTCGCTCTATATTTCGATCACCCTGTTGGGCGTGGTCGGCGGGCAGTTGATGGTCGGCGTGGCGGATGTCACGACGCCCTTGCTGTTCATGGTCTGCGGCATTCTCTACTGCCTGGCCATCCTGCCCACCACACTGTCGACGGCCGCGTCTCCGCAGCCGCTGAAACGGGTGAGCCTTGATCTGCCGGCGCTTTATCGAAACTCGCCCGTCTCCTTCGTCGGCATTCTGATGATCGGCATTGCCAATGGCGCCTATGGCACGCTGGTGGCCGTGTTTGCCGCGCAGGCCGGCATGCACCAGTCCACGATTGCCATCATGGTCAGCACCACGATCTTTGCCGGGGCCATCATGCAGTTTCCGGCGGGCCGCCTGTCGGACCGCATGGACCGCCGCTTCGTTCTGGCCGGGCTGTCGGGCCTTTCGGCGCTCGCCGGTCTGCTGCTCTTCGTCCTTCAGCCGATGAATGTCTATGTCATCATCGTGCTGGTGGCGATCTATGGCGCGGCTGCCAACGCGCTCTATCCGATTGCCGTTGCCCATGCCAACGACTTTGCCTCTTCGGAGGATTTCGTGAAGGTCTCGGGCGGTCTGCTGCTGCTCTTCGGCATCGGCACGATCATCGGCCCGACGCTTGGCGGCCCGGTGATGACCCATTTCGGCCCGCACGCGCTGTTTGCCGTCACCGCCTGCGCCCATATCGCCGTGGTCGCCCATGCCATTTTCCGCAGCCGGATGCGGGCAGCGCTGCCGCGCACGGAAAAGGATAATTACGCCACGGCCCCTGCCGCCAATGCGCCGCTTGCCACGCCGGAAAGCCTGATGCTCGACCCGCGTGCGCCCGCCGACGGCGAAGCCCGCTGACCCTTTTTTCGCCCGCGCTACCCAAACCTGCGGGAGGTGCTGCAATGACGCCATTGTGAGCCGTCATCGCAACTTCCGGCTTTACGGCCTCCGCGTCCTGCCGCATCCTTTCCGAACGGGTCCGGACAAGGGAGTGGCATGATGCTGCGGACTGTCGCATTCGTTCTTCTGGCTGCAACGATCCAACTGGGCGAGGCAAAAGCTCAGGCGGTCATCCCTTCGCCGTCGCCCCCCTCGCGGACGCAGCCGGCCAGCCAGTGCCAGGCCATCGCGCAAGCTGTTCCAAGGGCGACCTTTGCCAGTGTCAGCCCGGTCGAGATGGCGCAGGCGCGCGTCGGCCGTGAAGAGGTCAAAATCACCTTCATCGGTCATTCCACCTATCAGATCGAAAGCCCGGACGGGGTGGTGATCGCTACGGATTTCAGCGGCTATCACACGCCCAAGGCAAAGCCTGACGTGGTGACGATGAACAAGGCGCATTCGACCCATTTCACCCTCTCTCCCGATCCCGCCATCGCCCATGTCCTTCATGGCTGGAGCGACGTGCCGGGGGAAAAGGCCGAGCATCATGTGACGGTCGCCGACAGCTATATCCGCAATGTCACGACCGATATCCGCGGCTATGGCGGGTTTGAGGAAAACGGCAATTCGATCTTCATCTTCGAAATAGCAGGCCTCTGCATCGGGCATCTCGGCCATCTGCATCATGAGCTGACGGACACCCATTATGCCGAGATCGGCCGTCTCGATGTGCTGATGGTGCCGACCGATGGCGGACTGACCATGGGGGCGGACAGCATGAGCCGCGTCGTGCAGCGCCTGCGCTCCTCGCTGATCCTGCCGATGCATCGCGGCGGGCCGTCGCTCGACCGGTTCCTGGCGATGTTCGACAGCCGATATGACATCGTCTACGCGGAAAGCCCGACACTTACCGTGTCCCTGCGCAGCCTGCCGCGCAAGCCGCGGATCGTGGTGCCTGCGGGGCTGTAACGAAAGCGCCGCGCATCCCTTTTTCGGACACGCGGCGCATCGATCGCCTCAGGAGGGCTTATGCAGCGTCAGGCGAAGGTCAGGTGCTGCTTGACGCCGACATCCGGCATTTTCTCGTCATTGAGGTTGGCCTTGGCGATTTCCCAGCCGAATTTCAGGCTGCTGTCCGTCGAGGCCCAGATTTCTGCATCATCGACGTGAAGCGCAAGCAGGGTCAGCGCCGGATCGTCCTTGCCGTGCTCGTACCAGGCAGCCGTCACCGCGCTCCAGTATTCATCGATCTTTGCGGTATCCTTGCGCACCTCGATCACGCCGGCAAGGCAGGCATGATAATCGTGGTTCTTGCCGACGACGCAGAAATGCGCGCGCGTGCCGGGGCGGATCGCCTTCACGAGATCGGTATCGTTGCGGGTGAAAAACCAGACCGTATTGGTCTTGCGGTCTGCATGCGGGGCCATCGGCTGCATGTGCATGCTGGAGCCTTCGATGCCCAGCATGCCCGCATGAATTGCGTCGATCTCTTCAAAGAGCTGGCGTGCAGGCTGTTCGCGTGCTTCCGTAAGACTTGCCATTGCTGGTCCTTTCCTGATGTGGAGGTCGGGGCAAGAACGTGAGCGGCTGCTCTTTGTTCCGGGCCGGCGCTTGCCCGCCTACACGAGATCGCCCGCTTTTTTCTTGAACATAAGCCGCATTCGTGCCTATAAGCCCGCCATTCCGGACATTTTACGCATGAAGGGGTGCCATGGCTGGCCATTCACAGTTCAAGAACATCATGCACCGCAAGGGCCGTCAGGATTCCATCCGGTCCAAGATGTTCTCCAAGCTCGCACGCGAAATCACCGTTGCTGCAAAGAGCGGTCTGCCCGACCCGAGCATGAACGCCGCGCTGCGTCTGGCGATCCAGAACGCCAAGGCGCAGTCCATGCCGAAGGACAATATCGACCGCGCCATCAAGAAGGCGTCCGGCGCCGATGCCGAAAGCTATGATGCGATCCGCTACGAGGGCTATGGCCCGGGCGGCACGGCGATCATCGTGGAAGCGCTGACCGACAACCGCAACCGCACCGCCTCCAACGTGCGCTCCATCTTCACCAAGGCCGGCGGCGCTCTCGGCGAAACCGGTTCGGTGTCCTTCTCCTTCGATCATGTCGGCGAAATCGTCTACAAGGCATCCGCGGGCGATGCCGATACGGTGATGGAAGCCGCCATCGAGGCCGGTGCCGACGACGTGATCTCCGACGAGGACGGCCACACCATCATCTGCGCCTTCGAAAGCATGGGTGAAGTGTCCAAGGCTCTCGAAGCCGTGCTCGGCGAAGCCCAGACGGTGAAATCCGCCTGGAAGCCGCAGAACACCGTGCCGGTGGACGAGGAAAAGGCCCAGTCGCTGATGAAGCTCATCGACAATCTCGAAGACGATGACGACGTGCAGACGGTCTATTCCAATTTCGAGGTGTCCGACGAAGTCATGGCGAAGCTTTCCGCCTGATCAGCATCGATCGACACGAAGAACGCCGGCCCTGTGACGCAGGGGCCGGCGTTTCTCGCTTGGGCATCAATGTCAGGGCCGCGGCGGATAGAGGCCGTCCGTCACTATGCACATGGTCAGGCCGAGGCCGGGGGACTGGGTGCTGACGGCGGTGGTGGGTGCAACCAGCAAGTTTGGTCCAACCGCAACGGTGCCACCCGTAATCCCGACCGGCACATCGAAAGTGATCTTCGGGCTGCCCGGTGTTCCCGTCAGTTGTACGTCAAGACCACCCAGTTCGGCAGTCCCTGCCACCAGTGCCGCTGGCACGTAGATGGGTGCCTGCGTTGCGCCGGTGGCGGATCCTTGGCCGAGAAATGCACCGTTAACAGCACTCTGCACGCCTTGTGTCTGTTTGGCAATCAGCTTGGCGCTGACCGCAAGCGTCCCGGCCTGAGCCGGCACGTCCACTGTCTTCGTTCCGGAGCCCGTTCCGGTGAATGTCGCGGGATGCGTATGCGGCGACACGGGAACTTGCGTGGGGTTGAGAAAGATTTGCTGCGCACCGACCTTTGCGGCGAGGTTAACAGCAGTATTAAGCCCAGGCCCAGGCCCTGGGCTGGAGCCGATGGGACTGCGCCCGCGCAGGTCGGGAAGGGTGAACATATTAGGATTGGATTGTGTGCCATAACGGTAGCCAAGGATGGAGAACAAGGCCTGGTTCTGGTTGACTTCGACCGTCTGTCCCTTGGCTTCGACATAGCCTCGCGGGCAAAAATCGCCGGCCATGATGCAAATCGACCCGATATAATCCTCCGGTGAACATGCCAGCGCCGGCGATGCCGTCGTCATCGAAAGGACGCCGCCGCTTGCGACAAGGGTCGCCATGGTTCCGGATGCGGCAAGGCCGCGAAGTATGATTTGGCTGAGTGTCTTCACGTTGATCATTACCTTCTCCCTTTGCTGATGGGCCTGCGCTCAACGCTTCAGCGAAAGCCATGCGGGAATATACACCTAAAAAGTGTATCGTAAACAGGATGCATCAAAAAATAGCGCCTGCAGAACGCCACAACGGATGTTCCCGGCTGCCGCCCCGAATTTTGAAGCACCTGAGCGTCCGCGCGGCGCAAGCGCCGGCCGGGTACCGCCATCGCTGCCGCAAGGGCGATTACACCGTCTGCTCCTCTTCAGGTTGTGTTCCCTTGATGGCGACAGCATCTATTTCAGATTGCAAGTGTGTTGCATTTTTCGCGCAACCAAAAAGTTCTTGGTTGCAGAGGGGGGATTTTGCTCGCAGGATTTGAACTGGGAGTTTCTGTCGAAGAAAATTCAATGTAAGAATCGGGTTCTGAAATATATGTCGTGATTTTATTCCTCAAGGATCCTCGGTAGGCAGAGATTTGGGATGATTCTATTCTTTGTTTTGCTTCTGCTTGGTGGCGCCGCTTCAGGTGGTCTCCGGCTTGCCGGTCGCTGTCTGAAGGCGCTTTCGGACAATTCGGGGATGGCGATAGCCGGTCTTGTCGCACTTCTCGTGGCAACTGGCATGATGACCATGCCTGCCAGAGCGGCTGCGCTGTCGACGGCATGTACGGAGCTCAATGCCGACTGGGGCGGGGCGGGACGAACGCTGGACACGTCCACCTTGTTGGTCGGTACGTTTCACAACGTGCCCGAGGATTACAGTGGTTTCACAGTGGGGGAAAAGATTTCCTGGTCTGTGAGCGGGCAGGTGACTTCCAACGTTTCCGGTTTGACTTACATAAACTATTACGCGGGCGATTATACGAATGTTAACTTCGACGACGCTTCATATGGTCCCGCTCCATTTTCGGCAGCTGGATCCTATACCTTTGACGGAACAATTTCCGATTTCTCACTGGACATCGGCATAAATTATCAGGGGGGATTGGATGTCGCTTCTGTAAGCATGGTTGCTACCTGTTCTCCGGCAGCACCCGCCTCGACGGATGCGACGCTGTCGGCGCTGTCTCTGTCGTCCGGCACGCTGTCGCCAAGCTTTGCCGCGGGTACGGTGAACTATACGGCCTCGGTGCCCAACACGACGACGTCGATCACCGTGACGCCGACGGTGACGGATGCCAATGCGAGGGTGACGGTGAACAACACCACGGTCACCTCCGGCACGGCGTCGGGGTCGATCAGCCTTTCCGTCGGCACCAATACGATCACCACGGTGGTGACGGCCGAAGATGGCAGCACGACGAAGACCTATACGGTGGTGGTGACACGGGCAGCACCGGCCTCGACGGATGCGACGCTCTCGGCGCTGTCTCTGTCGTCGGGCACTCTGTCGCCGAGCTTCACCGCCAACACGGTCAGCTACACGGCCTCGGTGCCCAACACGACGACGTCGATCACCGTGACGCCGACGGTGACGGATGCCAATGCGACGGTGACGGTGAACAACGTTCCCGTCACCTCCGGCACGGCGTCGGGCGCGATCAGCCTTTCCGTCGGCACCAATACGATCACCACGGTGGTGACGGCCGAAGATGGCAGCACGACGAAGACCTATACGGTGGTGGTGACACGGGCAGCACCCGCCTCGACAGATGCGACGCTGTCGGCGCTGTCTCTGTCGTCCGGCACGCTCTCGCCAAGCTTTGCCGCGAGTACGGTGAGCTACACGGCCTCGGTGCCCAACACGACGACGTCGATCACCGTGACGCCGACGGTGACGGATGCCAATGCGAGGGTGACGGTGAACAACACCACGGTCACCTCCGGCACGGCGTCGGGGTCGATCAGCCTGTCGGTCGGCACCAATACGATCACCACGGTGGTGACGGCCGAAGATGGCAGCACGACGAAGACCTATACGGTGGTGGTGACACGGGCAGCACCCGCCTCGACGGATGCGACGCTGTCGGCGCTGTCCTTGTCGTCGGGCACTCTGTCGCCGAGCTTCACCGCCAACACGGTCAGCTACACGGCGTCGGTGCCCAACACGACGACGTCGATCACCGTGACGCCGACGGTGACGGACGCCAATGCGACGGTGACGGTGAACAACACCACGGTCACCTCCGGCACGGCGTCGGGGTCGATCAGCCTGTCGGTCGGCACCAATACGATCACCACGGTGGTGACGGCCGAAGATGGCAGCACGACGAAGACCTATACGGTGG
>NZ_JBHFFP010000029.1:0-7085 GCF_042611105.1 Neorhizobium fuzhouense | reverse complement strand
TTGGCAAATCGCCTCGATCACTTCATCGGTTGGCTTTATAGGGATGAGCGCGTAGCCTTTTGACACCACCACATGTGATGAGGGTGGGGGGCTGGAAAGTACGGAGGCGACCGCGCGTGCAATATCTCCGGCCCGAACGTTGCCTATGATGCGGGCCTCTGGAACCCATGCGCGGGCACACTCCAAAACGGCGGCAAGAACTTCTGAAGTCGTGCCGTTGTCGGGCGCCGTTACTGCAGCGAGCTTGTGTTCCACAAGCATTTCTTTGTCTTCCCCGGTCATGCCTCGTTCCTCCAGAATTTCTGGCGCAGGGCTTCGTTTTCGGCCTTGATGCGCTTGATCTCGATGACGAGGGTTTCGTAGCCGTCGCGGTACTTGCCGGCCACATTGGCGTGGAAGGCGAAGGCAACGGCGATTGCGAGGGCCATCCACCAGCCGCCGATTGCGAGAACCCATGCAAGCACGGTGTCATCATCCGGCATGCGGGTGGTGACTTCGGAAAAGCTTGCGGCGTTGGAATCGCTGGAAACGTAAATCCAGATGGCGGCGGCGGCGATGCCGATGAGGCCAATGCGGAAATAGGGAGGGGGTGTGTTTTCCATGGCGCTCACACCTTCTGTTCGGCAGGCGCCGTGCAGGCGGTGGTTTCCGCCTGAAGCGCGATGATGCCGATGGAAAAAGCAAGGGCAATGATCAACCCGGCGCTGACCAGCGACATCGCCCGCAGGCGGCGGCGCAAGCGCTCATTTTCATACTGCAACAGGCTTTTGCTGCTGACGGGTTTGCGGCGCGGGCCGGGGTCATCTGTGATGAAGGGCTCCATGGCTCAAACCCTCGCGGCGGCTGCCAGCCGCGCCTCGAACACGACAAGACGCGAGCCGGCCAGATAGAGCGACAGGGGCGCAAGGACCGAAAGCGCGACGATGAGCGCGAGGCCGAGCGCTACGGCATTGAACTGCCAGACCGGTGCGGCGCGGCGCGGGGCGACGGGCAGGGCCGGCACGCGGGCGCCAAAGGGATTTTCTCGAATGCTGGATACCATGGGATAAGATCTCCATCCGTTTGAGGTGCCGCAGCGGGCGGGCTGCGGCAGGGGCAAGCGGATCAGGGTTGCGGGTGACAGGTGACGTTTTCCGCCGGCATGCGCACCACGCGCCAGCCTGGCGGAAGAGATACGGATTGACGAAGGCTGCCATCGTCTGCCACCTCGACATGCAGGCGAAATTCCGCCGTGTTGGCCGGGGGTGCACGATGAATGCCAAAGAAATTCAGGATCACGCCCAATGGGCTATTGCGCTTGCCGTTCTTGGAGCGGCCATTGCCGCGCCCGCCGGGGCCACGGGCCAGAACAATGCATTTCTCACCGGGCTTGGCCTCTGCCTGTTCGGCATTGGCGAAATGCGGAACCGACAGATACAGGAAGTGGTGCATTTCGGCAGTTTTGGTGAGCCCGCCTTCAAGCTGACCGGCCATCCACGGCGAAACACCGTGATTGGCAACGTGCTCGATTGCCTCGGCGCTGGGCTTTTCCTGCTTGGCCTGTGGCGCATTGTTGTTGTGTAAAACACTCACGGCGATCTCCATCCGTTTGAGGTGCCGCAGCGGGCGGGCTGCGGCAGGGGCAAACGGATCTTGATCAGGCGGTCTCGCGAACCATCTCGGCCACGGCATGGGCATTACGTGCCTGACTTTCCAGGCTGAAACCTGCCGCCAGGAGCTGCTGCTGCGTCATCGGGCCACGATCCTGGTAGAGGCGCAGCATCTCGGCGCGATCCTGGTGGTCCTGTTGAGTGAGTTTGGTCTGCACGGCATTCTCTCCATAAATTTCAAGGCGCAAACCTGCCGCCGCGCGCCATGGGCGTTGCGCGGGGGTCGGCGGCAGGACTTGCTTGAAGCCGGGTGAGCGTTTCGAGGCGCCCGGCATGGGGAGACTTGTTGCATAAGTTGCAACTTTTGTAAAGGCACTTTAGTTGCGCAACGCGCAACTCTCGTTCGTGCCTCGATCAACCTGTAGCCATCGCGATAATTGCGCGGCATATTTGGCTATAACTTTGGTTGTTTTTGAGGAGGGAATAATGTGGATGCGAGTGGGTATTTTCTGCAGCGTTGCTTTTTTATTTTGTGGGTTTGAGGGGGCGCTCGCAGCCCCTTTGGATGAGTGCAGAGCCATAGATTCCGCGCTTGATCGTCTGGCTTGTTTTGACAAGGTGAGCGGCAGAACTCCTGAGGTGAGTTCTGCAGCGGTTCCTCAGTCTGATTGGAAAGTCACTGAGGAAGTGTCAAAGATGAATGACAAACGGGTTGTAATGGTCTCCGCAGAGTCCACCGAGACAATTGAGTGCGGTTATGGCCGTAAGGGAAAAATCAACCTGGTCATTCGCTGCATGGACGACGCCACGTCGCTTTATTTTGTCACGCCATGCCATGTGGCAAGCGGTTTTGGCGGCTACGGGCGGGTTGATATCAGGGCTGGTGATCAGAAGGCCGGCACCAGCGATATGGATGCATCTACGGATAATTCGGCAATTGGCCTCTGGAGCGGTGGAGAAGCGATACCGATAATCAAAAAGATCGCCGCCGAGCAACGCTTGCGAATAAGATTTACGCCATTCAGCGAAAACCCGGTTTTTGCTGAATTCCATACTGCGGGATTGAATGAGCCCTTAAGCAAGGTGAAGGCGGCATGTAGTTGGAAATAGTTAATCTCTAGTTCCGGTTTTAGTTGCTTCGAACATAAGTTTAAGCATGTTTATGGCGCGCTCCTTTTGCTCTTCTGTCTTATCTCTGAAGAATTTCGCCAACCAGTCATCGTCTGGATGGCGGTATAACCCATTAATATCTGTTCCAAATAAATGAGATAAAGCCTCTAGATATTCATCTTTAGGATTGACGCCCTTAAACCAGCGCGAAACGAGACTTTTATCAACATCGAGTTCGCTGGCAATATCGGCCTGCCTTAAGTGACGATGTTCGGCCCACTCCGGTATGAAGTGGATCCGGACCGGCGTTTTCCCACTGTGTATTTTAGTGACGTTGCTCATGGCGCAACTTTATCCGTAGTGCGAGCAACATTCGTTAGCTCAAGATGCACCAAAACCGCTTGCAGAAAGTTGCAGGTTATGCAACTAATTGCGGTATGGAAACCGTTTCGCCCATCGCTGCCTATCGAGATCGTAACGACAGAATGTCGCTCGACGCTTTTGGTGCGCTGTTTTCTCCGAGAGTAAACAAATCCACCGTTCTGCGTTGGGAGCGCCGAGGCGTTCCCGTGGAGCGTGTCGTTCAAATTGAACAGGTGACGGGAATTTCTCGCCACTCTTTGCGGCCTGACATTTTTGGTCGCTACCCAAAAGAGGCTGCCGAATGATGCGCCTCCAAACCCTTCCCCCCGCGCCGGTCTGTGTGACCTCTTCCGGCGCCACCTGCCAGCCGGCGCGATCCACCGCGACGGCTGGTCTTTTCTTCCGTGCAGATGCCTTCCGGCTGCGCGGTTGCTCCTGCCAGCTTCCCTTCCTCCCGGCTGGCAGGAGCGATTTTTTCCAGATGGGTGCCGGTGACCGGCGCTCTGCGGCCACACCGGGCTCCCGCCCACGGCCTGGTGTGGCCGCTTTCCCTTTGCGCACGGCAAGCGGACCTGCCGATGCGGCAAAACAGACCCGCCGGGGGTTTCGGTTTTGCGTCCCCGGCGGGGCGGGTTTTGGTGTGGTGCGGTCATGCGGGCCTCCTGTGATGTGACGCCTATGCGATAGCCGGTCACATCCGGCGCATCACGGAATCAATTGCTCTTTCATTTTTCCTTGACCTGTTTTGCGGGGTGTTTTCATGCGCGCTTTTTTTGATGAGGCGGGGCCTGCGCTCAAGGCTGCGACGGTTGCTTCGATTTCCGCCGTGGGCGGGGTGAGTCATGCTTCGCGGCTGCTTGGCATCGGCACGGCAGCGCTTTCCAAATATTCTTCTACATCCGGCGAATGGGCAAACAGCTTCATTCGCGTTGATCTTGCCGCCGCACTCGACCGGGCGGCGGGCCATGATTTCATCACCTCGACGATGCGCGGGCTGGTGGATGGCGAAAAGCCCGCGGGCTTTGGCCAGCTGACGGCGCTTGCCGTTTTGCGGCTGGATGGCGTGCTGGACGACGTGGTGCGCGAGGTGGCGCAGGCGATCGAAGACGGCCATGCCGATGCCTGCGAGCGCCAGGCGGTGCGGGCGCGCATTGTGCCGGCCATGCGTGCGCTTGCCGCCCTCGATGCGCTGATGGCGGGGCTGTAAGCATGGAGCGGGGGGAGGAGAAGGGCGCAAGCAAAAGGCCGACGCCGGACGAGGCGGCAGAAGCCGTTGCGACGGCGGCCGCGACATGCATTGACGCAGGCCTTGATGATGATGACGCCATTTTGGGCTTTCGTGCAGTCTTGAAAAACCTGCGCGCCCGGCTCTCGACGATGAGAGCGCACTGATGGCGATCCGCTATTCCACCGCACGATACATCGAACAGGTTGCCGCCCGCGAGGGCGGCATGACTGCGTTTGAAGAGTATTACACCACGGATTTCGACGCCGGTCTGGACCGCGTGGCTGCCATGCACATTGAAGGCGGGCGCGACTGGCGAAACCGCGTGCGGCGCCAGCTGGTGATGCGCGGCGGGGTTTCGCTGTTCTGGCAGGGCCGCCCGGCAGCGGGAGGGCAGGCGTGATGCCGGAGACCGCTCGCCAGCAATTTCTAACACTGCGGGTTGCCTGCCCGCAGTGCCGTGCACCGCGCGTGGCTGCCCTTGAGGGGCAGGACGAGGCGCATTTCGAATGCGGCGGGCATTTTTCGCTGACGCAGGAGACGGGGTTTTCGGTGGTTTATCCCTGCCCATCGCGCGCGCTGATGACGGCGCATCTCTGGAACATTGAAACGAAGGAGGTGCGCTGATGCAGCGCTTTTACAGCCTTCCACAGCGCCAGGCCGTGGCCGAGATGCGCGCCCGCATTGCCCGCGAGATCGAGACACACCGGGCGCTGCGCATTCGCGAGGCGCAGACGGCGCGCGTGCTGGAGCTTTGGCACACGGGCGGCCTTTCGACGCTGTGCATCGCGCAGCAGCTGGCACTCGATGAGGCGCATGTGTGCGCGCTGATCGAGGAAGCCGAAACGGGATCTTGCAAACAGGGGAGTGGGGTTTGATGGGTGTTTGGGTGAAAAAACCGTATGCCATTCCGAGCCCGCGCGGGCTTGAGGTTTTGCGCGCAGCGGTGGCCGCTGGCCGGTTTGAGGAAGACAGCCGTTCTGACCGCAACATTGCGGTGAAGCTGAATGCGCTGGGTTATCTCGACCGCGACCGCAAGCTGGCCAGCCTTTGGTTTGCGACCGAAAAGGCTGCCGACATGCTGGCATGGCTGGATACGCAGACGGCGGATGCGGTGGCGCTGGTGGTGGAAGAGCAGCAGGCGGCGGCAGCCGTTCCGGCGGTTGTTCTCTCGGGCGATGCATCCGAGATCGTCATGCTGGTGGAGCGGTCGCGGCGCGCGCTGGATGATGGTGATGTGACGGCGGCCATGCTGCTTTCCGGCGGGGCCTACGAGCAGGCGAAGGCGGCGGGCGGTTATGCGGCCAAGGTGAAAGCCTCGCGCCAGCTGATCGACAAATTTCGCGCCATTCAGGCGGATGCGCTGAAGGTGGAAACGTTTGCGCATATCCGTCTGGCCGACATGGTGGACGAGGCGCAAAACCGGGGGCAGCTGGCAAAGCCGGGGCGCAAATCAAATATTCTGGATGAGAATATTTTGACGCTTTCCGATTTCGGGCTGGATGCCAAGCAGGTGCATGAAGCGCGCAAGCTTCGCGAGGCCGAGCGCGAGACGCCGGGCATTGTGGAGCGGGCGATTGATGCGCGCGTTTCCGGCGGGCTTGCACCGACGCGGGCCAGCCTTCGCCATGCGATCGGCACCCAATCCGCGACGAAGGAGGAGCGCGGCGACGACCTTTATGAAACGCCTGTCGAGGCCATGCGGGTTCTCCTGGCGCTGGAAAGCTTTTGCGGGCCGGTGCTGGAGCCGAGCGTGGGGCGCGGGGCGATTCTACGCCCGCTGGAGGCGGCAGGTTACGAGGTTATGATTTCCGACCTGGTGGACCGGGAGATAACCACAGCGCATGGCGAATGCCAGATGGTGGGGGATTTTCTGGCCTCCACCGGCATGGCGGACGCGGGCCGGCATGGGCCTGACATCGTGACGAACCCGCCCTTCGGCATTGCCAATGCCTATATCGCGCACGCGCTGAAAGCGCACCGTCCGCGCAAGATGGCGATGCTTTTGAACTTCAACTTTGCCGCCGGCTTCGACGATCCAGACCGGTGTTTTGTGATGGATGAGAACCCGCCGACGCGGATCTATGTGTTCACGCGCCGCCTGCCGATGATGCACCGCGACGGCTGGGAGGGAAACAAGGCCTCCAGCCAGATGAACACGGCATGGTTCGTGTGGGAGGCGAATGACGACGGCTCCTATGGCGATGGTTATCCGCGGCTGATCCGAGTCAACTATTCCGATTTCGAGACGGCGCCCGCACTGGCGCCCGGGGCAGGGGGCAACATCGCGCCCGCCGGTTTGAGCTTTCGGGCGGAACCGGATGAGTTTGCCCGCGAAACGCCGCGCAAGACGGCAGAGGAGCGGGTGAGCGAGGAATTTGCCCGCGCCATGGCCTTTGCCGCCCAACACAAGGTTTTCGATCTGGCTGGCCTTCGCAAGGGCATTGCCGTGCGCCCGCTGGTGGCGGAGGCGCTGGTGGCCGACATGGTGGCGCGCGGGGTGATTGCCGCTGACGGGGATGGGTATGTGATGACGGATGCCGGGCGGATGGCGGTGGCCGAGACGGTGGATGTACAGGCTCTGGAGGTGGCGGCATGAACGCGCATATTCCGACACTTTTTGCAGGCACCATTCTGGCGGGCCTCGCCCTCGCAGCACCAGCTAGCCGTCCGCTGATCATCGACAGCTTTGCAGGCGGCGGCGGCGCTTCCACCGGCATCGAGCAGGCGCTTGGCCGCTCGCCGGATTATGCCATCAACCACAATGAGTGGGCGCTGCGCCTGCATGAAGTGAACCA
>NZ_JBHFFP010000028.1:0-14061 GCF_042611105.1 Neorhizobium fuzhouense | reverse complement strand
GAAATTCGATTTGCTCATGATGCTCTTCCTGCCTCAAAATTAGGAAAGAAGGCGTCTACAAATCTCGGGGCTATTCAGCCTTCATCGTCTTCCGTTCCTTTCCCAGCCAGGAAAATGCACCGGAAAACTCTAGCCAAAAATGGTCCAGTTTGAAGGGTTCAGATCAGAGCCTTTCTGCTTATGCCGACTGCCCGTCCGAAATGGGGAGCAGTTCATGTAGACGCCTTTGTAACTTCCCAAATCCTCACTTGAGGCAGGAGCATCTCAGGCAGCTTTAGGCTGTCAAATTCGACGAAGGGCGGTGCCCGCCATAGGGTCACCGGTTTGCGAGGCTTTGATTGTCTGGTCAACGGGCTGAGGCCTGCCGAGGAGGAACCCCTGGCCAATATCGCAGCCAAGATCCTGCAACAGGCGAAGCTGGCCCTCCTCCTCTATTCCCTCGGCAGTGATCTTCACGCCAAGGCCACTCCCAAGCGAAATGATCGCCCGGACCACCTTCCCCTGCTTGTTGCTTTCTTCAAACGTTGCCACGAAGCTCTTATCGATCTTTATCTTGTCGAAGGGATAATTGGAGAGTTGCGAGAGGCTTGAGAAACCCGTTCCGAAGTCATCAAGGGCGATCTTGATCCCTTCCTGGGACAGCTCATTCAGCACATCCCGTGCAGTCTCCGGATCTGCGATGAGTGCTCCTTCCGTAACCTCGAGTTCCAGGCGGTGCACAGGCAAGCCAACCTCTTCGAGGACCTTGATGATCCGCAGCCTGAGCAAGCGATCATTCAGCTGGAGGGGAGAAAGATTGAACGACAGAATGGTGTGAGCCGGCCAGCCCAAGGCATCCCGGCACGCGATGCGGAACAACTGGTCCGTCAGTTGCACGATAAGGCCCGCGTTTTCTGCCAGGGGAATGAACTCAGACGGCGGAACGAACTCACCGGTCTCTCTCTCCCATCGCGCCAGTGCCTCATAACCAATAATTTCCCGCGTCCTGAGGTCGACGAGCGGCTGATAAAACGGACGGATCTCATTTCGCTTCATGGCCACCTTGAGATCGGCTTCCATCCGGAGCTTTCGGACCAGTTCCTCCTGCATCTCAGGGCGAAATCCCTGCACACAATTACGTCCGGCTTTCTTGGCCGCGTACATGGCGCTGTCGGAATAGCGGATTGCTTCTCTTAAGGACTCGCAGTCTTCCGGCACGCGCGCAAAACCAACGCTTGCGCCTAATTCGATGCTTGCTCCCTCAATCAGGATTGGCTTGCAGATGGCGCTGACAACCCTTCTGCCCAAGGTGGTCAGTTCCGGATTGTTGTTCCGCTCGATGACGACGATAAATTCGTCGCCGCCGAGGCGAAACACCTTGTCGTCCGCAAAGAGGCCGAGCAGGCGTTGCGCAATGACTTTAAGGGCAAGATCACCTTTTTCATGCCCGAGGAGATCATTGATTTTCTTGAAGCCATCGAGATCGATGCTGTAGACCGCATACTTAGCTCCGACCGCAAGACTACTTCCGCGCGATACGACGGACTCCAGAAAGCGCCTGTTTGGCAACTCCGTCAGCGGGTCGTGACAGGCGATCCAGTCGACATGTTCTTCGGCAGCCAGTCGCCGCTGAATTTCCTTCGACATGTCCTTGATACGCAAGATTGAGTAAATCAGGCCAAGCGACCCTGCCACATTCAGTGCAGTAAAGACCTCGTCAAGATCATATTCCTCATGCGAGCGAAACAACGCATCAAGGGCCTCATGTCCGTCAAACCAAAGGGCAAGGCCGTAGATGATTAAGAAGGCCGCAAGCCAGACAAGCAGTTCCCACTTTGCGCGGTTCCCATAGGCGGGGAGCATATCGACTTCCTGTGAACAAAGACAACGTCAAGTCCACCATAGCATATTAGATTGTTTAAATTTACACATACAGGAGGCAAAATTTTGCGTGCCGGAGCTTGTGGTCAGCCTCATGTGTAAGGCAACTGCGTTGCTAGTCCACAGAATCCAAGCAGGCGAGGTTGCTAAGCTCTGCAGAGAGCAAAGCTTGACGGCTGTGTCTGGGAATTCGCATGCGCCGACAGGAAATCAGCGATATCGTCTGCTTTCATCGGGCCGCTGAAGATATAGCCTTGGACCAGCCGAGCCCCAAGCGCCTTGAGGACTGCCAGTTCCTCAAGCGTTTCGACCCCTTCCACAACGCATTCCAGTTCCATATCCCGGCTGAGCGTGAGGAGTGATTTGACGATTTTATAGCTGGCAGGCTTTCGGTGTAAGTCGGTGACGAAGCTGCGATCGATCTTGATCTTGGTGAGAGGAAGAGCGTGCAGTCGTGTCAGGCTGGAATAGCCGGTACCGAAATCGTCCAGAGAGACGCCGCAGCCCAGCCGCCGCAGCAACTCGACCGATTGTCTCACCTGCCCGAAATCGTGAGCGAAGGCCGTTTCGGTGATCTCCAGGTCAAGCCGCCTCGGATCGAAACCGCTGTCCTTAATAATTGCGATTACGGAGGAAACGCCGTCCTGCGAGTTGAGATCATGAGCCGACAGATTAAAGGATAGCCGCAGGGAGGTCTCCCAACCGGTTGCGCACGCAAGGGCTGTCTTCAGAAGTGGCCGGGTCAGCGCGCTCACGATACCGGCTCGCTCTGCGATTGAAAAAAATCTGTCGGGCGGCACCTCGCCCAGCACCCCGTTGCGCCAGCGGGCCAATCCCTCAAAGCCTCGGACAAGTCCGCTGCGGATGTCGACGATGGGCTGGAACACGACCGAAAGCTCGTCTTCTATATCCGTCTGCTTGAGCAGATGCTGAATTCGGGCTTCAAGATTGATCTGCTGTTCGTGTTCTGCGTCGAACAGCACAGCCCCACCCCGCTGCGCCTTCTTGGCATGGTAGAGTGCGTAATCCGCCCTGTCGAAAAGTTGCTCAAGCGTTGAGGCAAGAGTGGGAAAGACCGCAATCCCCATCGATGCTGAAACATGCACCGTACCTTCGGCAAGATGGTAAGGTGCGCGCAGTTGTTCCGAAATGGCGTTGGCGTTTGCAACGAGTTGCGCATCCTCTGGGATGACCGGGGCCACGATGGCGAACTCGTCTCCGCCCAGCCTGAAAGCCCGGCTGGCCTTCAGGCTGGCGGTCAGTCGATGACCGACGCTGACCAGCAGCCGATCACCCACGGAATGGCCATGGAGATCGTTCACCGGCTTGAAACCATCAAGATCGATGACGCCGAGGGCCAGCCGGGTCCCCGCCGCCCTCGCTTTCTCCAGTTCCGCTTCCAGATGGGTGAAAAACGCGCGCCGATTGGGCAGTTCGGTCAGACTGTCTTGATTGGCGAGCAAGAAGTTCTCGTTGCTGAGCGCCTCGGTACGCTGTTGGGAAACCACCATGCGCTCGAAATTGCGGTAATTGGTCGACAGGATCGACATCATGCCACCGCAAACCAGGAACACGTTGATGGCGATGGCAATGAAGGTCGGCTGCTGCGAGGCCAGAAAAAAGATGATGAAAGCGCCGTTGACGATAAGCGTCACCGTAAGAGCAGCCGAGCGGACATGCATCAGACAGAAGATGCAGGAAATCACTGTGATCGCCATATAGAAGGCGACGTGTGACTGCGTGTAGGCGTCCCCGTAGGGAATGAGCAAAAATGACCAGAGCGTAAATGCCGTGGCAATGCCGACTGCCAGGCGGTTCGTGCGCTGAAGCGCTGCATAGGCAACCTGCGGCTCAGGATCGAGGCCGCGCGTGCGCCACCAGAAGGCAATTCGGAGCGCACACCCTATCGTAAACGCTAGGGGAATGCCGACGGTCAGCCAGACCGGCGCCAGTTTCAGATGCGTGATCGCCAGCGCCCATGTGCTCGATAGCAATATGAAATACATCATCGGCATCTGGCGCGTGAAGGCGCGGTACTGCGCTTTCAACAGGTCCGGATTGTCCGAACGGACGGAGATGAATTCCTGCAACTTCAATCTGGCGCTGATCATGTTCATCCAAGAGCTCCCACACCAGAGCACTAGCAAACCTGTCTTACGCCATCGAAAATGCACGCGGTAAATTAAGAAAAAACGCACTCAATCAGAAGATGCGCACCTGCTCTACACACAGTCCTCCTTTCACAAGAAATAATCCGGTGACGCCATGTTGGCCTGGAAAGCAGCCTAACCTGCCCTCCACAGGGCATTAACGGGTTCAAACTCATTCCCGCCACGGGCTGCATCGGCGCAAGGCCGGCGCCTTGCCTTGCTGGCGTTGCTCTAGCCGAGCCTCAGCGTGTGAACGACCTTCCAGTTTTCAATCGGCACGGATTGTGCCGAGCTGATCACGGCAATGGCGTCGAAGCGGATGGTTTCGCCTGAAAACTCCTGTTCGAGGGCGGCAAATACGCTTGCCCGCTGCTCGGCCGTCACGCCATAGGCGAGCGAGATATGCGGCATGAAAGTGTCGACAGAGCCGGTACCGAAGGCCTCGACTGCACGGGCTTTCAGATGCTTGAGCCGACCGGCCGGTTCGAAGCCGGCATAGAGCGAGCGGAAGAACTGCGGCAATCCGTGGATGGTGGTGACGGGGGTCGAGAAGGCAGTCTCTCCGGCAAAATGTCCATCGAGAACGCCGGCAAGATCCTGGGCTGTTCTTTGCATGTCCTCGACGAGCGTCAGATGCGGCGCGAAACGCGGCGTACCGAGCTGTTCGGCGAGCCGGTGGACCGTTGCCTGAAGGCGTTCGAGATCAGGGGCTGCCGGTTGCAACCAGATGGAATGCCAATCGCTCATGATTTGATGTCTTTCGTTCTTTATGGGGCGGGCGATGTCCGGTCCAGCGTCATCGACCGCACCGTGTCGCGCATGATGAGCGGCACATCCAGCTGCGTCACCATCGGCGGAGCGGAGGGATTTGCCAGCCGCAGATCGAGAACACGCAGGATTTCGCGGGCCTGTTTTTCGGCGCTTTGCTGGAAGGTCGTCAGCCTGTAGGCGCCCCAGCTGGCCTCCGGGATGTCGTCGAAACCGATGACCGAGAGGTCTTCGGGAAGCCGCAAACCCAGCATGTTGCGGGCATAATCCATGAGCCCGAGCGCCATCAGGTCGTTGACACAGAACACGCCTTCAACGCGTCGTGCGGGAGACAGCAACAGTGAGGCCGCCAGGCTGCCACCTTCGTAATCCGTGCGCTCGGCACGTTCCACGAAGACCTCAAGCCCTGCCGCGCGGGCGGCTTCGACATAGGTCTGCTCGCGCTCCAGAAGATTGGGGCTGCCCACGGCCGAGGTGACCATGCCAACGCGCTGCATTCCGCGCGCCGCAAAGACCTGGACGGCCGTGGCTGCGGCCAGCTTGTTGTTGACGCGGATGTGGTCAGGACCTTCTTCATTGCGGCCGACGGCAATGAGCGGCTGTCCATTGCGCTGGGCAAGTTCGATGAAGGCGCGCGAGGGCATGCCCGATAGAACCACCGTCGCCTGGGCCCGGTAGCGCAGCAGATTGGCGTGAGAGGCCTGCCCGCTCGCCGTGCTGTCGGTGGTGATGAGAACCGGCACGCGACCGCTTTCAATGAGCAGGCGCGAGAGCGTCGAGATCTGCAGCGAGCGGAAGGGCGTTTCCGTATCGGAGGCGATCATGCCGACCAACTGGCTGCGGTTGGCGAGAAGTCCGCGCGCCAGATCGTTGACCTGATAACCCAACTCCTCAGCGGCACGCATGACTTTCTCGCGCGTTGCCATAGAGACGCTGGCGCCGTGGGTGAAGGTGCGCGAGACAGCGGAGCGGGAGACGCCCGCGCGTTCGGCCACTTCATGCGCGCTGATATAGCGTGGCAAGCCGGAGATGTCCGTCTCTTCTTTTTCCCGCATCAGCGTCCCACCTTGGACAGCACATCTGCCTTCAGAAAACGTTCAATGACGATCATGAAGGCGATGGACGGCACCAGCAGGATGAGCGCGGTGATCGAGGCGATCTGGTAATTTCCACCCGATCCTGCCGTGTAGAGCAGCAGCGGCAAGGTGGAAATATCGGGTGCGCCGACGAAATAGGTGCCGGTAAATTCGTCGAGCGATTCCAGAAAGACGAAGATGGCGCTTGCCAGTAGGCCCGGCGCGGCGATCGGCAGCGTGACATCGCAGAAGGTTTTGAACGCCGAGGCACCCATGGAGCGTGCCGCTTCCTCAAGCTCGCGGTCGATCGCAGAAAAGGCAGCCGTTGCGATCCATACCGCATAGACAAGACCATGCGTGACATGGACGAGGACGACGCCGACGACCGTGCCGTTCAGGCCCAACTGATAGAAAAGACGCGCGATGTTCACATAGACCGGCAGGTTCGGAAAGGCCTGCGGGATCAGAAGCACGAGCAGGATGGCGCCGCGGAAGGGCAGTTTCAGCCGCGCCAGCGCATAGCCTGCGGGGACCGCAAGTCCGATGGAGAAGATGACGGTAAGGCAGGCGATGAGGACGCTCATCGTCAGCGAGGTCGTGGCATTACCGCGCGGGGAAAAGACGCTCACCCAATAGGAAAAGCCGTATTGCAGGGGAAGCGCATGGGGAAAATACCATTTCTCCGCCACCGCCCAGAGCACGAGATTGGTCAATGGCCCGAAGATCGCGAAGGCGAGCAGCCCGAGGCCAAGCGCGCGGGGTATCCACTTGAGGTCGATCATGGTCGTCTTCATCGATGTTCCCTCATCGTCTGGCGCAGATAGACCCATCCCACAAGGCTGGTCGTCAAGAGCGAGATGACACCCAGTGCGTTGGCGACACCGTAATCGCCATAGGCGTTGATGCGGAAGGCCATGCTGGCCGTGATCATGGTCGGGGATTGCGCATTGATCATCAGTGGTACGGAGAGAACCGACATCATCGTGACAAAGCTCAGGATGAGACCCACGAGCAGGGTGGGAAGCACCTGCGGCAGGATGATTTCGATGAGGATGCGCAAACGGCTTGCGCCCAGATTGCGAGCGGACTCGCTCATCGAGCGGTCGAGCGAGGCCATCGCGCCAGCCAGCAGCAAGGTCACAAAGGGCGTCTGCTTCCAGACGAACGCAATCACGATGCCGCGCCAATCGAGAAAGCTGGTGGTCTGCATGGGTGTCAGAATATCCGCCTGCATGAGAAGGCTGTTCATCAAGCCGTTCTTGGCGAGAAAGGTTCTCAAAATCTGGCCGACGACGATGAACGGCACGAAAAGCGGCCAGCGGTAGAGCCAACGCAGGATCGCCACGGCGCGCGGGTTGGAGCCCAGCGTCAGGTATCCGCCAATCGCGATGGAGAGAAGCCCGATCAACACCGCAGACAGGCTGACGATCACAATCGTGAAGACAATATCGCTGCTGTAGAGTTCGAATGCCTTTTGAAAATTGGCAAAGCCGAACAGGCCGTCCACCGCAAAAGCCCCGGTGATGGAACTCACCAGAGGCACGATGAAGAGAATGAGCACGATGACCAGCGCTGGCATGACCAGCAAAAGTCCAAGAAGCGGGATCGGCATGGCTTTCACCGAATTCGTGTTTCGATCAGGTTTGCCATTTCTGGCAGCAAGCGTGCCGGGCGGCGATTGTCACGCCGCCCGGCAGGTCTTCGATCAGTTGCCGACCTGGCGCTCGTAAGCTTCGAGGATCGCCTTGTTGTAGGGGGCGATCGGGAAGGCCTTGCCGTTCTTGGCGAGATCCGCCGGGCCGATATCGGTAAACAGCTTTTCCCAGGTGGCCTTGTCGAGCTTGGCCTGAACGTGCTGCGCGTCAATACCCGGATACCAGTTGAAGCGCTCGACGATGCCCTTGGCCTGGACTTCCGGGCTGGTGGCGAGGTTGACGAACTTCTCGGCCAGATCCTTGTGGGGCGCCTTTTCCGGAATGGTGTAATGCATCGGCTGACCGGGCATGCCGGGGGCAGGAAGAACCAGCTTCATGTCCGGCGGCAGCTTGCCGGTGGCCTTCCAGCTGTAGAACATGTCCACCCAGACCGGGCCGATGGCGATTTCGCCGCGGCTCAGCATATCCAGTGTTCCGGCATTGCCGGGCGTCAACGTGGCATTCGTGGTGAAGTCCTTGAGCTTGGCAAAGGCAGGCGCCCACTTTTCGGCTTCGCTTGCCTCGAACGGTCCCTGCTGCAGCTTGTCGCCGTCACCGGCAAAGGCATAGATCCAGCCCATGACGAAGCTCACGCCGGAAGCGCCGCCCTTGATGCCGTTATAGCCGAACTGCTTGGGGTTTGCCTTGGCCCAGGCAACAAGCTCGTCATAACTCTTCGGCGGCGTTGCAACCAGCGCCGGGTTGTAGGCAAGCGCCGTCTGGCTGTTGAACATCGGCATGACATAGCCATCGACATTGGTGCCGAGCGCCATCTTGGCATTCTCGCGCGTCACCAGCTTGCCGCTCTCGATCTGGTCGCGATACTTCGCCAGATACTTTTTCTCGACCATGGGGCCGACGAACTTTTCATGCACCACGGCAACATCGGCATCCCAGGTGGCAACATTGGCGCCAGCCTGCGCATCAAAGCGCTCCAGGATTTTCTGCGATCCGGCATCACCGGGGCCGGTGCCGACGGCGCGAACCTTGACGCCCGGGTTCTGCTTTTCAAACAGCGGACCCAGATAGTCGTTGATGTAATCGACCATGTTCTGGTCACCAGCCGTCATGACGGTCAGATCTTCAGCCATGAGCGGCGAGGTTGTCAGCCCGAGGGCGAGCAGAGAATAGGCAAGGGTTTTCATCTCATCAGTCCTTTTCGAGGTGATTACAGACAGTTGAAGCGTATGCGAGGCATGGAAAGGGTGTTGCGGGAGCCCGCAAAGGCTCCAGCGGGCCACGCGAAATTACGAGCGCGGGAAGATGTAGAGCGCCGTGTCGGGCACCGTGATGTCGACGGACGCGCCCTCTTCAAAGCGGGTGGCGGCGTCCACAATCAGGCTGGTGTCGCCAAGATGGACGACATGGCGCCAGAGCCCGCCGGGGTAGCTCACCTGCGCAACCTGACCGGTCAGCACAAGACCATCCCGCTGCGCGCCAGATGCAGCGTCCGCCGCCGCGGTCATGCGCACTGTTTCGCTGCGGAAACGAGCGATCGCAGGCCCTGAGACAAGCGGTCGATCACCGCGGTCGATCACGGCTTTGCGGTTGTTGCGACCCTCCGAGATGCCGATGCTGCTGCCGGACACCTCGATATCGATCTCGACGATGTTTTCGGCGCCCATGAACGCCGCCACAAAGTCCGAGTTCGGCCGATTGTAGACCTCCTGCGGGGTGCCGGCCTGAGCGATCTCACCGCCATTCATGATGACGATGCGGTCGGCCATGACCATGGCTTCCTCTCGATCATGGGTCACGTGCACGGCGGTAATGCCCAGCCGGCGCTGCAAGGCGCTGATTTCGTGACGAACCGTGAGGCGAATGCGCGCATCGAGATTGGAGAGCGGTTCATCGAGCAGGAGGATGTCCGGATTGATGGCAAGTGCACGGCCAAGGGCGACGCGCTGGCGCTGGCCGCCGGAAAGTTCGGCGGGCTTGCGGTGCCCCAAGGCCTGCAGTCCAAGAAGCGCCTTCATCTCGTCGATGCGCTGGCGCGCCGCGTCCCGCTCAACGCGACGCAATTTCAGACCATAACCGATATTCTGATCGACCGTCATATGGGGCCAGAGCGCGTAGGACTGAAACACCAGCGCCATGCCGCGCTTGTCTGGCGGCTGGCGCGTCACGTCGCGGCCGCCAATGGAAATCGTGCCTTCGGTGGGTGTGTTGAAGCCCGCAACGGTGCGCAACAAGGTTGTCTTGCCACACCCCGACGAGCCAAGCAGGGCGACGAATTCGCCCTTGCGCACCGAGAGATCGATCCCCTTCAGGATCTCGTTCTCACCGTAGCGCACGCGGGTGTGCGATATATTCAGGTAGCCTTCCATCGGTCCCTCCAATACCAATGAACATTGCACAGCTGTGCAACGGTTTTATGACACACTGCCCCGACAGGGCAAAATGTGCCTTAACGCGTCTCCTCCCGAGACGCGGCAAGCGGTATGCGCATGATATGACTGATCGGCTCGGCAAGATCCGGCACGCTTGCCAGCACGGGACCACCGCACAGGATCTTTTCGCCACCTTCGAAAGAGCAGACCCTCCCGCCTGCCTCTTCGACCATCAGCAATCCAGCCATGCAATCCCAGGAATTCATGTGGCGCTCAACATAGGCTTCATTGCGTCCGTCCGCGACGTAAGCCAGTCCGAGTGCGCCGGAGCCTGCTCGGCGAACGTTGAAGCCGAAAGCAAGCAAACCATCCATCACGCCAAGATAGTCCTGCTTTTCAATGCGTGACGACCATCCAAGCTCCACCGTTGCTGCCTCCGCCGCCGCAACGCTGGAGACGCGAATGGGCTGGCCATTCAGCGTCGCGCCGAGGCCGCGCCGGGCAAAGTGAAGTTCACGCAGCACCGGATTGTAGATCGCACCGAATTCAGCCCGCCCGTTTTCGACATAGGCAATCGCGATGCAGAAATGCGGGATGTTGCGGGCAAAATTGGCGGTGCCATCGATCGGATCGACCACCCAAAGTTTCGCCGCGTCACTGCCACCACCCTCCTCGCCAAAGAAGCCATCGTCCGGATAGGCTTCGGCAATGGCTTGGCGCAGGAACGCTTCGCAGCGCCCGTCGAACTCGGTCAGATAGTCCTGGCGACCCTTCATCTGCACAGCGCGGACCTGTCCAAAGCCCTGCATCACCAGTTCGCCTGCGCGAATGATGATTTGCCTGCAGAAATCCACCTTGTCGTCGAGCATCCGCGTCATCCAGAAATGCGATGCGGGGACATTTGCACAGCCGTGCATTGTTGTAAACTGCTTGCGAAGGCTGTTTTGTCAGAAGGCACGGCCTTCCTCGCAACACGCCCACCTCCGGCAAATTTCGTGACGACGCAAGGCGGTTCGACGAATGGCGCACTTTGATAGCGAGGGGCCACGCGTTCTCTGGACTGCCCCTGGTGGCATATGACGGAAGGTAGGGTGTTCAGGGTCCCATCAGCCCGGATCACCCAAACTCGCCTGAGGTGGCCAAGTCTCATTGTGAATCTGTGTCGCATTACTCAAGGAACGTTTTAAAATAAACACCCCCGATTTCTTGTAGTGCACCAGTTAGTAGGGCTTTACTCAAATGTGACGGAATGGGCCTAACATTCATCGGTTGGGCTTATCATGTTTTCTATCAGAAACGTCCTCGTGTCCGTCTTCCTCGTGATCAGCCTCGCCTTGGGCGCTGTGGTTTCAAAATCGCTTTTGACGTCCTACTCCACCTACAACACCTTCACCAAGGTCGCGGCCTTGACGGCCGTTGACAAGTCGCTGTTCGATTTCCTGTTGAACTACCGGCTTGAACGAGGTCATACCAACACGGCCATGATCACCACGCCAGAAAAGGCCGGCTCGACACTGGCGGCCATTCCCGTCGATCGTCAAAAGGTCGATGCCGCCATGAAGGCGATCGAACAGGCCGTTCTACTGGCAGATCGTTCCGAATTCTCGAGCATGCTCACGAAGGTCAAGGGAAACTACGACACCATCGTTTCGATGCGCCCGCAGATCGATGCGCAGCTCGCGCTGCCGCTGGAGAAACGGAACAAGGACGTCAACACGAAGCAGATGTCGTTTGGCGATACCGTTCTGACCGATCTTGAATCCAATGCGAACATGACGGAAGCGGCTATCCGCGTTCTCGACAACGGCCTGACCGACCTTTTGCAGATCCGGGCAAACTCCTGGGCGGCCCGTTCGGGGGCGGGCGCTGAGAATATTGTTATCAACAAGGCTGCGGCCGCGGGAGCTGCGCTTTCGACTGCGGACATCGTTCAACTCGTTGCTCAGGACGCCAAGGTGAATGCCAGCTGGCTGCAGGTGCGGACCTTGATCAATCACCCGACGGTGTCCGCCGAGTTGAAGCAATTGCTCGAAAAGGCAGAGGTGGGCTATTTCACCGGACCTGTCGCCGAAATGCGCGATTCCATGTTCGCCAAGGTCGTCGCGCGCGAACCGGTTGGTGTCGCGCTCGATGACTGGCTCACCCCGAGCTCCAAGTCGCAGGCGGCGATCGCAGATGTCGTCGTCGGCGCCATGAAGATCATGGATGACAAGGCGAACGCCTTGGCAGACGCAGCACTCGCCAGCGTCATCGCCTATGGGCTCCTGCTCCTGGGAGCCGTCGCGGTGACCATTGCCGGCATGATGGTCGTGGCCCGGCGCGTGGCCATGCCGATCGGTATCCTGACCCGTTCCATGGGCGCTCTTGCTGAGGGAGATACGCAGTCGCAGATCCCGTTCACCAGCCGACAGGATGAAATTGGTGCAATGGCCCAGTCTGTGGAGGTGTTCCGACAGGCGGCCATACGCAATGCGCAGCTTGAGACAGAAGCCGATGAGAACCGCAAACGGTCCGAGCTTGAACGCGTCGAAGTGCAGCGGCTTGCCGAGGCCGAAGCCGAAGAGCGGCTGAACCGGGCAACCGGCGCTCTTGCAGGTGGGCTGAAGCGTCTGGCGGCAGGCGACATGCTGTGCGAAATCAACGATCAGTTCGCCCCGCAGTTCGAGGCCTTGCGTCACGACTTCAATGCTTCGGTCCGTCAGCTGCGCGGCGTTCTGGTGAGTGTTGGCAATGCCGGCCGTGCCGTCACCAGCGGTTCTTCTGAAATTTCACATGCGTCCGACGACCTGGCGCGACGGACAGAGCAGCAGGCCGCCTCTCTGGAAGAGACGGCAGCGGCGCTGGAGGAAATCACCGCCAATGTCCGCAACACCTCGCAGCGGGCGAGCGAAGCCCGCACCATCGTGCGCGATGCCAGCGGTCGTGCCGAGCGCTCGGGGGTCGTGGTTGGCAATTGCGTGACGGCGATGAGCCGCATCGAGGATGCCTCACGCCAAATCAGCCAGATCATCGGTGTCATCGACGAGATCGCCTTCCAGACCAACCTTCTCGCGCTGAATGCAGGTGTTGAGGCCGCGCGTGCCGGTGAGGCGGGGAAAGGCTTTGCCGTCGTGGCTCAGGAAGTGCGCGAGCTTGCCCAGCGTTCCGCGTCTGCAGCAAAGGAGATCAAGACGCTGATCGGCAATTCGGAAACGGCCGTATCGGAGGGTGTCAAGCTGGTGAATGACACCGGCTCCGGCCTCCATGAGATTGCTGGCCTCGTCCAGCTGATCAACCAGCACATGGACGCAATTGCAACGGCTGCGCAGGAACAGTCGAGCGGGCTTTCGGAGGTCAACACAGCCGTGAACCATATGGACCAGGCGACACAACAGAACGCGGCGATGGTCGAGGAGATGAACGCGGCCGGAGCAGGCCTTGCGCAGGAAGCCGCCACCTTGTCAGAACTTCTCCAGCAGTTCCGCATGGGCGAAGAAACAACCCGCCGCGCCGCTTGAGGGCAGGTCTTGAGGATAGACACAGGCTTCGGTGTTATGCTGGACTTGTCCTTTGCTCGAATGGGTCGTGACTATAGCCGGATCATCATGGAGGCGGCACGGAGCATCGATGCAAGCCGTGGCACCATCAAGGATCTCTTCGGGGCGTTCCCGGGGCAGGGAATCCACATGATGCATGACGCCAGCCAAGGCGCCCCGCGAGCTTGCCATCCTTGCTCTGACCGCCGGGTAAGGGCGGGTGAGTTCAAAGATATGTACGAGAAGCTTGCTTCCCTCTGATCTTCCCGCCTCGCAACAATGCCGATGAGCACGTCAAGCGCCGGCTGATGCCGATTGTGCGTGACCTCATCCAGACTGTCGTCATCGGCAAGACACCCGGCCATCAGCCGGCCAGCCTGCAAGTGCACGGCGACATCGCGACGATCATGGCGTTGATGGATGTGATCGACGTGATGCAGCGGCAGTTCGTGGCCGCCGCCCAAAACGATCTCCTGAGCCGGATTGCGTCTGGGGAGATTGACACGGATGCCAAACGCAAAAAGCTCCTCTACCAGTATGGCGAGGAGCTCAAGAGCAAATATGTGGAATGGTCGAGCTTACAAATGTCAGTGGTTGCGGGGGCAGGATTTGAACCTGCGGCCTTCAGGTTATGAGCCTGACGAGCTACCGGGCTGCTCCACCCCGCG
>NZ_JBHFFP010000027.1:0-14887 GCF_042611105.1 Neorhizobium fuzhouense | reverse complement strand
TTGGCAAATCGCCTCGATCACTTCATCGGTTGGCTTTATAGGGATGAGCGCGTAGCCTTTTGACACCACCACATGTGATGAGGGTGTGGGGGCATCCCCCGGTAGGGGCTCGCCATAAAGCAGGTTGAGTTTGGCCCCATTCTCGGCCTCATGGCGCCGGCCGAGTGCCATATCAATGCTCATGTGGATGCAGCCGTGCTTGTCCTCGTACCACCAGCCGACGGCCTCGGTTTTCGACATGACCGGCCTCGCCTGGAGGCGGGAATGATCCCGCAGCCCGATCAAGTACGGGCGCAACACCTGCTGCCATGCGTGCTGCATGCTGTCGGATTTCAGATCCGATCTGCACCCCTCATAGAAATTACCGGCTTCGCGTGCCACGCTTTCCGGCAGATCGGCCAGCAGTGCTGCCTGAGCGCGCAAGTCGAGGTGGAAGGGCAGCTCGCCTCTTGTCTCTTCGCTTTTTGTCATGATCACCATTCTCCTTCGTCGCCGCCCGGTCAGGCGCGCATGGGCATCAGCACTGCCAGGTTGAGGGGATTGTCGCCGGTGGCGCGCAGGATGGCGGGGCTGCTTGCGTCGGCGGCGGAAAGGGTGAGCCTGTCCGTGCCGATCTGCGCCAGCACGTCCAGCACATAGCGGCTGTTGAAGCCGGTCGAGAGGGTGAGGTCGCCATCATAGGCCAGCGTCTCTTCGGCATTGCCGGCGTCCGGATTGGCGACTGTCAGGGTGAGTGTGCCGTCCTCGAAGGTAAACTTCATGGCGCGGCTCTTGTCGCCGGCCACGGTGCCCACGCGGTCCACCGCGGCGCGCAGGCTTGCCGCGTCGATGATGGCCGGTTCCGGCAGATCGCGCGGCACGACACGCTGATACTCCGGAAAGGTGCCGTCGATCAGCTTGGAGGAAAGGCGGGTGCTGCCAAGGTCGAAAGAGATCCGCGCATCCGAGACGGTGAGGGTGATCTCTCCATCCTTCGGCAGGATCTTGGCCAGCACGCCGACGGTCTTTTTCGGGATGATGACGGACGGCATATCGGCGGGCGCTCCACCTTCCAGCAGCACCACGCGCTTGGCCAGCCGGTGACCATCGGTTGCCACCAGCATCACGCCTTCTTCCACCGGGTGGCAGAAAATGCCGTTCAGATAATAGCGCGTCTCTTCCGTCGAAATGGCGAAGGAGACGGCGGCCAGCGCCTCGGCAAAGGCCTTTGCCGGCGCCTGGAACCGGCAGGGTCCGTCGAGCGGTTTCTGCAGCGGGAAATCGCCATCGGGCAGAACCTGCAGCGCAAACTTGGAGCGGCCGGCCTTCAGCCGCATCTGGCCCATGGAGGGATCGGCCGGTTCAAACCCGCAATCGGCGCCATCGGGCAGTTTGCGCACGATATCGTGCAGCAGATGCGCCTGCACCGTGAAGGGGCGGAAATCCGTCCCGAGCGTTGCGGCCATGGTGAGCTGCGCTTCCACATCCATGTCCGTCATGGTGAGCGCGAGACGCGCGGGATCGGCCGCGCGGGCCAGCAGCACGTTAGACAGGATGGGGATGGTGTTGCGCCGCTCGACGACGGCACCAACAAGCGAGAGGGCAGAGAGAAGCGAGGCGCGGGATGCGGTGAGCATGGCGATGGCCTTTACAGTGGAGTGTGTTCAGGGGATTGCGCGGTGGCGGCCGGCAGTTCGGTGAGCGTCAGGCCATCGTCGCCGATGCGAAACAGGATCGTGCCGCTCCAGTAGAAGGTTGCAATGACGACCTCGTGCGGCTCGTCATCCGGCGTCAGCAGAAGAGCCTCGGCATACATCTGCGCGAAATCGTCCAACGTCTCGGCGAAGATCTCGCTCTCATGATCCCAGAAGTGGTTTGCCGTCACCGGCACATCCTCCGGGGGCAAGGTCATTTCATGGTCGAACAGATCGAGTGTGGCCGTGCATCGGGCCGGCGGCGAGATGAGCCCGGCATTGCCGATCATGACGGTGATCTCGCCGTGATCCTCCATCCACTGGAAGCCGATGGTTTGGCCCGGCCCATGCAGGGCAATGAAAGCGCGCTCGCTTTCGTCAATCAGATCGAGGCGTTCCGGCCGCAGTTCGTCAAACCAGGCCTGCGCGGAGGGTAGGCCGGTGGGCAGGGTTTCATCGATCAGGCCGTCCGGGTACCAAAGGCGGGGGCGGGTGGGCGGTTCGGCAGTGAGAGCCATGGCGGTTCGTTCCGGTGGAGAGGATGGCGGGAGGCAGGCAATGCCTCCCGGTGGTTCGGCGGTCAGGCCTTCATTTCCGGGGTGCCGACATAGCCCGGCAGTTCGGTTGCACCCGTCACGCGCGAAAAGGCGCGCTCGACTTCTTCCGTGATCCACTTTTCCGGCTTGTAGAGCTGGTAGAACCAGGTGATAGCGCCCGCCTTCACGCGATAGCGCAGGCGCACCGGAATGCGAACGGCCTCGCCCATGAAGAAAGGCGGGATGCGGATGATGAAGAGGCTCGGCACATTGATGCGTTGGCCGTTGGCATCCTTGTGTTCTTCCTCGAAGGTCAGCTGACCTTCGCCGCTCTGCAGCGTCACGGCATTGGCCACGCGCGTTTCGGCAAACACCTGCAGGCCGCGCGAGAGGGTGACGACATCGTTTGGTGCCGCTACCCGCCCGCCGAGCGTCTGCTGCCAGTGGCGCGCCTCGCCCTCGTCCGGCGTCGTGAGGTCCGGGATATGGTCCTCTATGAACTCGGCAAATTCCTGCTGGTTCATGGGTTGCGCATTGGCGCCCGTCCAGGCCTCCCATTCCTTCGAGAGCGGGAAGGGATAGTGGACGCGGTGCTTGCCGTTGTTGGGGCAGCCGAATTGCTCGATGGCGCCCGGCTGGCCATCCGGCGTCACGTTGCGGGCGTGATAATCGACAATGGTGGTGAAGCTCGGCTTCTGCCAGTCGAAATCGGCGAAGATCACGCTTTCCGGCGTCTGGTGCCGCTGGGTGAGATCGATGAAGCTTTCCAGCGTCTGCACGGTGGCCGTGCCGGATTTGAGGGTGGGGACGATGCGCCACTTCTCGAACTCATCGCGCACCGACAGGATCCGGCCGCTCTTGCGATCGAGCAGCACCGGGATGCTGGACGGCAGGCCGTGCAGGGTTTCCTTCAGGTCGACGACGGTGATGGCCGAGCCGGCATCATCGGCGAGGCGGCGCAGCGCTTCGATGTCGAGAGTGGTGGATGTGGTTTTCTGGTCTTCCATGGTCAAAGGTCTCCGGTTGAGAGGGGAAGAGCGTTACTGGCGGCGGTGGTCGATCTCGCGCGGGCCGGGGAACATGTCGCGCTGCTGCGGATGTTCGGTCGACAGCTGGCCGTCTTCGGTGAGGAAGTAGACGCTGGTCTTGCGCGGCAGCTTCGGCAGCTTGGGCGGCGGGATCTCCGCGTCGATATCGACCATGCCGTTCTTCACCGCGAACTTGAGCTTGAGCGAAACCTCGCCCTTGAACGTGGTCTTGGGCTGGTCGTTCGAGAGGTCCTGGAGCTTCTTCAGCACCATCTGCACCGTCTCGGTCATTTCGGAATTCAGGTCGCCGCTCTCGAGCATGCCGAGCAGGGATTGCGTGTCGCGGATGATGTTCTGCATGGGGTTCACTGTCCTTTTGGGGTGGGGTAGGCATCGTGCAGCACGCCATCCAGCAGACGCCCGGCGGCTTTCTTGCCGAGGCGTGTCATGAGGCGTGCTGGCAGGTTCTCTGGCAAATCGCCGGGGGCAAACTGCCGTCCGTCAGCTGCTAGAAGCGTGTCTGTCGCAGCGTCGAACATGTCGTCCGCTTCTGACGTATCGGCATCGACACTGATGTGGTTTCCGCTGTCGTCGCGGACATCCGATGCTGCCTCCCACCAATCGCCCCATTGCTTGAACAGGAAGGGAACGCCGGCGCTCAAGCACTGATCGCGCAGGCTGCGTGACCAATCGGGGTGCATGGGCCGGGCGCCCGAGCCGCTTTCGCCGCCGCAGACCACCCAATCAAGGAACCTTGCATCTGCTGAAACAAGAGCCTGCCGGTGATATGTCACCTCGTCCCCTGCTGCGATCGCGTCAGCTGGTCGTTTGTACTTGCCCGGCCAGCGGGGATGGACCGGCCACATGTAGCGCCTGATATCTATGCTTCCCAGCATCGGCTCTGCGCTGATCCAGCGCACGGCGGCCGGGGTTCCCAGCAGCACGGGGATGCGATCATCTGCGCGTGGCTGATCTTCGACAGACACGCCGAGCCAGACGTTTGGAAGCGGCCAACGTCGCGGAGGAATTTCTTTTGGATCGCGCCAAGTGAAGGGTGTCGCCTTTAGTGGTTTTGCAGGTGGCGGCGGAAGGAATTTTTGCTTTGATCTTTCCACAAGAATAAATCGATGAGGCTCTGCAAGATAATCCCGCATTCGCTGCGGGCGCTTCGTCAGCACCTGAAAGGTGTGTTGTGGGCAAAGCGCCATCACGGCAAAGACCCGGTCGATCACCTCATCCGGCACGCCCTCGTGAAAGAGGTCGGACGTGGAGTTGACGAAGATGCGGCGCGGTTTCTTCCAGCCGATCGGCGCCATCAGCACCTTGTCGGAGGCTATGCCGATCTTCCCCGTCCACACGGGCCCGGCTTTCGAAGGCTGCACTGTGCCGTGGTAATGCGGGGTGGCCGGGTTGGCGGCCAGGCGCGGGGCAACGCGGCGCATGGCATAGCAGTTGGTGCAGCCTGGCGAGACAAGGCTGCAGCCGGCAATCGGGTTCCAGGTGGCGTCGGTCCACTCGATCGAGGATGTCTCCGACATCAGCGCGTCTCCCGCACGAGCTTGACCTTGGTGATGACGGTTTCGCGCGCCTGCGCCCGTGGCCTTGCACTCTTGCGCGCGGCGTCTGCGGTTTCGGCCGGGATATCGACGGTCGTGCCATCGCCGAAATGGACGCGGAACAGGGGTGTGGTGCTGGACATGCCTATTGCTCCAGAGAGGCTGCGGCGTTAACCGCGCTGACAATCATCAGGGCGATGGCGCTTGCCTGTTCGTCCGGGCGCTCGCCATTGCTGTCGACGGTCAGCACGTCCCGGCCATCGGCATCGAGGACCACGCCGATATCCTCGTCAGAAAGGCGCAGCGGCAGGGTGACGCCCTGATCGGCAAAGCCTGCAATGACGGATGCCGGCGATGGCGCTGCTGGACTTTTGGAAAATTCGATCATGGCAATCAGCCCTCCCGGTTCGGGGTGAAGGTGGCCGCATGGGCGGCGTGAAGCGCGCGGGCGCGGATGAGGGTTTCCTGTCCGCGCAGGCGGGTGAAGATTTTTAGAAACTCTTCCTCGGCCTTCATGGCGCCCCAGGGCTTCAGCGGGTTCTTGCGGGCGCCGAAATCCGGTGTGCGGGCCTTGCGGTGCCTGTCGGCCACATGGATGTTCTGGCCGGCCTGGCTGCCAAACAGGCTGCGGCTTTCGGCGAGCAGCATGCGTTCATCCATGGCAAGCACGGCCGATCTCTGCCGGTTCGTCCAAGCGGTGGGTGGCGGCAGATGGGCGGCGGCATAGATCGCCTCGTCCCAACCCTGGCGGATATCGGCTATCGCGCCCACGAGCTCGCGGCCTGCCTTTTCGCCGGCCCGCGCCGCCAGCTTTGCCCGCAACAGCTCCATGAACGGTCGGGTGTGATCGCCGATAAAATGCTCGTGCGCATCGTGGAGCAGGAAGAGCGCGGCTGTCAGCTCGTCCTCGCCCTCGTTCAACAGGGCTTCGGTTCCCAGCACGCAATGCTGTGACACGGGATAGCCCACGCCATCTGGCACGCCATTGAAGCGGGCGATGCGCGACAGCGTGCCGGCGATGGCGCAGAAATCCACCTCCTCGACCAGCGGCAAAGCCAGATCCATCAGCGAGCCGTCCGGGCGAAAGGCCTCGACGACAGAGGTGCAAAGGGCTGGCATCATGGGAAAATCCTTGGCGACGTGGCGGCGCTGCGCTGGCCGGCCAGTTCACTGGAGGGGGCTGTCCAGACGACGAAGACGACGGCGGCGAGGAGCGTGAAACCGAGGACGTAATTGCGGGTGTTGCTCATCGGGCGGGCTCCGATGGAGTGCCAGAAGGTGCCGGTCTCTCCCGGCTGTCACGTCCATCATCAGACGTTGCAGGCAAGACCGCGCTTGCCTCGCCTACTCGCATCTCCCGTCGAGAGCCGGCAGCCTGTCGGCCGGTAGTTCTCTCCGTTTGTTCGTTGGATGCTTTCGCTCTGGGATAGGTATTGAACAGTGCAGGAACAACTTTTCGCAGATCGACGCCACCGGTAGACCGAAGCGTAAACGACCCATCGCGGTTGATCTTCATGGTCACCGATTTTGAACGCTCACCCATCGTCGTCACTTCTCCCGGCCCAAAAGTGCCGCATCCAGCAAGCGAAGCTCGCCCGTCAGAATGCCGTCGCGGGCGACATCTATCGGTTGCCCGGTACGCTGGGCGACAAGCATGGTCTTGCGAGTGATGGTGAGGCGGCTGCGGAGATCGGAGAGGAGGGCGACATCGTCGCGCTCCTGCTCTTCCAGCTCGGCCACGCGCCGGCTGCTGTCGCTCCAGAAGACATTGTAGGCGAAGGCAAAGGCCATGGCGCCGGCAACCCACCAGCCGGACGCTTCCACCGCCAGGCGCGTGACGGAGCATTGGTCCGCGGCGGCAAGGGCTGCCGCGTCGCCCGTCGTTTCGCCGGTGGCAATCCAGATGCCGATCGCGACGGAGCCGGCCAGAATGGCAGCGGCCGTCATGACACCGCGGCGCGGCTTGGCCGTTTCGGCACGCGGTTTGACGCCCGGATCATCGGGGATGAAGGGTTTCATCGGCTCAAACCCTCGCATTGGCGGCAAGGCGCGCTTCGATCTGCTGCAGGCGCGAGCCCGCGAGATAGAGCGACAGCGGCGCAAGGATGGAGAGGGTGACGATGGCGCAAAGGCCGATGGCGACCGCATTGAACTGCCAGACCGGCGCGGCGCGGCGTCTCGCTGTCGGCAAAGCCGGCGCGCGGACGCCAAAGGGTGTTGTTGAATGATGCATCGGAATGACCTCCATCCGTTTGAGGTGCCGCAGCGGGTGGGCTGCGGCAGGGGCAAGCGGATCAGATCCCGTGGCGGGCGCGCCACAGCCAGATGCGGGCAAAGATGATGTTGGCGAGATCGTCTGCGACGGCGCGCAGACCAAAGGCGGCGCGGCGGACCAGATTGGCCGGCGGCATGTGGTTCCATTCAAGCGATGCGGGGTTCACGGCACTCTCCATCCTGTTTCAAGGGCGCAAACCTGCCGCCGCGCGGGACTGGGGTCGCGCGGGGGTGCGGCGGCAGGGGATTGCGTTTGGAACCGGGTGAGAATGATCACGAGGCACCCGGTATGGACACGGAAGATAAGCGGTACAAATACCGTGTGTCAAGTGGGTTTACCGGTAAATGTACCGAGATTCGGCGTGCGGTATTTTAGTGCTGTTGCACGTCCCTCTTGCGCTGTGCCCCGTGCCCGCTAGCATTGCGGCTGCACGGTGATCGCGCGGGGGAGATTGGGCATGGGTGTTTGGCTGGCAGTGGGCGTTGTCGCCCTGTTTTGCTGGGTGATGATCAAGTTCACCGGCAAGGCACCGAAGCATTCCCAACCGACCATGGCCGACGATCAGAAGGATATTGCGCAGGTCCGAATCACTCTTTCTTCCAGCGCGCCGCCTGCGGTCGCGTCACGGGCTCCGATTTCCTTGCCGGATGAGCCTTACGACTATCTGATCGATTATGGTGACTTCGGCGGTACGCCGACACGCCGCAAGATCAGGGTTGTCGAGATCGAGGGAGGCAGGGGCGCCGTCTACATCCGTGCCTTCTGCCTGATGCGGCAGGCAGAGCGGACATTCCGCGCCGACCGGATTTCGGCCGCCGTCACGTCAGATGGCGAGATTATCGACGACCCGGAAGCGCATTTTTTCCAGTTGCTGCCGGAGCATCAGCGGCCGGACCCCGACCATGACGCGGTGATGGCGCGGGCGAGGGGTGGGCTCGATCTGTTGATCTGGATCGCCAATGCCGACCGGCAGATTTCTATCGATGAAAAGGAGGAGCTGCTTGCCTTCATCGAAATGCGCAAGGGCATTGCCGGGAAAGGCTATGCCGACCTCGGCTGGAGCCGGGCAAAGGCCACTCGGTACATCGACGAGGCGCGCCCGACGCTTGCGACGGCAAGTGGATACCTGGCGAGGATCAGCCGGACGGGAAAGGAATATGCGCTGGTAAAGACCTCAGCCGAGGCAGTCTCAGTGTTCGGGGCAGAGGCGGGGCGTCGGCGATATCGGCAGCTCTTCCCCGCCAGAGGCTAAAGCGCAAACAGTTCGTTGGTGCTCATGACCTTGTGGATTTCGGCGCCCTCGCGGCGAATTTCCACGGTGCTGCCGGCTGGTTTGTGCTTGCGAAGGGTGATGGAGAGTTCGCTGCGGCCTTCCAGGACGCCAAGGGTCGCGACATTGCGGTTGTCCTCGATGCTGCGATAGCGCACCACGACGACTTCACCGGTGCGGGGCGGCCGGTTCGGGTTGATGAAAATCAGATCGCCCGGTGAGAACTGCGGCTCCATCGAGGACCCCTCGACATAGAGCGCATAGGCGTGGCGATTGCTGCGCAGGCCGATGGGACGCGACACTTCATCGATCACATCGTCCTCGACGAGGAAGGAGCCTCTTGCCAGCGAACCGCCGGCCGTACCGTAAACAGGAACATCTTCCATGGTCACAAAGCGCCGGTCGGGAAGGGTGGGCATCCGGATCGAGGGCGCGCTGTCGGCGAGTGGAAGGTCTTCCTCCGGCGAGCTCGTCTTGGCGAAGTTCGGAGGCAGCTCTTCGGCGAAGCTCGCCACCATGGCGTCACCATAGATCAGCCAGTTCACGGTGGTGTGCAGCGTCGCCGCCAGCTTTTCCAGCGTAGCCAGACTGGGTGTTACGTTCTTGTCCGGCCGTATCCAGTTGCGCAGGCTGCCGACGCCGAGCGATGACATGCGCTCGACCTCGGCAATCTTCAGGCCGATCTGGGTCGCGCGGCTTTTGACGCGCCCGTGGATGGCCGCACGGCGGCTCGCGATATCCTTGTGTTCCATGCGGTAAATGTACCTTTTAGAAAAACCGTAAAATAGTGGTACATGAACCGTTGACAGGCCCGGTATTTGTACCGCATATTGCCGGTATGATTACCGTGGCAAATTTCATGATGTTGGTCGAAACCTATGCAGCCGCCTCGCGAAAGGCGGAGGCGACCGTTTCTGCCTATCTGTTCAACGATGGAAAGCGCATCGGCGAGGTCCGGTCAGGATCCGATATCGGTGTGCGCCGTCTGGAGCGTGCCGTCGTGTGGTTGTCCGCTCATTGGCCGCAGGGCGTGGCTTGGCCGGAAGGCATTCCGCGTCCTGCTGTGCCGGACGGTGAGAAGCCCCCAGTGGAGGCTGCCGAATGATGCGATCCTCCCGTTGTTCCCCCGCGCGGTCGTTTCCCTGCCGCGCTGCTTGCCAGCCGGTGCGATCAATCCGCCCGGCTGGCCTTTTATCCCGCTCGCGTCCGGCTGCCTCCCGGCCGCGCGCCGGTTCCGGCGGCCCACTCCTCCCGGGCTGCCGGAACCGGGTCTTTCTGCCGCAGGCCGGCATGTTGCCTTGGCTCCATCGCCGTTCTGCCTCTGAGTTTTGTGCATCGAAACCTCCATCGGGGTGATGCACCTGACGTAGCGTGAACCACGCGCGTCTTCACGGAAACAATTGGTTGTCACTTTTTCCTTGACCAGCTTTCAGGGGTCTCTTCATGCGCGCTTTTTCCAGCTTAACGGCCACGGCCCTCAAGGCGGCCACGATTTCCGGCTTCGAGGCGGTGGGTGGCGTGTCCCGCGCGTCCGATCTTCTCGGCGTCGGAGCGGGCACATTGTCCAAATATGCCTCCACCTCGGAAGAGTGGAGCCGGAATTTCATCCGCGTGGACCTGGCCGTGGCGCTCGATGCAGCATCGGGCCACCCGTTCATTACGGGGGCGATGGGTGAACTGCTCGGCGCACGCCGACCGCAGACTTTTGGCGAACTGACGGCGGCTGCCGTGCTGAAACTCAACGGACTTCTGGATGACGTGGTGCGCGAGGTGGCGCTTGCCATCGACGACGGCCATGTGGATGCCGCCGAACGCCAGGCGGTCAAGGCGCGCATCGTGCCCGCCATGCAGGCGCTGGCGCAGCTCGATGCGATCATTTCCCGGGTGATGGCATGACAGTGACGGGAACCTATGGCGAGGAGAGGTTCGTCGCCATCTGCAAGCTTCTGCCCGATGACCCGGACCAGGCGGTGCATCTTGCCATTTCCGTGGCGGCTGCCGCCTGTATTTCCGCCGGTGTAAAGGATGACAAGGCGCTTTCCGCCTTCGACCACGCCATCGGCACCTTGCGTCGGCTCGGCCACGGTAAGGTGGTGCAGTGATGGGCGTGCGCAAGGTGACGGCCTGCTACATCGACGCCATCATGGCCCATCAAGGCGTATCCGCGATCGAGGAATACTACCTTGACGACCTGCGTTTGGTCGACCGCGAGACTATCCTTGAGGTTGAGGCTGGGCGCGATTGGAGGGGGCCGCGTCGACTGATCAACGCCCGGCGCGGTGTGCCATTTGCTCTTCGCCTGATCAGAGGGTTTGAAGGGGAGGCGACGCGATGAACGTGCACGCCTCCTATCTCGATTTTCTGAAAGCCAAGGTGCAGATGGCGCCGGATGGAGGGTTCGAGGTTTCGCTGGACGAGATCAACCCGCTGCTTCTGCCGCACCAGAAGGCCATTGTCGTCTGGGCCTGCCGGGGCGGGCGACGCGCAATCTTTGCCAAGTTTGGCCTGGGCAAATCCGTGGTGCAGATCGAGATCCTGCGGCTCGTCCTGTGCCGCTTCGGCGGGCGCGGGCTGCTGGTCGCGCCGCTCGGTGTTCGCCAGGAGTTTCGCCGCGATGCCCATATGCTGGCGACGGGCGATCATCCGCGTATCACCGATGCGCAGCGCGTGGCGCTTGCGGCTTGGCAGGCCGGGTGGCCGGACAGGGTGCCGGGCTTCACCTTCATCCGGTCGATCGAGGAATGCGGCGAAACCGGGCTCTACATGACGAACTACGAGACGGTGCGGGACGGCAAGCTCGACCCGCGCCTGTTCGATGTGGCGAGCCTCGACGAGGCCTCATGCCTGCGCGGCTTTGGCGGCTCAAAGACATTCCGCGAGTTCATGCGGCTGTTTGACGGGGTGCGCTTCAAGTTCGTGGCGACGGCCACGCCGAGCCCGAACCAGTTTATCGAGCTTCTGGCCTATTCGGCCTTTCTCGAAGTCATGGATATCGGACAGGCGAAGACCAGGTTCTTCAAGCGGAATTCGGAAAAGGCCGACACGCTGACCATCCACCCGCACAAGCAGAAGGAGTTCTGGCTGTGGGTGGCAAGCTGGGCGCTGTTTGTCCAGAAGCCCTCCGATCTCGGCTTTTCCGACGAGGGCTATGACCTGCCGCCGATGGTGGTGCACTGGCACGAGCTGCCCGCCGATCATGCAGGCGCCGGTACCGAAAAGAACGGGCAGGGGCGGCTGTTGCGCAACGCTTCCGCCTCGCTCTCGGATGCCGCCCGCGAAAAGCGCGACAGCCTGCCCGCCCGCATCGAAAAGCTGATGGAGTTGCGCGCCGAGAACCCGGATGCGCACCGCCTGATCTGGCACGATCTGGAGGCCGAGCGCGAGGCGCTGGAAGCGGCCATCCCGGGCCTTGCCACCGTTTACGGCTGCCAAGGCCTCGACGAGCGGGAAGAGATCATCTGCGGCTTTTCCGACGGGCGCATTCCGGAGCTTGCGGGGAAACCCTCGATGCTCGGGTCGGGCCCCAACTTCCAGTACCACTGCGCCTGGGAAATCTTTCTCGGCATTGGCTTCAAGTTCAACGACTTCATCCAGGGCGTCCACCGCATCTACCGCTTCATGCAGGACCGCGAAGTGCGTCTCGACCTCATCTACACCGAGGCCGAGCGGCCGGTGCGCGACAACCTGCAGGACAAGTGGAACCGCCACGAGGAGCAGATGGAGATCATGACCGGCATCATCAAGGAATATGGCCTCTCGGCCGCGGCCATGGCCGATACGCTGACCCGTTCGCTCGGCGTCGAGCGCATCGAGGTGACGGGCGAGGGATACCGCATCGTCAACAATGATTGCGTACTGGAAACGCAGGGCATGGCCGAAAACAGCGTCGACCTGATCGTGACCTCGATCCCGTTTTCGACGCAGTACGAATACAGCCCGAACTACGCGGATTTCGGCCACACGGACGATAACGGTCATTTCTGGAAACAGATGGATTTTCTCATCCCGCAGCTGTTGCGGGTGCTGTCCCCCGGTCGCATTGCCGCCATCCATGTGAAGGATCGCATCGTGCCGGGTGGGCTTACGGGGCTTGGCTTCCAGACCGTCTATCCGTTTTCCGATGATTGCATCCGTGCCTTTCAGGCGCACGGCTTTGCCTTCCTGTCGCGCAAGACGATCACCACCGATGTGGTGCGCGAGAACAACCAGACCTATCGGCTCGGCTGGTCCGAGCAATGCAAGGACGGGTCTCGCATGGGCAATGGCATGCCGGAATATCTGCTGATCTTCCGCAAGCCGCCGACAGACGCCAGCAATGGCTATGCCGACCGGCCGGTGAAGAAGGACAAGCGCATGTGGGACGGTGCGGCGGGCGCCTGGTCGAACGACCATGGTTACAGCCGGGCGCGCTGGCAGCTGGACGCCCATGGCTACATGCCATCCTCGGGCGACCGGCAGTTGACGCCGTCCGATCTGGCCGGGCTGGAGCATCACCAGATCTATAAGCTGTGGAAGCGCTACAGCCTCGAGGCGGTCTATGATTTCGAGCATCATGTGAAGATTGCCGAGCATCTGGAGGAGAAGGGCGCGCTGCCTTCCACCTTCATGCTGCTGCCGCCGCATTCCGCCCATGACGACGTGTGGACGGATGTTGCCCGGATGCTGTCGATGAACACGCTGCAGGCGCAGGCGGGCCGGGAAATGCATCTCTGCCCGCTGCAGTTCGATATCGTGGACCGCTGCATCCAGCAATACACGGAAAAGGGCGAGACGGTGTTCGACCCGTTCGGCGGGCTGATGACGGTGCCTTACCGCGCCATCCGCCACGGCCGGCGGGGCGAGGCCTGCGAACTGAACCCGGCCTATTTTCTCGACGGCTGCAAATATGTCGAAGCGGCGGCGCGCGCGATGGCGATGCCAAGCCTGTTCGACCTGATGGGAGCGGCCGAATGACCGCGCCCGCTCCCTTCTTCCTGGTGACGGACAATGCCCGCGAGGCGGCACTGACGCTGTTTGCGCGCGAGCCGGCGCTGTTGCCGGCCTTCGTGACGCTGGTCTGTGACCCGGCCGGTATCGAGGCCATTCCGACCGGCGCACGCGCCATTGCCTATTGGGCCCATGCGCGGGGGCTTCTGGCCGAACTGTGGCGCGAGCAGCGTTCGCGGCTGCGGGTTTCCGAGGGCTGGCAGATTTTTGACGAAATCACCGCTTGGCGGGCTGCGATCTGGCGCGACGATGCACCGGCCGCCGTGCCGTCCGCACCGCTGACGCCTGCCCATTCGGCGCCTTCCCCGACTCCCGCAGCCAGACAGACGAGGTGGCACTGATGCCCGATTTTTCCTTCTTCGGCGTCGCACCGCTCGACCCGAAACGCTTTGCCGCCATGACGCCGGCGCTTCAGACGGAAGCGGTTTTGCTGATGGTGGAGCGGGGCGAAGGGTTTGCCCGCATCATGAGCGCCACCGGGCTGGATTGGGGCGGGCTTACCCGCCTTCGATCGGCAAAGCCGCTGTTTCGTCTGGAGCAATTCGATCGGGTGGAGAAGGTTTCCGGCGCCTTGCTTTCACCGGAGGAATGCGAGGCGCGGCGCAAGGGCTTTGCCGGGTCGAACGCGGCCAAGGTTCTGGCCTTTCTGCATGGGCAGGCCGGGCCGCTCCGGATTTCTTTGAGGCGGATCGAGGAGGGCGCCGGGATCGGTGCCTCGTCCGGCACGCTTCCGATGCGGCTTTTGCAGGATCTTGGCTTTCTTGAGCGGCTGGAGCCGCCGCGGGGGTTGAGCCCGGCGCTCTGGCAGTTGACGCCGGAGGGCGTGCGCGCGGCAGACGATCTTCTGACAAAGGCCGCGCCCCATGGCCGGTGAGCGCACTCCCATTCTTCTCATCGCGGCCGAGACGGTGCGCGATGGCCGCGAGGTGGTGACGCAGCTCGGCTTCAAAGGCGCCATGGCGCTTGGCCATGTGCGCATCGTCACCGAACCGCACGGCCTTCGCGGGTGGCGGGCGGGCACGCCGGTTCTGTTTCTCTGCGCCATTTCCAGCCATGGCCGGGGCCATGCCTGCCTTTCCAATGAAATGCTCGACGCGCTGACCGTCAAGACGGCGCGCGGCATCGGATTTTATCAAGGGAGTGATGCGATGACGATCGGTCTTCACAAGGCGGATCCGCGCAAGGCCACGTCTTCGGCCATGAGCGGCAGGATGGATGAGACCAAGGCGCTCGCCGCCATCATCCTGTGGAATTCCGGGCATTTCGACACGTTCGAAATCAGCAAGGTGCTGGATGTGGGCGAGGACGCGGTGTGCCGCACGCTGCATGCGGCGCGCACAGTGGTGCGGGAGGGCGGGCGATGAACATGCATGCGCCATCGCTCTTCGCGGGCACCATTCTGGCGGGCCTTGCGCTCGCCGCACCGGCGGGCCGCCCGCTGATCATCGACAGCTTTGCCGGGGGCGGCGGCGCTTCTACCGGCATTGAGCAGGCGCTTGGCCGCTCGCCGGATTATGCCATCAACCACAATGAGTGGGCGCTGCGCCTGCATGAAGTGAACCA
>NZ_JBHFFP010000026.1:3117-17205 GCF_042611105.1 Neorhizobium fuzhouense | reverse complement strand
TCGCTTCCGGAAGGCACGGAAATGGTTATGCCGGGCGACAACGTCACGGTTGCCGTTGAACTGATCGTTCCGATCGCTATGGAAGAAAAGCTGCGCTTCGCAATCCGCGAAGGCGGCCGCACCGTCGGCGCCGGCATCGTCGCCTCGATCATCGAGTAATTTTCTCCCGCAAGGGATGAAGAGGAGCCTCGCCGGCAACGGCGGGGCTCTTTTTGTATGTCTGCCGAAGAATGATTCGATGAGGGCGGCACGGATGATGAAAGTCTGGCAGGAGCGAATCGCAAAAATCGCCTGCGCGCTGATTCTCGCCAGCCTGAGTGTTGCGGTTGCGCCGGACGCTGAGGCGGCGTGTCCGGAGCCGCCTGCCTGCCGCGGATGCGGGTGCAAGGGCGGACCCGGTTACCGCGGGCCGGACGGTCGCTGCGTCGGTTACAAGGATCTCGACAAGGTCTTTGGCACCGCGCCACATGGCTTGTGCCGCTTCGAGAATGCGCCGGGAGCCGGTCTCAACCGTGAATGCTCCGGAGCGCCCGTAGCAGCTGCCCGAAGCCGTTGAACACCACATTCCAGCTGTACAGAAAGTGCAGCAAATTTAACAAAGCCCCTTGCCAAGCCGACAGTCCCATCTTAAAGAGCGCCATGTCTTCGAAAGGGGCGGCCGGCATCGGCGAGTTCTCTTGCGACGAATAGGGGTATAGCTCAGTTGGTAGAGCGGCGGTCTCCAAAACCGCAGGTCGTCGGTTCAAGCCCGGCTGCCCCTGCCACTTTTCCAGGCGCGCGACATGAACATTCATTGGCGCGTCGCAGGAGGGCAGGCCGGCCCATATCGGCAAATTGCATGGATGCCGTTTTTGCCCTTGTGAAAGGGGAGAGCTGTGTTTATGTAGGGTACAAACAGACACGCGGTGCGTGGGGCTGAAGCAGTTCAGCTTGCGCGCCGTAATTGCGTGGGCAGTCATGGCATCCAAAACGAATCCATTCGCGTTTCTGCAGCAGGTTCGCGCTGAAACGGCAAAAGTTACCTGGCCTTCCCGTCGTGAGACGATGATCTCCACGGCCATGGTGCTTGTGATGGTGGTTTTTGCCGCGCTGTTCTTTTTTGCGGCGGACCAGCTGATCGGCTGGATCATCCGGCTCGTGCTGAGCATCAGCGCTTAAATTTGTGGAGATGAAGATGGCGGCACGTTGGTACATCGTCCACGCATATTCGAATTTCGAGAAGAAGGTTGCCGAGGATATCGAACATAAGGCTCGCCAGAAGGGGCTTGAGCATCTGTTCGAAAAGATCCTGGTGCCGACGGAGAAGGTTGTCGAAGTTCGCCGCGGCCGCAAGGTCGATGCCGAGCGCAAGTTTTTCCCGGGCTACGTGCTGGTGCGCGCCAACCTGACGGATGAGGCCTATCACCTCATCAAGAATACGCCGAAGGTGACCGGGTTCCTCGGATCCGACAACAAGCCGGTTCCGATCCCGGATTTCGAAGCCGACCGCATCCTGGGCCAGGTCCAGGAAGGTGTCGAGCGGCCGAAGTCCTCGATCTCGTTCGAGATCGGCGAGCAGGTCCGCGTGTCCGACGGGCCGTTCGCTTCGTTCAACGGCATTGTTCAGGATGTCGACGAGGAGCGTTCGCGCCTCAAGGTGGAAGTGTCGATCTTCGGTCGCGCAACGCCGGTCGAACTGGAATACGCTCAGGTCGAGAAGGTCTGAGGCGACACGGGAAGGTGACTTCCCGACCCCGCGTGGGAGGATGACGGTCTTTTAAGCCGGACCGACCAGACGCACCACGCAACCGCAGCCGCCGGCATCGTCCGGCATATCTGGACCGGGCAACCGGTTCTCACTGAAAGGCAGAGAAATGGCTAAAAAAGTAGCAGGCCAGCTCAAGCTCCAGGTCAAGGCAGGATCGGCCAACCCGTCCCCGCCGATCGGCCCGGCCCTTGGTCAGCGCGGCATCAACATCATGGAATTCTGCAAGGCGTTCAACGCCGCCACGCAGGAAATGGAAAAGGGTATGCCGATCCCGGTCGTCATCACCTATTACCAGGACAAGTCCTTCACGTTTGCGATGAAGCAGCCGCCGGTTACCTACTGGCTGAAGAAGGAAGCGAAGATCACGTCCGGTTCCAAGACCCCCGGCAAGGGCGGCAAGGCCGGCTCCATCACCAAGGCTCAGGTGCGCACGATCGCCGAAGCCAAGATGAAGGATCTCAATGCTGCCGACATCGAAGGCGCAATGCTGATGGTTGAGGGCTCTGCCCGCTCCATGGGCCTGGAAGTGGTGGCTTGATCATGGCAAAGCTTGCAAAGCGTATTCAGAAGGGCCGTGAAGGCATCGATCCCACCAAGCTGATTGCTCTTTCCGATGCAATCGCACTGGTCAAGGACCGTGCAACGGCCAAGTTCGACGAAACCGTCGAAATCGCCATGAACCTCGGCGTCGATCCGCGTCACGCAGACCAGATGGTTCGCGGCGTGGTCAACCTGCCGAACGGCACCGGCCGTGACGTTCGCGTCGCCGTCTTCGCCCGTGGCGCCAAGGCTGATGAAGCCAAGGCTGCCGGTGCAGACATCGTTGGCGCCGAAGACCTTTTGGAAATCGTCCAGGGCGGCAAGATCGACTTCGATCGCTGCATCGCGACCCCAGACATGATGCCGCTCGTCGGTCGTCTTGGTAAGGTTCTCGGTCCGCGTGGCATGATGCCGAACCCGAAGGTCGGTACCGTGACCATGGACGTCGCCGGTGCCGTCAAGGCTTCCAAGGGCGGCGCAGTCGAGTTCCGCGTCGAGAAGGCTGGTATCATCCATGCCGGTATCGGCAAGGCTTCCTTCGACGCCAAGGCTCTGGAAGAAAACATCAAGGCATTCGCCGACGCCGTCATCAAGGCGAAGCCGGCCGGTGCCAAGGGCAACTACCTGAAGCGCGTCGCGCTGTCCTCGACCATGGGTCCGGGCGTGCGCGTCGAGCCTTCGACGGTAACGGCCTGATTTTCAATTGAGCAGGGCATCTGCCTCTGCTCCGAACAGTTTCCGGCCTTTCGGGGCCGGAAATGCCCGGTGTCAAAACCAGGCACTCCTGTCCGAGATTGCGGGCGGCCTCACGGCCTTAATAGTCGCCTGCATGAGACGGGTAAGATCCGGTATTTAAACGTCTGATGACGTCTTGAAGTTCGGTTCGAGCCTTATTCGCCTTGCGGTTGGATTTTTGGTCCACCCGGAGGGGACAGGATCCTCAAGCGTCGCTTGGGATCTGTAACAGGGATCCCTTGAGGCAAAGGCAAACCCGGTGGGGCCTGCAGGATTGCGGTCCCATCAACTGGAGACAGACAGTGGAAAGAGCGGAAAAACGCGAATTCGTCACGGAGCTGAACGAAGTCTTCAAGGCTTCCGGTTCGGTTGTCGTGGCCCACTATGCTGGTGTCACAGTTGCGCAGATGAACGACTTCCGTTCGAAAATGCGCGCTGCTGGCGGCACCGTCAAAGTCGCGAAGAACCGCCTGGCCAAGATCGCTCTTCAGGGCACGGAAGCCGAAGGGATCACCGATCTCTTCAAGGGTCAGACGCTGATTGCATTCAGCAATGATCCGATTGTGGCTCCGAAGGTCGTCATGGATTTCGCCAAGACCAACGACAAGATCGTCGTTCTGGGCGGTGCCATGGGAACAACCACGTTGTCCGCCGATGCAGTCAAGTCGCTTGCGACCCTGCCTTCGCTGGACGAACTGCGTGCAAAGCTGCTGGGCATGATTCAGACCCCGGCAACCCGCATCGCAGGCGTTGTGGCAGCACCGGCAGCTCAGCTTGCCCGCGTGTTTGCGGCCTATGCAAAGAAGGACGAAGCCGCGTAAGGCGGTTTTTCGCTGTTCATACCCTAACCCGTTCGTTTCGAACCGAACATCTATTAAGGAAGTTGTAAAATGGCTGATCTCGCAAAGATCGTTGAAGACCTCTCCGCTCTGACGGTTCTGGAAGCTGCTGAGCTTTCCAAGCTGCTCGAAGAAAAGTGGGGCGTTTCGGCTGCTGCACCGGTAGCCGTTGCTGCTGCTGGCGGCGCTGCTGCTGCACCGGTCGAAGAAGAAAAGACCGAATTCGACGTGATCCTGGTTGACGCTGGCGCCAACAAGATCAACGTCATCAAGGAAGTCCGCGCCATCACCGGTCTCGGCCTCAAGGAAGCCAAGGACCTCGTCGAAGGCGCTCCGAAGGCTGTCAAGGAAGCTGTTTCCAAGGCTGAAGCTGCTGACCTCAAGAAGAAGCTCGAAGACGCCGGCGCCAAGGTCGACGTCAAGTAATATCGAAATGCGATGGGGGAGGGCTTGTCAGCCCTCTCCCGTTGTCCATTTCACCGGAACTGATTACCCAAAAGCCCGTGAAACGGCTTTTGGGTAATGGGTTCTTCAAGAGGATGGTTTCTCCTCGACGCAGACGGCAATCCGGCCGGTGCTTCGAGAGCGGAAACGAGATTGAACAACTCATGATCGACGGGGTCGACTGGCCATCGCACACCGTCCGTTGCAGGCCCGGATGCAATTTTTGAAGGAGCGACGATGGCTCAGACCCTTTCGTTCAATGGTCGTAGGCGCGTACGCAAGTTTTTCGGCAAAATTCCAGAAGTCACAGAAATGCCGAACCTCATCGAGGTTCAGAAGGCATCTTACGACCAGTTCCTCATGGTCGAAGAACCCGCCGGCGGTCGCCCCGATGAGGGGCTTAACGCCGTTTTCCGTTCCGTGTTCCCGATCACGGATTTCTCCGGCGCTTCGATGCTGGAATTCGTGTCCTACGAATTCGAGCCGCCGAAGTTCGACGTCGAGGAATGCCGTCAGCGCGATCTGACCTACGCTGCGCCGCTGAAGGTGACGCTGCGCCTCATCGTGTTCGATATCGACGAGGATACGGGCGCGAAGTCCATCAAGGACATCAAGGAACAGTCCGTCTACATGGGCGACATGCCGCTCATGACCGACAATGGCACGTTCATCGTCAACGGCACCGAGCGCGTTATCGTCTCGCAGATGCACCGGTCCCCGGGCGTCTTCTTCGACCATGACAAGGGCAAGAGCCATTCCTCGGGCAAGCTTCTGTTTGCTGCCCGCGTCATCCCCTATCGCGGTTCCTGGCTCGATATCGAATTCGACGCCAAGGACATCGTCTATGCGCGTATCGACCGTCGCCGCAAGATCCCGGCCACTTCGCTGCTGATGGCGCTTGGCATGGACGGCGAAGAAATCCTGTCGACCTTCTATTCGAAGGCTGTCTACGTGCGCGACGGCAATGGCTGGCGCGTTCCGTTCCAGCCCGATACGCTGAAGGGCGCCAAGACGCTGTCGGAAATGGTGGATGCCGATACCGGCGAAGTGGTTGTCGAATCCGGCAAGAAGCTGACCCCGCGCCTGCTGCGCCAGCTCGTCGACAAGGGCCTGAAGGCCCTGAAGGCCTCCAACGAAGACCTCTACGGCAACTTCCTCGCCGAAGATCTGGTCAACATGGAGACCGGCGAAATCTACATGGAAGCCGGCGAGGAAATCGACGAGAAGAATCTGCCGAAGATTCTTGAAGTCGGCTTCGACGAGATCCCGATCCTGGGCATCGACCACATCAATGTCGGCGCCTATATCCGCAACACGCTGTCTGTGGACAAGAACGAGAACCGTCAGGACGCTCTGTTCGACATCTATCGCGTGATGCGTCCGGGTGAACCGCCGACCATGGAATCGGCCGAAGCCATGTTCAATTCGCTGTTCTTCGACAGCGAACGCTATGATCTGTCGGCTGTTGGCCGCGTCAAGATGAACATGCGCCTCGACCTCGACGTGGCCGACACCGTGCGGACGCTCCGCAAGGACGACATCCTGGCCGTGGTCAAGATGCTGGTCGAACTGCGCGACGGCAAGGGCGAAATCGACGACATCGACAACCTCGGCAACCGCCGTGTTCGCTCGGTTGGTGAATTGATGGAGAACCAGTATCGCCTGGGTCTTCTGCGCATGGAACGCGCCATCAAGGAACGCATGTCGTCGATCGAGATCGACACCGTCATGCCGCAGGACCTGATCAACGCCAAGCCGGCCGCCGCTGCCGTTCGCGAATTCTTCGGCTCCTCGCAGCTGTCGCAGTTCATGGACCAGGTGAACCCGCTGTCGGAAATCACCCACAAGCGCCGCCTCTCGGCTCTTGGACCGGGCGGTCTGACCCGCGAGCGCGCAGGCTTTGAAGTCCGCGACGTTCACCCGACCCACTACGGCCGTATCTGCCCGATCGAAACGCCGGAAGGCCCGAACATCGGTCTGATCAACTCGCTGGCCACCTTTGCCCGCGTCAACAAGTACGGCTTCATCGAAAGCCCGTACCGCAAGATCATCGACGGCGTCGTCACCAAGGAAGTGATTTACCTCTCCGCCATGGAAGAGGCAAAATACTACGTGGCGCAGGCCAATGCCGAACTCGACAAGAACGGTTCGTTCGTCGAAGAGTTCGTCGTTTGCCGTCATGCCGGCGAAGTCATGCTGTCGCCGCGCGACACCATCAACCTGATGGACGTTTCGCCGAAGCAGCTGGTCTCTGTTGCCGCCGCTCTGATCCCGTTCCTGGAAAACGACGACGCCAACCGCGCTCTCATGGGCTCGAACATGCAGCGTCAGGCCGTGCCGCTGGTGCGCGCCGAAGCGCCGTTCGTCGGCACGGGCATGGAACCGGTCGTCGCCCGTGACTCCGGTGCTGCCATCGCTGCCCGTCGTGGCGGCGTGGTCGACCAGGTCGACGCGACGCGTATCGTTATCCGCGCCACGGAAGATCTGGATGCCGGCAAGTCCGGCGTCGATATCTACCGCCTGCAGAAGTTCCAGCGTTCCAACCAGAACACCTGCATCAACCAGCGTCCGCTGGTGGCTGTCGGTGACATCCTGAACAAGGGCGACATCATCGCGGACGGTCCCTCGACCGACCTCGGCGACCTGGCTCTCGGCCGCAATGCGCTCGTCGCGTTCATGCCGTGGAACGGCTACAACTACGAAGACTCGATCCTGATGTCGGAACGCATCGTCTCCGACGACGTGTTCACCTCCATCCACATCGAGGAATTCGAAGTGATGGCCCGTGACACCAAGCTTGGTCCGGAAGAAATCACGCGCGACATTCCGAACGTGTCGGAAGAAGCGCTGAAGAACCTCGACGAAGCCGGTATCGTCTACATCGGTGCGGAAGTGGCCCCCGGCGACATCCTCGTCGGCAAGATCACGCCGAAGGGCGAAAGCCCGATGACGCCGGAAGAAAAGCTTCTGCGCGCCATCTTCGGTGAAAAGGCATCCGACGTGCGTGACACGTCCATGCGCATGCCGCCCGGCACCTTCGGCACGATCGTCGAAGTGCGCGTCTTCAACCGCCACGGGGTGGAAAAGGACGAGCGCGCGATGGCCATCGAGCGCGAGGAAATCGAGCGTCTTGCCAAGGACCGTGACGACGAACAGGCAATTCTTGACCGCAACGTCTACGGTCGTCTGGTCGACATGCTGCGAGGCCAGGTTTCGGTTGCCGGTCCGAAGGGCTTCAAGAAGGGCGTCGAGCTGTCCAACGCGGTCGTTTCCGAATATCCGCGTTCGCAGTGGTGGATGTTTGCCGTCGAGGACGAAAAGGTCCAGGGCGAGATCGAAGCCCTGCGTGGCCAGTACGACGAATCCAAGTCGCGCCTTGAACAGCGCTTCATGGATAAGGTCGAGAAGGTCCAGCGCGGCGACGAAATGCCTCCGGGCGTCATGAAGATGGTCAAGGTCTTTGTCGCTGTGAAGCGCAAGATCCAGCCGGGCGACAAGATGGCCGGCCGTCACGGCAACAAGGGCGTTGTGTCGCGCATCGTTCCTGTCGAAGACATGCCGTTCCTGGAAGATGGCACGCATGTGGACATCTGCCTCAACCCGCTCGGCGTGCCTTCGCGCATGAACGTCGGTCAGATCCTCGAAACCCATCTGGCCTGGGCTTGCGCCGGCATGGGCAAGAAGATCGGCCAGATGCTCGAAGACTATCGCAAGACGATGGACATCAGCGAGCTGCGCACCGAACTGACCGAGATCTATGCGTCGGAATCGCATGACGAGGTGAAGCGTTTTGACGACGAGTCGCTCGTGCGTCTGGCTGAAGAAGCCAAGCGCGGCGTTTCGATCGCCACGCCGGTCTTTGATGGTGCGCATGAGGAAGACGTCTCGGCCATGCTCGAAAAGGCAGGCCTGCATTCGTCCGGCCAGTCGGTTCTCTATGATGGCCGTACCGGCGAAGCGTTCGACCGCAAGGTCACCGTGGGCTACATGTACATGATCAAGCTCAACCACTTGGTCGATGACAAGATCCACGCACGCTCCATCGGTCCGTACTCGCTCGTCACCCAGCAGCCGCTCGGCGGCAAGGCACAGTTCGGCGGTCAGCGCTTCGGGGAAATGGAAGTCTGGGCTCTGGAAGCTTACGGCGCTGCCTACACCCTGCAGGAAATGCTGACGGTGAAGTCGGACGACGTGGCCGGCCGTACCAAGGTCTACGAGGCGATCGTGCGCGGCGACGACACGTTCGAAGCGGGCATCCCCGAGAGCTTCAACGTTCTCGTCAAGGAAATGCGCTCGCTCGGCCTCTCTGTCGAGCTGGAGAATTCCAAGCTCGACGCGGCCGACGGATCTGGCCAGCTGCCCGACGCGGCAGAATAAATCGGAAAAGGGCGCGCGCTTTCATGAGCGCGCGCCGTCCCCACCTGCGGCTCCGATTGCAGGGCAGGGGAATTTCGCCGCATTTCGCGGCTATGACCGTTTTAAGCAGCGGATCGGTCCTCCCGGGTCAAACGGACCGATGACGCTCGCAAGCGAGGGCGAGAGCCCCATAAGGAGATAGGCATGAACCAAGAGGTCATGAATCTTTTCAACCCGCAGGTGCCTGCGCAGCACTTCGATTCCATCCGGATTTCGATTGCATCGCCTGAGAAGATTCTCTCCTGGTCCTACGGCGAAATCAAAAAGCCGGAGACCATCAACTACCGCACGTTCAAGCCGGAACGCGACGGCCTGTTCTGCGCGCGCATCTTTGGACCGATCAAGGACTATGAATGCTTGTGCGGCAAGTACAAGCGCATGAAGTACAAGGGCATCATCTGCGAAAAGTGCGGCGTGGAAGTGACGCTGTCGCGCGTTCGCCGTGAGCGCATGGGCCATATCGAGCTTGCAGCCCCCGTTGCCCATATCTGGTTCCTGAAGTCGCTTCCTTCGCGCATCTCGACGCTGCTCGACATGACGCTGAAGGATGTGGAGCGCGTGCTCTACTTCGAAAACTACATCGTGACGGAACCGGGCCTCACCGCGCTCAAGGAAAACCAGCTTCTGTCCGAAGAGGACTACATGCTGGCGATCGACGAGTACGGCGAAGACCAGTTCACCGCAATGATCGGCGCCGAAGCCATCTTCGAGATGCTGGCATCGATGAACCTTGAGAAGCTCGCAGGCGACCTGCGCTCGGATCTGGCCGACACGACGTCGGATCTGAAGCAGAAGAAGCTGATGAAGCGTCTGAAGATCGTCGAGAACTTCATCGAATCCGGCAACAAGCCGGAATGGATGATCATGAAGGTCGTTCCCGTGATTCCGCCGGACCTGCGTCCGCTGGTTCCGCTGGACGGCGGCCGTTTTGCGACGTCCGACCTCAACGACCTCTATCGTCGCGTCATCAACCGTAACAACCGTCTGAAGCGCCTGATCGAACTGCGCGCTCCCGGCATCATCATCCGCAACGAAAAGCGCATGCTGCAGGAATCTGTGGACGCGCTGTTCGACAACGGCCGCCGTGGCCGCGTCATCACTGGCGCCAACAAGCGTCCGCTGAAGTCGCTGTCCGACATGCTGAAGGGCAAGCAGGGCCGCTTCCGCCAGAACCTTCTCGGCAAGCGCGTCGACTATTCCGGCCGCTCGGTCATCGTGACGGGTCCGGAACTGAAGCTGCACCAGTGCGGCCTGCCGAAGAAGATGGCGCTCGAACTGTTCAAGCCGTTCATCTACGCCCGCCTCGACGCCAAGGGTTACTCCTCGACCGTCAAGCAGGCCAAGAAGCTGGTTGAAAAGGAAAAGCCGGAAGTCTGGGATATCCTCGACGAGGTCATCCGCGAGCATCCGGTTCTCTTGAACCGCGCACCGACGCTGCACCGCCTGGGCATCCAGGCCTTCGAACCCACGCTGGTCGAAGGCAAGGCCATCCAGCTGCATCCGCTCGTCTGCACGGCCTTTAACGCCGACTTCGACGGTGACCAGATGGCCGTTCACGTGCCGCTGTCGCTCGAAGCCCAGCTCGAAGCCCGCGTGCTGATGATGTCCACGAACAACATCCTGCACCCGGCAAACGGCGCGCCGATCATCGTTCCGTCGCAGGACATGGTTCTCGGCCTCTACTACCTGTCGATCATGAACCAGAACGAGCCGGGCGAAGGCATGGTTTTCTCCGACATGGGCGAATTGCACCATGCGCTGGAAAACAAGGTCGTCACCCTGCACGCCAAGATTCGTGGCCGTTTCAAGTCGATCGACGAAGAGGGCAAGCCCTACACGAAGATCTTCGAAACGACGCCTGGCCGCATGATCATGGGCGAACTCCTGCCGAAGAACGGCAAGGTTCCCTTCGACATCTGCAACCAGGAAATGACCAAGAAGAACATCTCCAAGATGATCGACACGGTCTACCGTCACTGCGGCCAGAAGGACACGGTCATTTTCTGCGACCGGATCATGCAGCTCGGCTTCACGCATGCCTGCCGCGCCGGCATTTCGTTCGGCAAGGACGACATGATCATCCCGGAAACCAAGGCGAAGATCGTTGGCGACACCGAAACGCTCGTCAAGGAATACGAGCAGCAGTACAATGACGGCCTGATCACTCAGGGCGAAAAGTACAACAAGGTCGTCGATGCCTGGGGCAAGGCGACCGAAAAGGTTGCCGAAGACATGATGGCCCGCATCAAGGCCGTCGAGTTCGATCCGGAAACCGGTCGCCAGAAGCCGATGAACGCGATCTACATGATGTCCCACTCCGGCGCCCGCGGTTCTCCGAACCAGATGCGTCAGCTGGGCGGCATGCGCGGCCTGATGGCAAAGCCGTCGGGTGAAATCATCGAGACGCCGATCATCTCGAACTTCAAGGAAGGCCTGACCGTGAACGAGTACTTCAACTCGACGCACGGTGCCCGTAAGGGTCTCGCAGACACCGCCCTGAAGACCGCGAACTCGGGTTACCTCACCCGTCGTCTTGTCGACGTCGCGCAGGATTGCATCGTCAACCTCGTGGATTGCGGCACCGACAAGGGCCTCACCATGACCGCCATCGTCGATGCCGGTCAGGTCGTTGCCTCCATCGGCGCGCGTGTTCTCGGTCGTACGGCGCTGGATGACATCGATCATCCGGTCACTGGCGAGCGTATCGTTGATGCCGGCAAGATGATCCTCGAGCCCGATGTCATCGAGATCGAAAAGGCTGGTATCCAGTCGATCCGCATCCGTTCGGCTCTGACCTGCGAAGTCCAGACGGGCGTCTGCTCGGTCTGCTACGGTCGCGACCTTGCCCGTGGTACCCCGGTCAACATGGGTGAAGCCGTCGGCGTCATTGCCGCGCAGTCGATCGGTGAGCCGGGCACGCAGCTGACCATGCGTACCTTCCACCTGGGCGGTACGGCAAACGTTGTCGACCAGTCGTTCCTGGAAGCCTCCTACGAGGGTACGATCCAGATTAAGAACCGCAACCTGTTGCGCAATTCCGAAGGCAATCTGATTGCCATGGGCCGCAACCTGGCTGTGACGATCCTGGACGAGCGCGGCGTGGAACGCTCCTCGCAGCGCGTTGCCTACGGTTCGAAGGTGTTCGTGGACGATGGCGACAAGGTCAAGCGCGGCCAGCGTCTGGCCGAGTGGGACCCCTACACGCGTCCGATGCTGACGGAAGTCGAAGGTATCGTGCACTTCGAGGACGTCGTCGACTCGATCTCCGTCACGGAATCGACCGACGAATCCACGGGCATCACCAAGCGTCAGGTTATCGACTGGCGTTCGACCCCGCGTGGCACGGACCTGAAGCCTGCGATCGTCATCAAGGACGCCAGCGGCAACATCCTGAAGCTTGCCCGTGGTGGCGAAGCCCGCTTCATGCTGTCGGTCGATGCCATCCTGTCGGTCGAGCCCGGTCACAAGGTCAGCCAGGGTGACGTTCTTGCGCGTGTTCCGATGGAAAGCGCCAAGACCAAGGACATCACCGGTGGTCTGCCGCGCGTTGCCGAACTGTTCGAAGCCCGCCGTCCGAAGGATCACGCCATCATCGCTGAAATCGATGGTACGATCCGCCTCGGCCGCGACTACAAGAACAAGCGTCGCGTGCTGATCGAGCCGGCGGAAGACGGTGTCGAGCCGGTCGAGTACCTGATCCCGAAGGGCAAACCCTTCCATCTTCAGGACGGCGACTATATCGAAAAGGGTGACTACATCCTCGACGGTAACCCGGCACCGCACGACATCCTGGCGATCAAGGGCGTCGAGGCTCTGGCTTCGTATCTCGTGAACGAAATCCAGGAAGTCTACCGTCTGCAGGGCGTTGTGATCAACGACAAGCACATCGAGGTGATCGTTCGCCAGATGCTGCAGAAGGTCGAGATCACCGACAGTGGTGACAGCCAGTACATCGTCGGCGACAATGTCGACCGCATCGAACTGGATGACAACAACGAGCGCCTGATCGAGGAAGGCAAGAAGCCGGCATACGGCGAACCTGTCCTGCTCGGCATCACCAAGGCCTCGCTGCAGACCCCGTCCTTCATCTCGGCGGCTTCCTTCCAGGAAACCACCAAGGTGCTGACGGAAGCAGCGATCGCCGGCAAGACCGACACGCTGCAGGGCCTGAAGGAAAACGTCATCGTCGGCCGTCTCATCCCGGCCGGTACCGGCGGGACCATGACGCAGATCCGCCGCATTGCGACCTCGCGCGACGAGATGATCCTCGACGAGCGCCGCAAGGGCACCGGCGCCGGCATCGCAACGCCGATGCTGCAGGAACTGTCGGCCACCGACGTTCCGGCGGGCGAATGACATCATCCATCCGGCGCGGATTTTTTCGCGCCGGATGTTTGTCTGCCGCTCGGTTGCGGCAAACAGTTCAAGAAATAAAAAAAGCGCCTGGAGAGATTCGGGCGCTTTTTTGATGTCTGGTTTCGGGGTGTGCGGCGGGTGAGGGCGCCTACTGGAAGCGGATGATCGAGACCTCGCCTTCAAGCGCACCCTGATAGGCTGCGGCATGCGGCTCCTCGACAGGCTCCTCGGTCATGATGCCGATCTGGTCGAGATCCGCCTCGATGAAGCCTTCTTCGGACAGCGCGTTCAGCGCCTCGCGCACCGCGCTGTCGTCATCGGGCGCGCGCAGGAGAATGTGCAATTCGATGCCTTCGCTGTCCTTGGCCTCATAGCCCTTGCCGATGATGATGAAGACCATCGGGGCTTCGTGCTTGTTATCGTTGTCCGGGTCGGTGATCATGACGACATCGTCTCCTGGTGGGAGGGGTGGAACCGACTCAAGGTTTAGCCGGCGGCTGTGGAACTTTACTTAGCGGCTTGCCATGCAAATCCCAGTGGTTAATGATTTTGAGCGCCGCTTTTGCACTGCTGCGTGAGCAGAAAAGCCGCCGAAAGGCCGCAGATGCGGGGCATGCGGGGGCTAATTCCGGATTCGGCCTTGACGCGCGAGGGGTAAAACAGTAAACGGCCCCTCATCGGAAGCGATGTGAGGCTTGCCCGTTTGGATCGACTCGTTCCTGACTTGGCCTCAAACAAGGTTCCAAACGCACGTTGAAGACAGGTATGCTGCACGCATGACGCATCGGAATGCGTCCTCTGCTTTATGTGGTCCTTTCCAGTTCGGAACGGGCCATGTTTTGCGCATGTTGATATGTGTGCCGAGGCCGGAGACGGCGACCACACGGGCCCCAAAAGGGTCTTGAGACAAGATTTTGCAAGGGATGGGTATATGCCTACCGTAAACCAGCTGATCCGCAAGCCGCGCCAGGCACAGGTCAAGCGCAACAAGGTGCCTGCTCTGCAGGAAAA
>NZ_JBHFFP010000026.1:0-2896 GCF_042611105.1 Neorhizobium fuzhouense | reverse complement strand
TTCTCGATACCCAGGGTGTCAAGAACCGCAAGCAGCGCCGCTCGAAGTACGGCGCAAAGCGTCCGAAGTAATCCACAAGATCCGGCGCCGCGCGAGGTTCTCCGCGTGTTAAGGCGCCAACACCAGTTTTGAGAGACGGAACGTATGTCCAGACGTCATAAAGCAGAAAAGCGCGAGATCAACCCGGATCCGAAGTTCGGTGATCTGGTTGTCACGAAGTTCATGAATGCCATCATGCTGCACGGCAAGAAGTCGGTTGCAGAAACCATCGTTTACGGTGCGTTCGATGTGGTTCAGGGCAAGGCCAAGTCCGACCCGTTGCAGACCTTCCACCAGGCGCTCGAAAATGTGGCGCCGCACGTTGAAGTGCGTTCGCGCCGCGTGGGTGGTGCAACCTATCAGGTTCCGGTCGACGTCCGTCCCGAGCGCCGCCAGGCCCTGGCGATCCGTTGGTTGATTGCTGCTGCCCGCAAGCGCAACGAAACGACCATGGTCGACCGCCTCTCCGGCGAACTGATGGATGCAGCAAACAACCGTGGCAGCGCCGTCAAGAAGCGTGAAGACACGCACAAGATGGCCGACGCGAACCGCGCATTCTCGCATTACCGCTGGTAATCTTCATCCGATCGAATTTCGAAAGGCAGTCCTATGGCTCGCGAATATAAAATCGAAGACTACCGTAATTTCGGTATCATGGCGCACATCGACGCCGGCAAGACGACGACGACGGAACGTATTCTTTACTACACCGGCAAGTCGCACAAGATCGGTGAAGTGCACGACGGCGCGGCCACCATGGACTGGATGGAGCAGGAGCAGGAGCGTGGTATCACCATCACCTCCGCTGCGACGACCACCTTCTGGAAGGGTCGCGACGGCAAGATGCGTCGCTTCAACATCATCGACACCCCCGGCCACGTCGACTTCACCATCGAAGTCGAGCGCAGCCTGCGCGTTCTCGACGGTGCCATCGCTCTTCTCGACGCCAATGCCGGCGTTGAGCCGCAGACCGAAACCGTCTGGCGTCAGGCTGAAAAGTACAACGTCCCGCGGATGATCTTCTGCAACAAGATGGACAAGACCGGCGCTGACTTCTACCGCTCGGTAGAGATGATCAAGACCCGTCTCGGCGCCACCGCTGTTGTCATGCAGCTCCCGATCGGTGCGGAAACCGAATTCAAGGGCGTTGTCGACCTCATCGAGATGAACGCTCTCGTCTGGCGCGACGAATCGCTGGGCGCTGCCTGGGATGTTGTCGAAATCCCGGACGACCTGAAGGACAAGGCCGACGAATATCGCGAAAAGCTGATCGAGACTGTTGTCGAGATCGACGAACAGGCGATGGAAGACTACCTGAACGGCATCATGCCGGACAACGACAAGATCCGCGAACTCGTTCGTCGCGGCACGATCGACGTCAAGTTCCACCCGATGTTCTGCGGCACGGCCTTCAAGAACAAGGGCGTTCAGCCGCTCCTCGACGCCGTTGTCGACTACCTGCCGTCGCCGCTCGACATTCCGGCGATCAAGGGCATCGACGTCAAGACCGAAGGCGAAATCGAGCGTCACGCTGATGATGCCGAGCCGCTCGCCATGCTGGCCTTCAAGATCATGAACGACCCCTTCGTCGGTTCGCTCACCTTCTGCCGCATCTATTCGGGCAAGCTCGAAAAGGGTACGTCTGTCATCAACACGGTCAAGGACAAGCGCGAGCGCGTCGGCCGCATGCTGCAGATGCACTCCAACAGCCGTGAAGACATCGAAGAAGCCTTTGCAGGCGATATCGTGGCTCTCGCAGGCCTCAAGGAATCGACGACGGGCGACACGCTCTGCGATCCCCTGAACCAGGTTATCCTGGAGCGCATGGAATTCCCCGAGCCGGTCATCCAGATCGCCATCGAGCCGAAGACCAAGGGCGACCAGGAAAAGATGGGCCTCGCGCTCAACCGTCTTGCTGCAGAAGATCCGTCCTTCCGCGTCAAGACCGACCAGGAATCCGGCCAGACGATCATCGCCGGCATGGGCGAACTTCATCTCGACATCATCGTCGACCGCATGCGTCGCGAGTTCAAGGTTGAAGCCACCGTCGGTGCTCCGCAGGTTGCCTACCGCGAAACCATCACGCGCCAGCACGAAGAAGACTACACGCACAAGAAGCAGTCCGGTGGTACCGGCCAGTTCGCGCGCGTCAAGATCATCTTCGAACCCAACCCCGAAGGCGACGATTTCAAGTTCGAATCGAAGATCGTCGGCGGTGCTGTTCCGAAGGAATACATTCCGGGCGTTCAGAAGGGTATCGAAAGCGTTCTGTCTTCGGGTCCGCTCGCCGGCTTCCCGATGCTCGGTGTCAAGGCAACCCTCGTAGACGGCGCCTTCCACGACGTCGACTCGTCGGTTCTCGCCTTCGAAATCGCCTCGCGTGCCTGCTTCCGTGAAGCGGCCAAGAAGGCTGGTGCCCAGCTGCTCGAGCCGATGATGAAGGTCGAAGTGGTGACGCCGGAAGATTACGTCGGTGACGTGATCGGCGACCTCAACTCCCGCCGTGGTCAGATCCAGGGCCAGGAAAGCCGCGGCATCGCCGTGGTCATCAATGCCCATGTTCCGCTCGCGAACATGTTCAAGTATGTCGATAACCTGCGTTCGATGTCGCAGGGCCGCGCGCAGTACTCGATGGTCTTCGACCATTACTCGCCGGTTCCGTCCAACGTCGCTCAGGAAATTCAGGCGAAGTACTCCGGTCAGAAGTGACCGGAGTTCCCTTGAACCCATAACAAGTTAGAATTCGCCTGCGTTTGCGGGCAAGAAGATGGAGAGCCTGAAATGGCAAAGAGCAAGTTTGAGCGCAACAAGCCGCATGTGAACATCGGCACGATTGGCCACGTTGACCACGGCAAGA
>NZ_JBHFFP010000025.1:0-18221 GCF_042611105.1 Neorhizobium fuzhouense | reverse complement strand
CTCCTTCCATGGGCACAGTCAAGCACAGATCAAGCAAAACCGGAATCCTGAATCCCGTTTGCCGCGACACGCTTTAGGTCCGCGCGAAGACTGTCGAACTCCTGCAGGACCATGAATGTGCCACAACGTTGCTCGACACTTGCGCAAAATGAAGGCAGCCGGCGAGGCCTTCGAACCGATGATCGCTGCCAGCACGATCGCCGCCACCCAAGCCGATGCGCTTCAGAAAACCACTCCGCCCGACCAGCGGAGCGACCACCTGCCACCGAAGCCCGAATAGTCGAAGGGCGATCCTCTGGAACAGATCGTTTGACTGGAGAATGAAATAAACCAGGTCCAGGAGCCCGACAAGCGCGCAGACGAGAACTACGGAATCCGACCTGCTCAATTTGGTCGTCGCTAAAGACTACCTGAAATAGGTACTCGCCGATGATGCTGTCAAGCCCTACTTCCAGCGCCATGCGCCAGAAATCCACGAGCAGTTAGAGTTCACCGCCAATGCCGCCAGCATGGGAGAGGCGGTGGACAAGAACGAGCAATAAGATCCCCGCGTTGAAAAGACCATTTCTCTTGATGTGTTCGGTTCTGAGCAACCTCAATATAGGGCAACTGCCATTTACTCCAGTTCTGCAAATTGAAAATTAAAGATTGCAGCTTGGATAGAATCCGATATAGTGCGTCGCAGCAGTGCGCGACGCGCGCGCATAGAGAGAAATATATTATATTGGTCGTCAAGCCATTGTTGGTTCTCTGTTGGAGGATTATGCTGGCTGAAGGCTTAGTATTCCGTTAAAGTCGATTGTTGGCTTTGGTTGGGCGCTGTGGTAATGGGGTGTTGGTATACCGGCTTGCGCAGGTGGTGGTTTTGAGAGTAAGGCAGGTTTGTTGACAGACGCATCCATTCCGAATGAAGGCCTTGAGCGGAGCGCTCAACCCAGTCAAAATCGTTGGTATGTGGTGCGGATCCAGCCAAATCAGGATGTTGTTGCCGAAGGCTATCTTCGACAGCAGAGTTTCCGGACCTTCATCCCCAGAACTCTGAAAAATATCAAACACGCTCGCAAGATCGAGGTGCGAAAGACTCCGCTGTTCCCCGGCTATGGCTTCGTGGAGATGGATCTGGAGCGCCAGCGGTGGCGTTCGATCAATAGCACCAGGGGCGTCCTTCACCTCATCACCGCCCGGGAAACGCCGACGCCGGTGCCGCGCGGCGTTGTCGAGGAATTTCTTGAATTCGCCGATGCAGATGGAATTGTGGATCTCTCTCGCGGACTTGCTGTCGGCAGCAAGGTGCGGCTGCGGGCAGGTCCTTTCGCGGGTGCGATAGGACTACTGACCGGACTGGACGAAAAGGGGAGGGTCGAAGTATTGTTACGTATTATGAATAGTCAGATTCGAATGAAGACAGCGCAAGATCTACTTGAAGCGGCCGGAGCTCGTGCCTCAATGGGGTCTTGATGAAGTTCTCAATGGATAGAGGTTGCCTGGATCATGTGCGCCGCCTGAATGCTGGCCTGTCCGAGCGAAGTTGATTTTCCGGACGTGAGTCCGTTGTAGATCGATTGGGTTGATGTATCGTGGCATCAATTCGTCTAGTCGCACGTTGACAAGGTGCGGCATTGTAGCGGTTGAAACTTCGTTTCACCCGGATGGCGGAAGCATGGAAAAACGTCCACGGACTTACTCTCGTAAGTTGCGCCGAAAATGCATAAATTGAATAGCAGACATCATGTTGGCCGAGCTTCTAGAGAAATTGAAAATCAAGATGATCGGTTCGCGCTATGTGGACTTGGTGTCGGGGGTGTGTTTCACGGAATTCGGCTATGACGTGGTGTGCATGGACAGGCGTGCGAAGAAGATCGAGGCTTAGAAGGTGGGCCGGATCCCGATCTTCGAGTTTGGACTGGACACTTTCGTCGCCGACCGGTCCGGTCAGATCCGCTCACCTTCACTGCCGGTCTTGCGGCATCGGTCGGCGACAGCAACGTGGTCTTTAATTCTGTCGGTACGCCGTGGCGTCGCGGCGACGGCCAAGCTGACCTATGCTATGTTCACGCCGCCGCCTGCGGGACCGCCGAGAACATCAACGGCTACACCCTCGTCGTGACGAAATCAACGGTTCCGGTGGGCAACGACGAAGAGGTCGAGTGCCTTATCCTTAAGATCAATCCGAGCGCCGATGTAGCGGTCGTCTCCAACCCGGAGTTCCTGCACGGGGCGCCGCGATTGACGACGTCAGGCGCCCCAGCAGCCTCGTCGTCGGCCTTAGCCTCCGGCACAGCGCATGTCGACGGCGGCGGGGCGTTTTTCAGGCGACATGGCGATCGGGGCACATGGTGAGCAATGCGGAGGCGATACCTATGAGCAACATACAGCATAGCTGGCTGTTGCTAGCCAATGTCGCGGGAGCTTTCGGAGCCCGTTTTGTCAACCTCTTCACCGCGTTTCTGACGGTGCCGCTCGCGGTCGCGGGTCTTGGAACGCACGACTACGGCATCTTCGCCGTCATCCTGTCGGCGGCAACCTTCGTCACGTATGCAGACTTCGGCATGGGGCTGGCGATGGTCAACCCGATCACGGTGTCGGAGGCGCGCGGCGACGCCGCCGAGACGCGGCGCCTCATCAGCGAGACGTGGGGGCTGCTCCATTTGATCGCAGCGCTCATCTTCGGCGTCGGCGCGGTGCTCGTCGCCGCGAACGCCTGGCACGGCGGCCGTAGCCTTGCAGAGCTCGCGCCGTGGCTGGTGTTCGTCGTCGGCGTCGCGATCGGACTGCCTGCGGCCATCGCGCAGCGCGTGCTCTTTGCGCTGCAGCGCAGCTACGAGGCGAACCTCTGGATGGCGGCGGCGCGTGTGGCGTCGCTGGGCTGCGTCTACCTTGCCTACCAGCTCGGCGCCGGACTGTGGCTCTACGTCTTCGCCATGCTGTGCGTTCCGGCGGTCGTCGGCTGGGTCAACGCGTTCTGGCTTTTTCGCGTCAGTCGGCCCGATCTGGCGCCGCACGGCGGCGCCTCGCTCACGACGGCGGCGCGGCTGATCCCCGAGGGCTTGCGATACACCGTGCTTCAGATCGGACCGTACGTTGAGACCGGCTTCGACATCGTGCTGATCGGCGCCCTCATCGGCACGTCGATGACCACGTCGTACGATCTGTTGACGCGCGCCTTCAACTACGTGCCAGCGCTTGCTACCATCGGCGTGCTGCCGCTGTGGCCGTCGATCGCCGCGGCACGGACGCGCGGCGCCGTGGCGTGGGCACGCCGCGTCGAGATCATCGCGACCGTCCTGCTCTGCGGCGGCGCCGCTGTGGCGGTGACCGGCATCGCCCTCTACCACCGCGAGATCGTGCACCTGTGGACAGGTCAGACCATCGCATTCGAAACACCGCTCATCGCGCTCATCGCGTGCTCGGCCGCGCTGTCGTCAGTCGCGGCGCTGCTCGGCAGCATTCTAGTCGGCCACCAGAAGACCCGCTCTGTGTTTCTGGTGCAGGTCGTGGTGGTGGTGGCGCTCACGCTTGCCAAGGTCGGCGTCATCGTACCCTTCGGGATCCTCGCCGTGGCCGCCGCGAACGTCATTGCCCTCCTTGCGAAGACGACGTGGTTTCTCGCACTGCTGGGAGCGGAAACCGCCTCGCGGCGAAGGGACGTCTAGTCATGTTCGGCCCCGCCCCGTTTTCGTATTTCTCGCTGCTGCGCCTGCGCTTGAACTCGTGCCTCTGGCGGATGCGCATCGCCAAGACCGGCGCCGGCACGATGTTCTATCCCGGCGTGGTGGTATACTTCCCCGGCAAGTTGACGGTCGGCGCTCGCACGCAGGTCGGCAACGGCGTTCAGATCTGGGCCGGTGGTGGCGTGTCGATCGGCGACGATGTGCTCATCGCCGCCCATTGCGTCATCACGACGCAGAGCCACGACGTCGACGCCGCGAGAAGCGGCCTGCTGTTCCGCAAGACCACCGTGAGCGAACCGATCACCATCGGCTCCAACGTCTGGATTGGCGCCGGCGCGATCATTCTGCCCGGCGTAACCATTGGGGATAATTCGGTGGTTGCCGCCGGCGCGGTGGTGAGCCGGTCGGTGCCCGAGAATACACTCGTCGCCGGCGTCCCAGCGCGAGCGCTCCGCGCGCTCGCGGCCGCAGGCTCCGCCGCGCGATCGTCGGCGCATGCGCCCTAGCAGGATGAGGCTTCGATGGGACTATTGAACCGCGTCTCGTGGCTGCTGTCGGGCCATTGGCGACGCAGAGCCGGCTCGGACCTCTACTCTGCGCCGATCAGCGCCTTCGTCGACGGCGGCAGCGTCGTCGGGCGGTACTGCCGTATCGGACGTCGCAGCAAGATCCTGAACGCCCGCCTGGGCGACTTCTCGTACACCTCGTCCGGGACGACCATCTCGAACGCGGATGTCGGGAAGTTCTGCAGCATCGGTCCTGAGGTGCTCATCGGCGGCCTGGGCGCGCACCCGTTGCGCTGGCTGTCGACGCACCCGTCGTTCTTCTCGACCAAGGGACAGGCTGGACGCAGCTTCGCGACGGCGGATCACTTCGAGGAATTGCGCCGCACGACGGTTGGCAACGACGTTTGGATCGGCGTCCGCGCCGTGGTCCTGGACGGCGTCACTATCGGGGATGGCGCGATCGTGGCGGCGGGCGCCGTCGTCACCAAGGACGTCGCGCCGTACACGATCGTCGGCGGCGTGCCGGCCCGGCCGATCGGCGATCGGTTCTCCGATGATGTCCGCGCCCTGTTGCTGGACCTGCGCTGGTGGGACTATCCCGATGAGGTGCTGGCGGCGGCAGCCGAGCATTTCGCATCAAAGCGCGAATGGTCGCCTGAGGCCGTCGCACATCTGCGTCAAGAAATGGCCCGAAAGCGAAGTGCGCCTGCCGCCTAGCACCATCTGCGCCATGGGTTATCCTCAGAGACATCGCAGCGCACCCCTGTCGCGCTCTCGCATAGGACCGCAGCCTTTATGAAAAATGCTTTCCTAGTTCTGATCGCGTCGGCCCTTATCGGTGATTTCAACGTCGTCGGCCGTGTCACGGGCTCGGAAGTCTTCCTCATCCCGATCGCTGTCGTCGCGATCTTCCGCCCTGGCCCCAACATTGCCGCTGCCCGCCAGTTCTATATCTTCATCGTCTTATGGGCGTTCGGAGCATTCGTCTCCGATATCATCAACGGCTCCACCTTCGAGGACTATTCGCGCGGCTGGGCGAAGATCATCTTCTTCGGCCTGAACTTCACCGCGCTGCGCTGGCTCATTGGCACCGATCGGACGCGGATCATCGTCTTCATCTACGCGCTGGCCGTCGCGACGGCGGCGCGTATCGCGCTCGGACGCGTCAGCGACGAGCTTGCCGACGACGTCTTCGGCAATAGCTGGAAGTTCGGCTACGGGCAGTTGTTCACTATGACGACGCTGCTGATCTCGGCCCACCTGCTGCGCATGACCTGGTCGCGCCCCTTCGGCATGGCCGCTCCGTTCGCAGCCGCGGCCGTGTCGCTGCTGATGAACGCCAGAAATCTGACCGGGCTGACCACGCTCGCCGGCCTGATCTCCGCCATGACGGCTGGCCGCAAACGGCCGTTCCCGGTCTCCTATATCATCGGCATAGCGGTCGCGGCCGGCGTCGCCGGTCTGGTGGTGATCAATATCTACGAGTATTCGGCGGGCCAAGGCCTGCTCGGCCGGGAGGCGCAGGATAAATATCTGCAACAGTCGCAGGGCAATCTGAATATCCTGCTCGCCGGCCGTACGGAGTCTCTGGCGTCCACGCAGGCGATCATCGATGCACCTATCCTCGGCCATGGCTCGTGGGCGCGCAATATCAACTATGTAATGCTGATGCTCAACCGCATGGCCGCCGAGGGCCTTGAGGTCAGGAACCAGATCACCAGCGATCTCATTCCCTCCCATTCCCACCTGCTCGGCGCGTGGGTCGAGCATGGCGTCCTCGGCGCCGCCTTCTGGTTCTGGGCGGTCTACGTCACGCTCAAGGGACTTCTCGGGGCCGCACAGCGACCGACACCCTACACCGGCTTCGTCGCGTTCATTGGCCTCAGCCTATTGTGGGATACCTTCTTTTCGCCCTTCGGCCTGGAGCGTCGCGTCGTTACGGCGGCGTGGCTGTATTGCATGATGCTGTACGGGCAGGAGGAAGTGGGTTAATGAGCAGTTCCCGCGGCTGCGCAAAGTCATTGGTTATCATCGTCGAGCAGAATTGAAAGGTCAGGCCGTGAAACTGTCGATTGTTACGATCTCTTTCAACCAGGCAAACTTCCTCGAGCGCGCCATGCGGTCGGTGCTGGAGCAGCGCGGCGTCGATGTCGAGTACATCATCGTCGATCCCGGCTCGACGGACGGGAGCCGAGACATCATAGAGCGCTACCGGCCGCAGCTCGCGCACGTGGTCTACGAGAAGGACGACGGCCCGGCCGACGGCCTGAACAAGGGGTTCGCGCGCGCGACGGGCGATTGGCTTGCCTACATCAACTCCGACGATTTCTTCCTTCACGGCGCGCTGCAGCAGGCGGTAAACGCCATCGTCAAGGCGGGGAACGCCGACTGCGTCTACGCTAACGGCTACCTGACCGATGCTGAGGGGCGGCCCTTTCGGCGCGTGATCTCGACGCCGTTCGACGCGCAGTCCTTCGTCTGGGGCCGGTCACTCGTGCTTCAGCAGTCGACCTTCATCAAGGCGGAGAGCTTCCGCAAGGTGGGCGGGTTCAACACCGCCAACCGGACCAGTTGGGACGCCGAGTTGCTTGTCGACATGTCGCTGGCCGGTATGACCCTGAAGCACGTCCCCGGCTACTGGTCGGCGTTCGTCCTGCACGCGGGCAGCATCACCGGCAGCCAGCGCCATGCGGCGCTCAGCGTCGGCAATCACGAGCGGATGTTTCAGAAGGTGATGGGCCGCGGTCGGACGGCGGCGGACCTGCGGCGCCGGCGGCTCAACAGCTATCTCGCACGCTTGCAGCATCCCGGTACTCTCGTCGCGCAGGTCGCGGACCGGCTGCTCCCCAATCGGCTGCCCCGCAAGCTGCTTGAATCCTGATCGAATCCCCGCAACGCGCAAGGAACTATCGTCGTGACAGATCGCGTTATCGCCCGGGCTCCCAGCGATGCCTCACATTTCTTCGGCTTCCATGACGTTACACCGTGGTGCCCCGAGGACCGCCGCGTCCTCATGCATCGCGTCGATTCCAACATCCGCCGCATGCCCGCGCCCGACGACCGCGCCGACATCGTCCTGTGGGAGCCGGCGACCAACAGCCTGGAGACCGTCGCGACGACTACGTGCTGGAATTTCCAGCAGGGCGCGCGCGCAATGTGGGTGCCGGGTACGGCCGCCACGTTCGTCTACAACAAGCGCGTCAACGACGCGCCGGGCTGCGAGTTCGTCGATCTGGCGACGGGTGAGCGCACGGAGATGCCGCACGCCATCGGCGCAATCGCGCCGGACGGCAGCTTTGCCATGGCGCCCAATTTCGCCCGCCTCGGCACGCTGTGGCGTGCCTACGGCTACAGCGGCTTCGCCAGCGCCGCCGATCGCGTCCTGCAGCCCGACGACGACGGCCTGTGGCGGATCGACAGGCGGACGGGCGCGCGCACGCTCGTGTTCTCCATCCGGCAGCTGGTCGACGCGGCGGGGGGCACCATCGGCCTGGACGTCCCAGTGTTCGTCACCCACGTTTCGTTCAACCGCGAGGGAACGCGCATCGTCTTCATGCTGCGCTTCTTCTCGAAGGACAACGCGCTCTATTCGCTGCTGTACTCCGCCCGTTCGGACGGGGGCGAGCTCAAGCTGATCGAGCAGGAAAAGATCAGCCACTTCGATTGGCTGGATGAGACGAACATCGTCATCTGGATGCGCAAGGCGCCGAAGGGCCTCGCCGCGGCGCGCCGGTCGGGGCTGCTCGCCTCGCCCCTGCTGAAGCCACTGATCGCGCTGGCGCGCAAATCGCGGGCTCGTCTGAAGGGCGCGCTGCTGAACGAGAGCTACTTCGTGGTCTCTACCGTCACCGGCGAGCGCCAGACCTTCATGCCGGGCGTGCTGCCGCAGGACGGGCACCCCATGGTGTCCCCCGACGGCAAGTGGATGATCACGGACGAGTACTACAATCCCGCCACCGGCGAGATGCCACTGATTCTGGTCGATATCGCGGCGCGGCAGCGCGTCGATGTGGCCACGTTCCATCACGATGTTGGCTCCGCCGACAGCGACCTGAAGTGCGACCTGCATCCGCGCTGGAACCGCGCCGGAACGCAGGTCGCGGTCGACGCCAGCGGCGACGGCCGCCGGCAGTTCACCATCGTCGACGTCGCCGACCTCGTCGCGGGCGGCCGGGGATGACGCGCCCGCTCGTCCTGCTCTGGGACAATTTCGGTCCGCTGCACGAGGATCGCACCCGTGCGGTTACAGCGGCGTTCGGCCAGTCACGCCGGGTCGTCGGCCTCGAACTGTGCTCCAAGAGCGACCTCTACGATTGGCAAGGCTTCGACCGGTCGGGTTTCGAGAAGATCACTCTGTTTCCCGGTCACGATATCACGACGCTGCCGCGGGCCGGTATGCTCGGCCGCCTCATCCGCACAGCGCGCCGGCTGGGGCGGGGAGACTATGTGCTCTGCCACTGGAACCTGCCCGCGATCTTTCTCTTCGCCGTCTGGCTGCGCCTGACGGGATCCCGCGTTATCACCATGGGATGCTCGAAGTTCGACGATAAGCCGCGCGGCGCCATCCGCGAGGCAGTCAAGAGCTTGATGTTTCTACCTTATCAGGCTGCGATCGGCTCCGGCGTGCGCTCGGTCGACTATTTCCGCTTTCTGGGCATCGCGGCCGAGCAGGTGGCCGGCGAATACAATACCGTGTCGATCGACCGCATTCGCCGGCTGGCCGGGAGGCCGGTCGCGCCGGATGGTACGCCGTTCGCGGAGCGTCGCTTTCTCTGTGTCGCCCGGCTCGTGCCGAAGAAGAATCTCGCGCGGCTGCTCGACGCGTACCGCCACTACCGCGACACGACGACGGCGCCGGCGCGCGATCTGCTTCTGTGCGGCTCGGGTCCTGAAGAGGCGGCGCTGCGCGCGCAGGCCGAGCGGCTCGGAATCGCGCCCTTCGTCACATTCACCGGCTTCGTGCAGACGGAGGCGATCGCCCGGCATCTCGCCAACGGCCTGGCACTGCTGCTGCCGAGCCTCGAAGAGCAGTTCGGCAATGTCGTGCCCGAGGCGCAGGCGATGGGGCTGCCGGTCATCCTGTCCGACAATTGCGGCGCGCGCGATCTGCTCGTGCGCTCGGCGGTCAACGGCTTCATCGTGGAGCCCGACAATACTGTGGGATTGGCGTTCTTCATGCGCCAGGTCGCCGAGGACGAGACGCAGTGGCGCGCCATGGCCGAGGCCGCAGCGGCGTCGGCCGCCGGCGGCGATGTGCAGCAGTTTGCCCGCGCCATCGCGACGTTGACCGGCGTCGCCATCGACGCACCGGCGCCGTAACATCGTCCCGCTTGATGCATAGAATGCCCCGGCGCACTGGACGGTGCGGATCGACGGCGGCGATCGATCGCGAGAACAGAGACGGAGGGTAACGGATGCACAGTCAGCTCTACCTCGCCGCGCGGTGGCGACGTGTGCGTCTGGCGCCTCTCGCCAGCCTCGCCGCCGCATTGCTCGGCGTCGCAAGCCCCTTTGGCGCCGCGACCGCCCAGCAGGGGAGCGTGCTCAGCATCGATCCGACGCGGCCGTCGTCCTATTGGCTTGCGGCCGACGGAAAGCGCCGCCAGCCCAACATTCCGACCGCCGGTGCGACGGGCCTTGCCGGTTTTCAGCCGGGCTGGTTCGAGTTCACCTTCAATGTGCCGGCCGCGCGCTGGCGCCGGCTGGCGGTGACGGCCAAGCCCAATGTGGCCAAAGTCGAGCTCGACATCGACGCCCCGCCGCCGCCGCCGGATCGCATGGCCGTCACCGGACCGATGCGGCCCGGCGATTGGGTCTATCTGACGGCCGGGCAGCACCGGCTGCGCCTCATCACGAACCATTGGACCGGCATCCCAGACGTCAGCGCGATCCAAGTCCTTCCGATGGACGAGGGACAGCCGGGGGCGTTCCGCATCCTCAATCACGAGGAACGGCCGTCCGCGGCGCTCGGCCAATGCGCCCCGATCCGCGTCGAGACGGGCGGGACCGGCCGGGCTGCGGCGTTGTCCGTGCTGTTTCGCCTGGACGGTGTATTCCTGGAACGCCGCAATGTGCCGGTGCCGGCCGGGCCAAGCCCGGTGCGGATCGACGTTCCCGTGCCGTGCGACCGCGCCGGCGACGTCGCGGCGACTGTGGTGATGGTCGGCGGCCGGTCGAACGCCGCGCTGCAGGACATCTTCCGCTACAGCGTCTTCGACACCCGGCGCGCCGAACCGGAGTTTGTGCGCGGCGATCTGGTCGCCGAGATCGATGCGACCACTCGCGAACCGGACTTCGTCTCCGGCGCCACCACCGTCACGACCGGACCGGCGGGTACCTATCGCGAGAGCGCCGACCGTGGCGCTTACTCTTATCTGCGCGGCAGCGACAAGACCATTCTGCCGGCCTGGTTCGCGTATCGCGTCACCGGGTTGACGCCGGGGCGCGCCTATCAGGCCGTGATCACCTATCCGGATGACGCCGAACGGGTGTTTCTCGCCGCCATCCGCGATTCCGGGCCTTCGATGTATCCAGCCGCGGTGGGCATGGAGACCGGCGGACCGTGGCCCGTGTCCGGCACGATGCAGCAGCGCGATGTGATCTTCTGGCCGTCGAGTGCCGATGCCCGGCTGCTGGTCTTCAACAGCTATGACGGGCGCAAGGCGGCGATCGCAAGCGTGCGCATCTATGCAGTGGACCTGAAGGATACCCCCGCGCCACAGACGTCGCCAACCGACGGACGCGAATTGATCGCATGGTACGAAGAGGGATCGAACTTCAGCGCGCTGGTTGGCACGCAAAGCGATCCCGACGCCGTCCACGCGACCGTCGACCGCTACCTCCGTCTGGCGCGCCATATGGGCGCCACGACGGTCTCCCCGTCCGTGCTGGTGTACGGTGCGGAGCTGTACCCCTCCAAGTTCAATCTTCAGTTCAACAACCAGCGCCAGGATGTTCTCGGCGCCTTCCTGCTCGGCGCGCAGCGCTATGGCATGAAAGTGGTCCCCGAGCTGCACCCGCGCGCCGACGAACTGCTCTGGCCGCCGCGGACACCCGAGGAGTTCGACCGCCTGATGCTGCTGTCGGGCAGGAACCAGTCTGGCCTCTACGATTCCAAGGGCGAGGTTCGTCGTCCGCCGCACTTCAATCCTCTGGCGCCGGAAGTGCGTCGATGGTACCGCGAGATAATCGGTGAGTTGGCGACGCGCTACGCCAGCTCCCCGGCCTTCGGCGGGATCCAGCTACGCGTGTCACAGTGGATCGACGCCACCCTCAACAACTTCGACTCGCTCGATTGGGGCTATGAGGCCGTCACCGTGCGGCGCTTCCTCGCCGCGGCGAAGATCACGCCACCCGCCAACCTGGATATCGACTCCGATACGCCGAACGCCCTGACAGCGCGCTACCGGTTCCTCACCGGCCCCCAGCGCGAAGCCTGGATCGACTGGCGCTGCCGGCAGATCCGCGACGTGCTGGCGGACATCGTGGCCACCGTCCAGGCCGCCCGACCCGATCTCGTCGTCCGCCTGAACCTGTCCGCCCTGGTCGAGCACGGCGAGAAGGAGCCGGACCGGCAGGGGCTGCGCGAGCGCGGCCTCGACCCGTGGATGCTGCGCGATATCAAGGGCTTGGAGATCCTCGACGGCCGCTACCGCTATGGCGCGCGTTTCATTGAACCCGAGTGGCGCCAGGAGCACCGCACCGGCAGCTTAGCTCCCGGCGTCCTCAGCGACATCACGGCGGAGGGACAGCGGCCGAGAACCTTGAAGACGATGGAGTATCTCGGCGTTCCCGCCGCGCTGTTCATGCGCAACGAGCAGATCAGCTGGCCGCCGAGCAAGCGCGAGCCATGGGTCACCTCGGCCTCCGAGCCGGCCGGCCGGCTGATGCTGGCCCGCTATGCCGAGCTGGTCGGCCTTTTCGACGTCTATACCGTGGGCGACGGCGGCAACGCCTATATCTTCTCGGGCGACGGGCTGAAGGAATTTTCGCGCGAGTTCGCGGCGCTCCCGCGCACCCCGTTCGACCGCGTCAACACCGGCTCGGACGTCCTGGTGCTGCGCAAGGACGGCGAGATGTTCTACGTCCTCAACCTCTCGCCAAAGCCGGCGAAGGTCGTCGTCCGCGCGCCGGATGCCGGGGTCGTCCGCAGCTTGGCGAGCGGCGAGGCCGTGCTCCAGTCGGGCGAGTCTTTCGACCTCGACATGAAGGCGTACGAACTGCGCTCCTTCCGCGGCGACCGCGCCTCGAGCGGCCTTGCCGCGGCGCTGAGCGCAGACAAATGAATGACCGGCGCGCGCACTATGAGCTCCCTGCGCGCGACGGAGCCGCTTACGGCGCCGCATCGTTCTGAGGCGCAATGGCGAGCGATTGGGTGGAGTTCACCTCGGGGTTGGTCCGAATGCAGTCTGAGAGGCGGCCTTTCGCCATTCTTCATGTTATCTCCACAGTGGATCGAAAGGGCGGCGGCCCGATTGAGGGCGTGTTTCAGGCCGCGGCAACGCGCGATCCGAAGGCGTTCACGACCCACATCGCGAGCCTGGACGCGCCGGCGTCCGAGGCGGTCCGCACCTCCCCGGTGCTGACGCACGCGCTCGGCGAGGGACAGGAGGACACGGGCTGGCGGCGCCGGTTGCCGTGGCGACGCTATGGCTATCAGCCGAAGTTCGTGCCGTGGCTGAAGGCGAACGCGCGCAACTACGACATCGTGGTGGTCGATGGCTTGTGGAACTACGCGACCTTCGGCGCGCGGCGGGCTCTCGTGGGCAGCGGTGTGCCCTATGTAGTATTCACGCACGGCATGCTCGACCCGTGGTTCAAGCGCACCTATCCGCTCAAGGCGATGCTGAAGCAGCTGTTCTGGTTGTTCTCGGAGGGTCCCTTGCTGAACAACGCCCGCGCGGTGCTGTTCACGACGGAAGAGGAGAAGATCGTGTCGCGCGACGCCTTCGCGCCCTACCGGGTCCGTGAGCGCGTTGTCGGATTTGGCACTGCGGACATTCCCGGTGACGCCGGAGCGCAGGAGGCGGCGTTTCGCGCCGCCGTGCCGGCCTTGAACGGTAAGCGCTATCTGCTGTTCCTCAGCCGGATCCATCCCAAGAAGGGCTGCGACCTGCTCGTCGAGGCCTTCGGCCGCATCGCCGCCGAGCACCCGGACCTGGACCTCGTCATCGCCGGCCCCGATCAGATGAGCTGGCGCCAGGAGCTCGAGGCGCGGGCGCGGGCGCTCGGCGTCGCCGACCGGATCCACTGGCCGGGGATGCTGATCGGCGATACCAAATGGGGGGCATTTCGCGGTTGCGAAGCCTTCGTGCTTCCATCGCACCAGGAGAATTTCGGCGTCGTCGTCGCCGAGGCGATGGCGGCGGAGAAGCCGGTGCTGCTCACCGAGAAAGTCAACATTTGGCGTGAGGTGGTCGCCTGTGGCGGCGGCCTCGCCGAGAGCGATACCATCGAGGGCGTGACGCGGCTGCTGACCAACTTCCTGGCGCTGCCGACCGATCGGCGCGCCGCCATGGGCGTCGCGGCGCGCGGGGGATTTCTGGCGCACTTCGAGATCAGCCGCGCGGCGGCCAACATCAATCTCGCCCTGAAGGAGGCGACGTCGTGACCGCTCCTCTCGACGCCGGAACGGCGGGATCGAAATCTGGCGGTCCGAGCTTCGCGCTCGATCACCGCCTCACGCGCGCGGCGTGGGCCGTCTGTTGGGCCTTGCTCGCGGCGTGGACGCCGCCGCCGCTGCACGGCTGGCGTCGCCTGCTGCTGCGCCTGTTCGGCGCGCGGATCGCGCCGACCGCCAAGGTGTATGGCAGCGCTCGCGTCTGGTACCCACCCAATCTGACGATGGACGACCATTCCTGCCTCGGTCCGCAGGTGAACTGCTATTGTATGGCGCCGATTTCCCTCGGACGGCATGCGCTCGCGTCGCAAGGCGCGTATCTGTGCGCCGGCACGCACGATATCGATGACCCCGACTTTCAGCTCATCGTCAAGCCAATCCGTCTCGGCGACGGGGCATGGGTCGCGGCGCAGGCCTTCGTGGGGCCCGGCGTGACGATCGGCGACCACGCGGTGCTCGGCGCGCGCGGCGTGCTGTTCCGCGACCTCGCCGCCGGCCAGGTCGCGGCGGGCAATCCCGCCCAGGTGCTGCGAGCAAGACGTATTTCAGAATCCCCGATTGTAACTGAGGAGCCGAAGCTTTGACTGGCGTCACGGTCATTATCCTGACCTTCAATGAGGACAAGCATCTCGCGCGGTGCCTCGCCGCCATCGCGCCGTTCGCGAGCCGTGTTGTCGTCGTCGACTCGTTCTCCACCGACCGCACCTTGGAGATCGCCCGGGCTCACGGCATCGATGTGCTGGAGAACCGCTTCGTCAACTACGCGACGCAGTTCCAATGGGCGCTCGACAACGCGCAGATCACGACGCCGTGGGTGATGCGTCTCGACGCCGACGAGGTCATCGAGCCCGACCTCGCGGCGGAGATCATCCGCGTGCTGCCGACTCTCGGCAGCAACGTCGCCGGCATCAACCTGAAACGCAAGCACATCGTCTTCGACCGCTGGATCAAGCACGGCGGTCGCTATCCGCTCAACCTGCTGCGCATCTGGCGCGCCGGCCAGGGGCGCATCGAGAACCGCTGGATGGATGAGCACATCATCGTCTGGGGCGGCGAGACGATCACGCTCGACGGCGGCTTCGCCGACCACAATCTCGGCAATCTCAGCTACTTCATCCGCAAGCACGACGACTACGCCACGCGAGAGGCGATCGACGTGCTGAACCAGCGCTATGGCCTCTTCAGCCGCGACGAGGACTTGTCGAGCGAGGGGACGTCCGTGCAGGCGGCGGTCAAGCGCTGGATCAAGGAGCGGGTCTATAACCGTTTGCCGTTCTGGCTCGGCCCGCTGGGCTATTTCCTCTACCGCTACTTCTTTCAGTTCGGCTTTCTCGATGGCAGGCCCGGGCTTGTCTATCATTTTCTTCAGGGCTTCTGGTATCGATTCCTGGTCGGCGCCAAGGTCTATGAGTTCGACCGCACGCTCGCCCCCTGCCCCGATGCCGCAACGCGCCTGGCCGCGCTGCGGCAGTTGACCGGTAAGGCGCTTTAGCGCATAGCCTTTCGAGAGGCAAACACGCCGGATGATAGCATTTTTTTTTTGTCACGCCGGCTTTCCGGTAACTATATGTGGTGCCGTTCGACGTATCGACGCGGGGAACCGCGGATTTAGTTTATCGGAATTGGATTCCGTGGAGGTTTTACAATGTCTCTAACGACGGTCCAAGCAGGCCGGGCACTCGCGGCTCTCGCTGTGGTGCTTTTCCACACTGAAATGGTGCTGCAGCTAGACAAATACTTGGGAACATCGACTTTCCCAGCTGCGGCCGCCATGCAATTCGGGGTCAACTTTTTCTTCGTACTCAGTGGTTTTATTATCACGACAGTCCACTGGCGCGACCTTGGTGTGCCGGAGGCCGTCCCTCATTTTCTTGTTCGCCGGCTATCGCGGATTTATCCGCCGCTTTGGGCGGCTCTGGCTCTGTCGGTCGCCCTGATGGTGCTGATGAGGACCGCGCCTGTCAGCGTCTTGGATATACTTTTTGCGGTCACGGCCTTTCCTTTGCGCCTGAGCGAGCCGCTACTGGCTGTGGAATGGACGTTGCGGCATGAGATTCTCTTCTATCTGCTCTTCCTAATTGCGATCCTGCGACCGTGGCTCGGCCTCGCGCTGCTGGCCGTCTGGGCTGCTCTGCCTTATGTCCTTGTCAACATCGACCGCCACGATCCGCTGGCCGTTGTCGTCTCGCCGTACAACACGTTGTTTCTGTTCGGCATGATATCGGCCTGGTGCTACATGAAGACGCAGATGAGCAAAATCTCGTCGCTCGGCCTGCTCGGTAGTGGAATCGCGCTATTTGCCCTGTGCTGGTTGGTCGATGTCTCCATTGAGGGCGGCGAACACACAGCGGTGCTGCTCGTCTACGGCGTAGCCAGCGCCGCCATGCTGACAGGCATGGTTCAGGCTGAGCGTCTGGGCGCGTTGCGTGCGGGGCCGGTCATCATTTGGCTCGGCGATGCCTCGTACTCCATCTATCTCGTTCACTTCCTAGCGATCTCGGCCACTGCGAAGATCGTCGCGCCGTTTGCGCTGCGAGGGATAATCCCACATTGGGCGGCCTTCCTTTTCGTGACAATCATTGCGGTTTCTTTTGGTATCCTGTTCTATCTGGTGATAGAGCGCTCTATCTTGCTTGCCACGAGGGCGCGGCTGACGCGCAGGTCGTAAGCCACAATCGTCCATGCTGTTTCGTACCTCTAACGTGCAGTTATTTGCATGAGCAGCCAAACGGCGAATTTGCCCACCTGTGAACGCACTGCACTAGGCTCAAGCCTCAATTGATTCACCCTGTGACGATAGCTGCGATTTAGCAGTTGCTGTGAAGTTTGTCATAAGCTTGTCGTATCCCCAGTCCTTGAGACGGCAGAATGTTCGCTAGATGATATTGCGTATTCGGTAGGCGATCGGTTCGAACGGTCTTTTCCCCTTCGGTGGGATGTTGGGGATGACTGTTCCATTCGGCGTGTTGTCAGGAAGCTGCGCAAGGGAGCGCTGTGGTAAGCCGTATCTGCGGCGCAGAGACGTGTTGGCGGCAGATGTCCAAAGAGTGGGATGGCAATAGGTGCACCACCGCGTGCCGAGGCGTTATTCGCAACGCGACCGGACGGCTGCAGCCGTCGACAACCGCATGGATTTTTGTCGATCTGCCGCCTCTCGATCGACCGATCGCTTCGGCATCCGCCCTCTTTTCCGCCAGCGGAACAGCGGTGTGATTTTGCGGTGGTGCTATCGATCATATGGATGCCCGGGCCGGTCGTTTGTACCAGAGCCTCAAACAGTCGCACCATATTCTTTCGCAGACCGGCGATGAAAGCGACTATAGACTGTTGTCGAAGGACCGAGCAGGATGAACAATTCTGCCAGCGGAACCGGATCGCAAGACGTGGATGATCCAACTGATAACCCGGCGGTCGCCGGAACGATGAGCGCTGGGCTGATTAAAAGCAGAGGCGAGATCACCGCCCACTGATCGTCATCAAGCCAAGATTCGCCTACCATGGTCAAACAGTCCTGCTTCTCTAGCCTATGAAGCATGGATAGCTAATGTCATCAACAATTTGATGGTGTTCCCACGCTAGGGGTATAGCAGGGGGATAGGTGAGCGATGTCGGCTTAAGGACGGAAGATCGGACATCGGGTGCCGCTTGCCACGGGCAGCCGGTAGCGTCCGCGCCTGTCAGATTAGATCAGGTCGGGCCACCGAGGCTGCGACTTGATAGACATCGGCCAGGCGGGTCGATCCCGATCCGGTCTCGCTGAGGATCAGGTTGCCGTCCAGCCAAGGATTTACGGAATTCGCCACTTCGTGCAGGCGTTTCACTAAATTGGCCTGCAATGGCCACAGATGACAACCTGGACTTCGACAGTGATCTCGCGAAACTCATTGCAACGATTGAGACCGGACGGCGAGGCAGAAACATCTTTCAGAAGGTGTGAGTGTTAGGCTCCCACCTGATCGCGTTCTTCCCCGGAGGATCAACATATCCTCGCAACGGACCGTGACAGCCGTGCTTGGCTCGAGCACGTAACAATATTCCCGCTCGCCGACGACGAGGGACTCGCCAGGATCTCGCCGTCGCGAACAGCCGGAATACATGGCGCTCCTGCAGATCCCCAAACCCGGTGAAACAGGCCCGCTCCAAGGCACGCTGAACACGTTGCCCTTGGCGTCCTCATCCCAGTTAGTCGCCGCACTGACGGCGCGAATATCTGGGCGCAACCGCGCCCGCGCGACGGGACCACCATGGTCAAGGCGCTCGCTCACACTGATCGCTGGAAGGCACTTCTGGAGTGGGCAGGTCAAAAACGGTCCAGGACCTTGCCGACGCCAAAAAGATCAACCCTTTCTAGGGGTTGTGGGGATTCACAAATCAGCGCGAATGTGATTCACACTTTGGATGGATCGTTTTGTACTGACAGACGCC